>NZ_JBEFNF010000004.1:0-244882 GCF_040196175.1 Salicola sp. Rm-C-2C1-2 | reverse complement strand
TAAGCCCCTGATTCGGAAAACAAAATTCTAAAGCATTTCAGAATTTTGTCAACCCTCGGAACAACCCGTTTCGCCTCAAAGCGTCGCCGCCTTGGGCCGTTGCCCCGAATGAGATGCGTATTCTACACCCACAGCGGGCACCGTCAACAGGTTTATGGCAATCTGATTACAACCCCCGACTAACAGGCCCCGAAACTGGTAGTCACTTCGGTTCATCCGGCCCAAATGCCGCCTTGAGCGCGCTGCGGTAGCGTTCAGCATTCGCCACGTAATGCGCTGCACTGTGTTCCAGCATGGACTTCTGCTCTTCATTCAGGGTGCGCTTAATGGCTCCGGGGGACCCCACAACCATTGAGCCATCAGGTACCTCCATTCCTTCCGGAATGAGCGTGTTCGCGCCGATTAGGCAATGCTTGCCAATGCGCGCTCGATTGAGAACCACAGCATTGATCCCGATGAGACTGTAATCATCCACCTCACAGCCATGGAGCATGGCCTGATGGCCAACGGTTACACCACGGCCCAGCGTAAGCCGCAGGCCGGGATCAGTATGCAGCACCGCACCGTCCTGAACGTTGCAGTCCTCACCAATGGTCATCAATTCGTTGTCACCACGGATAACCGCGTTGAACCAGACGCTGCTGCGCGCCTCAAGAAGCACCGACCCTATAACAGTTGCATTGTCGGCAATGAAATGACCCTCGCCCCGAATTTCAGGCCTGCGATCTTCCAGTTGATAGAGCATGATCAACCCTCCCACGGTGGTTTTGTTATATCAATGGCAGCATCAAAGGCCATATTCAGGCATTCCACCAGTATGATTGCGGACAACCCCCAGATGTCATGCTCCCGCCAGCGGTAACATGGCACATAAAGTCGCCAGTCATGGAAGCTGATCTCATCCGTACGGCTGCGCTGGTCATCAAGAAGCCAGCGCACCGGCACCTGGAAAACCGTCTCCACTTCACCCGGCTCGGCGCGATAGGGATAGGTCTCCGGTACCAGCCCCACATAAGGCGTCACCAGGATTCCATGACGGGATACCACCTGACTCAGCTCGCCCAGAAGCTCCACCCGTTCCGGCGGCAACCCGACTTCCTCATGAGTCTCTCGCAAAGCGGTGGCGTCCGGCCTCTCATCCCTTTGATTGGCCATACCCCCCGGGAAGGCTACCTGACCGCTGTGAGGACCATGGCGGGCCGCGCGACGTGTCAGCACAATCTCGGGATCCTCTGTGTGCGTAATAGGAACCAGCACACTGGCGCGCGGATAGTCCAGCGGCAGCGCCCTGGGCTGGTACTGATTGAATCTGTGCACAAGATCCGTTTTCAAAGGTGTGACCCCATGTTCCCGATCGTACCCGACAGTATGAGATAATCCCGACGGTCGCAATGGCCGCGGGGCCAACCCATGGCGCCAGTCCGCCGTAAAGAGACTGAAACCGAATTGTCAGGAGACAGACATGCAGTATTGCAGCAGCTGCGGGGCAGGTGTGGCGTTCCGGATACCGCAAGGCGATGACCGTGAACGCCACGTGTGCGAAAACTGCGGCATCATTCACTACATCAACCCAAGGATCGTTGCGGGCACGCTGCCGGTCTGGGATGAGCGTATTCTGCTTTGCCGGCGCGCCATCGAGCCCCGTTACGGCTTCTGGACGCTGCCCGCTGGTTTCATGGAAAACGGCGAAACCACCACTGAGGCGGCACTACGGGAAACGCTGGAAGAGGCGGAGGCGCGCGTGGAACTGGACGGGCTTTACGCCGTCCTGAATGTGCCCCACATCGATCAAGTGCACATGTATTTCCGTGCGCGCCTCATAGATGGACAGTTTGGCGCTGGCCCGGAATCACTGGAGACGGCGCTGTTCCGCGAAAGCGAGATTCCCTGGGAGGAACTCGCCTTTCCCACGGTAACCGAGACCCTGAATCGCTACTTCAGCGATCGCAACGCCACCGGTGAGCACTTCGAGGTCATGGTGGATGACATTCGCCGGCGCCTCGGCAACAACCGCTGATCCGATCACAAGTCCTCCATCCGGTACACCTCATAGGCGGGCTCCTCGTAAGGATGCCCCGCCTTGAGCGCCCGGATCACAGCCTGGATCAGATCGTCCTCACAGACCAGCTCCACACGGTACTCAGGTACCGCCTCAATCTGCCCCTGCTGCCCCTGGAAAGGCTTGCTGCCATCCATCGGGCGGAACTGCCCCTGCCCCTTCGTCTGCCAACAGCAGCTGTCATAGTTCCCGATGTGACCACCGCCGGCCGCAAAGATCGCCGTCTTGGTCTGCTCCAGATATTGCTCTGGAACGAAGCAGCAAATCTTGTACATACGTTCCTCCCGAGACCTCTAAAAGTTAACCACAGAATCTGTGGAAAACTCTGTGAACAATTTATGGGAAGAGGCCGTCAGCCCGCTCAGTGACGGGCTCCTCCCCTTATTGATGACATTTTCACCGAAACAAAAAAGTCACCAAAAATCAGAGAGTTACCATAATTGACCATTTATTCAACACGTTAATTCAGTTTGCGGTCAAAAGCCCTCTGTCTCGATAACCCAATGTGAATAAGAGTTTTGTGTCAAGACCTCAACCGACCCATTTTCGGGCATTTCGGAATATTCTGAGCCAGGCGCCATCTTCGCCCCAATCATCCGGATGCCAGCTGCACTGAACCGACCTGAACACCCGCTCGGGATGGGGCATCATGATCGTCGCGCGACCGTCTTCCGAGCAGAGACCGGTCACGCCGTCCGGGGACCCGTTAGGGTTGTGCGGGTAGTGCTCGGCCGGCCGACCGTAATGGTCTGTGTACCGCAGCGCCACCTTGCTGCCCTGCTTGAGCTGTGAATGATCCGAGCCGTTACGGAACTCAGCCATTCCCTCACCGTGGGCCACAGCAATGGGCATACGCGATCCGGCCATGCCCTCAAAAAAGACCGACCGGGATTCCGGTACTTCCACCATGACAGTACGCGCCTCGAACTGCTCGGAGCGATTACGCACAAAGCGTGGCCAATGACCGGCTCCGGGGATCAGCTCGCGTAGTTCCGCCAGCATCTGGCAGCCGTTGCAAACGCCCAGCGAAAGGGTGTCCTGGCGCTCGAAGAAAGCCTGGAACTGGGCGCGCGCACGCTGATTGAAAAGGATTGACTTGGCCCAGCCGCCACCGGCCCCGAGCACATCCCCGAAAGAGAAGCCACCACACGCGACCATCACTTTGAATTCATCAAGGGTCATGCGCCCGGAAAGGATGTCGCTCATGTGCACATCCACCGTATCAAAACCGGCTCTGTCAAAGGCCGCCGCCATCTCGACCTGACCGTTAACGCCCTGTTCCCGCAGCACCGCCACTGATGGGCGTGCGCCGGTATTAATCAGGGGCGCGGCGATATCCTCGGCTGGATCAAAGCTGAGTTGCGCATGCAGCCCGGGGTCAGCGTCATCGGCCAGAGATTCGAACTCCTCGCCAGCGCAGTCACTGTTGTCCCGGATGGCCTGCATGCGGTAACTGGTTTCCGCCCACTTTTTCTGCAGCTCCCCACGGCCGCGATCAATCAACGTCTGATCATGGAAACTGAAGCAAAGGCGCTGGTCCGAAGCCGGTGTCCCCACTCTTGCGATATGACTGGCAAGACCCGCTTCCTGCATCGCGCTTAGCACGGCGCTGACATGCTCTTGCGCCACCTGGATCACCGCACCGAGCTCCTCGTTGAAAAGCTCGCGTACCAGATGGCTACTGTCTTCCAGCAGTGAATCCAGAGTGATTCTAAGACCGGCGCGCCCGGCAAAGGCCATCTCGCAAAGCGTCGTGAACAGGCCACCATCAGAGCGGTCGTGGTAAGCCAGGAGCAACCCTCGGCGGTTCAGGGACTGGATGGTATCAAAGAAACCGCGCAGCTGCGCTGGCTTTTCCACGTCCGGCGCAACGGCGCCCATGGCTCCGTAAGCCTGCGCTAGTGCGGACCCTCCCAACCGGTTCCGGCCCTCGCCCAGATCAATCATAATCAATTCCGTGGCCCCCAGGTCCGTCCGGAGTTCCGGCGTCAGGGTCCGCCGGATGTCATCCACCGGCGCAAAGCCCGTGGTCACCAGCGACAGCGGCGAGGTAACGCTTTGTGAGGCCCCATCCCGCGACCAGACCGTCTTCATGGAGAGGGAATCCTTACCAACTGGAATCGTGATCCCGAGCTTCGGGCACAGATCCATGCCTACGGCACGCACCGTTTCATAGAGGTTTTCATCCTCACCCGGATGCCCCGCTGGTGCCATCCAGTTGGCGGACAGACTGATCCGGCTGATATCCCCAATGGCAGCAGCTGCCAGATTGGTCACTGTTTCACCCACAGCGAGGCGGCCAGAGGCCGGCGCATTGATGCAGGCCACCGGAGGTCGTTCGCCCATGGCCATGGCCTCGCCGGTATAGCCTGCAAAGCTACTGGCGGTCACAGCCACGTCCGCCACTGGCACCTGCCAGGGACCCACCATCTGGTCACGGGCCACCTGCCCGGTAATGGACCGATCTCCGATGGTGATCAGAAAGCTTTTGCAAGCTACCGAGGGAATCCGCAGCACCCGGTCAATGGCCTCGTCCGGATTCAGAGCCTCACTATTGAACACCGCCTTGGTAAAGCTGGCCCGCCGCACCTCTCGATGCAGGCGTGGCGGCTTGCCGAACAGCACCTGCATGGGCAGGTCCACGGCGTTGTTATCAAAATAGGCATCGTGAACCGCCAGATGGGGCTCTTCCACAGCATCCCCAACCACCGCATAGGGGCAGCGCTCACGGCGGCAGATCGCATCAAAGCGATCTATATCCTCCGCCGCAACAGCCAGCACATACCGCTCCTGAGCTTCATTGCACCAGATTTCCAACGGTGACATGCCGGGCTCGGCATTGGGCACCTCGCGGAGCTCAAAGCGGCCACCACAGCCGCCGTCTTTCACAAGCTCCGGCAGTGCGTTGGAGAGCCCGCCCGCGCCCACATCATGGATAAACGCAATAGGGTTACCTTCGCCCATCTGCCAGCAACGATCGATCACCTCCTGACAACGGCGCTCCATCTCCGGGTTCTCGCGCTGCACCGAGGCAAAGTCCAGGTCTTCGGCACTGGCACCGGAATCCATCGAAGAAGCGGCACCGCCTCCAAGCCCGATGAGCATCGAAGGGCCTCCCATCACGATCAACCTGGAGCCGCTGGGAATCACATCCTTGTGCACATGGTCCTCGCGGATGTTACCCACGCCACCGGCAATCATGATGGGCTTATGGTAGCCCCGGTATTCCGCACCATTCACTCCCGATACGTTCTGCTCGAAGGTCCGGAAGTAACCGGTCAGATTGGGCCGCCCGAATTCGTTGTTGAAAGCGGCTCCCCCAACAGGGCCCTCCAGCATGATGGAAAGCGGCGAAGCCATCCGGCCGGGACGGCCCGGAGTGTCTTCCCATGGCTGTTCAAAACCGGGAATAAAGAGGTTTGAGGTGGTGAAACCGGTCAACCCGGCCTTGGGTTTACCGCCCAGGCCGGTCGCCCCCTCATCACGGATCTCACCTCCGGAGCCGGTTGCTGCCCCTGGGTGCGGTGAAATAGCCGTGGGATGATTATGGGTCTCCACCTTGGCAAGGATATGAATCGATTCACTGTGGTAGCGATACCGCTGGGAGGATGGATCCGGATAGAACCGTTGCCCCGGCGCGCCCTCAATGACTGCCGCATTATCACGGTAAGCAGAAAGCACCCCCTGGCCACCGACTTCATGGGTATTACTGATCATGTCAAACAGCGAGCGATCCTGCTCAACCCCATCAATGGACCAGGACGCATTGAATATCTTGTGGCGACAGTGCTCCGAGTTCGCCTGAGCGAACATCATCAGTTCCACATCCGTGGGATCGCGCTCCAGCCCGGCAAAGGACTCCGCCAGGTAATCCACCTCGTCCCCGGCCAGCGCCAACCCGAGTCGCTCATTCGCCTCCGCCAGCGCAGCACGCCCCTGCGCCTGAACCGGCACTGTCTCCAGGGGCTTCGGCGACTCCTCGTTGAACAACAGCTCCGCGCCGGCCATCTCATGGAAGACTCTTTCAGTCATACGGTCGTGCAGCAGTGCCGCCAACGCTTCGCGCTCGGCCAGTTCCAGTTTGCGGCCGGCGCGCAGGTAATAGGCAGTGCCACGCTCAACCCGTCGGACTTTTGTCAGACCGCAGTTATGGACAATGTCTGTCGCCTTACTCGACCAGGGCGAAATCGTGCCCGGGCGCGGTACCGCCAGAAAAAGCACTCCATCTACAGCCTCTGCCTGCCACCTGGAGCCATAGCTCAGGAGACGGTTGAGCACATCCAGGCTACCGTTATCGAGTTCACCCTCCAGATCCACAAAATGCATGAATTCGGCATAGAGTGAGTCGATAGTGGGACAGATCGCCTGTATCCTCTGCATCAGCCGTTCTCTGCGAAAGGCGGAAAGAGCCGGCGCGCCACGAAGTTCCAGCATGGGTCTATAAGCCTCGTTTATGGGGCGGGATTCGGGTGGGTTTTGCGCTGCGTATGATACTCAAATCGAGGGACGGGATACAGAGGGGAATGACGCAATGGATGGTTGTGACACGGCTTTCAAACCATGTCCATTTTTTAACGTAGAATAGAGGATGTTTCCATCTTTGCCGGACGGGACAATGCGCACCAGCACCCTCAAACGCCTGGGTATGGCACCCCGGCTGGCAATACGTCTGGCGGCACCAGTGCTCCTGGCATTGGTGCTCACCGCGTGCTCCCAGCCCACAACACTTGACCGCATCAACCAGGAAAGTGTGCTGCATGTGGTCATGCACCCCGCCTCGACCGTTTACTACGAAGAGAACGGAGAGCCCTCCGGATTTGAATACGAGCTGGTCCGGCGTTTTGCTGACTCCCTCGGCGTTGAACTGCGGGTCGAAGTTGTGGACGACCTTCCCGAGCTCTACCAGCGCCTGGACGAACACCACACGCATCTGGCCGCTGCCGGTCTGGCATTAACTCCGGAACTGCAACGCCGCTACCGCCACGGACCGGTCTACGACCGCAGCCGGCCGATCGTTGTGTATAACGCTGACGTGGCGCGCCCCAGCAGCCCTACGGAGCTCGCCCAGCTCAATATCGCGGTACGCGCCGGCAGCGCCGCCGAGCAGCAGCTGGAACGGGTCCGTGAGGTCATACCGGGCATGAACTGGCAGGCGGAAACACGCCAGGATCCTACAGAACTGTTGCACCGAGTGGACCAGGGAGACGTGGAAGCGACCGTTATCAACAGCCGTGAGTTGGAAAACAACCAGGTTTTCTTCTCAAACGTACGCGACGGCTTCGCCCTGAGCAGCCCCCGCCCTGTGGGCTGGCTTCTGCCCCCGGCAGGCGACGGATCGCTCATGCAGGCAGCGCGCGACTTTTTCCGATCCATCCGCGCCGACGGCACACTGGCGCAGCTCCAGGAGCGCTTCTTCGGCCATCTTGACCACCTGGATTACGTTGGAGCTAAAACCTTCACCACTCACCTTGATAACCGACTGCCGAAATACCGTGAAACCTTCATGGGCGCTGCCAGCGCTCATGATCTGGACTGGCGTCTGTTGGCCGCTATCGGCTACCAGGAATCGCACTGGGAACCCCGGGCGGTCTCACCCACTGGCGTACGTGGGCTGATGATGCTCACGCGGGACACAGCCGCTCTCATCGGCGTCAAGAATCGCCTGGACCCACAAGCCTCCATCTGGGGCGGTGCCCGCTTTTTCCGGCGCCTGCATAACCGCATCCCCGATAACATCAAGGAGCCGGACAGAACCTGGTTCGCGCTGGCCGCCTATAACGTTGGATATGGCCACCTTCAGGATGCCCGCCGCCTGGCGCGAAGGGATGGCAGCGACCCGAACCGCTGGCTCGACGTCAAGCAATACCTGCCACTGCTGGCCCAGCGCCAGTACTACACCCAGACGCGTTACGGCTATGCCCGCGGCTATGAACCGGTACTCTACACCCAGAACATCCGCCGTTATTACGATGTCCTTAAATGGATGTTCCCGGATGAAGACACCACTACGGCCATCATTGAAAATGGCGTTGAATCCCCACTGGAAGACACCGGAAGCCAGCCGCCCCAATCCGCAAACACCGCCGGAAAAGGCGCTCCGAATGACCAGCGCCAGCAGCTGCGCGAGGCCTCACCGCTGCTGTGATCGCATCAAGCCTAAGGCAGGTCCTCATCCGGGGTCATGGTCAACGCCCTCTCAACCTGTGACCGACTGTAGCCTCTCTGCGCCAGGAAGCGGCCCTGGCGCCCCTTCTCTTTCCAGTCACGCGGCGCGTCAGGCCCAAAACGCCGTCTACGCTGGTCCAGAGCCATGCTCACCCAGTCATCATCGGCCAGAGCACTCAGTGTCTGGCTATCGCCGCTGACGCCGCGCTGCTCCAACTCGGAGCGGATGCGTAACGGGCCGTATCCCGCCTCGATCCGCTGCCGGCTGAACGACTCCGCAAATCGGTCGTCACTCTGCCAGTCCTCATCAGCCAGCTCATCCAACACCTCCGCCAAAAGATCCGCACTGTCCGCAGCCTTCTCCAGCTTGCGACAGAGCTCCAGTCGGCTGTGCTCACGCCGGGCCAGAAGCTTCAGCGCCCGTTCTTTCAGATACTGCTTGGGATCACTCATATCACTACCCACACGCCAATAGGCTCACGCCATTTCTATGTGCTAATTTTAATGGTCCGACTCCATTCACCACCCGACATCGTCAGGTGGGCTTTTACGGCACTTAAGGACCTTCATCATGGCCGGCTTTCTGAAACAGTTCTTCAAACCCAGGCAACCCACAAGCGCCGCAGATCAACCGCAACCCCAAGCCAAACCGGCTACGCCACAACGCCCCGCCCCGGATCCGGACATCGTGGCCAGAGCGACGACCACCGGGGAACTGGAGGAACTCGCCACCAAAGGCGAAACCGCCGCCATCCGCCGGGAGGCCGTTGAGCGGCTGCAGGACACTGACGCTCTGGAGCGCGCCAGCCGTGCGCTCAAAGGCCGGGACAAGGGTGCCTTTCAGGCCGCTCGTGGCAAGCTGCGCGAACAGCGCGACCGAGCCCAGGCGGAACAGGCACGCCAGGCCGAAATCGAGCAGGTACTGCAGGACGCTGAAGCGCTGGCCGCCACCCACGACACCAAACTCTACCAGGCCCGGCTCGATGCCCTTATCAGCCGCTGGGAACCCATCAGCGATCATGCCGACAGCGCCCAGAGAGCGCGTTACGATACCAGCCTGGCGCGCTGTCGCGAACGGGCCAGCGCCGTCGCCGAAGAACAAATCCGTGCCCGGGCGGAACAGGAAAAAGCCGAAGAGCAGCAGGGCGCGGTGGAAACTCTGGCCGCAACGGTGGAGCAGCTCACCTCAGCCTGGCCCGAGGAAGGCACCAGCCTTTCCTCACTCGACGCCATCATCAAGACCCAGCGAAACCGTTGGGAGCAGGCGGTCACTGACCAGCTCCCCAATGCGGATCTCAGAGCCCGCTTCAACTGGCTGCAGGAACAGCTGGAAACCTACCATCAGGCACTCAGCGACTGGCAGCAGCACGAAGCCCAGCTCGAGCAGGCGCTGAATGAAGACGACGCGGCCACTGTCGCCACCACCCTGAAATCCATCAGCTGGCCCGAAGGTTTTGCCGAGCCCCCCATCCTGCTCAGGGCCCGCCGATACCACAAAGACAAAACGGCTCCAGCGCCCGACGCTGAACAAGCGCCGCCGTCCGTGGATACCGGCGAACTCGATCGGACTCTGGATTCGCTGGAACAGAGCCTGGAGGAGCATCAGCTTAAACCCTCGCGGGAGCACTTCCGGAAAGCCCAGAAGCTCCAGGACCAGCTACCGGAAAAGCAGGCCCGTCAGCACCAGGCCCGGATCACAAGGCTCGGCCGCCAGCTCCAGGAGCTGCGGGACTGGCTTGGCTTCGCCGCCCGGCCCAAGCTGGAATCACTGTGCGAACAGATGGAATACCTTGCCGAGCAGCCCATGGAACCCGAAGCCAAGGCTGAACACATCCACGACCTGCAGCAACAATGGTATGAACTCGGCGGGACCCCGGATCAACAGTTGTGGCAGCGGTTCAAGGAAGCAACGGACAGAGCCTATGAGCCATGCCACGAATACTTCTCAGAGAAAAAGCGTCTCAAGAGCGCCAATCTCGAGAAGCGCCAATACATCGTGGAACAGCTCCAGGAGTTCGTGGACAACCTCGACTGGCGCAGTTGCGACTACAAAGCCGTCGACCGTATCCAGCGTACCGCCCGGCGTGAATGGAGCGATGCCAAACCCGTGGACTATCGCGCCAACCGCTCGCTCCAGAAGCAGTTTGACCGGTTGATCAAGACGCTGAACGCCGGTCTTGAGACCGAACGCGAACGTAACAATGCCCTCAAACGGGACGTGGTTGAGCGGGCCGAGGCCCTGGTGGAGCACGAACCGCTGCGCGAAGCCACCGAGGGCGCCAAAGCCCTGCAGAAGGAATGGGAGGCCATCGGCATCACTCACCAGCAGGAGGACAAGCGTCTCTGGAAAGCCTTCCGCAGCGCCTGCGACCGCATCTTTGCGCGTCTGAGCGA
Organism: Salicola sp. Rm-C-2C1-2; assembly: GCF_040196175.1. Lineage (NCBI taxonomy): Bacteria > Pseudomonadati > Pseudomonadota > Gammaproteobacteria > Oceanospirillales > Halomonadaceae > Salicola > Salicola sp. Rm-C-2C1-2. Next base: position 234,264 of record NZ_JBEFNF010000004.1, on the reverse strand, counting down.
TCAGCGGGAAGCCCGTGAGGAGGCGTTCAATGCCGCCGCCCAGGAGGCGGAAAAGCTGATCCGCCAGCTCCAGGATGTGAATCCGTCGGAGATCGGTGCCGGCGATCTGGAGCAGTTCCACAATGCCTTCCGGGCCCTGGAGCTCCCACGGGATCGTGCCAGCGCCCTTTCGGATCAATTCAATAAAGCTATGGACGGTGTCCAGGAGCAGCAGATGAGTGCGCTGCGGGCGCAACGCTATCAGCAATGGCTCACGGCCCTGGATCAGCACCAGGGTGGCGAGTCACCGGGCCCGGAAAACTTCCGGCATCCCCCTATGCCGCTGGAACAGGCAACCCAAGAGTCCGACGCGCCCAGTCAGGCCCGTGCGCTGTGTATCCGTGTGGAGATTGTTTCCGGCGCTGCCACCCCGCCTGAGGATCAGGCTCAGCGCATGGCCCTGCAGGTCAGCCGGCTCAATGACGGTATGAAGAGCGAGCAGAGTCTGGAGTCCCAAGAGGATGAACTGGACAGTCTGCTCGCCACCTGGTGCCAGCTGGACCCGGAGGACGGACTCACACCCGACCATTACCAGCGGTTGCGTGAGGCGCTTAAGCACTGGTTCCTGCGCAGCGGCGGGGATGACGCAGTGCCGGCGGAGTGAGCGCATCCGCCAATGGTTTTGATGGGTGGTGCCATTAACCCTGGGAATCTGCGCCGCTATTGTGCCTTTGGACTTTGACACGATCATGAGGCTTTATCGCAGCTGATTTGAACCCCATAGGACAGAGATCCCGAAATGACTGAAGAAGCCTATATTTATGACGCCGTGCGTACACCTCGCGGTCGGGGTAAAGCCGATGGCGCCCTGCACGAGGTCAAGCCGGTCACCCTGCTCGGCCAGACCCTGACCGCCCTGCAACAGAGAACTGATCTGGACACGAGCCTGGTCGACGACATCGTCATGGGCTGCGTTACGCCTGTTGGTGAGCAGGGAGCCGACATTGCCAAGACCGCTGCCCTGGCCGTGGACTGGGATGAATGCGTTGCTGGCGTCCAGCTCAACCGTTTCTGCGCCTCCGGGCTGGAGGCGGTGAACCTCGCGGCCATGAAAGTGCGCTCCGGGTTTGAGGATCTGGTTGTTGCCGGCGGTGTGGAGTCCATGTCGCGTGTGCCCATGGGATCGGATGGCGGCGCCTGGGCAACGGACCCGGAGACCAACCTGCACACCGGATTCATGCCACAGGGGATCGGTGCAGACCTGATTGCGACCATTGAGGGTTTTTCCCGCCATGATGTCGATCATTTTGCCGCGGAATCCCAGCGCAAGGCAGCAGAAGCCTGGGAACAAGGCTACTTCAGCAAGTCCGTAGTGCCAGTAACGGATCAGAACGGGCTGGTGATTCTGGACCAGGACCAGCACGTTCGACCCGGCACCACCGCCGAAGCCCTGAGCCAGCTCCAGCCTTCGTTCCAGCAGATGGGCGAGATGGGCTTTGATGGCGTGGCGCGTGAGAAGTACCACTACGTGGAGACGATCAACCATGTCCACACGCCGGGTAACTCATCCGGCATTGTGGACGGCGCCACCGCCATGCTAATCGGGAGCGAAGCCCGGGGTAAGCAGCTCGGCCTGACACCAAGGGCGAAAATCATCGCCACGGCAGTGACCAGCACCGATCCCACCATCATGCTCACCGGCCCGGCTCCGGCCTCGCGCAAGGCGCTGGACAAGGCCGGTATGACACCGGAGCAGATCGATCTCTTTGAGGTGAACGAGGCCTTCGCCGCTGTGGTGATGCGCTTCCAACGCGAGCTCAGCGTCCCGGATGAGAAAGTGAACGTGAACGGCGGGGCCATCGCCATGGGCCATCCGCTGGGCGCCACCGGTGCCATGATCCTGGGCACCCTGCTTGACGAACTCGAGCGCCGGGACCTGCGCTTCGGCCTCGCCACGCTCTGCGTCGGCGGCGGCATGGGCATCGCCACCATCATTGAACGGGTTTAAAGGGCAGGACCAACATCATGACGGCAATTCAATACGAGATCGACAACGACGGCATCCTGACCCTGACCATCGACATGCCGGGGCAGTCGGCCAACACCATGAACGCCGCCTTCCGCGAGGCACTGACCGAAACCGTTCAGAAGGTTAAGGGTGACGCGGAAAAAATCAGCGGCATCATCATCACCTCCGCCAAGGACACCTTTTTCGCCGGCGGCGACCTCAACGAACTGATTCAGGTCACCAACGACAGTGCCGAGGCATTCTTCAACACCATCCTGTCGCTCAAGGCCCAGTTGCGTAAGCTGGAGACCCTGGGCAAGCCGGTGGTCGCGGCCATGAACGGCACTGCTCTGGGCGGCGGCTACGAACTTTGCCTCGCCAGCCATCGGCGCATTGTGCTGGACGACGCCAGTGTCAAGATCGGCCTGCCGGAAGTCACCCTCGGGCTGCTGCCTGGCGGCGGTGCCTGTGTGCGCCTGCCACGGGTTCTGGGCCTGGAAAAAGCTTTCCCCTATTTGATGGAAGGCAAACAGATCGACCCGCAGACCGCCCTCAAAGAAGGCATGGTCGACGAGCTGGCTTCCTCTCACCAAGAGCTGCTGCACAAAGCGCGTGAGTGGATCAAGGCTAACCCGGAGAGCAGGCAGCCCTGGGACCAGAAAGGCTTCAAGATCCCCGGCGGTGGCCCCAACCACCCGGCTATGGCGCAACGCCTGGCCATTGCCCCGGCCATGCTCAAAGAGAAGACCAAGGGCTGCTATCCAGCCCCGGAGCGCATCATGGCAGCGGCTGTGGAGGGCGCCAGCGTGGATGTGGATACGGCGGACCGCATCGAGGCTCGCTACTTTACCGAGATCACCTGCAGCCCGGTGGCTAAGAACATGATCACCACCTTCTGGTTCGGCCTCAACGCCATCAAGGCGGGCGGCAGCCGCCCCCAGGCACCAGAAAAATCCAAGGTGAAAAAGGTCGGCATTCTCGGTGCCGGCATGATGGGCGCGGGCATCGCCTACGTCAGTGCTAACCGGGGCATCGACGTAGTGCTGAAAGACGTCTCCGACGAAAACGCTGAAAAGGGCAAGGCCTACTCGGACAAGCTCCTCGCTAAGAAGGTCTCGCGTGGCCAGCTGGATGAGACCGGCAAGCAGAAGGTTCTGGATCGCATCAATGCCACCGGCAGCGCGGACGAGCTGGCCGGCTGCGACCTCATCATCGAAGCGGTATTTGAGGACAGCGACCTCAAGGCCAAGGTCACCCAGGAAGCGGAACCACACCTGGCCGACAACGGCATCTTCGCCTCCAACACATCGACAATCCCCATAACCCAGCTGGCAAAGGGCTCCGCCAACCCGGCGAAATTCATCGGCCTGCACTTCTTCTCCCCTGTGGACAAAATGCCCCTGGTCGAGATCATCAAGGGCGAGCAGACCGACGACGAGACCCTCGCGAGAGCGTTCGACTACGTCATGCAGATCAACAAGACGCCCATCGTGGTCAACGACAGCCGTGGCTTCTTCACTTCGCGTGTCTTCGGCACCTTCGTCAACGAGGGCATCACCCTGTTGTCGGAAGGTTTCCACCCCGCATCCGTCGAGAATGCAGCGCTTCTGGCGGGGATGCCCGTGGGACCACTGGCCATCTGTGACGAGGTGAGCCTGACGCTGACCCAGCACATCCGGGACCAGTCAAAGAAGGATACCGAAGCGGCGGGCGGCACCTGGGATCCCCACCCGGCCGAGGCCGTGATCGACACCATGGTCGATCAGCACGATCGCAAGGGTAAGGCGGCCGGCGCCGGTTTCTATGAATATCCAGAGAACGGGAAGAAACACCTCTGGCCAGAACTGGAGACCCTCTACGTGGACCAGAACAAGGCCCAAAACGCGGACCTGACCCTGCTCAAGGAGCGGCTGCTGTTCATCCAGGCCATCGAGACCGTGCGCTGCCTGGAGGAGAACGTGCTGATGGAGGTGCGCGACGCCAATATCGGCTCCATCTTCGGCATCGGTTTCGCCGCTTGGAGCGGCGGTGCGCTGCAGTACATCAACCAGTACGGGCTGCAGGCGTTCACCGGGCGCGCGGATGAACTGGCGGATCGTTTCGGCGAACGCTTCCGGCCCCCGGAACTGCTGCGCGAGCATGCCGCAACGCCTCAGTATTTCGAATGAGCCACCCCCCGGCCAGTCCCGGCTGGTCGGGGCCTCTTACCTCCCCTACACTTAATAGTCGAGGCATAGTATGGTGATCCAGACCACCTGATCAGGAGCAACGGCAATCTTGCGTACCCAAATCTTCTCCGCCCTATTCCTGACGCTGGCGCTTCTGGTTACCAGCGCAGCACAGGCCAACCTTGAAACCGAACGTGACTACCAGCCGGTTGAACCCACGGCCGATCAGGCCCGTGCCAATATCCTGATAGCACGCCAACTCCAGTTCGGCCATTTCAAAGAACAGGACATCGACGACGAGCTGGCTTCCGAGACCCTCGACGCCTACCTCAACCAGCTGGACGGTCAGCGCCTCTACTTCACCCAGGGAGATATCGACCGTTTCAGTGACTACCGCGACACCATGCAAAGGGCACTGACCTCCGGCAACCTGGAACCAGCCTTCCGTATCTACAACCGCTTCCAGAAACGCAGCGTCCAGCGCCTGGAATACGCGCTGTCACTTCTGGACCAGGGCATCGACAGCTTCAGCTTTGAGGATGACGACCGCTACCGACTCGACCGCAAAGACGCGGAATGGGCGAAGAACACGGATGAGCTTGATCGACTATGGCGCGACCGCATCCGTAATGCCGTGCTCAGCATGCGTCTGGACGGTCAACCGGATGAGGCCATCAAGGAAACCCTGACCCGGCGCTACGAAAGCCAGCTTGACCGCGCCTACGACGCCCGCAGTGAGGACGCCTTCCAGCAGTGGATGAATGCCTTTGCCGGGCTCTGGGATCCTCACACCCAGTACCTGTCTCCGCGCAATTCCGAAAACTTCGACATCAACATGAGTCTCTCCCTGGAGGGTATTGGCGCGGTTCTGCAGTCCAAGGATGGCTACACCAAAGTCAGCCGGGTTGTGCCCGGCGGCCCCGCGGCCGAGGAAGGTTCGCTGGGTACCGCCGACCGGATCGTGGGCGTAGCCCAGGAAGACGAAAAGATGAAGAACGTCATCGGCTGGCGCCTTGGCGAAGTGGTTGACCTGATCCGGGGCCCCAAGGGCTCCGAAGTACGGCTGGAAGTCATCCCAGCAGGCACCCAGAACGATATGAACACCCATGAGATCACCATTGTCCGGGATGAGGTAAAGCTCGAGGAACAATCCGCTCAGAGCGACATGCTTGAGATGCAGAATGGGGGCGAGCCCTGGCAGCTGGGCGTCATCGACATCCCCACCTTCTACGCGGATCTCAAAGCGGCGCGCCAGGGCGACGAGAACTACCGCAGCACTACCCGCGATGTCCGGGATCTGCTCCAGGAGCTCAAGTCGGACGGCATGGATGGGCTTGTCATCGATCTGCGCGGCAACGGCGGTGGTGCCCTGTCCGAGGCCAACCAGCTGGTGGGGCTGTTCATTGAGAACGGCCCGACAGTACAGGTTCGTGGCTCGGACGGTTCCGTTCAGGTGTTTGAGGATAACGGCAGTGATGTCGCCTGGGACGGCCCTGTAGTGGTACTGGTCAACAACCTCAGCGCCTCCGCTTCCGAGATCTTTGCTGGTGCCATGCAGGACTATGGCCGGGCACTGGTTGTTGGCGCACAGACCTTCGGCAAGGGCACCGTTCAGGCCATTCGGCCACTGAACCATGGCCAGCTCAAGATCACCCAGTCCAAGTTCTATCGGGTTTCCGGTGCCAGTACCCAGAATCGGGGCGTGGTACCGGATATTGAGATCGAGGACCGTATCCAGCGCGAGAACGTAGCCGAATCCGCTCTCGATGGCGCTCTGGCATGGGACGAGATCGACACTCTGGACTATCACCGCTATTTCGAGTTCAGTAACGTGCTGGAGACCGTTACCGAAAAACACCAGGCGCGTTTCTCCAAAGTGCCCGAATACAAACTGCGCCAGCGCGAACTGGAAATGCTTAACGAACGCCGGGACCGGACCTGGGTCAGCCTCAACGCCGAACAGCGCCGGGCGGATCTGGAAGCGTTCCGTGACAAGCAGCTCAGCATCGTGAACCGACGCCGCGAACTGCAGGACAAGGAGGCCTTCGAGTCCTGGCAGGCCTACGAAAAGGACGCGGAATCCCGCCCGGCCATGGCCCGGCGCAGCGATCTGGCAGACGAGGGGCCGGATTTTGTGGTGCGCGAAGCCGGCGCTATCCTTACCGACCTTCTGGCCCAGAGCGAGGAGTACGCCAGTATCTATAACGGGACCCCTGAAAAGGGGGCAGTGGCCGAGGAATAGAGCGGAGCAGGCGCCATGGCGAGCGACGACGAGAAATCCGAAGCGCTGGAAACCTTCCTGAAAGACTCATTGCATGCTCTGGAGTCGCTGGAAAAAGTTCAGGAACTGGACGACGAGGCCCAGGGTAGATCCAGTTTTCAGGATGCCACAGCGCCTGACCGGGATATCGCCAACGACGACGAACCCAACCTGCTTGATCGTCTGGCCGGTTACACCGGCTCCGCTTACAAGATCGCCCGGCGTACCACCGGCAACTCACTGAAGGTGGGCAAAAAGCTCATGGGCAGCCAGGACCAGCTGCGCATGATGCTGACGGCGGGCGAATCCCTCCGTGACCTGCGCGAAGTGGCGGGCCTTACAGTCAACGACCTGGCGCAATCGCTCAACCTGCGGGATAAGAGTCTGCTGGAAGCCGTTGAGGACGGAACCGCCGCCCTCCCCTTTGAACTCATCCTGCGCCTGGCCGCCGTGCTCGCACGCAACGACCCGGTTCCGTTCATCCTCAAGTACACCCGAGCCTACAGTCCGGACACATGGCGGGTCCTGAACGACTGGGGCGTAGGTCGCCTGCCGCTGCATTTCGAGCGCGAGCGTGAATTCATCAATATCTACCGGGGGCACGACGAAGCCCGGGAGCTGTCGGACGAAGGCTTTAAGCGCGTGCTGGAATTCACCCGCAAATCCTTCGAGATGTCGCTGCACTTCGTGGCCGAAGAGGAGGCGCGCCTCAACGAGGCCCTGAACGACCTGGACGCCGAACGCGAATCCACCAGTAAAGCCAACAGCAACAACAACCGATCCGACCGGTCAGGTCAGTGATTGCAGTGGCGCCATCTGATTGCCCGGCGCCTCACACACCCCCGTCTCCGTCACGATTACATCCACTAGTGATGCCGGCGTCACATCAAAGACCGGATTGAACACCGTCACCGAATTGGGCGCCAACCAGCGTCTTCCAGAACGCCGCAGCTCTTTACCATCGCGCTCCTCGATATCAATCCGATCACCACTGGGTGTCGCCCCATCCAGAGTTGAGGACGGGGCCACCACCATCATCCCCACCCCAAAATGCCGCGCCAGTATCGCCAGCGGCAGAGTACCGATCTTGTTCGCCACATCCCCGTTCGCCGTAATCCGGTCCGCCCCGACCACGACCCAGTCCACCTGCCCCTGCGCCATCAGCGTCGCCGCCGCGCCGTCTACATTCAGTGAGCACGGCATCCCCTCACGCTCACACTCCCAGGCCGTCAGCCGCGCCCCCTGCAGCCAGGGCCGGGTCTCATCCATATGCACGCAACCGAGCACACCACGGCTGAACAACTCCCGAACAACACCCAGCGCCGTCCCCTGCCCACCAGTCGCCAATGCCCCGGTATTGCAATGCGTCAGAATCCGCCTCGGCCCGCCACCCCCGCTCAGGATGCGGTCCGCACCAAGTACGCCCATCGCATGGTTCGCCGCCGCATCCTCTTCATGAATGCGTTGCGCCTCCGCCTCCAGAACCCGCACCAGCTCAGGCGCATCAGCCACCTGATCCAAGCACCCGCGCATGCGCTCCAGCGCCCACACCAGATTCACCGCCGTCGGCCGCGCCTGCGCCAGCCAATCAATGCTGGCCCCCAGCCGTGAATACCAATCCGACGCCCTCGCACACCCCCGGGCCGCAAGAACCACCCCATAAGCCGCCACAATCCCGATCGCCGGCGCGCCCCGCACCTGCATCTCATGGATCGCCTGGTAAACCCCCTCAACATCCGAATGCGCCCGCCATACCTCTTCAGCGGGCAACAGCCGCTGATCCAGCACCTCCAGCACCTCGCCATGCCATATGAAAGGGGTTACCTGACCATTTGTCATCAAACAGATTCCTCAATTAAAACGATAAAGCTGAAGCTGCACTCGACGGCGTACGCCATGGCCGCCGGCAACAAGCCAACAGTCTGGAGACCACGCAAAGCCATGGGCCCCAAAGCCACCATCCGTTATACTTTCGAGTCTGCAGCCACAGGGCACCACTCACAAGTCCCTGAAAGCCGAGACCCTAAACCAGCAACCGAGCACGCCATGAGCCAGATGCAACCAGTCGACCAACTCATCAGCGCCCGCTGGCTCCTGCCCATGACCGACCGGCAGGTTCTCGAACACCACAGCGTCGCCATCCAGGGCAACCAGATCCTCGACATCTGCCCCACAACCACCGCCCTGGAGCACTACCAGCCCAACGAGCACCGCGACCTCGGCGACCGGCTCCTGATGCCGGGGCTTATCAACGCCCACGGTCACGCCCCCATGACCCTGCTGCGCGGCCTCGGCAACGACCTGCCGCTGATGGAATGGCTCCAGGACCATATCTGGCCCGCCGAGGACCGCTTCGTGAACGAAGCCTTCGTCGCCGACGGCACCCAGCTGGCCATCGCCGAGATGCTGAGCACCGGCACCACCTGCTTTTCGGACATGTACTTCTTCCCCGAGACCATCGTGGAGACTGCCCAGCAGCATGGCATGCGTATCCAGGCCGCATTCCCAATCCTGGACTTTCCCACCCAGTGGGGCAGTGGCCCCGAGGAATACATCCAGAAAGGCCTGGCCCTCCATGACCGTGTGCGCAACAGCAATCTGGCCACCATCGCCTTTGGCCCGCATGCGCCCTACACCATCTCGGACGAGCCGCTCAAACGCATCGCCACCCTGGCCGAGGAAGTGGACCTTCCCATCCAGATCCACCTGCACGAAACCGCCGGCGAAGTGGACGACAGCATTCAGACCCATGGCCTGCGCCCGAGCCGGCGCCTGGCGGAACTGGGCCTGTTCTCACCCCGCACCCACTGCGTGCACATGACCCAGGTGGACGATCACGACGTCAAACTGCTGCGCGAAAGCGGCGCCCATGTGCTGCACTGCCCGGAAGCCAACATGAAGCTCGCCAGCGGCGCCTGCCCGGTGCAGCGCCTGCTCGACGCTGGCGTCAATGTGGCTCTGGGGACCGACGGCGCCGCCAGCAACAACAACCTGGACATGTTCGGCGAAATGCAGAGCGCCGCGCTTCTGGGCAAGCTGAGCACACTGGAGGCCGGCGCCACGGACGCCTACAGCGTCCTGCGCATGGCCACCATCAATGGCGCCCGCGCCATGGGCATTGATGACCGGGTAGGCACACTGGAGCCCGGCAAGCAGGCGGACATGATCGCCGTGGACCTGGGCGATCCGCTGGTCCAGCCCGTCTATGACCCGATTTCTCACCTTGTTTACAACACCAGCGGCCGCCAGGTCAGCCACACCTGGGTGGCTGGCGAGCTCAGAGTGATTGAGGGTGAGCTGCAACGCATGGACCTCCACGGCCTGAGTGAGCGGGTCAACCAGTGGCAACGCCACATCGCTGAAGCCGACAAACACTGAGGACAGTGCCATGAGCCCGAACGTTGACCAGAACGAAATCGCCAAATTCGATGCCATGGCCCAGCGCTGGTGGGATCCGGAAGGCGAGTGCAAACCACTGCATGAGATCAACCCCCTGCGCCTGGGCTACATTGAGCAGCACACCGGCAGTCTCAACGGCCAGACGGTACTGGACGTGGGCTGTGGTGGTGGCCTGCTCAGTGAGGCCATGGCGCGGCGTGGCGCGACTGTCACCGGCATCGACCTCAGCCGGGAAGCCGTGGGTGTGGCGGACCTGCATGCTCTTGAGGCCGAATTAACCGTGGATTACCGCGTAGAAGAGGTTGAAGCCCTGGCGCAAGAGCAAGCCGAGCGTTACGACACCGTCACCTGCCTTGAGGTTCTGGAGCACGTGCCGGACCCCGAAGCCACTATTGCCGCCTGTGCCCGCCTCCTGCGCCCCGGCGGCAGCCTGGTGGTGTCGACCATCAACCGCAACCCCAAGTCCTGGCTTTTCGCCAAGGTGGGTGCTGAATACGTGCTCAAACTGCTGCCCCGCGGCACCCACGAATGGAAGCGCTTCATCCGCCCCTCGGAGATGGACCGCTATTTCCGCCATGCCGGCATTGAAACCCGCAACACCACGGGCCTGGCCTACAACCCGGTCACCGGCCAATACCGTCTGGGGCGGGACATTGACGTCAACTACTTCATGCACGGCATCAAACCGGAGGCCGACGCGTGAGCCACTTCAATGCCATTCTCTTCGACCTGGACGGCACCCTGCTGGATACCGCACCAGACTTCATCTGGTGCCTTAACACGCAGCGTGCCCGCCACAACCTGACGCAGCTGGACGAGCACAGCATCCGCCGCGTGGTCTCCAACGGCGCGCGTGGGCTGGTCCAGCTGGGCTTCGGGCTGCGCCCGGAGGATCCCGGCTACGACGAATGCCACGCTGAGCTGCTGGCACTGTATACCAGCCACATCGCCGTCTGCACCCGGCTCTTCCCGGGTCTGACCGAAGTCCTGGCCCACCTGGATGCCCAGGGCGTACCCTGGGGGATCGTCACCAACAAAGCCAGCCAGTACACCCTGCAGCTGCTGGAGGAGATGGACCTGCTCCAGCGCTGCGCCAGCGTGGTCTGCCCGGATCACGTCACGCATACCAAACCCGACCCGGAGCCGGTATTGCTGGCTGCCGAGCAGATCGGTGTGGCGCCGGAGCACTGCCTCTACGCCGGGGACCACAGGCGTGATATCGAGTCCGGCCTGGCAGCCGGCATGACCACTGTGGCCGCGCGCTACGGCTATCTGGGCGCGGACGAGAACGTCGCGGAGTGGAACGCCCACCACATCATCGACCACGGCACTGAGTTTTTCACCATCCTTGATACCCACCAACCCGACACGGATTCCGCATGAGCGCAAAGACCGTCGAAAACTATCAACCGTCACCGGCCCTGTTGCAGGACCGGATCATCATGGTAACCGGCGCGGGTGACGGCATTGGCCGCGCCGCTGCCAGGACCTATGCGGCGCACGGCGCCACCGTCATCCTTCTGGGACGCACCATCAAGAAACTGGAACAGGTCTATGACGAGATTGAAGCGGCGGGTCACCCCGCCCCTCTGATCCTGCCGCTGGATATCGAGGGCGCCAAGGCGGAAGATTACAGCCAGGTGGTGGAACGCCTTGAAGAAGACTTCGGGCGCCTGGATGGGCTACTTCACAACGCCAGCCGTCTGGGCGACCGCACGCCTCTGGAGTACTACAACCCCGAGGAATGGGAGCGGGTCATGCGCACCAACGTCACCGGCGCCTTCCTGCTCACCCAGGCCATGATCCCGCTGCTGCGCGCAGCTCCGGACGCCTCGGTGATTCTCACCTCCTCCAGCGTGGGCCGCAAGGGGCGTGCCAACTGGGGGGCCTACGCCATCTCCAAGTTCGCCACCGAAGGCCTGATGGAAACCCTGGCCGACGAGCTGGACGACCAGCGTAACGCCGTGCGCGTGAACAGCCTCAATCCCGGCGCCACCCGCACCTACATGCGCCACAACGCTTATCCGGCGGAAGATCCGGCCAGCAATCCCGAGCCAGAAGCCATCATGGACGCCTACCTGTACCTGATGGGGCCGGATTCCAAAGGCGTCACCGGCGAACAGTTCAACGCCCAGATCAAGCGTTAAGCGCCGACCGATCCTCGCCGCCAAAGGCCTCGAGCAGCGCCGGCACCACCCGTGCCAGTTCCAGCGTCATCAGGCTGAAGGCGGCATCAAAACGGGCGATGCGGTCATCCCCGGCATCATCGTCAAGCTTTTCCTTCAGATCATCGCTGAACCGCAGCCGGCGCAGTGTCAGCTCATCGTCCAATACCAACGACAGCTGCTTCTCCCAATCCAGAGCCAGACGGGTCACGCTCATGGCATTGTCCAGATGGCTGCGTACCTCATCGCCACCCAGATCCACACCCTTGATGCGCACCACACCGCCCTGCTCCTCATCATCCCGGAGCTCACATTCATCCGCGACCACCAGCCCGGCCGGCGGATGCGCCTCGCCACGCAGCCACTGGGTCATGGTGAACGCCGGGGACTCATGCACAGCCGGCGGACGAACCGGCATGGAACCCAGCGTCTCACGCAGCTCCGAAAGCAGCGTCTCCGCCGCATTGCTGGCGGCCGAATCCACCACAACCAACTCCTGAGACGGTGCAATGTAGGCGTGAATAAAGCGCGACTTGGTGAATGCCCGTGGCAGCATCTCCAGCGTCACCTGCTCCTTGATCTCAGTCTTGTCCTTGCGCCGCAGCGGCTGCCCCCGCTCCTCCTCAGCCGCCGCTACGCGCTCATCCACCTCCTCGCGGATCACCGCCGGCGGCAACACCTTTTCTTCGCGGCGCAGACAAACCAGATAGCACTCCCCAGACGTAAACACCAGATCATCACCATCGCGGCCAAGGGGCGACACCCACCCCATCCGCTCCGTATCCTGGGGCCCACAGGGCTGGAAAGCACGCTTCGCCAGCGCCTCCTCCAGGGCCTCGGCGGACCACTCAAAGGCTTTGGTGATACGATAAAGACGCGCGTTACGAAACCACATGAACCAGATCCCCGGCATTGACCAAACAGGGCCGGGATTATCCGGGGGAACCCAATACCATGTCCACAGGCACCAGCCTTTATTTCTACATCACCGACAACTGCGAACTCTGCGAACAGGCCGAACAGATCCTCGTCCACACACCACTGGACACGCCCATGCCGGTGGATGTGGTCGACATCAGCGAGTCTCAGGAACTGGTAGCAAACTACGGCGAGCGCATCCCGGTTCTACGCATGGAACCCGAAGGCAAAGAACTGGACTGGCCGTTTTCGGCAGAAGATGTGATCGCGTTTCTGGGCAATCACTAAAGAATCCCAAGACGCGATCCGGGGCAAAGAGTGGGGGAGGCTTTTATGGGAAGCTCGATCGCCACGGATGGCGATCGCGCAGAGTCCAAGGATGGATTCATAGCGTTTCCCATAAAAGCCTCCCCCACTCTCTGCCCTGGCAATCGTGTTAGAATAAGACTAAGCAAATCTACGGGAGAATAGAAAATGTTAATGGTCGTCTCACCCGCCAAAAAACTCGACTACGAAAGCAAACTCCCCACCAGCAGCCACTCCCAGCCCTGGTTTCTGGAACACAGCCGGGAACTGATCGACGATCTCAAACAGCTGGAACCCCACCAGGTCAGCAACCTCATGGGCATCAGCCAGCAACTCGGGGAGCTTAACGCCCAGCGCTACCAGCAATGGCACACCCCCTTCACACCGGACAACGCCCGGCCGGCGGTGTTCGCGTTCAAAGGCGATGTCTACGAAGGCATGGCACCAGAGCGCCTCACTGAAAACGAACTGGACTTTGCCCAGCACCACCTGCGTATCCTCTCAGGGCTCTACGGCGTGCTGCGCCCGCTCGACCTGATGCAGCCCTACCGGCTGGAAATGGGCACAAAATTCCAGAACGCCCGAGGCAAGGACCTGTACGCCTTCTGGAAGAACACCATCACCGGCAACCTCAAGCAGGAACTCGAAGAAGACGACGGCGTACTGATCAACCTCGCCTCCACCGAGTACTTCAAGGCGGTGGACCACAAGAAACTGGGTGCCCGCATCATCACCCCCCAGTTCAAGGACTGGAAGAACGGCCAGTACAAGATGATCAGCTTCTACGCCAAGAAGGCCCGGGGCATGATGGCCGCCTACATCATCCGCAACTGCCTCACCAACCCGGAGGATGTGAAAGGCTTCGATACCGGTGGCTACGCGTTCAACGAAGAACTGTCCAGCGGCGACAACTGGGTGTTCACCCGGGGATGAGTCGCGCCCGCTCAGATCGGCGGCATCTCTCCATCCAGCCGATCCAGGTGCCAGTCCTCGGTGGGCTTGTTCAGGGGCAGTTTGAGAGCAACCACATCCTCCTCGTGATCATAGCTCACTGAGAACCCAAGGGCCCGGGCCATGCCCGCCATGGCCTCGTTGCCGGGCAGCACATGACCCACCATCTCAAGGGTGCCACGGGCCTTGCAGTAGCGGATCATCTTCTCCATCAGAATCCGGCCCAGGCCCTCGCCCCTCAGATCATCGCGCACCATCACCGCAAACTCGCACTGGATGTTGTCCGCATCCGTCCAGACCCGCACGGTGCCCAGGGTGCGCTCGGTACCGCTTTCCAGCCACTCGGTGGCGATGAACACCATCTCCCGGTCGTAATCAATCTGCACCATCCGGGCGATGTCGTCGTGGGAGAACCCATTGCGGTACTGGAAGAACCGGTAACGGATGGTCTCTGGTGACTGACTTTCATGGAACTCCAGATGCCCGGGTTCATCCTCTGCCCGAATGGGTCGTACCAGAACCTGGCGGCCAGACTTCAATGTGACCCACTCCTCCAGCTCCCGGGGATAGGGCTTGATGACCGGCCTCACGGGCTCTCCCAGATCAATCGCTACATCACAGGCCACCGCGCCATCGTTGTTGAACAGCAGCGGCAGGATCTCCAGGCCGCGGATTTCGGGAATATCGCTGTTGATCTGAGAGAGGGTCACCAGTACCTGGCACACCGCACGGATGTCCTCCTCCGGCTGGGTGCTGTACTCACGCAGAAGCCGATAGGCGTTACTGCGCGCCAGCAGCGCACGCGCCAGGTTCATGTTCAGCGGCGGCAACGCCACGCGCCGGTCCGCCATGATGTTCACCCGCGCGCCGGCGGAGCCGCACACAATGATCGGGCCAAACACCGCGTCCCGCGTAATGCCCAGGCTGAAGCCAATCCCGCCCAGGCCGGCGTCCGTCTGGTGCATGGCAAAGCCCAAGAAGCCACTGTTTGTGAAGTGCTTGCGATACTGCTCCATGAGCGTCTGGCAGGCGTCGGACACCGCAGCCTCGTCATTGAGCCGGCGGATGGTGTAACGGTAACGCCCGCGCCCGGAGGTCTCCTCCAGATAGGGATGGCAGCCGCGCTCATGCAGCAGTGTGATGTTCACCGGGCCACCCCACTCGCGGAAGGCCTCCACCGCCTCTTCTTCATCATCGCAATAGGCCGTCTCCAGCGTCTGGAGGCCGTAAGCGCTCATCAGCTGGCGAGCCTCACGATTGGTGAGGTGGTTGCGGCGGCTGCGGATCACCTTCTGCACCATCTCGTGCGCCTCCTGCCGGTCCATCTCCGGCTCCGGCCAGGACTCCGGCGTCTCCGCCAGAAGCCGCTGACCACGCTGGTGCTTCACGAAGTGCATGAACGCGCGAATGGCCTTCTCTGGCGAGAAGAAAGTAGGCACACCCGCCTCGTAGAAAGCATCCCGCGCATCCAGAACGGTACTCTGCCCCAACCAGCAGGTGAACACATTCAGCCGCTGGCGCCGCGCCACCTGCATCACCGAATCCGCGATATGCAGCGTGTCTTCCAGCAATGTGGGCGTGTACATCACCAGCACATTGGCAATGCCGGGGTCCTCGCCCAGAACCCGGAGCACCTCTGCATAAAGCTGTGGTGATGCCTCGTAGCCAAGATCCAGCGGGTTGCGCACGCTCAGGTAGCCGGGCAGGCGCTGCTCCAGTTTGGCCACCGTCGCCTCGGAAAACTCCGCCAGTTCACCGCCCTGGTAGATCAGCCGGTCAACGGCCAGCACCCCCGGGCCAACGCCGTTGCACAGCACCACCAGCTCCTCCCGGCGCACACGGCGCATACGCGACAGGCTCTCGAGGCCATCAAACATTTCGTCCAGCCCATTGACCCGCAGAACACCGGCACGCTGCAGCGCTGCATCGTAGATGGGGTCAGTCTGGGTGATGCCATCCGGCAGGGTGTGCGCCAGATACTCGGATTCCGGGTAGCGGCCGCTTTTCACCGCGATCACCGGCTTGGAGCGCGAAGCCGCCCGCACGGATGAGATGAACCGGCGTGGGTTCGGAATATGCTCGATGTGCAGCAGAATAGCCCCGGTTTTGGGGTCTTCCGCCAGATAATCAATAAGGTCGTCATGCGCGATATCCATGCCGTCGCCCAGGGTCAAAAGGCGCGAGAAGCCCACGCCCCGGGCAAAAGCCCAGTCGATCACGGCACTCGCCACCGTGCCGGACTGCCCCACAAAACCAATCTTACCCGGCAGCACCCCCATGTGGGCGTAGGTGGCGTTAAGCTGGGTATCCGGCGACATGATGCCGATAGTATTGGGCCCCAGAATCCGGATACCGGCTTTTTTGGCGGCATCCCGCACCGCGTACATCAGTGGCTCGCCATTGCGGCTGTAGGAGCGCGACATTCCCCCGGTCATCACCATGGCCGTGCGAACTCCGCATTCGCCCAGCTGGCGTACCAGCTTGGGCACCGTCTCCGGGGGCGTGCAGATGATCGCCAGATCCGGCGCCCAGGGCATGTGCTTGATGCGCCGCTCACAGCGAATGCCGTGCACCTTGTCATAACCGTGGCGGTTCACCACCAGCAGCTGGCCCGGATAATCTCCGGCCATGAGATTGCGCAGCACCATACCGCCCAGGCTTGTGGCCCGCTCAGAGGCCCCGATAACCGCTATGGAGCGTGGGTTGAACAGCGCATTGAGATGCCGGGTGGACATAAGCCCCTCTTCCAGATCCTTTCAGGATTCCCGATTGCCTTGCCACATTCGCTCTTGCGGCTCACAATCATTGACCAAAGTGTAACCTGCATGGCGAGGCGCGACGATGGCAACAGCTTACTTCCATCACCCGGACTGTGAAAGACATGACATGGGGGACGACCATCCAGAAAGCCCCCGGCGGCTCAGCGCCATCCGCGAGCATCTTCAGCAGACCGGGCTCTGGGAACAGCTGAGCCTCAACGAGGCGGAAGAAGCGGCTCACGATGAACTGCGCCGCGCCCACCCGGACAGCTACATCAACCAGCTTGAGCAGATGACGCCCAGCCAGGGCCGCGTCATGGCAGACCCGGACACCGCCATGAACCCACACACCTTCCGCTCCGCCAAGCTCGCAGCAGGTTCGGGGATCCAGGCCGTGAACCAGGTCCTGACCAACCAGGCCCGCAACGCCTTCTGCGCCGTCCGCCCACCGGGCCATCATGCCGAGCGCAGCCGCACCATGGGGTTCAGCTTTTTCAACAACATCGCCGTTGCGGCTCAGCACGCCCTCAGCTTTCATCACCTGGAGCGGGTCGTGATCCTCGATTTCGACGTGCACCAGGGCAACGGCACTGTGGACATCTTTCACCATGACCCACGCGTGCTGATGTGCTCCAGTTTCCAGCACCCGTTCTACCCGTTCACGCACAGCCACGGTATGCCGGGCCATATCCTCAACGTGCAGCTGGCTCCGGGCACTGACAGTGCCACTTTCCGCAAGGCCGTTACCGAAAGCTGGTTCGAGGCAATCACCGCGTTTGATCCGCAACTGATTCTGGTGTCAGCCGGTTTTGACGCGCACCAGCTTGACCCGCTGGCCGAAGTGAACCTGGCAACCGACGACTACGCCTGGCTCACACAGCAGATCACCCGTCTGGCCGGCGAGCTGTGCCGCGGGCGGGTGGTGTCAATGCTCGAAGGCGGCTACCATCTGCAATCGCTGACCGAAGGGGTCGAGGCGCACATCCGCGGGCTTCTGGCGGCCGGGAAGTGATCGCTACGGGGTGATTGCCGCCTCATAGCGGTTACTGAAAAGGCGCTCCAGCGTGCCATCGCGGTGCATGGCTTGCATGGCCTCGGCAATGGCTTGCGCCGCCTTGTCGCGGGACGACGTATGCGCCATGTAAATCTTGCCCTGCAACGTCTCCAGCGACAGTAAGGTGCGAACCGGCGAACGCTCTTTGCTGAGATCAACGCCACTCGGAATGGCAACATCGGTGGCCACCAACGCCCTGAGGCGCCCTCGATGCAACAGGTTCAGCCCGTGCGCGACGTTGTTCACCGGTACTTTGTTGATGGCCTCATTGGCTGCAAAGACGTGGCCGTACCAGGTGCCGCTGAGATACCCCACGTTCTCCCCGTTCAGATCACTCAACGCCTCGATGGACTGATCATCGACGCGCCCTAAAACCAACGCCTCGACTTCCACAAGATCCGCCACAGGCCGACCTATCTCGCTGATGCCAGGGGCTACGAAGGTGGGCACAAAATCCGCGTCTCCGTTCTCCATCTCAAGGATGGCCCGGCTGTGCGGGCGGATCTGATAACGGATGGGGATGTCGATACGCGTGCGGATGTCTTCGACCAGATCCACCAGAAGCCCCCGCCGCTCCCCCTCAGGGGTGCGCTCCGCCCAGGGCTCAATAGCAGCCAAGCTGAATACCACCGGCTCCATCGGTTTGGAGCCAACCTGCTGGCCAACGCCATGGAGCGAGACCAGCATCAGGAGCAAACCGTACAACAGGGCGCGCCGCATAGTGGCTCCATTCCTATAGCATGCCCTGCAGTAAAGCACAGAGACTGGAAGCCGTCAGCCCCTTATTCAGCCAGCGTCGCGCTGGCGCAGAAAGTCTACAGCCTCCTCGCGGATGCCTTCCCAGCCTTCCTTGATGGTGCGCAACAAGCCAGCGATCTCATCCAATTTCTCCACGTCATTGCGGACACTGGCCTCTAACAACCCGCGCTCCATGTAGTCATAGAGCGCTTCCAGATTGGCCGCCAGTTCACCGCCCTGTTCAAAGTCCAGAGCGCCACGCAGCCCACCAATGATCTCCATGGTTTTACCGATCAGGTTGCCCTTGCCGGCGTAATCCTTAGCCTGGATCCGATTCTTGGCCATATTGATGCGCTCCAGCGCACCGTCCAGCAACAGCTGGATCAGCTTATGCGGGTCCGCATCGGTAATGCTGGTCTGGGTGTTCACCTGCTGGTAAGCCTGCAGTGCGTTCATGATTCTACCCCTGTTGCGTTTTTTGATTGGTCGCCATCAAACATTAACGGTTATCCGCCACCACCACCCGAACTACTAAACTGCCGGCTGAGAAAGTCCTGGGTACTGTTGAACTGGGCAATGCGCGAATCGGCTGCGGTGAACCGGCTGGTGAGCCGGTCCCGGTAGGACTGGATCCGGTCATTCAGGTCTTCGCGCTGGTCTGCAATATCATCCAGCTCATTGTTCAAAGCTTCGGTTCGCGACCCCAGGGCCCCATCGGAATCAACAATACTGGAAACACGATCAGTAAGGCGCTCGCTAACGCCCTGAATGAATTTGACACTGCCCCGGTCACCCGTCTGACTGCCGTTAACCTCAACCTGAAGGCCGTTGGCGGCGTTGTCGCTGTTTGCCAGAAACAGAACCTGGCCGTCGCCTTCTGCTGTTGCCCCGTTGATCGTGCCCTGAACGTCCTGCCCTGCTGTCCCGGTCTGTGTCGACAGCCCCAGTTCGGACTCTGTATTGGTATCAACGCGAGTGATGGCAACGTTGGAATCACTGCCATAGCTGCCAGAAGTGAACGTAAGGCTGCCGCTGCCATCAACGCCAACGCTCACCTGCTTGTCGGCCGCGTTCAACGCATCATTGGCGTTAAGCTGGGTCTGGATCTCGCTAGCCAGTTCCTCACGGGTGTAGTCGCCAGCGGTGACATCAATACTGGCCGATGTCTCGCCATCCACTTCAAAACTCAGGCTGTTATTGTCTGCGTCCACGGTCACGCTCGCAGGCGTCTGCGTACTCGATACCAGCTGGCCCTGCTGCGCTGCTTGGGAGACGTTAATGGCGTACTCCCCCGGTTGGGTGTCGGAGCCGCTGCGCACAAACGACACCTGCGAATCCGTGGTGCGCCCCTGTTCCGCAAACAGCGCCGTCACATCATCCGGGTTGGCCTTGAGCTTGTCTTTGAACGTCTGGGCATCGAACTCCAGCTTGCCATTCTCAAAATTCGTGGTTATTCCCACATCAGACAGACTGCGCACGCCGGCGTTTTCCAGACCCGGCACGATCTGGTTCAACTCATTCTTGATCTGGTTCTCGATATTGCGGACCGTCGGATCCCCAGTCAGCAGGCTGCCGCCGTCCTCCTGGTTGTAGGCGGTAAGCTCATTAACCGCACCCTTGAAGGCATTGAACTTATCCACGAAGGCCTGGACCTTGTCCGCCACCGCCCCCGTATCCTGGGTCACATCCACGGAGGTGGTGCCGGTATCCTGGAGCTGGAAGGTGAGCCCATCGACCACGCCTTCAACATTGTTCGAGGAACGGGTTACATCAATACCATTGACCGACAGCTTGGCATCCTGGGCGGCAACGGTTTCGTCCAGATTCTTGGCGTTGGCGTTGAACGCAAACTGCGACAGGCCGGCGTTATCCGTATTGTTACCATCCGCGTCGGAAACCGACACTGTCACGTCATTGGCTGTACCGCTTTGTCTGGCGGACAGCGTCATGCGATAGCCACTGCCGGTATCCACGATACCGGCGGAAACACCCGCTTCGGACTCGTTAATGCTGTTCGCAAGCCCCTGGAGGGTGTCGTTACTGTCGTCCACGTTGATGGTCGTGCTCTGATCCCCGGTCTCGATCGTGAGACTGCCCTGGCCAACACTTGTTGAATCACGGTCCGTAAAGGTTCCAGAGGCCAGAGACTGACTCTGGGCCAGCTGCTGCACGTCCAGACTGTAACTGCCAGGGCTGGCATTGGTGCTATCCACCGACGCAGACACACTGCTGCCACTGGTATTGGCAGAGAAAGCACGCATTGCATCCGGTGACCCAAGCTCACTCATGGGCTGACGCAGGTCTGTCACGGCACTGCGCACTTTGCCGAACGCCGAAATCATCGCCTCGGTTTCTTGCTTTTCCTGATTCAACCGGTTTTCGGCTGGCCCGCGCTGGGCCTTGGTCAGCCTGTCAACCAGGTCCGAATTCAGAACACCGGATCCAACACCCAGCGATGATATACCACCCATGGCAGCACCCCCTTTCAAGGCCTGATTGCCATCCATTCCATTTAACGGCGAGCTCCGGCAAAACTTTGCCCTCATTTTGCCGGTATTATGTTACTGATTGTAAGCAGGCGCCGGATTTGCCGCTCCACACGCGCTCTAAAAACACGCTAACACTCCGTGTGCACACCCCGTGCCACTTCAATGCTTACCGCCCCGAACAAAAAACCGCCACCACCCCTGGGGCAATGGCGGTACGTTTAGCAGCTTCCTGAACGGTTTAGACGCGTATGTTGAGCAGTGCTATGGGTTCGTCCTGTTGCAGCTTCTCAGCCAGCTTCAGCGCCAGCTCATCCGGAATCTGGCGCACCACCTGATCCGTTTGCGGGTCAATGACCTTGACCACGGTCTGGCCCGTTTCATCGTGCACCTCGAACGCCAGATCCCGCTGAACGGATTGCACGAAGTCATTGAGCCGCGACACCGCGTTATCCAGTTCATCGCGCTGGTTCTGGTTCCGCGGTTGCCCGCGCTGCGCCTGGCGCGCTTCGGCCAATGCATCGCCAAGGCGCCTGTCATCACGACTCCGGGTATCACCAGCCGTGTTGTCAGCGTCCACTGGTGACGACGACCGCTCCGTTGCGCCCTGATTGCCATCAGGCCGCTGGTTCGGCGCCGGGCCATTAATGCTCCCTTCGCTCATACCCCACCTCGCCTGCCATCAAACGGCCGGGCCGCCACCCCGGGGATGGCGGCCGCCCTGGTGAGCCGTTTACTGCAGCAGCGACAGGGCCTGCTGGGGCGACTGATTGGCCTGGGACAGTACCGAGATGCCGGCCTGCTGCAGCACGTTCGCCTTCTGGAGCTTGGCCGACTCGGCAGCGAAGTCCGCATCCCGGATCCGGCTGTTGGCAGCGGACAGATTCTCGGACGTTGTCTCCAGGTTCGAGATGGTGGAATCAAACCGGTTCTGGGTGGCACCCAGTTCCGAACGGATGTTATTCACCTGATCCAGCGCCCGATCCACCTGATTGATGGCATCGTTAGCACCTTCGACCGTCGAAACGTCCACATTAGCCACAGATTTATCCGTATCAACGGACGTTGTGGCGGTTGAAAATCCCTGTCCTTCAGTGGTCGCAGTAGCCTGGTTAGCGACTACGTTGATGCTTTCGGAACTCTGTAGCTCCACTTGCGCGGTTGTTACGTTATCAGGGGATGTTGAATTAACGTTTGCAGAAGTTTGGAAAATATTGGCGGATGTTCCGGTTCCCTCTATCGCGATGTTGCGTCCATCCTCTGCCGTCAACTCCAACTGATTAGAATCGTTCAGCTCCGCCGTAACACCAGTTTGGTTACTCACATCATTAATGGCATCTTGCAACACCCCGGTCGAATCTCCAGAGGTCACATTGCTGCCACCGGTATCAATACCAACCCCGTTGATGGTGAATTCGGCTGATTTGACGTCAGTACCGCCGGCAATCGCCCCCACGGTTGTCACGTTTTCCTGCGCTTCAGCTGTTACGCCGCCCTCGATGTCGGAGTTATTGATCGCGTTTGCCACGGCAATCGCCGACGCTTGATCGGCTTCAGTTGATACGCCATCAGAACTCAGGTCAGAGCTGTTAATCTTGGTCCCATTAATATCAACATCAAGGTTGGTCCCATCAAGCGTACCAGTTGATATGCTATCCCCTGCCGTTACTCTGGTTGAAGAAACTTCAGCTACAGCACCCAAAGAGTCAGCGCTGGCGTCGTCAATGGACACATCAATGGTCTGGCCTTCATTGGCGCCTACCTGAAACTGCTTGCCGTCAAAGTTACCGTCCAGAATGTTCTGGCCGTTGAACTGGGTGGTGTCCGCAACCCGCTGGATTTCAGAAGTCAGCTCGCCCGCCTCATTCTGCAGCGATGCCCGGTCGGAATCGGTGTTGGTGCCGTTGGCGGCCTGGACGGCCAGTTCCCGCACACGCTGCAGCGAGTTGGTGGTCTCCTCAAGTGCGCCTTCGGCCGTCTGGGCCAGCGAGATGCCGTCGTTGGCGTTCCGGCTCGCCTGGTCCAAACCATTGATCTGGGCCTCAAAGCGGGTTGAGATGGCGAGGCCGGCGGCGTCGTCCTTGGCGGAGTTGATCCGCAGGCCGGATGACAGACGCTCCAGTGCCTCATTTTTAGTAGCTTTAGAGCTGTTCAGTTCGTTCTGCGCACTGAGGGACGCAACGTTGGTGTTAATACCGATTGCCATAACCCTTTCTCCTGCCTGTTACCGGTTTGGTTGTGGTCAGAGGCTCAGGCACCGGCGGAACCGGTACTGCTGCCTTCTGTGTTACTTAACGGCACCCGGCCCGGAAGCTTTAGGGGATTTGATGGGGAGTTTGTAAACGAGTGTTACAGGGCCATTATTGCAGAGGGGGGTCATTCCCGAAGACAACCTGCCGTCTTGTCAACGCCTCCATCGCTGTCTTACTTGGTCAATAGGTATATAACGTTCGTGCTTCTCCCGCGCCGACATGCCAGAACTTTCACTCCATCGACAGCGACGTTGCGCTGTCAGATAATCCCCCCTACCGCCCGAGCGCGTCATGGATTGCGCGACCGTCAAGGGGGACAGTGCAAGGCTGGCAATGCGACCAACACAGTATCTGACAACACATGGAAAAAACGGATGAGCAACGAGCAGACGGATGTGCGTTGGCTGCAGCGCCTAACCAACTTCCGTAAAGCCCTGGCCCGGCTTAACGACGCTGTGGAAACGGCACAGGCGCGCGCCCTTTCAGAACTGGAGAAACAGGGCGTCATTCAAGCGTTTGAGTACACCTACGAACTGAGCTGGAAGCTGCTGCTGAACGGACTGGACCATACAATGTCTCTGGAGGCGCAGCGTCATGGCTTCAGCGGCTGACCCAAGGTACACGTTCGGGCTTCCTGCCCATGCGCTGGAGCAGCTGAGAGCCTGCCTGGGGCGCTACCCGATTGAACGCGCCATTGTTTTCGGGTCCCGCGCCAAGGGGACCCATCGTTACGCCTCAGACATTGACCTCACTCTCATCGCCCCGGCAATGACCCACTGGCAGCTGCTGGAACTGGAGCAGGCGATTGATGACCTTCTGCTGCCCTGGAAGGTGGACCTTTCCCTGTACCATCACATTGATAACGAGGCGCTGAAAGCTCACATCGACAGGGTTGGGGAGCCACTGTCTTTAAATGGCACTGAGCCTAGCTGAATGCGCATCGCCGTCTTCGGCTACTCCCATTTCACCCGCCACTGCATCCAGGCCCTGCAGCAACTGGGGCACCGGATTGAGCTGTTCTGCCCGAGGGAGGACGAGGCGTTTCTGGCCCACTACGGGCTCACAGAGCTGGGTCTGCCTGTACACTGGTTTGAGACCACCGCAGCTCCGGCATGGCAGCAGGCGCTGGTTGCGTTTGAGCCGGATCTGGTTCTGTCCATCATCTTCAACCACCGGCTTCCGGAATCCGTCACGCAACAGGCCCGCCTGGGCGCGCTCAACGTCCACCCTGCCCCGCTACCAGCCGTAAGAACGGCAGCGGTCTGGTACTGGCCCCTGCGGCTGGGGCTGGCGCAGTCGGAGGTGTGCATCCACCACCTTACCTCTGAGATGGACCAGGGCCCGGTCGTGCTGCGCTTCCCATTCCGCCTGCACAGAGCGGAGACCCAGGGCACCCTCACCCGGCGATTGAATGCGCTCGCCCCCAAGGTGATGCACGCCCTCAACGGCCTGCTGGCAAGCGGCGCCATGCCGCAAGGCGAGCCTCAGGGCACCGGCACCACCTACCCGCCCCTTCGGGAGGAGGCGCTCTGGATTGATTTCAGCAACCCCACTGACTCCGTCCGCAATCAGGTGCGTGCCTGCACCCCTTACCATCCCGCCCAGGCCGTATTCAGGGGGGAGGTGATCGCCATCCATGAACTGGGTGACGAATCGGTGCCCGCCCCCTCGGATTGCTCACTCGGCGAGCTGCGACTCAATGAAGGCCTCTGGGTGCGCTGCGGTGCTGGCATGGTGGCGGTTACGATCCTGGCGGTTCCCGGAGCGGGCGTGTTCAGCGGTGAGCGGTTTGCAGCGCTGTTTCGTGTGGAAAACGGCGAATCGCTGGCCCCGCAGTAGTTACCGCCGGCTCACCCCAGCAACCGGGCAAGATCCAGTGAGGGCCTGGGCTCCCGATCTTTGTCAGGCTTGCCGGATACCGTCTATACAGCATAATATACAGTAACGCTGACTCATACCGACATGTATCGCCAACACAGCGCGATTAAAACAGCTTGAATACCGGAGCCATGGATGGATCACGACCAGAACTTCAAGAACCTGATACTCGACTACCGACAAGACGCCCTCACCTTCTTCGCGGCTGACGAAGCTGAGGCCATTGATGAGACCGTCACCGTCCGGCCTGTCCGCGAGCAGCAGCTCAAGCAGCGCCTCGGGGACCGTTTCCGCGAACTGGACGTTCCCCTGATGGCCACCTGGCCTGACGGGCGCCGGGAAGCTTTATTATTCGCGATTGAAGAGGAAACCCAGCCCTCCCGGTTTTCCATTCACCGGCTGGCGCACTACTGCCTGGATGTGGCGGAACTGGAGCAGGTGGATCGCATTGTGCCGGTCGTTATCTTTCTCCGCGCCGGGCGCGATATGCCTAGGACACTCACGCTCGGCAGCGAATACCGTACCTATCTGAATTTCCGCTATATTCCATGCGAACTCGCCCGGCTGCGAGCCGAGGATTACTTTGACAGCACCAACCCGGTGGCCCGGATCAACCTGCCCAATATGCAGTGGCCCCAGGAACAGAAAATCGAGATGTACGCGCACGCCATCCGCGGCCTGTTGGAGCTGGACAGCGATCCCAACCGCCGGGCCAAGTATATCGACTTTATCGACAGCTACACCGAGCTGACGGATAATGAACGTATAGAATATGATCAAAGATTCCCACAGGAGAGTAACGTTATGACGGGCATTGTTGGACGAGCGCGGGATGAAGGCATTCAGAAGGGGCTTTCACAGGGCCAGACCGAGGGGGAGCGCGCCCTTCTGACTCGCCTTCTGAAACGCCGGTTCGGCGAGCTGGATCCGGAAACACAACAACGACTCGACGAGGCCAGCACCGATGAACTGGAAAGGTGGGGCGAGAATGTTCTGGAGGCCCAAACGCTGGAAGAGGTATTTACGCGCCACTGAGTCACACTGAATGCGTATCGCTCTTTTGGGAGCGCGTGTTCAGCGGTAAGCGGTTGGCAGCACTGTTTGGTGTGGAAAACGGCGAATCGCTGGCCGTGCAGTAGCTACTCCCAGCTCATCCCAGCAACCGGGCAAGATCCAGAGAGGGCCTGGGCTCTGTTACCACCGTCTGTTCAATCAGAGTATGGCTGCCATCATCCCGCCGTTTGAAGGGGTCAAGATAGACATGGCCCTGAGGGTTGGCGATGCAGACCAACTCCAAGGGCCGCTCCTCCGTGGCACGTTTGGCAATCACGGCGGTTTCGCCATTCCTGAGCTGCACCAGCGCACCGGGTGGATGGATGGTGAGCGTGTTATAGAGCGCGCGGTAATGAGCTTTCTGAGGATCCTCGCGGGCGGCATCCAGCAGGTAGCGCAAGGCATCGTCCGTGCGGTAGCGGTCGCGGTAGGCGCGCCTCGTAATCAGCGCCACATACCGCTCCGCCAGCGCCAGTATCCGGGCGTGCTGGCTGATATCACGGGCCTGAAGGCCATCGGGGTAACCATTGCCGTCGCACTCCTCATGGTGCTGGCGAATGGCATTGGTGATGGGCTTATCCGTAATACCAGCGGCCGCAACCACCTCGGCACTGCGCTGCGGATGCCGGCGTATGATGACGCGCTGCTGCTCAGACAGCTTGGCGCGCGAGGCGTTCAATCGGTCCTGGAACGGCATGAGCGCGATATTGGCGCTGAGCGCCGCGGCAACAAGCTGCTGTAAGGCCTCTTCCCCGCACTCAAGCTCCGTGCCCACAAACCAGCACAACAGCGCATAGAACAGCGCCTGCTCATGCACACTGGGGCGAGCAGCGTACACATGGACCAACGCCAGACACGCATCGGGGTTGCTCATGCCCGCCAGCCGCACCCGCTGGACCAGATCCATCAGCCGCTGCCGGGCATCGTTCTGCCCCCGCGCCAGCGCATCCAGCGTCCGCTCCAGCGCCACCAGCAGGAAGCCGTATTCGGTAAAGGGATTGATGGGGCTGAGTGAATCCAGCGCCGCGCCCTCCGAGATGAAGCGCTCCTCCAGCCGCTCCGGCGGATGGTAATACCCCTGCGCCCGGAACCGCTCACACTCGCCTTCTGTCTGAACCACATGGCCCTGCGGCGCCAGCAGCGTATGGGTGGCGCTGTACAGCGGCCAAAGCAGCGGGCGGCCTACGTCAATAAGATCCGGCGCGACCTGAACGGGCTTGCTCGTCAAAACAAAATCCTTGTTCATTAATTCCGAGTAATTTAGTGAAGCTTAGCTCATAAAGGCCTCACACCACCACCCTGAATAAGCGGCAAAAGCCTGCCAACAATACGGCAGAGCACCGGCAGAATCACCTGTCACCACCTCAAACGAATCTCGATTTTCCATTTATAAACAGCAATCTGAAAACTCAGAACCAGAATTGGCACACCCTTCGCTTAACACGATTGAGACAAACAATCTTTGATCGAACCAGGGTCGGCACCGGCAACGCCCGGCCGGCAGATAGAGAGGACGGAGGAAAAAGCCATGCCTCAGATCATCAACACCAATATCGCGTCCCTCAACGCGCAACGGAACCTGGACCGGAGTCAGGGCGCACAGGACACGGCTCTGGAGCGCCTTTCCTCCGGCCTTCGGATTAACAGCGCGGCGGACGACGCAGCGGGGCTGGCCATTTCAACACGGTTTGAATCCCAGACCCAGGGTCTGGAGGTAGGGATCCGGAATGCCAATGATGGCGTTTCCCTGGCGCAGACCGCTGAAGGGGCACTCGGTTCCATGACCGAAAACCTGCAACGCATCCGCGAGCTTTCCCTGCAGTCGGCCAATGCGACCAACAGCGCTCAGGACCGGGAATCCCTGAACGCGGAGGTTCAGGAACTTAAAGCCGAAATCAAGCGGGTCTCTGAACAGACCAACTTCAATGGTACCAACCTGCTGGACGGTTCGTTTCAGAAGGCAACCTTCCAAATTGGTGCTAATCGGGGAGAAACGGTCGGGGTCGATATTGCAGGCACAACCCCCAACACTCTTGGCGCCGCGAAAACGGATGGCGTGACCTCTTTTCCTTCGGCTTCCGGCGATAATGATCGGGATATGGCCGGCGGTGATCTGGTCATTAATGGTATCTCAATCGACGCACCCGACGCGGCCGATGACAAAGATTCATTCAAGGACGCGGGCCAAAGTGCCATCGCCAGAGCCGCAGCAGTCAACGCCAAGAGCGATGACTCAGGCGTTAAGGCGGTCGTGAATGAAACCTCAGTCAGTGGCGCGGGTATTCAACCCAGCGCCAAACTCCCGGTCAATGCCGATGCCAACGATCCAGTAGTGATGGAATTGAACGGGAAAGAGATCGAGATGCCGAGCGGCACTGCCGGCCAAAGCGCAGAATCGTTCCTGAATTCGGTGGTCTCAAGCATCAATAAAAAGACGGACCAGACCAAGGTGGAGGCGTCCTTTTCCGGGGATCCTCGGGCTGGTGTTGAGTTGACGGCCCCAGACGGTGAGAACATAACCATTGATTTCAGCTCCAATACTAATGGCGACGCTGAAAACCCCGATGGAACAGGTATTGACACACAAGACATGGCGGCGCGTTATGGTTTGGCCGATACCAAGGCTGACGGCACCGATAATGACGCGAGCACGTTCCGGGGAACCTATACCCTGATCTCTGAGGATGGCAGTGATATTGATCTCAGCACTACCGGCGATATCAGCAGGGCAGGGTTCCAGGTTGGCAGCTTCAGCGGCAACAACAGCGGCACCGTCAGCTCCGTTGTGGGAGGCAGCGCCCTCGAGGGGGACGACCTGACAATCAACGGAACCACCATCGGCAGCAGTCGCTCGGGAGACGATACAGGATCACCAAACGTAACCGATCCAGCCTCAAGCGCCATTGCGAAAGCTGCGGCAATCAACCGCTCCTCCGATTCCACAGGCGTTACAGCCGAGGCGACTCCAACAATCCTTACGTCAGGGAACATCAACGAGAGCGGTATCACTGGCGAGGCAACCTTTAAGATCAATGGTGAAGATGTATCACCCTCTCTTGATGGAAGCGAAACCGCCACCGAGGCTCAACAGAAAATCGTTAACGCCGTGAACGATGCCGGTATTACCGGTGTTAGCGCCGAATCCTTTTCCACCGCGAGTGGTCGCTCCTTCCGCTTGATTGCGGAAGATGGGCGTAATATTGCAGTCACGGATCTAGACATCTCCAACCTTACCAACGGTGCAAGCGACCTAGGCCTAGAAAGCACGGCAACGCAGCCTATCGCCGGTAGCAATGCAGGTCAGGTACAGCGCGCCTCAGTGTCTCTGGAGTCAGCCGGTGCGATTGAAATCGGAACCCTCAGCGGCAAAACGGAGTCCTCCGGGTTTGAAGTCGGCACCTTCGGCGCCAATGAATCAGGGCAGCTTCTCCGAGACGTCGATATCTCGACAGTAGAGGGCGCTAATGACGCCATAACCTCGATAGACAACGCCCTGAATCAGGTCAACCGCCAGCGAGCCAACCTCGGCGCCATCCAGAACCGGTTCGAGTCTACGATCGAGAATCAGCAGGTCTCCTCCGAAAACCTGACCGCCGCCAATTCCCGGATCCGAGACGCGGACTTCGCCAAACAGAGCGCCGAACTGTCCCGAACCCAGACGCTCCAGCAGGCTGGCATCTCGGTGCTGAGCCAGGCCAACCAGCGGCCGCAGCAGGTGCTGCAGCTGCTCCAGGGTTAACCGAACAACGACTGAACCAATAAGGGGGCAACATGCAGGCGCAGACCCAACTGGAAGAGGTAACCCGCGAACAGGAAGCGGCCATGGCCCGACGCCTGCTGCAGGCGAACGAGCTGTACCGCTTCGCCAACAGCCCGGATACGGAGCCAGACATGCGCGGGCACGCCCGCCAGCAGGTGCGTGAGGCGCTCGATGTAGTGCTGACTGCGCAGCCAGAACACCCTGAGGCGTTGAACCTGTTGGGTCGCGTTGCCATGGATGAGGGCCAGCTCGCCCAGGCGGCTGAGTTGCTGGACCGCGCTCGCGTTGCGGCGCCAGCCTCGGGCCAGGTGCTGGCGAACCTGGGCTATCTGGCCCTGATGCGGGAGGAGCCCGAGCAGGCCGAGGTGCTGTTTGATGAAGCGCTCAACCAGGACCGCCAGTCCGCCCCCGCCTTCGCCGGCAAGGCCCACGCTCTGCGTCAGCAGCAATGGTTTGACCAGGCCTACCTTCACTATCGCTGCCTGCTGGATTGCAACCGCAACTGGGACTCGGTCTACGCCGGCATGCTTGAATGCGCCCGTCACCTGGATATCCAGAGGGCCGATTCAGCCCTGGCACACGACGCCATCCGCCTCCTTTCCCATCCGGGACTGCCCCACCAGGAGCTGAGCCGTTTCGTCACCCGCCTGTTACGCCAACAATATGCGGCGGATACAGGAGCCGGAGACTGGTTGCTGGATACCATCTGCACGGATGAGCTTCTGCTGCTGGCGCTGGAAACCACCCTGCTGGTGGACCCGGACCTGGAAAAACTGATTACCCGCGCCCGCCACGCCCTTCTGATGGAGGTGCGGGACACCGGCGAGCTCTACGAATCGCGCCAGCGCCTGGCCATGGCGCAAAGCCGGTACGCCAACCGTACCGGCTTTGCGCAGATGGTCACGGAGGAAGAAGAGGCTTTTTTACGAGAGCTGGATGCCAATCTCAAGGTGGAACTCCGTGCCCCGTTCCAGCCGGAAGAGGTCGCTGCCGGGCTGATCCTGCGCAGCCTCTACGGCGCGCTTTTCCATCAGCCTTACGCCCAGCACATCGGTCGGTTCACGTTAGAGGACTGGCCGCAAGGCATGCAGCCCCTGATGGCGGAAAGCTACTACCACAAGGCGGAAGAAGAAGCCTACAAGCAGCAGTTCCAGGAGAAACAGGACGAGCTGGCGCTGGCCCGCGAAGACCTGCCTCATGCCTGGCCCTGCTGGCATAACCTGCGTCTTCACCATGCCCAGCCGCTCAAGCAGGAACTGGCGCAAAGCCTTGGCATCGATACCAGTACCTGGCCGGAGACCGTACGCATCCTGGTGATCGGCGCCGGTTCGGGCCAGCATGCCATGGAGCTGGCGCACTACTTCACCGACGTGGAAGTGGTTGCGGTGGACGAGAACCTGGCCGGATTGGCTCACGGCAACCGCCTTGCGCGGGAGAAAGACCTGCAGAACATTGTCTTCTGGCCCTACTCACTAGCCACCCGCTTCATCCAGGACGGCAATCAGGTGCAGATGGTGGAGATCCGCCAGCTGCCCTCGGAAACCCACGAAGGCACACCGATCAAGACACTTGCCCAACAAGCGCTGGACAGCGGCGGGCTGTTGCACATCCATACCGGCGAACACGGTGCCAGCCGCGTGGACGTGGCCCTGCGGCGCATGATGGAACGGCATAAGCTGCAACCGACAACGGAAACGTTACGCCGCCTTCGCCGGATGATCCTGAACAACCCGAAACATCAAGCGTATCAGGCGCTCCTCAACGAGCCGGATTTCTACGCCACCGCCGGCTGCCGCAAGCGCTGGTTCTTCCCGGAAGACATCAGCCAGCTGGATGCGCTGATGGACAACCTGAGCAGTGAGGTGGACTGGAAGCTGCTGCGAGCCTGCGATACGGACGGCGCCAATCTGGCCACTGGCGCCGTAGTCAAACAGCTCCAGACTCAGGCCTTCGGCACGGGGGCCCAGAGCCTGGTGGGCCAGGGGCTGAGCCTGTACTTTCAGCGCAGGCGCTGAAAGCGTGCCCAGTCCTCGGGTTCATCAACATCCCAGAGCGGCTCCAGACATGCCACCTGGAACCCTTTCTGGTGGAGCACTTGCTGAGTCTGTTCCAGAACCTGCCCGCTCCCCCAGGCTGGCCCCTCCAGCATGCCGGGAACAGTCCTGCGGGCACCAATCAAAACAAAACCACCATCGTCAGACGGGCCGAGCACCACATCCGCCGTTTCCAGTGATTGCGCCGCCCGCCGCACGTACTGTGGCGTGACTGCCGGGCAGTCACTCCCAACGATCATGCCGGCCCCGGCGTGGGCGACCGCTTCCGCCAACGCATGGTTCATGCGTTCGCCCAGGTCACTGCCCTTTTGAACACGCTGGGGAATGCCACCCTTACGCAAACGACGCAGGACGCCCTCCGCCTCCCCTGGTGGTTCTGAAATCTCCCGATCCCACCAGAACGTAAGCGGGTAGCCACTGTCCATTAGGTTCTTCAGCACGGCCTCCGTCAGCGCAAGGTAAGCGTCCAACGCTTTGCCCTCACCCAGCTCGGCGGCGAGGCGGGTTTTGACCTCACCTTTTCGGGGCCATTTGGCGAACTGCATCACCGCAGGTGGATATTGCATTATTATTCGTCCCTGTTGCGATCCATATCAGCCGCGATAGCGCTGGGCCAGAACCTCCGGGGCCTCACCCCGCCAATAGCCCCAGCGCAGCCGCCACATTAACGCTATAGTACGCCAGGTACCGTTCACCTCCCAGCGCCGGCTGTCCGTGATTACCGAAGCAGGAATGCAATAAGGACGGCAATGGCGCCGCAACGTTTTGCTCAGCGCCACATCTTCCATGAGCGCAATGGGTTCGTAGCCGCCCACGTTTTCAAACAGGCCGCGCCGCACAAAAATGGCCTGATCGCCGGTGGCGACCCCTGTCAGTTGGGAGCGGCGATTCATGCACCAGGCAATCACTCGGAACAAAGGGCGGTGACCGGAAAGCTGCACATCAAAACGCCCCCAGCGGCGGTCGCTGGCCTCAAAACGCGCCAGCCATTGCAGCGCGTCACCAGGCAGGCGGGTGTCTGCGTGCAGAAACAGCAACAGATTGCCATTGGCCGCTGCCGCACCGGCATTCATCTGGCGGGCACGGCCCTGAGAGCCGACAACCCATTGGTCATGAAGACCGTCTGCCGCTTCCCGGGTGCCGTCGTCGCTGCCGCCATCCGCAAGGATCACCTCACAGCCACCCGCCCGAAACGACTGCAGCGCAGCTAGCGTACCCCTGATCGAGGCTGCCTCATTCAACACTGGCATGATGATGGAGATCTGCAAACGTACCCTCTAAGCCACGAGCAAACGGGCCAGTCTAGGCCCGCTTATTCAAAAACGGCAACCACCAGATTTGATGCCGGATGCAGAGCCCGCTACCATAGGCGCCTCTTTGCCCCTGTAGCTCAGCAGGATAGAGCGACGCCCTCCTAAGGCGTAGGTCGCAGGTTCGAATCCTGCCGGGGGCACCATCATCACGGGCAAACAGCTGTTACCTGGCTTTTGCTATTTCTTCCGCAGATCCACGCGATCCTCGTTATTATCTTTATTATCCCTGCCTTCTTCCCGGTTGAACTCCCATACGGTCATTACAACGCCGATGAGCATCAGGCCAAAAACGATTATTGCTGGGTAGATGAGGTCAAAAGTCATTTTTTTCTCCCCATCAGTGCACAAAGCTTAAAGTAGATTCCAAAGGTGAAAATCGAGGGAATCCAGATCGCAGTGAAGATTGCCTGCTCGCGATCATGCATCACGAACCAGAGGTAGGCCGATATCACGAATGAAATCGCTACCGCGAGAATGATGAAAAAGTCCGATTTTTGAAACATAGCGTTACTCCGGTTCCAGCCTTTTTTAAGTCAGGGGCCGTACTCAAGCCCCAGAAAGCCAATGGCACTGATCAGACAACCCGCTATTGCGACAGATCCCAACATTCGAACACCCGCAGACAGCCCAAACGCATAATCCTCAAACTGAAGCACGCCGAGAAAGCCCAGCAGCAACCCCGTAATACCCAGCAGTGTGACGGCAATCCCTATTCGACTGAGAAACCTGAAAATGCGTCTTGGCACAGTTACCGATCCGGTTGAACAAAACGTTGGCAGCCGGTTTGGCTACTGTGTGGATCATACGCTCAATGGTGGCGGGTGGATTGCTGACCGTAATGGCCTGATTCCTGCATACCGGAATTGGTACGACGGAAAACCGGCAAACCTATGCCAGGAGCGAACCGATCATGGGTATTCTGGATGCGGCACTGAACTTCGGCGCTAGAGCCCTTCAGGGCACCGAGACCAGCGGTGCGCAGCAGAAGGCACCGCAGCAGGCCCAGGAAAGTGAGGCTGTTCCACGCAAGACGGCCACCTCCATTGCTGACGAGCGCGTCACTCTCGAGAAACAGGGAGGCACCAATGTCAGCCTGGCCGATCTGCCCATGCAGGATTTCAAAAACGCCGTGGCGCGGGACAGTGGGTTTGTGAAGGAAACCATCGGTACCAAGCTGCAGGAGCTGGAAGTTGATCTGGGCACCCGCATGGCGGTCCGGCGTAACAATCTGGGTGATATTGAGATGGATGCCCAGATCGCACCGCAAACCCGGGATCGCATCGAGAACGATCTCAACCAGAACCGGGCTTTCAAGGCTGCTTTCAACCGCCTGAGCACCAACCAGCCGACGGTGGAGTACCTGGAAAATGTGTCACGCATTTCCCAGGCTTACGGGGAAGGCAATTCCATGCTGGAGAGTCTGGTGAGCGAGACCCCGGAGAATAACCGCCTCCAGGACATCGCTCACCGCTACCAGGAACTGCGTAAACAGGTTATGACGGATGAATCCGGCGCCGGTCAGGATCCGGCGGCTGATTTCGAAATCCGTTTCAATCAGCCGAACTGAAACGGCTCACGACTCCTGGAAGGGCGTGGGATCGCCCTTACCCTCGCGCAGAATCTGCGGCACCTCACCGCACAGGTCCACCACCGTGGTGGGCTCACGGCCACAGTAACCACCCTCAATCACCAGATCCACATGGTGTTCCAGCCGGTCACGGATCTCCTCAGCATCATTCATGGGCCATGCCTCACCAGGCATCAACAGGGTTGAGCTCATGATGGGCTCGCCCACTTCCCTCACCAGCGCCTCCACGATGCGGTTATCCGGTATACGGATCCCGATCTGGCGCCGTTTGGGATGCAACAGCCGCCGCGGTACCTCGCTGGTGGCGTCCATGATCCAGGTGTAGGGCCCGGGCGTGTGGGATTTGAGAAGGCGGAACTGGACGTTATCCACCTTGGCATAGGGGCCGATGTCCGAAAGGTCTTTACACACGAGGGTGAAATTGTGCTTATCGTCCAGATTGCGCAGCCATTTGATGCGCTCGGCCGCCTTCTTCTCGTCCAGAGCACAACCGAATGCATAGGCGGAATCGGTTGGGTAGGCGATTACGCCGCCCTTTTTCAGAATCTCCACGGCCTGGCGTATCAGGCGGGGTTGGGGGTTTTCCGGGTGGATCTCGAAGAACTGGCTCATGTCCGCCTCCTCAGCCTGTCTTGGATCCGCCCATGCAGGGCGGGGATTGCGGCGCTCCGCTCTCGCGGGACTGCCATTCGTCCGGCGTATATAGATGAAGCGTTAACGCGTGGACGCCCTGCTTCAACGGCTCATCCAGGGCCCCGTAGACGGCCTGGTGACGACCAACACGGCGTTTCCCCTCAAGCGCCCGCGCCACCATCACCACCTTGAAATGGGTCTCGGAGTTGGCCGGCACAGCGTGCTGATGGCTTTCATTCTCCACGGAGAGCACTTGCGGGCTGAAATGCTCCTTGAGAAGCGACTCGATCTGGGAATGCAGCGACATGCCACCTCCGGCGTCTACGAATTCGTTACAATACTGCCCTGAGTCTAGCACAGCGTCCGGCAGGAGCCCGAATGCGCCTCTATATCGCGGAAAAGCCCTCTCTCGCACGCGCCATTGCCACAGGCATTACCAACAGTCCCCAGCGTCGGCAGGGGTATCTGGACTGTGGTGGCGGTCTGTACGTGAGCTGGTGCGTGGGCCACCTGCTGGAGCCCATCGAACCTGGCGATTACCGTCCGGAATGGCGCCGCTGGCGCATGGATCTGCTGCCCATAATCCCGGATCATTGGCAGCGCCGCCCCAAAGAAGATGTTCGCGACCAGCTGGGCATTCTGGAACGCCTCACAGCCACGGCGGATGACGTCATCCATGCCGGCGATCCGGACCGCGAGGGTCAGCTGCTGGTGGATGAGGTGCTGGAGTGGTGTGGTGTCTCCGGGCCGGTACGGCGCGTGCTCATCAACGACCTCAACCCGCCCGCCGTACGCCAGGCCCTTGAGGCGGAAGCCAGCAACCAACGCTACGCGCCGCTCAAGGCCTCAGCGGAGGCGCGCCAGCGTGCGGACTGGCTTTACGGCATCAACCTGAGCCGCGCCTACACCCTCTACCATCAGCAACAGGGCAAGGAGGGCGTTTTCTCCGTGGGGCGGGTGCAGACACCGGTTCTGGGGCTGGTAGTCGCACGCGACCAGGCTATCAGGGATTTTGAGCCAACGCCCTGGTTCCAGCTGGACGCTGCCCTGGCGCCGCCGGCAACACCGGAGGCGCTGTTCCGGGCCCGCTGGCAACCTGGCGAGGCGCACGCCACGCACATGGATGAGGACGGCCGCCTCCTCAAACGCCAGCCTGCGGAGCAGGTAAAAACCAGAATCACCGCTCAGGACGGCGAGATCACTGATGCCCGCTTCCGTGAACGCAGCGAAGCCCCACCGCTGCCGCTGTCGCTTTCCATACTCCAGATCACGGCGGCCAAGCGTTATGGCCTTGGCGCGGAACAGGTGCTGGCTGCCGCCCAGTCTCTCTATGAGACCTATCGTCTCATCACCTACCCACGTTCGGACTGTCGCTATCTCCCCGAAGCGCACTGGAAAGATCGCCATGAGCTGCTCGAAGCTATCCGGCACAACCTCCCGGAGCTGGCGCCAGCCGGTGTGCCGGAGGATCCCAGTCGGAGCAGCCGGGCCTGGGACGACGCCAAGGTGGGCGCCCACCACGCCATTATCCCAACCCGGCGCGAGATGGATGTGCAGAAACTGAGTACCAATGAGCGCGCCGTCTACGACCTGGTGGCCCGTTTCTACCTGATGCAGTTCGAAACCGACGCCATCCACCGGGAAGGACACCTCAGCGCAACCATTGCCGGTGAGCATTTCCGCGCCCGCGAGACAGGCCTCCTTCACGCGGGCTGGAAGCGTCTGGAACCGGTTCGCCGCCGCCAGGAAGACGCCCCCCCCAAATCCCCCCTGCCCCGGCTTGAGCCCGGCACACCGGTGCACTGCCACGAAGCTCGTTGCCTGGAGAAAACCACCCGGGCACCACTGGCATTCACGGACGCCTCGCTGCTCTCAGCCATGACCGGCATCGCCCGCTTCGTGAAGGACGAGAGCCTGCGCCGTACTCTGCGTGAGACCGACGGCTTGGGCACAGAAGCCACCCGTGCGGCCATCATCCAGACCCTGTTCAACCGGGATTTTCTCTACCGCGATGGCCGTTCCATCCACGCGACGAACAAAGGCCGTGCCCTGATCGAGGGCCTGCCGGAAGATGCCACCACTCCGGACCGCACCGCTATCTGGGAGTCACGACTGGAGGCGATCCGCCAGGGCGATGGCGACACTGAGGCCTTCCTGGCCCAGCTTGCCGCCGACATTCGGACCCTGATCGAACCAGCCCGCAGCGCCTTCGCTCCACCGGAACCGGAGCAGACCGGTGTCCACTGCCCCCTCTGCCGGGCCCCCATGCGCCGGCGCAATGGGCCCTATGGGGAATTCTGGTCCTGCTCACGCTTTCCCGGGTGCAAGGGCACCCGTCGCATCGTGGAAGAGACGGAACCCCGGGCCGAAGCTCAGCCTCAAGCCGAGGGCACCAGCGATGGCATGGATCAGGCGCCGGTTCCCTGCCCTTATTGCTACGCGCCACTGGTGCGCCGCAATGGGCCTAAGGGTCCCTTCTGGGGCTGCAGCCGATACCCGGGATGCCGCACAACGGTGCCGGATCGTGAAGGGCGCCCCGATACAAAATCCGTTTGACGGGATTTCAAAAAAACCGGCTAATGCCTTGAGAAACCAGTGGCATTATTCCATGTTACCCTTAACAAGATTTCAACAACTGCAGCACAGGATTGGCCTGTGGAACGCTGTAGGGCGTGCGAATTACTGAAGGAACCCGGAGGGCTCAATGCGCATTGCACTGCTGGAGGATGAGCAGGAACAGGCAGACCGCATCGCGGAGCTGCTGGCCGAGGACGACAAACAGTGCGACTGTTTCACCACTGGGCAGGCGTTTCTCAGTGCGGTCAACCATAAGAGCTACGATCTGCTCATTCTTGACTGGCAGATCCCGGACATCGACGGGATCGAAGTTCTCCGTCAGGTCCGGCTGAATCTGGACTGGCCCATACCGGTACTCTTTGTGACCCAGCGTGTCAGCGAGCAGGACATCATCCAGGCCCTGGATGCGGGTGCGGATGACTACCTGTCCAAACCACTACGCCCCGGGGAGCTTCTGGCGCGGGTACGGGCACTGCTGCGCCGAGTGCATCCGGAGGTGGAGAAAGAGGAGCTGGTATTCGGGCCCTTTGTCATCGATACCACCAAGCGCTCCATCCACTGCCACGGTGAACTGATCGAACTGACTGACAAGGATTTCGATCTGACTCTGTTTCTGTTCCAGAACCAGGGTCGGCTGCTCACTCGGGAAATGCTCCTTGAGCGGGTCTGGGGCGTATCCAGTGACATCAATACACGGACCGTGGACACACACATGAGCCGCCTGAGACGGCGGCTGGGCATCAAGCCGGAGAACGGCTACCGCATCAAGACGATCTACCAGCGCGGTTATCGACTGGAAGCGGTGGACCAGGAGCCGGAAAGCGCCTGAAAGCAGGTAGGAATTCATGGGGCAGCAGGCAGTAGCATCCAGATCAGTACATCACAGGCCAGCACGTTTGTGGTCAGCCACTCTAACCGTACTGGTGCTGTGTGCCATGCCCGTTTACGGCGATGTTGCCCGCGGCTCCGACAATGCGCAACTGAGCCTCGCTCCCGCGCCTGTGGAATCCTGGGGCGACTGGACCTACACCATCAAACCGGATGACACCCCCGCCGCCATTGCCGACCGCTTCCTGACGCAGCGCCGCAATGCCGCCCAGCTGATGGGTTACAACGGGCGCGCTCAGGATGCGGCACTGGAACCCGGCGAGACCCTTCAGGTACCGGTTCAGTGGCTGCAACACCGCCCCAAACCAGCTACAACGACTTCGGTGCGCGGTAAAGCCTGGCGCACCAGCCACCCGGAGGGCAGCCGTAATCGACTGAACGAGGGAGATACACTGAACGTTGGCGATGGTGTGCGCACAGCCAGTGATGGCTATGCTCGCATTGAGCTGGCGGACGGCGCCACCCTGGCCATCGAGCCGGATTCGCGGCTGCGTTTCAACCGCCTGACCCAGTACGGTCAGGGCGCCATGGCCGATACCCGCTTGAGACTGGAGCGCGGTCGCATCGAGACCCGTGTGGAGGAAGGCAGCCGGGAGGATGGCTCGCGCTTTGAGATCCACACGCCCTCTGCTGTCGCCGCGGTCAGGGGTACCCGTTTCGGCCTGGAAAGCCGGGAAGATGGCACGCTTCTGGAGGTGCGCAAGGGCGAAGTCTGGTTCGGCACGCCTCAGGACGCCGAGGCGATCCGCGAAGGCTACTCTGCCTTCCTGTCCACCGATGCCGGTGCTGAGCCTGTTATCAAGCCGCTACCGCCTGCCCCACGCATCACATCTGGCACGGCTGCAGCACAGCAGCTGCCCGTGAATGTTGCCTGGGAGGCCCCGCGGGAGGTGGCACGTTTCCGCCTTGACCTATACCGGCGTGACGGTAACTGGGTGGCCAGTGAAACGGTCTCTGGCAACAGCCACTCATTTGCGGGGCTGACCAACGGCGATTACCGGCT
Source organism: Salicola sp. Rm-C-2C1-2 (assembly GCF_040196175.1). Lineage (NCBI taxonomy): Bacteria > Pseudomonadati > Pseudomonadota > Gammaproteobacteria > Oceanospirillales > Halomonadaceae > Salicola > Salicola sp. Rm-C-2C1-2. The sequence goes on along the minus strand of NZ_JBEFNF010000004.1, from coordinate 194,074 downwards.
GAGGCTTACCAGCTTGCGCGATGACCGACAGGGTGGCACCGACACACTCAAATTTGAGATCGGCCTGCAGGCACGGCCGGCGCTGCTCCAGAAACCCGCGCGTGACGCCACCCTTGAAGACAGCCAGCCGCACTTTGAATGGTCCCTGCAGGGGGATTCCGAGCAGGCCCGGGTGGAGGTGGCCCGCTCACCGCAATTCGAGAAAAGCGTAGCCGCCAGTGCTTGGGAAACGAGCGAAAGCGCGCACCTGAGTGAGCCATTGGAGCCCGGCCGCTACTGCTGGCGTGTGGCGACACGTGCCGGTGGCGACACCACGGCAACCAGCGCCGTGAACTGTTTCCAGCTTGCCGGCAAGCTGGAGGCAACCCGGGTGATCAGTGCCAACACCATCGATGACCGGGTCAATCTGTACTGGCAGAGCGTCGACAACGCTCAGGGCTATCGCCTGCAGCTGGCCAGGGACAGTGATTTCGAACAGATCGTCGAAGATCGTGAGGTCAGCGCCAATGAAGTGCGGCTGCGCCTGACGCCGGGAGAGCGTTATCATGTGCGCGTCAAAGGCTTGGCTGGCGAGCCCATGCGCAGTAACTGGGGAGAAGTGCGCGAAATCGCTGTAGAATGACCCCCTGAACGGAAGGGACTTCCCGTATTATGGAAACCGCCGAGCTGCTGCCCTCAAGACGCCTGGCCCGCTGGCATCTGGCCCTGCCCCTGCTGGCGGTGCTCGTGCTGCTGCTCAGCACCTCCGTCACCCAACGGCTTGATTTCTGGCTGCACGACACCTTGATCCGTCTGATGCCGGTCACGCCCCCTGATGAACTGGCGATCATCGCCATAGACGAGAAAAGTCTGGAAGCCCTGGGCCGCTGGCCATGGGCACGCCACCGCCACGCGAGCCTGATCAAACGGCTGGACGACGCGGGCGCCAGGGCCATTGCGCTGGACATTCTGTTCACCGAGCCATCGGATAACGGCCATGACGACCGTCGTCTCGCCGAAGCCATGAATCGCCATGGCGATGTGGTCCTACCTCTCCACATCTTCCCTGGAAACAGCGACATGCCTCTGCAGGAATTCCTCCCGACCGCCCGGCTGACCCGGGCTGCCGCGGCACTCGGTCATGTGCATGCGGCGTTGGATGATGATGGCATAGCGCGCACCCTGTTCCGACGCCAGGGCATGGGAGAAGCCACCTGGCCCAGCCTCGCGGATGCCCTGGCGCTGCAGACCGGAATTCAGCGTACCGCACCAGAGGCCATGGCGCAGGCAGCGCCCTATGTGAACGTGCGCAGTAACCGTGTCCACATACCCTTCACTCAACCGGGCGCGATTCCACGCTTTTCCTACATTGATGTGCTCGAAGGCCGCGTCCCCGATTCCCAACTCGCAGGCCGCGCTCTCTTTGTTGGTCACACCGCCGCCGGTTTCGGCGACGTACTGCCCACGCCTGTCTCCGGCAGCGGCACGCCCCTCACTGGTGTGGCGTTCCACGCCAACGCCTATGCCGCGATTGCCCAGGACCGGCTCATCCATCCGGGCTCGCTCTGGCCCGTAGCCGGCACCGGAATCGGGATTATTCTGCTGATCACGCTGGCTTTCCCACGCATGCGGCCGGCACGCACGCTCATGTTGAGCGCTACCCTGACCGCCCTGCCCCTGCTGCTCAGCGCTCTGGCCATGCGCTGGATCCAGATCTGGATGCCTCCCTCAGCCCCGGCGCTGGTGGCCGTACTGGCGTTCCCGATCTGGACGACAGAACGCTTGGCGTTGATGACCCACTTTCTCAACCGCCAACTGGACGCCCTGGGCCATGATCGCAACGTACCCACCCGCGAACTGGCGGATACGGCGCCAGCTCGCTTGCTGGAGCACCTGCAGGAACTGCTCGGTGCCCGTAACGGCTGGCTGGTCACTCAGGGCCAGCCCATACGCGGCCAGCCCCCGGCTACCACCAGCCACCTTCAGCAACCCGGCAAGTGGCAACACGAGGCCACCACCAGCCGTATCCGCTTTTATCGCAATGACGTCTGGCATGAACTGGGACTGGTCTGGCCAGGAAGTGGCGCAGACGAGCAACGGCGCTCGTATCTCGACCGACTGCCCCTGCATACCGGTGCCGCGGAACCCCCTATAGAAACCAGCCGAGAGCGACTGTCACGCCGAATCGAGCAAGTGCATTCAGCAGCTCTCAATCTGGCCGGCATGCGCCGCTTCATCGGCACGGGCTTTGAGCGCATGCCCGATGGCGTGATCGTGACAGACGCGGTTGGTGTGATCGAATTCGTTAACGCCCGCATCGCTGGATGGTTCAATACCCCCCGCGAAAGCTTGGCTGGCATGCCACTGGCGCGGCTGCTTGCCGGTGCAGCACTCGAAACAGATCCGCGCGCAGGAAAGAGCGACTGGCGCAGCCGGATTCTGTCAGTGCTGACTGAAGGCAAGCCGCTCACCGCGGAAATCCCACTCGGGCACCGCACCCTGCTGTTCCATCTAACGCCTTTCCGCCAGAATCGCTGGCGCCAGCCAGGCCTGATCGCGAACTTTTCAGACATCACGGACCTGCGCGAACGCCAGCGCCAGTACCGTGAGGCCATTGATTTCATTTCCCATGACATGCGTTCGCCGCTTGTATCGCAACTCGCCCTGCTCGACCAGCTGCAGCGTGAGAAACGCGATGCCGATCCGGAAACTCTGCAACAGATCGCCCGCCTGGCTCGCCGGAGCTACGAGCTGGCAGAGGAATTCGTGCAGCTTGCCCGCGCTGAGGACCTGACGGAAAAGCGCTTCTACGAATGCGAACTGCTCACAATTGCCGAGAACGCTGTGGATGCAGTGCAACAGCAGGCCGGCAGCCAGGGCATCCGCATCCAGCTGGACGGCGTGGAGGACCTGTGGCTCATGGGCAATGCCGAACTGCTGGAGCGGGCCGTGATCAACCTTCTGACCAACGCTCTGCAGTACAGCCCGGAGTCCACAGATGTGGCAGTAACAGTCGAAAAGGCGGGCGGTTATGGCGTGATGGCGGTAGCGGACCAGGGGCCGGGTATTGCTCCGGAGAATCAGCCCCTGGTATTCCAGCGCTTCCGCCGGCAGCAGGACCAGGAGATTGCCGGTACCCATGGCGCGGGCCTGGGCCTGGCCTTTGTGCAGACGGTGGCCGAGCGCCACAGTGGCACTGTGGACCTGGTCAGCACCATTGGGCGTGGCGCTACGTTCCGGCTTTATCTGCCCCTGCAGCCCTGACGCGGATCAGATCTGTTTGCTGGCCAGATCCGCTTTGCCGCTAAGATTGCCTTGTGTATCCCGGGTCTGGACCGTGAAGTGCCAGGTTCCTTCCGGTAAATCCTCAATCAGATACTCCATATCCACGCAGGTTTCACAGCCCACTTCCCGCGTATTACTCAGGTTCTCGGGATCCTGCCCCCAGGAGACCACGTAATGATCGATGCTGCCCACTTTGAGCGTTTCACCGTTTTCCCGCTGACTCGGCGCGTCCCAGCTCAACAGCGCACTGTCCGGCGCGAGCGAGGCTGCCTCCTGGCTGTTATCGGAACCGCCACCTCCCTGGCAGCCGACCAATACCAGACCAAGACTCAGGATGGCCGCATGGGTGAACGATTTTCTGGCGGTATATGACATCTTTTTACACCGGTTTTTTGACGATTCACCAATAATCGTACCGGCTAACTTTGTAAAAGTGTGTTTAATACAGCAGCCTTTTGATACGTTGAATGACGGGAGTCTGAGACCATGCACTCGGATGGTATCCATTATCAGCATCTGCTGCCACATGATGACAGCGCTCCGTTACTGAGCCTTTACCGACGCAGCATCGCAGCTGTGGATAATGGTCTCTATTCCGCCACACAACGCCATGCCTGGACCCAATGGGCCGCAGATGCCGCCAGCGCCGACGCCCAGCTGCGCCAGGGAGTAACAGTAGTGGCGTTTGCGGATGGCAGCGCCATCGGTTTTGCTCAGCTTTGCCCGCTTACCCTGATCAACATGCTTTATGTGGATGACGGCTGGCAGCGACACGGAGTCGGGAAAAGTCTCGTTATTCAGCTGGAAACAGTTGCCCGGGAGAACCGGGTCGCCACCCTGGTGACTCGGGCCAGCGACGCATCCCTGCCGTTATTCCTGCGTCTTGGCTTCCAGACGGTCAGGCGTGAGCAGGTGGTCGCAGGCAACGGCGTCAGCCTTATGCGCACCGTCATGCACAAGTCACTGATGCCGGAAACAACCACTTCTGAACCTTGATTCAGCGCACAATGCGTTGCATCGATCCTGTGCTTCCCCTCACACGACTGCCAAAAATGAACTAGTGTTTGTAAATAGACGTTACAGGGCGTATTGGACACTCAGCGGCAAAGGCATAATGCTGGTTGATCTTTACTGGATGGGCCGGCAAGCATCGGGAGGCAATACAGCGTGCTGCTCAAATCTCTCTGGCAATGGGGCAGACCGCAATCCGGGAAACAGCGGTTCCGGTTGCGGGACCATCTGACCTACACCGGCGACTATCACCTGGAGCGCCTCAGCAAACTGCTTGAGCTGCGTTATCGACGCCAATTCCCCTGGGACAGCGACGACACCATACGCGACATGATCCATTTCGCCTCCCGGGTTCAGGATCAGGACATACAGAGGGAATTGCTGCTGTTCTATCTCAACTGCTCACCGGAGGTGCAGGAATACCTCAAGACCGGAGGCATTGTTGACGCCTCTCATTACATCCACAATTGCCATCCCAACGGGGATGGTTCCAACTGACCCCGACCGTCACTCTTCCAACAGGAGGCATCCCATGGAATACCTTCACACCATGGTCCGCGTCAGTGACCTCGATGAGTCCCTGCACTTCTATTGCGAGCTTCTGGGCATGGAGGAGGTCAGCCGCCGTGACAGCGAGAAGGGCCGCTTCACCCTGGTTTTCCTGTGCGCCCCGGGTGATCGTGAATCCGCACATGCCAATAAATCCCCCATGCTGGAGCTGACCTGGAACTGGGATCCAGAGGAATACACCGGCGGGCGCAACTTCGGTCACCTTGCCTATCGGGTGGAGGACATCTACGGGCTGTGCCACCACCTGCAGGATAACGGGGTAACCATCAACCGCCCGCCCCGCGATGGCCATATGGCTTTCGTGCGCTCGCCCGACGGCATTTCCATTGAGCTGCTACAGAAAGGCGATGCACTGGAACCGATGGAACCCTGGGCCTCCATGGAGAACATCGGTAGCTGGTGATCACTCCAGAGATCTGAGTGTTTCCGCTGCAAGCTTTTCGAGCCCGGGCCAGTCCCGGGCCGCAATCCGATCTTCCGGCACCAGCCAGGTGCCGCCTATCGCCGCCACGTTCGGCTCCTTCAACCAGACAGCCGCGTCTTCGCCTTTAATGCCTCCGGTAGGTACCAGCCAGGCCTCGGCAAAGGGGCCGAGTAGCGAGCGCGCCATGGCAAGGCCACCACTGGCAACGGCAGGGAAAAACTTGAACCCGCGGTAGCCCAGGTCAAACCCGTTCAGCAGCTCTGTAGGTGTGGCGATGCCCGGAAGCAGCGGGATGCTGGCCGTAACGCCGTACTGCAGCAGGGAAGGGGAGGATCCCGGGGAAACGGCAAAGTCTGCACCCGCATCAATGGCGCCATGGTAATCCTCAATGGAACGCACCGTGCCTGCAGCCAGAACCAGTTCCGGGAACCGGCGGCGCAGACGCCGAAGGGCCGCCAGCCCCGAAGTAGTCCGCAGCGTTACCTCAAGACACCGTACGCCACCGCTGACCAGGGCATCAGCCACTGGCTCGGCGTCCGTCTCTTCATCCAGAGTTAGGATCGGCACCACTCTGGCTCGGCGCAGCCAGTGCTCCAGATCGCGCTGATGGTGATTGCCGCAGTCGCTGTGCATAGTCAGGGGCTCCAGAACACAGTAAGAGGGGCTGAAAACAGGCGGGCCACGGGGTATTGATGCCAATCCGCGCCGTCCGCCTCAGTCCGTTCCAGTAACGTACGCTTGGCATCACCCGTGATCAGCAGCGCCCGCTGCCCGGCTTCAGCCACCGCTGCCCAGTTCAGGGTCAGGCGCTCCACCGGTCCGGAACTGGCATGCGTAGCCACAACGGCCGGAGCAGCATCGTCCTGCAGTGCCAACATCGAGGCAGGGTCGCCGGGGAACCATGAGGCAGCATGTCCGTCCTCCCCCATCCCCAATACCGCTAGCGTGGGTGGCCAGGAGACGCGTGCTTTCAGGGCCGGCGCATCAAGGGGGCGATCCAATGGTACGAGCTGAGAGCAGCAGGCATGATCTGTCAGCAGATGATGGCGGATCAGCCATTCATTCCGGGAGTCCGGTTGCACCGCGCTGGCTCTTTCGTCCACGGGCATGATCCATACCCGCTCCCAGTCCAGGTCAAAACGGGCCAGGCGCTCAAAGAATCGGGCCGGCGATCGGCCACCGGAGACCAGCAGAGTGGCTGATGCCTTCTGCGCCAAATCGCGCTGCAGAGCACTGGCTACATGCGCCGCAAGCACCTGCGCCTGGGCATTACGGTCGTTGAACAGGTGCCATTGGGGTATGTTGGGGGTGGCGGCCATTGTTTTGCGCCCCGCTGTCATTCCAGCCAAACTGTAAGCCTTACCGTCTCACAGAACAGGCCCGGAGACCATGGAAAACAAGCCCGAAATACTGGACACCCAGCTGGTGGCGCGCAGCCGTCTGTTCGGCATCGAGGAAGTCCATCTGCGTTTTACCAACGGCACCGAGTGCCAGTTTGAGCGCCTGCGCACGCCGCCGATCGCGGGTATCATGTGCGTGCCGCTGCTGGATGATGACACCGTGGTGCTGATTATTGAGTACGGCGCAGGCACTGAGGAATACCACATCACTCTGCCCAAGGGTGGCTGTGAACACCGCGAGGATTGGCGTGAGACCGCCAACCGGGAACTGCAGGAGGAAGCTGGGTACCGGGCTGACGAGCTTGCCTGGCTCAAGGATATGACCCTGTCGCCGGGTTACATGGGCCACCACATCCGGGTGATCCTCGCCGAGGGGCTGACCGAGTCACACCTTCCTGGTGATGAACCCGAGCCACTGGAGGTTTTCACCTGGAAGCTCTCCCGGCTGGATGAGCTGGTAGCGCGAGGGGACATGAACGAGGCCCGGGTGATTGCCGCCCTGTACATGGCCAGAGACCTGAAACAGGGCGGGCAGCCGGTTCACGAGGCGTAGGCATACTCGCCACCGACGTCCAGAGCCCGACGATAGGCCGGCCGCTGCTGGTAGTGCTGCACATAGCGGGCGATGTTGGGATAACGGGGGCTGGCCAGCCCGGCTGCAACCACCGCCTCCAGCGGAAAGCTCATCTGGATGTCCGCTGCTGTGAGGCGCTCGCTCACCAACCAGTCATGGCGTGCCAGATGATCCTCCACAAAATCCAGATGCGAGGTGATCAGCGGGCCCAGAAACATTTTGTGCGTCTTGTCGACAATGCCTTTGGCCACAGGGCGCGCGAAGAAGGGCATGGGTCCTGTGCGAACCTTCTCAAACACCAACCGCATGACCAGCGGCGGCATAAGGGAGCCTTCTGAGTAGTGCATCCAGAAGGTCCAGTCCAGAAAGCCTTCGTCGCCCTCCTCGATCAGCAACCGCCGCTCCGGATCCTTACGCGCCAGGTAATCCACAATGGCCCCGGATTCGGCAACCACCAGCCCCTCATCTTCGATGACAGGCGATTTACCCAGGGAGTGAACCTGCTTGAGGCTTTCCGGCGCCAGGCTGGTTTTCGGATCCCGTTGGTGATGCTGGATACGGTATTCCATACCCAGCTCCTCCAACATCCAGAGAATGCGCTGGGACCTCGAATTATTGAGGTGATGCAGTGTGATCATGGATTGTTCCTGCTTGAATACGGCTGTGTGGGATGATTACGTCGAGTAGCAAACTACAGATCAACTGCGTTCGACCAACGTCTAATTGCGGCGCTTCCCTACGCCACGCACGCTCACCTGTAACGGAAGGCAGTAGTCGTTCCGGAACGAGCCTTGCTCAAGCTGTGCATAGAGGAGAAATGACAATGAACAAAAAACTCTCAGTGACTGCCCTCGCGATCGCCATCGGCGCCGCCAGCAGCGGCGTTCAGGCCCAGAGCCTGGAGGAGCGGATTTCAGCGCTGGAAAACTCGCCGTTGGCGGATACCAATCTTGATGTGGGCGGTTTCATCAAGCTGGACTCGCATTTCACACGGATGACAGACGGGGACTCTTCTGCTTCCCAAGAGTTCCTGGTTCCATTTGCAATCCGGGAAGGTGGCGATAACAGCAACATAAACTACAACACAAACGCTAAGCAGAGCCGGATCTTCTTCAAGACGACCACAGATACGGACATCGGAGAAGTCGGCACTTACATCGAAATGGATTTCCGAGGACAAGGCGGCAATGAAAACGTCGCAAACAGTTATGATCCTCGCCTTCGTCACGCCTTCATGACGTTCCAGAACTTCACTATTGGTCAGACCTGGTCCACCTTCCATGATGTGAGTGTACTGCCAGAGAACCTCGACTTTGTTGGCCCGGTTGGCACCATCTTTAACCGTCAGGCTCAGATCCGTTACAGCCCTGGTAACTGGGATTTCGCAATCGAGAATCCGCAGTCAAACCTGCAGGATGACCTGTATACAGGCAATGCGACGAACTTCGACAACGGCAGTATGCCGGATCTCGTTGCTCGTTATAACGTGCCCATGGACTCCGGTCACGCGAGTGTCGCGGTGCTGGGACGCGAAGTGTCCTACGAGGGTGATTTCGACTCAAACCAAGATTCCCGCGAAAAAGCCTACGGGTACGGCGTGTCACTTTCCGCCAAAATGCCGGTCGGGGACGAAGGCAGCGATATCAGGGCTCAGCTGAACGGCGGCAACCTGGGCCGTTACATCGCGCTTAGCGCTTTTGATCCGGGTTATATCGATAGTAACGGTGACGTAGAGCTCATTAACCAAATGGGTGGTTACGTATCATATCGCCAAGTATGGACATCTCAATGGCGCTCCAATTTCACCGTATCCCATGTTTCCTCGGATAACGATGATGAAATGGGCAATGTAATGAAGAGTGCGAGCAGCGCCCATGCCAACCTCATCTATTCGCCGATCTCCAATCTGGATCTCGGTGGCGAGGTCATCTGGGGTGATAAAGAAATGGAAAACGGCAGCAGCGGCGAACTGCACCGGCTGCAGTTCACCGCTACTCTCGGGTTCTGAGCGAAGAGCCCAAACGCTTCATCCGCGCTCCGTTTGGCCGCCACGTCCCGTGGCGGTCTTTTTGATGGTATCCAATGGCGTCAGAGTTCTGCGGATCATGACCCGCTGCGTGCCGTTGAGTTCCTCCAGCCGTTGCGCCAGATCATCCCGCACTTCAAAGCCCAGTGCTTCCAGCGCCCAGCATCCCAGGCGGGTGTATTCACCACGGAGGCTGTAGTACCAGTCCAGAAACTCGGGAACCCGGTCCTCAACGGGGCTGAAAAGGCTGGTCGACAACACACGCGCCTGTAGCATGAAGAGCCATAATGCACCAACACAGCCCAGCAATAACGCGGCATGAGCGGGCGCGTGATACTGCTCGGGCAGTGGTTTCAGCGGGGAATGACGCGCTTTCATGAACCTATTCTGACACAACCCTCATCGGGCATGGCAGACTAGTTCACGAGTGGATGGATGGGCTCCGGGACGGTGGGAGTGGCCTCCCAGACCCTGCCCCGGCTCAGCCGCGATTACTCTGCGGCTCGCTGTACGGCGATGTAATGGGTTACCTCGGTGCCGTCCAGCACAGGCGTCACTTTCCACTCGATGGTGAACGGCGAGCCATCTTTACGGTAATTGATAGTACTGCCGTGGAAGGTGCGGTGGTTGGTCAGGTCATCAGCCAATCGGTCCGTCACGGCTTTGTCGGTTTCCGGCCCCTGCAAAAGCCCCGGGGTCTTGCCCAGAACATCATCAGCCGAATAGCCGGTCAGTTCCGTGAACGCCTGGTTAACGTACACAACCACGGAATCCTTGGGGTCACTTGAGGCCTCTGTCACCATCACAGAATCAAAGGTGACGTTGGCAAGAGCCCTGAAAAGCGGCGATTGCAGCACTTCGTTTGAATCACTCATACAGTTCCTTTTGGCTTTCTGAGCCAATTTTGGTTTATGTAACGTGATATACGAACTCAGACCCGCCCTGTATCACCAACCTCCGCGCTCACTCAATCACCCATGCGACCCGCGCCCTGCAAGCCCATTCTTCCACCTGTTTCATTCATCCGACCACTGAGGCGTGCGCTTGTCGAGAAAAGCGTTGATGCCTTCTTCAGCGTCAGGCTTGAGAAGATTGTCGACCATAACGCTGGAGGCGTATTCATACGCCTCAGCAAGCGGCATTTCACGCTGCTTGTAAAACGCTTCCTTACCCGTTCTCAGGGTCATGCTGGATTTAGCGGCAATCGTCTGTGCAATCCCGTGGGTATAGTCACTGAGTTGTTCTTCCGGCACCGCTCGATTAAGCAGGCCAATTTCTGCAGCTCGCTCGGCACCCATCATCTCCCCCGTAAGGAGCATTTCCATGGCCGCCTTGCTTCCAACGTTCCGGGAAAGGGCCACCATCGGCGTCGAACAGAATAGGCCGATGGTGACACCGGGTGTTGCAAAACGGGCGCCAGGGGAGGCATAGGCCAGGTCACAGCTGGCAACCAACTGACAGCCCGCAGCGGTGGCAACGCCACCAACCTCCGCGATCACTGGTTTGGGGTTGTTGACGATTGCCTGCATAACACCACAGCAAGCGCTCATCGTTTCCTTGAAAAAGGCTCGGCCGCCATCCGGTGCCTGCCGCGCCCGGGTCATCTCCCTGAGGTCGTGACCGGCACTGAATGCTCGTCCATTAGCAGCCAGAATAATGACCCGCACCGAAGCATCTTCTGCAGCCTCATCCAGAGCCGTCCGCAGCAGGCTCAGCATGTTCATGGAAAGGGCATTGCGCCGCTCGGTATCATTCAGGGTCAGGCGCAGAATGCCCTCACTGTTTGTTTCACGTAAAAGGATGGGCTCAGCCAGTTCAATCTTGGGACACCGGTCCATCACCACTTTCATACCAGCCTGTTCAGCAATGCGCTCGGCTTCCTCATCATGGATTTCAAGCTGCGCCCAGAGCACTTTCGCTCCGATTTCCTGTGCTTCATGGGCAATACCTACCAGCTCACCGGATGGCCGGAACACCTCCACCATATCCACGGTCTGTTCGATGGATTTCAGGGAAGGATGAACCCTGAGCCCACAGATTTCAGTTACATCCGGGCGCGGGTTAACCGGTATCACATCGTATCCGGCAGCGAGCAGAAACTGCATGACCTGATTGCTTTCTTTGCTCGGTTCAGCGCTGGCTCCCACGATCGCAATGCTCTTGACTGCCCCCAGGATCTGCTGAACATAGCCATCAGAGTACTTGGCACCGTAACGGGCATTCGTCATCTGTCCCCCTCTGAAAGTAATTTATTCTGCTGATCCAGTCCTATTTGCTGGCTGCCAGAGGGTAGCCGGCTTCAGTCAGGCGCTCCGCCACAGCCTGAATATGAGCCGGGCCTACTTCGCAGCAGCCGCCGATGATGGTCGCGCCCTTGGCAACCCACTGAAGCACGTGGTCGGCGTAAGCTGCGGGGTTCAGATCTTTGCGGGCTTCCAGCACATCAACAGTGCCACCCGGCTCCAAAGCAGCCACAGAGGTGAAGGCGTTGGCGTAACCGCCAAAAGGCACGCCCAGTTCAGCAAGCACGTCCATTGCAGTGGTCAGCGCTTCCGGCACGGCGCAGTTAACCAGCACTGCATCAGCGCCGGCTACCACCACCCCCTGGGCCGCCTCCGCCAATGACTCACCGGAGCGCAGTCGTTCACCATCGCCGTCATCCACGGTGAACGCCGTCCACACCGGCAAACCGCTTTCCACCGCCGCACTTGTGGCCGCGCGCGCCTCGTGAGCAATGGACATGGTCTCGCAGAGAAAAAGATCCACACCACCCGCTTTCTGTTCCGCCACCATCTGGCGATACTCACGGAGACAGGCAGCCTCATTGTGGGCAACCTCAGGGCGATAACTCGCCACCAACGGCGGCAGGCAGCCAGCAATCCGCACAGACTGACCGCTTTCGTCGCACGCTTTACGTGCTGCCTTGAAAGCGGCGCTGTGCAGCGGCTCGAACAGACCTGGCTCGCCATCGCGAGCCAAACGGGTTGGCGTTGCGCTGTAGGTGTTGAGCGTGATGACGCGGGCACCGGCATCAATGAAGTCGCGATGGGCGTCCACTACCAGATTCGGTTCATCAAGCATGACCTGAGCCGACCACAGGGGCGAAGCGGGCTGGCTGCTACGCCGCCGAAGCTCCTGGCCCATGCCGCCGTCGAGCAGGACTACTGGCGCTTTTCCTGAGGTCATCACACGGTATCCTTTTGTTGGCATGGGATAGATAACTGATGCTCTGACCTTAGCCCCTTCTGAATAGCAGCTCAAGGCGAAACGCGCTGACCTCTGTAAATGCGAACGCTTTTGAAGCGGTGTGCCTTCTCGCCCTCGTATTCGCGATCATCAGCCGCCGGTGCCGTTTCTGCAACAACCCGACCGCGATAGATCTTATGCGGTGTTTCTTGCGCCGGCTCGGGTTCAGGTGGCTGTATCATCGTCTCAAGCTGCTCAAGCAGGCTCTTCAATTGCTGGCTTCGGGAGGCATCGGCGTAACCTTTGAGCTGAACAAACAGCTGATCGTTGGTTAACGATACCGATTCACCGAACTCCGAACGGATATGCCCCCGCATTGCCTTAATGATCGAGACCACTTTGCGATCAATGAGCCAGCTTTTATCCATGGTACTGCTCCGGTGATGATTTCACAGAGCAATGCAATCATCGTTCCGCCCCCGGGAGCCCCACAACGGGTTTAACAAAGGGTAAGCCCCCTGCTGGAACCGCAATGCTGCACCACCATAGGGAGCTCGTGCACCCGATTGGTTGACCCCTAGCCTCGCACGAGTGTGTTCTGAGACGCTCAAGCTTCTGACTCCTCAGCGACTTTTTGTGTTTGGTGATGGCGCTGATACTCTAGCAATAGGCCGTAAAGGGGAAGAGATGACGATGCAGGTGGAACAAGCGATCGATACACATGGCGCTGAAACCGTTTATCAAGCTGCCGCACAATACCTGGAAGGCGACACGACGGCCCTAGCGGCCGTGGGCCTGGAAGTCGAGAGTCTTGGGGAAGCGTGGCGTATTCAATCAATAGCCTGGCAATCAATGCCGCTGGAGGACCAGGCGGCGGAGTACCTGGAAAGCTACAGGGCTCTGGCTGGCTGCTAATGACTTAGGGCAACGACCTACCACATCAGGTCATCGGGGATCTCGAACCCCGCATACGGATCTTCCTCGTCATCGTCCTCTTTAGCTTTAGAACGCTCATGGAGAACAACGACCACTGACTCGTCACGCTCCTGGATCTTGCGGGCGATGCCTTCCGGGACCACCTCGTAGGCGCTTTCAAGACAGACGACCGCTAACTGCCCCCGAGCCAGGGCATCCACGGTCTGTTCGTCCACATACAGCTTCTTGACCTTGCTGTTATGCACGAACTGGTAAGGGGTTTCACCTTCTTTGCGGCTCAAACAGTTGGATTCCACCAGCTCGCGGATCTGCGCCTGAACCGCCCGTCGATGCGCTTCCTCCTCGCGCTGGCGGTTCAGTTCCCGATCCCTGGCAGCCTGCTTTTCCCGTGCCTGCCGGGCCCGCTCACGGGTTTCGTTGACCGATTGCGTTCCCTTGGGCTGCTGCTTGCGCTGCTTCTGCTGCTGTTTCTTTTCGTTTTTAACAGCCTTGGCCTGTTTCTCATCGGCCAGTCCCTGTTTCAGCAATTGGTCCTGGAGTGACGGCATTCCTGACGATCTCCCTGTTGAGTGAACGGATTTTTACTGCTGCATCGAGACGTGCACTTGAAATTACACATAGGAACGGTTTGGAGCAAGCCGAAACAGACCAATCAATGAACTGAATTATCACGGCTTGAGCTGCCAGGGAGGGGCGTGCAGCTCTCACCTGTCAGGAATACCGGAGACTTGCCACTAATCGTTCTGAGGCGCTCAAGCTTCTGCCCCACCACCTATCGGCTCGATGATGGATAAATCATTATAATCCGGCCTGTTCATCCTCGCGGTGACCGGCCAGCTTGCGAGTCGATCTGGGTCAAGGCGTCGCGTCACCCGCTTGATCTCCGCCCGTTCCACAAGCTCAGGATTCATCCAGTCGTATCGGGATTCCGGATCCAGAACCACGGGCTGGCGGTCATGGATAGGGCGCAGTTTCGGCGCAGCTGGCTCGGTCAGAATCGCCACCGAAAACCCTACTTCAAACTTCCTTAGTATATCCCGGCAAAGAATAGAACCTCGCTGGCGCCAAGTGAGGAGTCAGTGATGTAGTACGGTTGCTTACCGCTTTCGATGGCCAGCCACTCGAACCAGCCATCAGCGGGGATGAGGCAGCGTTTGTGCTGGAAGGCGTGGCTAAAAAAACGGCTCGTGGCCACTTTTTCCGCCCGAGCGTTGATGGGCCTCGGAGCGTCCTCACCGGCCCAGCTCGGCCGAAAGCCCCATTTCATCAAAGCGAATTCTGTTTGCTCTTCCCCCTGCCGAACCGTGCTGATCAGGGTTCCCGGAGCGATATTGTACCGCCCTGCTACCAGCTCCAGCGGGCGGCCACCGCCAAAATAGGCCTCAGCGACCCAGGGCATTGGTGTGTGGAGATCAAAACGGCCGCACATGACAGCTCGCCCAACCGGTCATACCGGAATCATACACTGCGCATTAGCTCCGCTGCCGTAAGCGACTGCCAGAGCTAGTCAACTCTAGATCAGGATTTGCGGTTCACCCCTTTAGCAAGCCTTTGTTACGCGCTCAGAAGCTGGCGCCATTGCGGCTCCGGTAACGGTCGGTTGTAATAAAATCCTTGGCCCAAAGTGCACCCCAGTTCCTGTAACGCCTCGACGTGATCCGCAGATTCGACCCCTTCAGCAACAACCTGGGCATCAATCTCGGACGCAACGGCAGCCACCGCTTTAACAATTGCTCGACCATAGGTGCCGCTGTCCAGCTGCCAGACAAAGCTCTTATCAATCTTGATTTCGTTGAAGGGGTAGTCCTTCAGGTAGCCCAGTGACGAAAAGCCAGTACCAAAGTCATCCAATGACAGTTTCACGCCAATGGTACTCAGCGCGTGCAGATCAGCTCTTAGGGCATGATTGCGCAGTTCAAAGATGCTCTCCGTAATCTCCAGCGTAAGCTGGCTCGGGTCAATTTCGAAGTCGGCCAGCGCTTTCTGCACGATGTCCGGCACAGAACCAAGCTTGAACTGGACCAGTGACAAATTAACCGACACCGGCTTGCAATCAAGACCCGCTGCCCGCCATGCCTTCAGATCACTGCAGGCTCTGCGTACGACCCACTCGCCGATTGGACCAATAAGCTGACTCTGTTCCGCCAGTGGAATAAAGTCCCCCGGTGGTACCAGCCCTTTCTCGGGGTGCTGCCACCGCAGCAACCCTTCCGCCGAGACGGTATCACCGCTGGCCAGATCAACTTTCGGCTGGTAATAAAGCACGAGCTCATCCCGCTCAAGCGCCTGACGGAGTTCACGGGTGGTGGAAACCATTGCTCGGGCTTGACGCTCAAGGGACTTGGTGTACTGCGTCCAGGTCACTGACAGATTCTGTTGACTTTGCCGTAATGCCAGTTCCGCATCATTCATCAAAGCATGGTCGTCGCGTCCCGATGCGCCAATACGCACATAGCCGAATGACACATCGATAAAGAGCTCAAACCCATCAATTTCGAAAGATCGATCAAAAACCGCTTCCAGCCGCTGGCGCCAAAGCGCGGGCGTGTGCTGTCTGTCAACAGGCAATAAAGCCATAAACTCGCCCCCACCCGGGTGTCCTGCGAGGCTAGCAGGTCCTACCTCCGCTGCCAGGCGCCGTGCCGCTTCCTGCAACACGCGATCCCCGATCTCATAACCCTGAGCGTTATTGATTTCCCGCAGTCCCGAAATATCGATCGACACGATCAGACTGGCTGGGTGCAGGCTTCCACCGGTACGAAGCTCCTCCAGTTCCCAAGCAAACCCTTCACGCGATAGAAGGCCAGTCAGACGGTCGTAATAAGCGGCCTTTTCGAGTGCTTTGCGGGCGTTATTAAGTTCGGTGTTGTCATTGATCGCAGCGACCACTCGCAGATCCTCCTCACCAAACCAGCTCAATCCGATTTCTGCATCGAACTCGGTGCCGTCCTGGCGAAGGCCCCTGACTTCGCGATTGACTCCCATTTGCCGAACCGAAGGCGTAGCGGAGAATGCGGCTCGCAACTGCGCATGCTTTTGCCTTAAACGCTCGGGAATAAGAGTTTCAACAGCCATCCCACTCAGTGTTTCCGTGACATACCCGAATAGCCGGCCGGCCTCGGCATTAGCGAGCTGGATTACGCCGTCTCGATCAACCACGAGCATGCCGGTTGGGGCGGCCTGGATGATGCGATTCAGGTCCTGTTCTGCGCTCTTGATGGCGGTTATCTCCTGAGACACGCCAAACCACTCCAGAAGATGGCCATCATCGTCAAGGACAGGCGTGATCCGATCCTGAAACCACCTTGGCGATTCGCTTCCGGCGGGAAGTTGATAGATCACGTCAAACGGTTGGGTGGTCTGCAGCGCCTCAACCCAACGACGGCGAAACGTTTCGGCTGCCTCAGGCTCCAGAGCGCTGCGTATGGTGGCCCAATCCGGCGTATCGCCCGATGAAGGTACTCCGGCGAGCACCAACCACGCCGGATCAACACCCTGAAGCTCTCCATCCGCATTCATATGCCAGATATAGCTATCCCCGGTCTCGATCAGGTTTTCATGGCGGCGCTTTTGCAAATCCAACGACTCAAGAGCGGCCTGCTCCTTGGTTACGTCCTCCTGTATACCGATGATATGGGAAATCGAGCCATCGGTGGCGCGAATGGGCCGCAAGCGGAGTCTGTTCTGGAACGCCTCGCCGTTGCGGCGGATATTGGTTAGCACGGTGGTGCACTCAACCCCGCGAGCCAGCGCGTTCCGGATCGTTTGGATGCCAGGCTGGTCCCGTAAATGCCCCTGGAGAAACCGGCAGTTGCGTCCCAGGGTTTCGGCGCGGGTATAACCGGTCATTCGCGCGAAGGCGTCATTAACATAGATCAGCGGGCTGCCCTTGAGGTTGGGGTTGGCAATGGTTACGCCGCATTCCACCTCAGACAGCGCCGATGCTATAAACGGTGCCTGTCTGAGGAGAATTAACTGGGTAGCCGTCTCATTGGCAAGTGTTTGAACAAGCGTGACCGCGCCATCAATATCGGCGGAGTGCCGCATGACAAACACGATAACGGTGGCCGCCTCATCCGGTAGGACGCCCAAAGGCTCCACACCAACCACGGAGGCTTCGTCCATCGTGCCATCGTCAGGCGGCTCGTCTGAACTGGGTAGTCCATCTGCTAACGCACATTGGACGACAGAGAGTTGCACAAGGCGCTGCCCCATCTGTTGATTACCAGCGCAGTGCACAGGCGACGTTTGACCTCCTACAACCACGGCCGCACATGCAACATCGAAAACCTGAAAAACAGCTTCAGCCAGATCACTGAGTAGCGTGCTCGACTTTTGCTTCACGGTCATCAATCACTCCAGGTAACTCGTTTGTAAGCAGCGTTTGACGGGACAAGTGACCTGCCTCAAGTAGCTTAACCACTTACTACTTAGTGATATCTCAAGTTTGACCCTGACCCAGTTTCAGTACCACCCATTGCAGGAAAGTCCGCCCGCGTATGAGTTGCGTTTTCTGCTATCGCCGTAAACTCGAGTTGTAGAACAGCTGCATGCAGTGGATGCGCAGCATCACCTGCAGTGGGTATGGCCGGCGGCCGTTTTCGCCCTTGGGATAGTAGCGGGCGACCTTGTTCTCCAGCTTCTTCCAGGGGATCAGCTGATCCATGCGCTCCAGGAACTTCTCGCGGCGGGTCTTGCGCTTTTTGTTCTGGTACTCGGCTTCGGCAAAGCTGATCTGGCTCATGGCGTGAGGACCTTCCCGATTGGTGGCTCTGGCGCTATTGTCGCAAATCCGGGGGCTTTTTCAGAGGTTCCCTAACGCTATCAGATGCCTGCTGCAGCGTGTAGGTGTCCGTCCAATACTCCAAAGCACTGTAGGTACCCACCGCAACCACGCCAGAGATCATGCCAGAAAGAAAAAAGCGGAAATTCGAGGATTTTCCATGATTGCTACCTTTTTACGTCCTTGGTTTAAATCGTTTTTGCTTTATTCATCAATGCGCTCCGGCGGTGATAACCGTATAGGATGTTTGGAAATCGCGCCAAGAAAGGCTTCGATGTCGTCCTTATCCCGTTCCGTCAAATCCAGTGGTTTGAGGAGTTCAGATGTTTCCGGAAACAGTGGATCATCCTCAAAGGCCTCTCTCGGTTCCGGTCGTGCACCACCCGCGGAATACATGTTCAGGACGGAATCCAGGCTCATGAACAGCCCATTATGCATCCAGGGGCCGGTCTGCGTGACGTCCCGCAGTGAGGGCGTTCGGAATGCCCCCACATCCTCCGGGTCACCCGTGATCTTGTACCGCCCCAGGTCTTCCCGGCGACGCCCGTAAAAGTGAAGGCCGATATTGTGGAACTTGCCGTCACTCAGCAGGGGGCCGGAGTGGCAGTTCATACACCGGCCCTTGGTTCTGAACTTGTGCAGCCCCCGTAATTCGGCCTCATCGAGCTGGTCGGAATCCCCCTTCAGGAAACGATCAAAGTCACTTTCTCGGCTTGTGACTGTGCGCACAAACGTCGCCAGCGCCTTCGCCATTTCCTGCTTTGTGACCTGGGCATCGCCGAAAACCGCCTTGAACCGCTCCCGGTAGCCCTCCAGGCGCTGCAGTCTGTCCGCCGCTTTTCCAGGCGCTGCGTTCATCTCGATCTCACTGGCAACCGCAATCAACGATTGGTCCTCCAGCGACTCGGCTGCCCCGTCCCAGAGAACGTGTTCGTGGTAACCCGCATTGATCAGCGTCTGGGCGTTGCGGTCGCCGCGTTGGCGGTCATGCCCGAACGAGCTCTCGCGCCCATCTCCCCACCCAAGATCGGGATCATGGCAATTCGCGCACGCGATCTGCTCTGAGCCTGAAAGGCGCGGATCAAAAAACAGATGTTTCCCCAGTTCCTCTTTGGCCTCGCTCCATGGATTGTCTTCGGGATAGGTCATCTCTGGAAGAAGGCCGAGTTCCTTGTGAACCACATCGTCGGCCAGGTACGGTTCAGGCCAGCACGCCTTTGGCTGGCTGTAGACGCGTCGAAGTTCTTCAGCATCTGCATCCTCAGGCAGACTCAGGCATACCTCTGCGGGCATCCCCTTTCCAAGAGGAAAGTCTGCTGGGGCGGAAAGGTTACTCCAGACAGTTTCCAGCGCCCTGCCTGCCTCAAGGTGGGGGAAAAGGGAAAACGTGAGCCACATGAGCAAGGCGCCCATGCCACTCCATGCTGCGCCTCTGAATAACCAGCCGGGGATCTTCATGGTTTGACGCATTCAACCGGATCAGAAAGTCAGGGTTCCACCGAGCCAGTACCGTCTTCCAATCTCGATACCGCCCTGCTTCTCTCCCACTGTGTGGGTGCGGCTGTTGAAGACATTGGAGACTTCCAGCTCGATCTGGAGGTTAAAGTGCTCTGAAATATCCTGGGAGAAATCCATTCGCAGGTCGGAGATGAAGGTCGATGGGCGCGTTTCCTCAACAAAGACGGGAAGCTGCTCCTCGCCCTGCTCCGTGATCACGGTCTCCCGGTCGCCACTGTCAACAATGTTGGTGAATGCCCCCCGGTAACGGCTGGACAGGCTCATGTTCAGCGAAGGGCTGAAGCGATAGGCCGCGGAAAGGTTAAGCACGAACGGACGGTTGAAGTCCTCACGCAGCACATCGAGCCGGGCCTCCCGGACCCGTTCTCCCCGAAACAGGACGAACTCGTTCTGCCCCGCCTCTTCCACACTGTCGTCAAAGGTCGCGTTGCTGGACTCCGACTCCGACCATGTGGTGCTCAGTCCGAGCGATGCCCTCTCCCATTGGCGACGCCATGACAGGGCGATGCTTTCATACTGGCTCTCGCCCTTGTTGGTCAGGAATCTCGGTTGCGTTCCGTCCTGTTGGGTTTCCCCGGTCTCCTGGGATAACTCATCCTGGTTGTCCCGCCGGGTGTACTGAAGCGATCCAACGCCACCGAGCAGACGCTGGCGCAGGCCGAGTACCACCTCGTCGCTGAACGGGGTATCCAGTTCCCTGGACTCAAAGCGGACACTGCCCTGCCCGGTGTCGGACTCCCAGTCATTGACCACATTCTGGGTAGCGCCACGGAACTCCCGCACGAATGGCTCCCGGGCCTCCCGCAGCTTGTAGGTCATAAGGGCACCGCTGTAATAGCGGTTGAAACCGGCAGTGAGCACGGTTTGGTCTGTGCCGAAGAGATCGTAGCGCCCTCTCGTGCGCCAGGCGACATCGTGGTTTTTCAGGAAATCGTTGTAGTCATAGCGCAGACCCAGCGTTAAGCGCAGACGGTCAAAGTCCGTTGTGGCCTCGGAATAAAGGGCGTATTCCTGCAGACTGACTGTCACATCATCCGCCGGATAGCGCGTGCGCTGGCGGAAGTATTGTTCCCCATCCACGCAGTCGACCTCACGACCACGGCACTCAATGTCCGGATTCACGCGGGCATCCTGGTACACGAACAGTGTTTCGGGCCGGACAAAGTTCAGCCGCGAGAAGTCAGCCTGGGCGCCATACTGAAGGGCCCAATCCTTTCTCAGAGCACTCACGGGATTCGGTTCCACGTTGAGAGATGTCCTCAGTCCGGTCTGCTCCTTGTCCAGATTCCCGAAACCGCCCTGGTTGCTTGTCGAGGTGCCCCCGAGATTGCCCCAGTCCCTGCTGCGGGTTCGTGCCCAGTTGAAAAAGTCCGTTGGCGCTTCCCGACTGTTTTCGGAATGGCTGACTGACAAGCGGGCATCGACGTCTGTCCCTGAAGGCGTTTCATGATCAACCGAAAGCCTGGAACTTGTTCCTCCTCCTGTGATGGTGAAGTCGCTGTCCTTGGCGTTGGTGATGAAGAGCTCGTTCCGGTACGGTGCATGACGAGCCTGTACGTCGATCAGGGTGTCATCACTCCAGGCGGTCGAAAATTTCCCCATGACATTGAGATTGCGCTGCCGCTGTGGACGACTCTCCCCCAGTGTCAGTTCGGGCGTGGTCGAGCGCGATCGGGCCGCACTGAGCACCATGCTGGAATCCTCTCCGAGCGGACGTTCGTGAGAGATCGTGCTCCGCTGGCGACTGAAGTCCTTTGGCTCCGGCGGTTCCTGGGGAACGGCATCATCGTCCGGCTCAGGAACGAATACCCGATAATCCACCCATGCATCGCTTGTCTGACTGTGTTGGATCCGTGTCTCGGGCTCCGACCCGGCGCGGCGGGTTTCAACATCCACCACGCCTCCGGTGAAACGTCCGAATTCAGCCGGAACATTGCTGTCGTACACATCAATCGACTTGATCAGAGAACTGTCAATGAAAAGGGACTGCTCATGCCCGGGCACATCATCAAGTTGGTTCGGATTGCTGCCGGCAGGGTCAAGCCGACTGTTATTGGACAGTCCATCGACCCGAAAGTTGTTCTCGTAAAAACGCCCCCCGGAGATTGAAACCGAGTCCGGACGTAGATCGAACAGATCATCAGGATCCCGACGATCCTCACTGAACTGAACATTGGGCACCTGTTCCAGCAAGCTTGTGAAATCACCGGTTGCGGACCCGTACTCCTCGATGTCGCGACGGTTGAGCTCGTATTGCCCTACGGCGTCCGTACCGATTGGCTCATAGCGATCACCGAGGATCTGGAGAATCTCCAGTTCTCCCAGATCCTCGTCGGCTTGGGCAGTCTCCAATGAGGTTGCTGCAATGAGCACCATCATTGGTACAGCGAATCGTCTCAACGGAATCAGGCCCCCCCGCATTCCGCACAGTAGGGGGTCCTGTCACTCGTCGCCGGTACACCATCCCCATCGATATCGGAGTCCAGCATGAGGGGGGATTCACTGCGTTCGGCCTGGCTGCTCGCGGGTGAAAAGAAGTCAGGGCTACCGTCGCCGTCGTAGTCATAGGTCGCCAGGTCAGTGCCCGGATAGTCATCGCGGCTGGTGTAACTCTCCGCGATGGCCTGAAGGCGACGCTCACGTTCCGGACGATCCATCGCGGAGCGGGCGAGCTCCTTCGCCTGCTCAAAGGCTCTTGCATCCGCGAGGCAATCCACCGCTGTGGCGTCTCGCGTTGCTCGATCAGATGGCGATGCCAGGGCATCGCTCAGAGCCAGGTACCCTTCCCAGGACCCAGAGCCCGGTACGTCCTCACCTCCGGTAATCACGGCTTCAGCACTATTCCGGGCACGGGTAATGGCCGAGCGTTGCTCCGGAGCCAGTGACCCGTTTTCCGCTATGCCCCTGCGCCCCTCGTTGGCGGCCAGTATATAACGCTCAGCGGTGCTGGCTGCGTCAGTCAGGGCTGCCTTGATGGCATCTTCCGAGCTCCCAGTTGTGCCGATCTGGGACAGCAGATCCACGGACTCATCAAGAACCTGGTTGGCGCGAACCGTATCGCCTGCCTCCGCCCTCAGCTTGGCGACAGTCATAAGCTTGCTATGACGTTCCCCGGGATCAGAAAGACCGCTTGCCTCTGAGTAGAGTGTATCCACAACCGGATCGATCTGATCATCCAGGCCCACCCATAGATAGCCGAACGCGCTCAATTGGGCGGCCGTTGCCCGATCGCCTGAGCCGGAAGCTCGATCCCGCGCCAGTTTCCAACACTGCTGCATGCGACTACGGGCCTGCTCCGGTGCGTCAAGCCACTCGTAAAGACGGGCGACCTTGCGGCAGCCATCGCTGACATATTCGTTGATACCAATGCTGTCATCCGCTGCCAGTTCTTCAGAACTCGCCAGTTCCCAAGCGGCGTCTGCCACCTCAAGGGCTTCGGATTCCAGCCCGCGGTCAAAGAGCTGCCGGGCCAGGAATCGCAGACCCACATCGCGGGATCCCTCGCCCCGGTAAGTCAGACTCTCTATTTGATCGAGAACCTCATTATGTTGGGATTTGACCCGCTCAACGCCTTCCGCGACCTGCCCACTACGTGCGTCCTCTATTGCTTGGAATATGGCAAGTTGAGTACGGCCCTGTTCTGCATCGTCGGCATCAATAGGCTCGATTACATTGGTAAGAAAATCCTGGAAACGTTGGATTTCACCAAACTGTCCGTAGGCCGAAGCGACATAGCGGACGTAGGTGCTTGCGCGATTTGTATCACCCGCTGTGATCAGATCCTCGTACGCTTTTATGGCGTCCAGGCCCTGCGCGCGGGCATCAAGACGTGCATAAAGTTGTGCCGCCTCGGAGATGTAAAGCGCTCGCAACAGGAACTTACCATCGGGGATCCCTTGCTCGCCCTGCCCTTTGGCGGCCTCGTAGAATAGATTCACTGCGGACAGCGCCTCATTGACCGCACCAGGCGTAAGTCCAGCTGCCTCCGCCTCTTCAACCGCTTCTTCAGCCCCCTCCTGCAAAGCAATGGCGATTCGAGCATACGCGGCGCTGAACGGCTTTCCGGCATTGACCTCAATGAAACGCTCGACGGGTTCCAGGGCATCATCAACACGCTCACTGAGCCCTGCTTCCCTCAGGCGGCGGGACATCCCCTGATAGAATTCCGCATCCTGCTCCCGAAGGTTCTTGATCCCAATGGAATCGATGATCGCTTGATACTCGTCCAGACCGGCATCGAAAAATGCTTCAGCCTGTTCGGTGCGATCAAACTCAGCGACGGCAGCTCCGAGACGGCGGAAAGTTCGTGCACGTTCCTCGGCCTGGAAAATGCGCGTATCAACCACCGTCTCAGCGCGATCGAACAGTCCGGCACGCGCAACCCCCTGGGCGATGTCGCCGAAAACCGGGTCCAGTACGCCGTCGTCCACGACGTCATCAAAGAGCCGTTCCGCCTGATAAAGCGGGGACTCGCGAGAGCTCAGCAAGTACTCCAGCCGTGCCGTATTGTCACTTCCGAGCTCTTCTCCCTCGGCAAGGGGTACATCCGGATCCAGAACCTCAACACCTGCCAGCTGGGCAACGAGTGAATCATCCGCAAGGCCCGCCGGTACGCTGAAGTCGCTGTCGGAGAAATCCGCGGCACTGATCCCGTAACCACCGAGAGCGTATCGGACAACGTTTGCAATTTGGGAACTGCGAGAGGCAATGCCGCGACGCTCGTTGGCTTTCCAGACCGCATCCGCAAAAGCGGTGACATTGCTCTGGGTCTCACTGTCACCGCCGACAGACAGACGGTCCGAGAGAAAGTCCGAGACGGCATTCCTGACCGCTATACGATTTGCGGCTTCAAGCAAGGCCTCAGAGCTTGATTCATCCAAATCACTGATGGCCTCGAGTTCTGGTTTCAGGGTTCCCAGTCGGCCTCGCGCTGCCTCACTCAGAGATTGGTCACTCTCCAGCGCGGCAACGGCGCTGACGGGGTCACCGTTCTTCCGTAACGCCTGTGCGAATCGCTCCATACCGCCATCCTGGACACCGATTGCGAGAGCTGAGCGGGACACCAGGAGGCTGGCGCGCTGCACAGCGGGCGCATCAGCGGGATTGGCTCTAAGCTGACCTTCTGAAAGGCCCAGCCTGTCCGCCACTGCAGAGCGAGCAGCTTCAATTCCCAGATTGGTTGCTTCCGACCCGGCCACGACCAATGAGGTCAGTGGCGAGACGACCCGCGCCTCTCCTTCCTCCAGCGGAGCGGCAAGCGTCATGCCGGTAAAATCCAATCCTGTTTCAGTATCTGTGCCACCACGCGCCTCCACGGTGGCGCCAGCCAGGTCAGCGCCCCGGCCGTAACTGAGCGTGAACTCACCGTCCTGGTCAGTCCGTTCGACGGTACTCAGGGCCTCACCATTACTGGAGCGCAGGAAAACGGCGGCCCCACTTATAGGCGGATCCGTGACGATGCCTGAAATTGAAGAAGAGTCATTGTCAGGGTTGTCACCTGCACCAGACCCTGAAGACGAACCGCCACCGCCACATGCGCTGAGTAATGCTGTCGCCATAACCAGAACAATGGCAGTGACCTGCTTGCTATCAACTGACGGATTTACCACTTCTTATCCTCCGCAAACGCGAATCGTTAACATGCGTACAATAAGGTTAATGATACCCATTTGCAACAAATGATTAGCCAAAGGTGAACGATATGGGCAAGAGCTGCTCAGACAGAATGATGGGGACCAGTGACATAGATGAGCTGCAGATGCTCAATCAGTGCACTAAGTCAGTCTCGAAATTACCCACAGATGGGACAAACAAGGAGGGGCGACATCATAAGATTGGGGAGAGCAGATTCAATGCTTGTACAGAATAGCTTCCCATTTTTCAAATCACTAGAAAAAATACCGGGTTGGCCCGATATCGCTCCGAAAGGTGTTCGATCTTACCTTGAGGAGGAGACCATCAACTCGAACTCTGCAGGACGGACGGATAAAGAGCCTTGAACACCAGCGGTGACGATGACGCTCACGGTGTACTTAAAGTGGATCGATCAGCAGGGAGATCAGCGCGAGATTGCCAAGGCCGTAGGGCCTGAGTGTGCTGAAAATGTGCTGGAACCTACAGGAGGCAGCGTTAAGACACTGAAATAACTCGAAAGGAATTGGTCGGGGCGGCAGGATTTGAACCTGCGGCCTCTGCTCCCCCAGAGCAGCGCGCTACCAAGCTGCGCCACGCCCCGGACCCAGGCGTTCTATGTGAACAGCGGCGCAAATGATAACGAAAGGGGCTTGTAAATGGAAGGGGTCAGTTCAGAACTCGCCCCAATTCTTTCAGTGCCACCAAGCGCGTAATATAGGAGACTTTAACACCCAGCGCACAGATGAGCATGGTTATATGGGCAGCAATCTGGCCTGCCATATTGATGTAGTCTGCAAAGGGATACGCAACCAGAACACAGATGCCGATAACAAGAAGGCTGATAGCGAGAGCACTGTTAGCGATCAGAAGCAAACGTTCCATGGGTTACCATATGATTCATTATTTATGAATCATTTTAAGGGCGCCCCTGGATTGATTCAAGGCAGGCAAAGCCTTCAGGTATTGAGAACATCCAGAACGTCTTCCAGCTCAGTGATCATCTGGCGGATCAACTGCTTGTACTGGGTATCCTCTTCCTTGGTGTCTTCGCTGCTCAGCTTCTGCTTGGCGCCACCGATCGTGAACCCCTGATCGTAAAGAAGGCTTCTTATCTGGCGGATAAGCAACACATCCGCACGCTGGTAATATCGCCGGTTACCCCGGCGCTTAACCGGATTAAGTTGCGGGAACTCCTGCTCCCAGTAACGCAGCACGTGCGGCTTTACATAGCACAGCTCCGCCACTTCACCGATGGTGAAGTAGCGCTTACCCGGAATGGCCGGTAGTTCGTTATTGTGGCTGGGTTCCAGCATAAGCTTCTACTTTCTGCTTGAGCTTCTGGCCGGGCCGGAAAGTCACGACACGCCGCGCGCTGATCGGGATTTCTTCTCCCGTCTTGGGGTTGCGCCCCGGACGCTGGCGTTTATCCCGCAGATCAAAATTGCCAAAACCACTGAGCTTGACCTGCTCATTATGGCCCAATGATTCGCTGATCTCACCGAAGAACGCCTCCACCATTTCCTTGGCTTCACGTTTATTCAGCCCCAGCTCTTCATAGAGCCTTTCCGCCATGTCTGCCTTGGTCAGTGCTGCCATTCGCTAACTCCTCAACTGCGCTCCCAGCCTTGTGCTCAATGCGTCGGTAACGCCGTCCAGCAATCGCTGCACTTCGGCGTCACCCAGGGTACGTTCAGAGTGCTGCCAGAACAGACTTAACGCCAAGCTTCTGCAGCCCTCCTTCACATGCTCGCCCTGATAAACGTCGAACACCCTGAGCCCGGTCAGCAGCTCGCCGGCTGCTTCCCGCGCCACATTCTCAACCGCCGCCCATTCCGTTTCTTCCGCCACAAGCATAGCCAAATCACGGCGAACTTCAGGAAATTTTGAAAAAGCTTTGAAATGAGGGACATGCCCGTTGAGAACTGTGTCCAAGCTTAGTTCATACAGACAAACGTTGCCATTCAGATCCAGTGATTTCTGGATCTTCGGATGCAGGGCGCCAATCCAGCCTACGGGCTGCTCCCCCACATAGACCCTGGCTGATTGCCCCGGATGCAGTGCTGGGTGACGTTCTGCTGCTAAACGCAGGTCTTGGCCAAGCATGGCGCCAAGCGATTCCAGATCCCCTTTGGCATCATAGAAGTCCACTTCCCGGTTGCCATTGACCCAGTTCTCACTGGCAACAGGCCCGCTGAGCAGGCCACTCAGCATGCTCTCCTGTTCGATTGACTGGCCATTGCGTTCGAATCGCAGCCCGGTTTCAAAAAGCCGGACGCGATTCTGCTGGCGCTTCTGGTTGTGTGCCAGCGTTTCCAGTAACCCCGGCCAGAGACTGGTCCGCATCACTGCCATATCCGCTGAAATTGGATTGGCCAGCTCGATGCTCTCCGCCTCCGGCGTGATCTGGTTTTGACGTTCCGGCGCCACAAAGCTGTAGGTGATAGCCTCCTGGTAGCCCAGGGCCACCAGATGATCCCGCACCCGATCCAGTGGCCGGTGGGATTCCGGTTCGGCGCGCAGACGCAGGCGCCCTTCAGGCTCGGTGACCGGCATGCGGTTGTAACCATAGATCCGCCCGATTTCCTCGATCAGATCCACCTCCAGGGCAATATCAAACCGGAAGCTGGGAACTTCCACCTTCCAGCCGTCGCGGTAAAGATGCACAACCCTGAGGCCCAGTCGAGCCAGGATCTCTTCAATGGTGGTACGGTCGATCACCAGACCAAGCACCGTGCTCACCCTCTCTTCCCGCAGATGAACAGTCGTCTGTTTGGGTAGATGCTGCTCATTGACCACTTCAATCACTTCGCCGGGTTCGCCGCCAACAATAGCAAGCAGCAGCGCTGTGGCGCGCTCGGTGGCCGCCCTCTGAAGTCGCCAATCAACACCGCGCTCAAAGCGGTGGGAGGAGTCCGTGTGCAGCCCATGTTCCCGGGCTTTACCGGCCAGGGCAATCGGGTCAAAGAACGCACTTTCCAGCACAATATCCCGGGTATGACCGGACACACCGGAGCCCTCACCGCCCATTATGCCGGCCAACGCCAAAGGCCTGCCGTGGTCAGCGATCACCAGATTGTCTGTGCCGAGGGTCAGTTCCTGACCATCCAGCAGAGTCAGTTTTTCTCCCTCGCTAGCCATACGCACAACAATGCCGCCCTGAACCTGAGCACGGTCGAAGGCGTGCATGGGTTGCCCCAGTTCAAGCATGACGTAGTTGGTGACATCCACTACCGGGTCGATGCTGCGGATACCGGAACGTCGCAGCCGCTCCTTCATCCAGACCGGCGCCTCGGCCGCAACATTGACGTTACGGATGATGCGCCCAACATAACGTGGGCAGCCGGCAGCGGCGTCCACTCGTATGGCAGGGATCTCGGAATGCGCAGCCGGCACCGGCTCGGGCTCCAGATCCTCAAAGGGCTCTTCGGTCAAAGCCCCCAGATCCCGCGCCACGCCACGGATGGAAAGGCAGTCACTGCGATTCGGCGTGAGATCCACATCCAGGCTCTGATCGTCCAACTGCAGCCATTGCCGCAGATCCGCTCCGGGCTCGGCATCAGGGGCCAGCACCATCAGCCCCTCAGAGGCGTCGGAGAGCTGAAGCTCGGATTCAGCGCAGAGCATGCCGTTGGACGTCTGCCCCCGTACCTGCGTGCGCTCAATCGCCATGCCTCCCGGCAGGGACGCCCCTGGGCGCGCGAACGGCGCCTTGAGCCCTGATCGGGCATTGGGTGCGCCGCAGACCACATCCAGGGTTTCCTGGCCATCCCATACTCGGCAAAGGCTCAGCTTATCCGCTTCCGGATGAGGTTCAATCGCGGTAATTTCCCCCACGACAACGCCACCGAAGTCGCCGGCCACCGGCTCAACCTCATCCACCTCCAGGCCAGCCATGGTAATGGCCTCTACCAGTTCGGTGCTGTTCATGCGGGGATTGACCCACTCCCGCAACCACTGTTCGCTGAACTTCATCGGTCTGAATCCTGTTTATTCCACTCGGGCTTCAACGGAACTGGCGCAGGAAGCGCAGATCGTTTTCAAAGAATTGGCGCAGGTCGGTTACGCCATAGCGCAGCATCGCCAGGCGCTCCACGCCCAAGCCAAAGGCAAACCCCGACCACTGCTCCGGATCCACACCACAGTTGTCGAACACATGGGGATGGACCACACCACATCCCATCACTTCCAGCCATTGTGTATTGCCATCACCATCCCGCCCCCACTCGATATCCACCTCAGCAGAGGGCTCTGTGAACGGGAAATAGGAAGGACGGAAACGCACGGCCAGGTCCTTTTCAAAGAACGCCCGCAGAAACGCCTCGATGGTGCTCTTGAGGTCGGCAAAGCTGGCATAACGATCGACGAGCAACCCCTCCACCTGGTGGAACATGGGCGTATGCGTGAGATCCGAATCACAGCGATAGACCCGACCCGGGCAGATCATGCGGAACGGCGGTTCACCGTTTTCCATGGTACGGATCTGAACCGGCGACGTATGCGTTCTCAGCACCGTGCCCGGATTGAAGTAGAAGGTGTCATGCATGGCCCTGGCCGGGTGATGGGGCGGTATGTTGAGCGCCTCAAAGTTATGGTGATCGTCTTCGATCTCAGGCCCTTCTGCGACCTCATAGCCAGCGCCGCCGAATATGGACTCGATGCGGCGCAGCGTCCGCGTCACCGGGTGAAGGCCACCCGCGTCACGCCCCCGACCGGGCAGCGTTACGTCAATCGACTCGGAGGCCAGCCGGGCCTCCATCGCCTCAGCTTCCAATCGCTCTTTTTTTTCAGCGATCGCATTCTGGACCTGCTCTTTCGCCTGGTTGATGCGCTGGCCTGCTGCCGGGCGCTCTTCAGCACTGAGCTGGCCCAGCGTCTTGAGCAACGCCGTGAGATGGCCTTTCTTGCCCAGATAATCAACCCGGACCTGCTCAAGCTGTTTCAGGTCCGCACTCGCCTCAACCGCATTCAGCCCCTGTTCGAGCAGGGCTTCCAGATTCTCCATGCATTGGACTCCAAAAAAATAGGGGAAGAGCGTGCTCTTCCCCTACTGATCCAGGTGAGGCCCTGACGGGCCGGTTTTCAGCGGACGATGAAGAGCTCAGGCCGCGAGTGCGGTCTTAGCCTTTTCCACGACTGCCGAAAACGCCTGCTTTTCATTCATCGCCAGATCCGCCAGAACCTTGCGATCAATCTCGACATTGGCCTTCTTGAGACCCGCGATCAGGCGGCTGTAAGACAGCCCATTAGCGCGGGCGCCGGCATTGATACGGGCGATCCACAGCGCGCGGAACTGGCGCTTGCGCTGCTTGCGGTCACGGTAAGCGTACTGCTTCGCCTTGATGACTGCTTGTTTCGCAACACGATACACACGGCTACGGGCACCGTAGTAGCCCTTCGCCTGCTTCATAACCTTCTTGTGACGACGACGCGCCACTACACCACGTTTAACGCGAGGCATAATCCAATCCTTCTATCTACTGACCTTGAACGGTTTACTGGCGAAGCATGCGACGGATATGAACCTCGTCGCTCTTGTTCACCTGAGTCGTGCCACGAAGCTGACGCTTCCGCTTGGGACTCTTTTTGGTCAGGATGTGACTGGTATGCGACTGCTTGCGCTTGAAGCCGTTGGCCGTCTTCTTGAAGCGCTTCGCCGCCCCGCTGTTGGTTTTCATCTTAGGCATTTCAACTACTCCGCATTCGAGATCAGATAATGGATGACAGCTCGCAGAGAGACCGTCATTTCTTCTTGCGGGGGGCAACCACCATGGTCATCTGACGACCTTCCATCTTGGGCCGCTGCTCAACCTGAGCAAGCTCCTCAATGTCGGACTCAACACGCTGCATAAGCTGCATGCCGATTTCCTGGTGCGCCATCTCACGTCCGCGGAAGCGAATGGTGACCTTGCCTTTATCCCCTTGCTCAAGGAAACGTATCAGGTTGCGCAGTTTGACCTGATAATCCCCTTCTTCAGTTCCAGGACGGAATTTGACTTCCTTGATCTGGATCTGTTTCTGCTTCTTCTTGGCAGCTGCTTTGGCCTTTTTCTCCTCAAACAGCTTTTTGCCATAGTCCATGATCCTGCAGACCACGGGATCTGCATCAGACGCCATCTGGACCAGATCCAGATCAGCCTCCGACGCTTTCTCAAGCGCCTCTTCCAGAGGCACGATACCCACTTGATTGCCCTCTGAATCGATCAGGCGAACTTCGGATGCTTCGATGTTCTCGTTGATCGGTGGACGCTGACTGCGGCCACCACGCGGGTTCGACTTTTTGATAGTTAGGTCTCCGTTTCGACTCTGCCCTTGCGTTTGGATTCCGTCTCCAGACGGCTCTGGAGCTCCTCCAGAGTCATGGTACCCAGATCCTCGCCAGTACGGGTCCGGACAGCCACCTCGCCTTTCTCGACTTCCTGGTCGCCCACCACGATCAGGTAGGGTACCTTGTCAATCGTATGCTCGCGAATTTTAAAGCCGATTTTCTCGTTTCTCAAGTCAGCATGGGCGCGAAAGCCTGATTCCTCAAGTGTCTGCGCCAAATCCCGGGCGTAATCGGCCTGG
Source organism: Salicola sp. Rm-C-2C1-2 (assembly GCF_040196175.1). NCBI lineage: Bacteria > Pseudomonadati > Pseudomonadota > Gammaproteobacteria > Oceanospirillales > Halomonadaceae > Salicola > Salicola sp. Rm-C-2C1-2. The sequence goes on along the minus strand of NZ_JBEFNF010000004.1, from coordinate 162,184 downwards.
TTGTCCGTGATAGTAAGTACCGAGACCTGCGTGGGAGCCAACCAAAGGGGGAACGCGCCTTCATACTCCTCAATCAGGATTCCGATGAAGCGCTCGAACGATCCCAGGATGGCCCGATGCAGCATGACCGGTGTCTGACGCCCCTGCTCCTGGTCTCTTGGAACGTATTCGGCCCCTAATCGCCCAGGCATAGCAAAATCCACCTGAATAGTGCCGCACTGCCACACCCGCTCCAGACAATCCGTCAGCGAGAATTCAATCTTGGGCCCGTAGAAAGCGCCCTCACCCGGAAGCAACTCCCATTCAACGCCTTCATTGTTCAACGCTTCTTCCAGCGCTTTTTCCGATTTATCCCAGATCTCGTCCGACCCCACCCGATGCTCAGGACGAGTGGAAAGCTTGTACTGAATTTCCCGGAAGCCGAAATCCTGATAGACCTCATGCAGCAAATCCATAAAGGAAGCGACTTCAGCTTGGATCTGAGACTCCTCACAGAAGATGTGGGCGTCATCCTGGGTGAAACCGCGAACCCGCATCAGGCCGTGCAGCGCTCCCGAAGCCTCGTTACGATGGCAGGAGCCGAATTCGGAAAGGCGCAGCGGCAGCTCCTTGTAGCTCTTAAGGCCCTGATTGAAAACCTGCACGTGGCAGGGACAGTTCATGGGCTTGATGGCATAGTCGAACTTTTCGGACTCAGTGGTGAACATGTCGTCCTGGAATTTTTCCCAGTGACCGGATCGCTCCCACAGACTCCGCGACACCACCTGGGGCGTCCGGATCTCATCGTAACCGTGACTGCGCAACTTGCCCCGCAGGTACTGCTCAATCTGCTGATAGACCGTCCACCCTTTGGGGTGCCAGAACACCATACCGGGGGCTTCTTCCTGCATATGGAAGAGCGACAGTTTCTTGCCAACTTTGCGGTGGTCGCGTTTTTCTGCCTCTTCCACCCGCTGCAGATAGGCCTTGAGCTGTTTTTTATCCGGCCAGGCGGTGCCGTAGATCCGTTGGAGCTGTTCATTGTCGGTATCCCCCCGCCAGTAGGCGCCAGCCACGCGGGTCAGTTTAAAGGCTCCAAGACGACCGGTTCTGGGGACATGCGGGCCGCGGCACAGATCGATGAACTCGCCCTGCTTGTAGAACGAGAGCTGCTCCTCACCCGGGATGTCATCGATGATCTGAACCTTGTATGCTTCTCCCATGCGATCAAAGAGCTGCTTAGCGCTCTCGCGGTTCATGACCGAGCGCTCAATGGCGTAATCCTGATCCGCCAATTCCTGCATCCGCTTTTCGATCTTTTCGAGGTCATCCGGCGTGAAAGGCCGGTCATACTTGAAATCGTAATAGAACCCGTTTTCCACCACAGGCCCGATGGTTACCTGGGCGTCAGGGAAAAGTTCCTTGACCGCCTGGGCCATCAGGTGGGCCGTGGAGTGGCGGATCACCTCAATGCCCTCCTGATCACGATCTGTCACGATCGCGACTTGCGCGTCGTCTTCAATCGTATGGCCGGTATCCACCAGTTCGCCATTAACCCTGCCGACCACAGCGGCTTTGGCCAGACCAGTACCAATGCTGCGGGCTACTTCCTCGACAGTGACGGGATGATCGAAAGTGCGCTGACTGCCGTCCGGCAGCGTAATGACGGGCATTAAAACGGCTCCTGTCAGTGGTGATCCCCACGAAAGATCACATGCATGTCTGGTAAGCGCAAAATTCTAACAATGGAAAAGCCGCACGGCCATCCGGATTCGCTTTGAATCCAGCGACACGTGCGGCCCGCGGCGCAATGCGCGTTTTTACTGCGGTCCGTTACCCGCCTTGGCCGCCATTTTCTCAGGCCGCAGCAGGAACCGCGCCAGAGCCGGCATCAGCCAAATGGCGCCGACCATATTCCAGAGGAACATAAAGGTCAGCAGCAGGCCCATGTCCGCCTGGAACTTGATCGGCGATAGCATCCAGGTGAACACGCCCAGCGCCAGTGTGATACCAGTGAAGGCCACGGCCTTGCCGGTGCTGCGCAGTGTCTCGAAGTAGGCTTCCTGCAGCGGATAGCCTGCTTTCAGGAAGCGCTCCAGCTTACTGAACATATAGATACCGTAGTCCACGCCAATACCAACACCCAGCGCGATGACCGGTAGCGTGGCGACCTTGATGCCGATACCGGCCTGGGCCATGAGCGCCTCAGCGATGATCGAGGTCAACCCCAGCGGCAGGATGACACAGAGCACGGCACGCACAGACCGGAAGCTGATCAGACACAGCAACGAGACCACGCCATAGACGGCCAACAGCATCTTGTTCTTGGCACTCGCAATCACCTCGTTGGTGGCCGCTTCAACACCGGCATTGCCCGCACCCAGAAGGAAGCGGTGACTGTCGTTGTTGTACTCGTCCGCAAAGTCCTCCACCTCGTCGGTCACACGGCGCAGGGTCTCTGCCTTGTGATCGTCGAGATAGGCCACCAGCGGCGTGAGGCTGCAATCGGTGTTGATCATGCCACTCGGCGCCTGCCGGATGGAGGCATTGATAATGGTCTGGTTCCGGGAGATCTCGTACCAGTTCCAGTTGCCTTCATTCAGCGCCCGGGTCACGATCTTGGAAACATCCGCCAAAGAGCCGGTCGACTCCACGCCTTTGGTATTGGCAAGCCGCCACTGGAGCCGGTCCAGCGAGCGCAGAACCGGGTACTCGGTACAGGTCTCTGGTGGCGTCTCAACCATAACGACCAGCACATCCGCGGACTGGCTGTAGTTGTCCACTATAAAACGGTTGTCCTGGTTGTACTGACTTTCAGGCCGCAGTTCAGGTGCCCCCTGATCCAGATCGCCGACCTTGAGATCCTGCTTGTAGTACATGGCAACACTAAAGCCGACCACTGCGATCAGCAATGAAACCGGTGCCACGCCGGGATGGGCAAAGTAGGACATGAGGCGCCACTTGCGATCCGCGCCACCCTCATGGTTCTGCACATGCTTGACGCCACCTTTTGTGATCCCGATGTAGGACATGACCACGGGATGCAACACCAGATTCGTAATGATGATTACCGCTACCCCGATGCCAGCCGCTACTGCCAGATCCCGGATCACGTCGATCTCGATGAACAGCAGCGTCAGGAAACCGAAGGCGTCACTGACCAGCGCGACGATACCGGGGATATAGAGGGACCGGAACGCCAGCCGGGCGCTGGTCAGCGGGTCAAAGCCCTTGGCCGCCTCCAGCGCCATGGCATTGACCACCTGCACCCCGTGGCTTATTCCGATCGCGAACACAAGGAATGGGACAAGAACCGAGTAGGGATCCAGGCCGTAGCCGAGCAGACGCAGAATGCCCATCTGCCAGAACACTGCGATGATCGAGACAAGCACGGGCACCAGGGTTCCGGCAATGCAGCGTGAGTACCAGAACAGGAACACTGTGGTCAGCACAATCGTGACCAGCGCGAACAGCGCAACGGACTCAATCCCCTCGATCAGGTCACCCACAAGCTTGGCAAAGCCAACAATGTGGATATCAACACTGGGATTCTGCTCCTCGAACTGCTGGCGGATCTTTTCCTCGAGCTGGCGTGAAAATGCCCGATAGTCAATCGGCTCGCCGGTTTCCGGATTCTGCTCAAGCAACGGCGCGTAGATAATTGAAGACTCAAAATCGTCCGCTACCAGTGAGCCTATAGTGCTGGAGCGCAGTACGTTGTTACGCACCTTTTCCAACGACTCAGAGGAGCCATCATAATCATCCGGTATTATGGTGCCACCCTGGAAGCCCTCCTCCGTGACCTCCTGCCACCGGACATTGGGTGTCCAGAGTGACTTGAGGCCGGAACGATTGACGCCATTAAGATAAAAGACCTCGTCTGTAATCTTCTCAAGCGTCTCCAGGTACTCCTTTTCAAAGATGGTGCCGTCCTCGTTCTCAACAGCGATCCGCACAAAGTTGCCTAGGTTCGACAAGTCCTCGCGGTGTTCCATCATATTGACGATGTAAGGATGCTCCAGCGGTATGAGCCGCTCGAAGCTGGCATCGGGCTGGATCTTCACCGCGTTGTAGCCGAGAAACAACGTCAACGCGAGAAAGACGATCAGGATGATCGGCCTATTATTGAAGATCAGCCGCTCAATCATGGGCTCAGTGCCCGCGGACGGAGCGCGTCGCTCACCGTCGGAATTCCAGTTAGACATTCAGTAAATCCTCAAAACCGTTTGCTGGGGTACTGCCGTTCAGTCGGGTTCAGGCGCCATCAGCGGGTCTTCTTCCTGACCCTTGCCACGACGGTCTGTAAGAACCGCCCCGTTTTCACCCACCAGCACCAAGCCATTATCCGGAACCTGGGTTACGCCCACGTAGGAATGGCGGGCCGGGCGGACATGCTCTGAAAAGCTCTGCCCGCCATCGCTGCTGTAGATCACAGCCCCGTCGTTGGCGACGATAACGATCTCTCCCTCGTCATTCACATCCCCGGCGTTGAGCGTACGGTCGCTGCTGGAATCCACTGATTTCCACTCGTCTCCATTCTGTGAGCGGTAGACATTGCCGCGCAGACCGAAGGCCAGTACACCGCCGTCACCAGTGCCGACAACACCGAAGAAGGACCCTGGATACCCGGGCTCAAGGGTTTCCCAGGTCCTGCCTTCATCGGTCGAGCGATACACAAAGCCCGACTCACCCGCGATATAGAGCTCGCCCCCCTCAACCTGTGTGATCTCATTAAGATGGAAGCGGTTCGGATTATCGATACTGTCCGAAATCGGCTGCCAGGTCTCACCCCCATCCTCCGTGCGGTAAATAAGGTTGTAGGCGCCAACCGCGATGCCGTAATCAGCATCCCGGAACCAGACGTCCAGCATCGGCTGCCAGGGCCCGAACTTTTTCAGATCTTCCTGTAGGATATCCCGTGCGTAGATCAGGTCATCCAGCTCCCACTTCAGGTCCGATATGCGACCTTCATCCTCAGCCGCTTCAATTTCCGCCTTCTGGGCGTCAATCCGCTGCTCATACTGGGTTACCAGCTTAGGGATGCCTTCACGGCCATCGAACTGGTGTTCCCAGGTTTCACCACCATCACCGGAGTGAAGGATGACACCACTGTGGCCTACCGCCCATCCCTCACTGGCGTTGCCCTCTGGAAAATCAACGCCAGTGAGTGTTGCGGAGACAGGTACCTCCGCCTGAGTCCAGCTCTTGCCGCCATCGTCGGAGTAAACAATATGGCCACGCTCACCCACAGCGACCAGCCGATCACCAAGATGCTCCACATCCAGCAGCAAAGACTCGGCCGCGAGATCCGTGTCCAGCGCGGGTATCTCAAGGATGTCGCGCTCGGCGTGCGCCGATCCGACACCACCAGCAGCAATAGCAGCGGTCATACCGATACCGACAATACGTTTCCTGGTTCGAGAGAACATTCAGACTGCCTTTCTGACTTGAACTGATTTAAGGGTTCCAGACGCCAGCAGACCCGGGCTGCGCCGGGTCTGTCCGAGCCTCTTTCAGCGGCGCCCGCGACGCCGCAGCGCCTGGGGAGAGAAATACCGTCGGTTCGGCACACGGTCCGTGAATACCCGGGTCTGCCCTTCCTCGGTATCGAGCCCCTGCACGTGGTACCGCTTGGACTGGAGATCGTGGAACACGTCAATCGCCGTCCAGACTGTGGGTACCTCGTAGTAGCTCTTCTCCATGGCTTGGCTCACCCGCCAGAGTTCACCGCGACCGTCGTACTGATCAACACTCACAACCTTCCAGCTGTCCGCGTCGATGTAGAAGACTCGGCGTGAGAAGATATGGCGCTTGTCTTCCTTGAGATTGGCCTCAACCACATGCACCCGATGGCGTTCCCAGCGCTGCAGGTCTGGATTCAGGTGTTTTTTACCGAGAATCTTCTCGTACTCAAGTCCACGCTGAGCGATATCATAATTATTATACGGAATGTAAAACTGCTGAATGCCGCGATATTCCCAGTTATATTTGTCGAGTGCCCCGTTGAACAGGTCCGTCTCATCCGCGGTTCGGAGGTTGTCCGCAGCCGCAATGGGCGAATCATACGCCAGATTGGGCGCCCGACGTACCCGGCGCTGACCGGCATTGTAGCCCCAGGCCCGGCGCGGCTCATTAACCTGGTTCAGCGTCTCATGGATCAGTACCGCGCCCCCGGCCAGACGCGGCGGTGATGTGGCCTCTGAGAGATAATAGAACAGCGTGTTTTCAAGCGTGCTCTCATCCCCTTCCGGGTTGTAGAAGTTGTAGAAAATTTCCTGTTCAGACATGGTCAGGCTATAGTCGCCATCCGTTTCAACGGCCACCTCGCCGGAACGGCGATTCACGAAGATACCTCGCCAGCTGGTCAGATGATTCCACATGGCCTGCTGGGCCTGTTGCTCATTAGTGCCATGCAGGATAGGGAAAGGAATACCACCGTAGGCACCGTCAATGCCGTTGCCTTCACCCACCAATTCCGCCTCGGTCGCATTTTCCTCAATATTGTTAAGGATCCTGTCCGGCCAGGCCATTGTGCGCCGTGATGGATAGACATTGATCTCGTAGGTATCCGGATAGGTCTCGAGCAGCGCCTTGGTTCCGGCAGTCAGGTACTGGTCATACTCGCCCATGTTGTCCGCCGTGACGGTATGACGGATCTTATCGTCCGGAAACGGATTCGGGTGAAAGTCACCGGAGCCACCGTAGTCAACGTTGCTCGGCGGGCCGTCCAGCCCGCCGTCGTAGGCTGGAATGACGCCATCGTCGCTGCCGGCACTAGGAGCACCGAAACGCGTAAATTCCTCGCCGCCCAAACGGGCCGCCTCGGAACTGGAAACCTCGGCCAGCGGGCCTGCCGTGCCAAGCAAAAGCCCACCGGTAACGGCGGCCACAAGCGCGCGGCTCAGCCGTAGTTCTCTATTTCGCATCGTTAGGGTCCTGTTGTTTTGTGCTACCAGCCGGGATTTGGCATTGACTGCAGACACGGCTCTCCGAAAGCGTAGACGATTGCTCCGTTTTGTCCATTCAGCAGTACATCACCCGGATTCATCCAGACTTTTGGTAACCACTTCGTAAAGATCGCGGGACAGGTCCGGAAGATCCCGTAGTTCACGCAGGACACCAGCCATGGAATCACGCAGGTGCGGTGCATACCGCTGCCAGCGGGTGAGTGGCTGAGCAAGCTGGGCTGAAATCTGGGGGTTGAAGCTATCCAGCCGGCGGATCTGCTCGCCGAGAAAGCGGTGTCCACGGCCATCCGGGCTGTGGAAATGCGCCAGGTTCCGGCCCGCGAAGACACCGACAACCATACGAACCTTGTTAGGGTTTTTCCAATCAAAGGCAGGATGCTCCAGCAATTGTGTGACACGCGTCACATCGCCAACCCAAGGGCTTCCGGACTGTGCTGCAAACCACTGCTCAACCACCTGCGGATCGTGCTGCCAGTCGTCGTAGAAGCGCGCGAGAACATCTTCGCGTTCCTCGTCGAAGGGAGAGTCGACCAGTGCTTTCAGCGCCGCCAGCCGATCGGTCATGTTGGTGGCCTGACCAAATTGGGTAACCGCCTGGTTACGACCCTGATCATCACCAATACGGGTCAACATTGTGAGGGCACTATTGCTCAACGAGCGGGCTGCCACCTGCCGGGGCTCAAAGGCATAGTCTTCATCAGGGTGATGATCACGACGCACCTGCAGCAGTTCCTCACGCAGGGCCGAACTGAGCGTCTGTTCCACCTGATGCCGGGCCCGGTCAATGGCGGCCACATCCGCCTCTTCGGTAAGCTCTATAAGCCAGGCTGTAGCCGGAAGTGCGAGCATCCGCGCCACCATGGCGGGATCCAGCCCCGGAGTTGTTAGCAGTGTCCGATACGCCTCGATCAATCGTGGATCCACTTCCGTATCAAGACCCTGCTGGATCGAAAGGATTACATCCACAGCCAGTTTCTGTCCGGCATCCCAACGATTGAAACCGTCCGGATCATGGCTTGCCAGAAACATGAGCTGATCCCGCGTCCAGGGGTAATCAAGCTTGACCGGAGCGGAAAAGCCCCGCAACAGAGACGGCACAGGGCGCTCGCCCAACCCCCTGAAGTGAAAACTGTGCTCGCCCTCCATGAGTTCCAGAACAGCCTCGGTATTGTGCTCCGAATCCAGCACCAGCGGCTCGCCGCTGGTGCTGATCAGCCCCATACGGACCGGAATGTGAAATGGCTTTTTGTTCGATTGACCCGGCGTAGGGGGGCACGATTGGCGGATGGTCAGGCTGTAGGTTCCCGAATCGGCATCGAACTGATCCGTGACACGCAATTCAGGCGTCCCTGCCTGCTCATACCATCGACGGAACTGCGTCAGGTCACGGCTGCTGGCGTCTTCCATGGCCCTGACGAAATCATCAGTTGTGACCGCCTGCCCGTCATAGCGGGCGAAATACAGATCACTGCCCTCCCGGAACAGATCCGGCCCGAGCAGGGTATGGATCATCCGCACCACTTCCGCCCCCTTCTCATAGACAGTGAGGGTGTAGAAATTGGCGATCTCAATGTAGGAGTCCGGCCGCACAGGATGTGCCATGGGGCCCGCGTCCTCAGCGAACTGCGCCGTGCGCAGCATGTTCACATGGTCGATGCGCTGGACCGTGGCCGAGCCCATGTCAGCAGAAAACTGGTTGTCACGGAAAACGGTAAAACCTTCCTTGAGACTGAGTTGGAACCAGTCCCGGCAGGTGACCCGATTGCCGGACCAGTTATGGAAGTACTCATGGGCAACAATGCTCTCAATCCGATCATAAGCGGCATCGGTGGCGGTTTCAGGGCTGGCCAGCACACAGGAGGAGTTGAAGATGTTCAGGCCCTTGTTCTCCATGGCCCCCATATTGAAGTCATCCACGGCCACGACTATAAAGATATCGAGATCGTACTCACGCCCATAAACCTCTTCGTCCCAGGCCATGGCCTTTTTAAGGGATGTCAGAGCGTGGTCACACTTAGCCTCATTGCGTGCTTCCACATACATGCGCAGATCAATGGTGCGCCCGGACCCGGTGACGAATTCATCCCGCTTCTCCACCAGATCGCCAGCGACCATGGCGAACAGATAGCTGGGCTTGGGGTAAGGATCTTCCCAGGTCACCTGGTGTCGTCCGTCGCCCAGCTCCCCCCAGTCAACCGGATTGCCGTTAGCTAGAAGGACCGGATAGGTATGCTGCTGCGCTTCGATCCGGGTGCGGTAGCAGGCCATCACGTCAGGGCGGTCCAGAAAATAAGTAATGCGCCGGAACCCTTCCGGCTCGCACTGAGTGCAAAACATCCCCGAAGACTGGTAGAGCCCTTCAAGCCGGGTGTTGTTCTGCGGCTGGATGCGGGTGGTGATATCAAGATGAAACTGATCCGGCACACCGGGCACGGTAAGAGAGCCCTCGTCAACACGGTGGCCCTCAACAGGTCGCCCATCGAGCATCAGTGACACCAGCTCAAGATCCTCGCCATGCAGTACCAGCTCCCGTGCCCCGGAGTCATCCTCTGGATTGCGGTGGATCTGCAGCCGTGAATGCACCATGGCGCTGTCCTCAAACAGTTCAATGCGCAGGTCGACATGATCGATGAGAAAGGCGGGGACGCGATAATCCGCCAGATGAACGGCCTTGGGTTGCTCTGCTCTCATGACGGTAGCTCTTGTTGTTGGTTGGTTCTGTCGCTCAAGCGCGGATCAGTGGCGGGTATCGTGAACCTGAACATCACCATCCCCTTTACTAGAGTCCGGTCGCTCGATGCTACCGGTTCGCTCCTCCGTTGGGATGTTGTGCTCGTTCTCATACCAGATGATGGCTTCCATGCAGATGCGCTTCTGCTCCTCGCTCAGGGGCTGGCCATCCGGCCACTTGCCCAGTTGCAGTGACTCGCGCAGACGTTGATAGATGCGCGGATCGAGCTGTCGGATCAACTCTTCATAAGTCATTATCCTCTCCTCATATCATTCGCTAACCGTACCAGACCGTAGGCCAGACCACTGAGCAGGCCACCCAGATGGGCCGCGTTCGCCATACTGGCGCCCAGCAGGGCTTCTGTCAGCGGTGTGAGGCCGATCAGCAACCACACCACTGCGACCGTCATCAGTGCTGGCGGGAACTGGAACCGTGGTCGCCGTTGGTTGCTCAGCCAGACGTAGCCCAGAACCCCGTACACCACCCCAGAAAGTCCGCCGAACAGCGGCCCCGAGAGCAGGAACTGCGGAATGTTGCCGCCCAGTGAGGTCACCAGCACCAGGGTCACCATATGACGCCGCCCGTCCATCGCCTCAATCTGGCTGCCCAGGAACCAGAGCATGACGCCGTTGAAGATCAGATGCATCAGGCTGAAATGGAGAAGATCCGGCGTCAGGAGGCGCCAGAGCTGCAGGTTCCCGAGGGTTCCGGTCAGGGCCTCGACGCGGTATTCGAAACTGGCGACAGGCCATTCATAGGGATTGACGATGGTCAGCAGCACCATGAGCTGCTCACGCGCTCCAAAGGCGGTCATCCAGGCCACCAGGGCAGCCGCCACGATCAATGCGAAGGTAAAGGGGGCGTCCTTCGGGCCGGCCTGCCAATGGCCTGGTATCCCGCGACGCTGACGCGGCTTTGTAAAGCCTTCCGGGGCACCGGCATGACGGGGATCGTCCAGGTAGCGTGATAGTGCGTCCGTCACCGGCTGGCGCAGCTGTTCACCCTTGATGAAAAGCACCTGATGACCTTCCTCATGCTCAATGACATGGGTTACTCCCTGCGAATCCAGCCAGCGCCTGAACGGTTCCAGGTTCACTCGCTCCGGGATGGCCGCAATGCGGATCATGACTCCTGCTCCGAACGGTTGACCTCAACCCAGACAAAGTGATCAGGGTCCAGATACGCCTCATCACCCAAGCGATACGCCACCATGCGTCCATACTTCACCGCACTGTAATCCAGGCAGGCCACATTGGGCGTGAGCGGCTTGGGTACGCCTTCGAGCCAGTAATGGCCGACAAACACAGGTGGTTCACTCTCGTCATAGCTGAGCACTCTTTGACGTTCTTCACGCTCCAGCGGGCGATCGGCCACATCAGCCGGCAGCGGATCCGGCTGGAAAACGATATCACCGTAGGTTTCCGCTTTATCTGCCCAGAACTTGGTTCGGAAGAACTGACGCTGGAAACCGTCCCGACCGGTCATAACCCGATCATCCGGCAACTTCATGGCCGTGCCGCGCAGCAGCCTATCCATCACCCGGCCAGCAAAGGAGTTTGGCGCCATGGAAGCGTGCAGGAAATCCTCATTGATGCATCCGTCGGGATGGATCTGCTCGAACTGGCGGATCAGGTGCTCATCCCAGCAGGCGTGCACCACCCGGAAACCGTCCCGCTCAATAAAGAGCGGCAGCTCGTAGAACCAGTTGAGGAAGTCGTGCCACTCGTCGTCATAGCGCTCAAACTGATCAAGCGTCGCCTGGATCAGACGCGTGTGACGCTCGTTGTGCTCACGTACATGACGCCGGCCACTGCCCGGGCGCGCCAGGGTACAGAACCCCAGAGCGTTATATTCATGGTTGCCCATCACGATCAGGGCGGAACCACGTTCGACCATATCGCGCACAAGGTGCAGCGCCTCCCGGATACGCGGGCCGCGGTCGATGATATCGCCCAGAAACACGGCCATGCGCGAGGGGTGTTCATAGACACCCTGGCGTTGACGGTACCCCATCTGCTCCAGCAGCCGCACCAGCGTCAGTGCACAGCCGTGGATATCCCCAATGATGTCATAGCCCTGCGAACGCCTCATGCGTGCCCCATTCAGCTTGCTGCAATGGTGCTGGCCCAGCCCAGTTTCTCGCGGCAGGTCGCGTAGAAGTTGTGGTCACTGGGATGAATCAGATTCAGGCGGAAGGGGCGCTTAGCGATGGAAATAGCATCACCCGGACCGCAGGAGAGCTCCTTCTGACCATCACAGCTGATCTGGGGCCAAGCTTCGTTGGCCTCGTCAACAATCAGCTTGATCTCGCTGTTGCCGTCCACGACGATCGGCCGACTGCTCAGCGTGTGCGGGAACATAGGCACCAGCACAATGGCATCCAGCTTGGGATGCATGATAGGCCCGCCCCCGGACAGGGCATAGGCAGTGGAACCGGTGGGGGTGGAGACAATAAGCCCATCAGAACGCTGGCTGTAAACGAACTGGCCCTCGATGTAGAGATCAAACCCGATCATCCGAGTGGATCGCCCCGGATGCAGAACCACATCATTGAGCGCGGTGCCGAAGCCCGTGGGCTCGCCGTTGCGCTTGATCTCGGTATCCAGCATAAAACGCCGCTCCTGGATGTAGTCCCCTTCCAGAACGGCGTTCAGCCGGGTTTCAAGTTCATCCGGCGAGATATCGGTGAGAAAGCCGAGTCGCCCACGGTTGACCCCGAGAATCGGGATGTTCGATTTAGCCAGGTCCCGCACGGCGCCCAGAAGGCTGCCGTCGCCGCCAACGACGATGGCCAGATCGCAGATTTCGCCAATCAGCTTCTTGCTGGCCACCTGCAGCCCATGGCCGGGCAGCACAGAGGCGGTATCGGCCTCCAGCACCACCTGGTAGTCGTTTTCAATGAGGTAGCTCTTGAGCCTGCGCAGCGTCTCTACAACCTTGACACTGCCCATGCGCCCTATCACACCAATGTTCTTGAAAGTCTCCATCAACCGCCTTAGTCCGCCGGTAGCCCGTGGGTAACATCCCCACAGTCTACCGGATCACGGCCGAGCACGGGAATCGCTGATTCAAAGTGCTGCGGCCACCCGACTGCCCTGATCAATGGCACGCTTGGCATCCAGCTCCGCGGCCACATCCGAACCACCGATCAGAGTGACCGTCTCGCCGGCATTCTCAAGATCCGCCTGGAGCTCACGGAGCGGTTCCTGGCCAGTGCAAACGATGATGTTGTCCACCGCCAGCACCTGGGGCTCGCCATCGATGCTTACATGCAGCCCTTCGTCATCGATGTGGTGATACTCGACACTGGGAATCATGCGCACGTTGCGCATTTTCAGCGAGCTCCGGTGAATCCAGCCAGTGGTCTTGCCCAGGCCCTTACCCGGTTTGGAGGTCTTGCGCTGAAGCAGCGCGACCTCGCGTGGCGGTGTTGGTGGGTTGGGCTGCAGACCTTCCACGCCCCCCGGGGTTTCCACGCTGACGTCAACACCCCACTCTTTCATGAAGTGCTCCGGATCCAGCGACGGTGACGCTCCCTCATGCGTCAGATATTCGGAAACGTCGAAGCCGATACCGCCGGCACCCATCACCGCCACGCGGCGGCCTACCGGCGCCTCCTTCTTCAGAACATCGATGTAGCCCAGGACGGAGGGATGATCGATTCCCGGAATCTCCGGTGTACGCGGATAGACGCCCGTCGCCATCAGAATCTCGTCATAGCCCTGCCCGGCCAGCGTTTCCTTTGTCGCCCTGGTGTTCAGGTGCAGGTTCACCCTGTACTTCTCAATCATCCGCCGGTAGTAGCGCAGTGTCTCGTGGAACTCTTCCTTGCCGGGGATCTTCTTGGCCATATTGAACTGGCCGCCGACCTCATTGGCGGAATCGAACAGGTGCACCTGGTGACCGCGCTCGGCCGCCACTGTGGCAGCGGCCAAACCCGCAGGACCGGCGCCGACGACCGCGATGCGTTTCGCCTGATCGACCGGCTCATAGACCAACTCCGTCTCATGACAGGCACGCGGATTCACGAGGCAGGAGGTAAGCTTGCCCTGAAAGGTATGGTCCAGGCAGGCCTGGTTGCAGGCGATGCAGGTGTTGATCTCATCCGCGCGATCGTCCGCTGCTTTAGCAATCAGGTCGCCGTCCGCGAGGAAGGGGCGCGCCATGGAAACCATGTCGGCATCTCCTTCAGCGATCACCTTCTCCGCCAGATCCGGCATATTGATGCGGTTGGTGGTCACCAATGGAATGCTGACTTGGCCTTTAAGGCGCGCCGTCACCTTACTGAAGGCCCCACGCGGCACCATGGTGGCGATGGTCGGTACCCGGGATTCGTGCCAGCCGATGCCGGAATTGATGATGTTGGCGCCGGCCTTCTCTACTTCCTTGGCCAGGTGCACCACCTCTTCCCAGGTGCTGCCCTCATCCACCAGATCGATCATGGAGAGTCGATAGATGATGATGAAGTCCTCGCCCACGACCTCACGCACGCGGCGAATGATCTCCAGCGGCAGCCGGATGCGGTTCTCAAACGAACCGCCCCACTTGTCAGTGCGGTGGTTGGTGCGCCGGGCGATGAACTGGTTGATGAAGTAGCCCTCCGAGCCCATGATCTCGACGCCGTCATAGCCGGCCTCGCGTGCCAGGCGTGCACAGTTGGCGTAATCGTCGATCTGTTTCTCAACCTCGTCCGTTTCCAGGGCCCTGGGTGTGAAGGGGTTGATGGGAGCCTGGATGGCCGACGGCGCCACAAGATCCGGAGAGTAGGCGTAGCGACCAGTGTGCAGGATCTGCATGCAGATCTTGCCGCCGGCCTGGTGTACGTGATCGGTAACGATGCGATGTTCCCGAGCTTCCTCCTCGGTATCCATTTTAGCGGCGCCCTTCATGACCGCCCCTTCCGGGTTCGGCCCAATGCCACCGGTGACGATGAGCCCCACACTGCGCGCCCGTTCCGCGTAGAACGCCCCCAGGCGCTCGAAGCCATTGGGCGCCTCCTCCAGACCGGTATGCATAGAGCCCATAAGGGCCCTGTTGCGGAGCTGGGTGAAGCCCAGATCAAGTGGCTGCAGAAGATGCGGATAGGCGTTGCTGTCGGATGGGTTCTGGGTCATGGCGGTCTCCTTATTCTGGATGCCTCACAAAGTACGCACGTGGTCCTGATGCTACAATACGACCAAATTGGTTTGGATTATTTTGGAATTGGTTTTATGGTCAATAGCCGCGCCAACCGGCTTGGAGACATCAGTATCAACCATGTAGCGGTCATGGCACGCACGTTACGCAACCGAGGTCATGAGCCCGGCCCCTGGTTGGCCCGCTACCGGGTCTCGCGACGGCTGCTGAACACGCCCGGCGCCCGCATCAGCATTCCCCGGTTCATGCGCATGGGTCACGCCGCCATTCAGATAACCGGCGACCCGGCATTGGGGCTGGACTTTGGGCATCACACCCGCATGACGGATCTCGGCCTAGCCGGCATGGCAGCTGCCAGTGCGCCCTCTCTAGGAGAGGCGCTGGAAACCCTGGTGCGCTATGAACGCCTGATGAGCTATAACAGCCGCGGCCAATCGCACACCTCGCGCGAAGCCGATGGCGGACTGAATGCCGTTTTCTACTCCATCAGTCCCTACAATCGCTACAATTGCTTCGTGGTGGATTCGATCCTTGCCGGCTGGATGGCATTACTGCGGGAACTCGATGAGCAGGCTCCGCCGCCTTCAAAAGTCAACATTGAATACGCAGAACCGCCCAACGCAAGGCGTTACACCCAATGGTTCGGCTCTCCAGTTTCATTTAAGGCAACGCATAACCGCGTTGAGTTGGCACCGGAGACGGCCTCGCGCCCCAACCGCCTGGCTCAGAGTGCTCTCTTCCAGGAGCTGTGCCAGTATTGTGAGACAGAGCGACAGAGGCTGGCTTGGGGGCAGAGCACAACAGAGCGCGTCCGCGAGGCCATTGCGCAGCGAATGGGGTCAACACCGCCGACAATGGGAGCTGTAGCGCTGGCTCTGGGAACCACGGAATGGGGGCTGCGGCGAGCGCTGGAACAGGAAGGCATAACCTACCGAACCCTGGTGGACCAGACCCGGCGGGAACTGGCGGAGGACTATGTGCGCGGCACACCACTGTCGTTTTCGGACATTGCCTCGCTGGTCGGATTCGCAAACCCCAGCGCCTTCCACGGCGCGTTCCGCCGATGGTACCGATGCAGTCCCGGCCGATACCGGCGCCGATATGGAATGGCGCGCTGAGTCAGAGGTCGATGCCGTCGTCGCATTCAACCTCCTCAATCTCGTCAACCTGCAGGCCAAGCTCCAGCAGTTCTTCTTCGTATTCGCCCATGGCAACCTCCCGGTTACTTTTCACTATCCAACTCAGGATGCCAGTGGGAGGTGACAGGGTTATGACATCTTCCGAGCTCAGGTGGCCATCGCCTCGTCACGCTCAGCGGATTGGCGCCGGTACTCAATGGGAGTCATGCCTGACCAGCGCTTGAAGGCACGATAGAAGGTGCTGGGTTCGGAAAAGCCTGTCAGATAGACAATCTCGTCGATGGATTCATTCGTGGCTGCCAGCAGCCGACACGCCAGCCGGTACCGGAACTGAGAGACGACCTGATTGAAGGAAGTATTGGCCTCGGTGAGTCGCGTGCGCAGAGTCCGTGGCTTCATGTTGAGGCGCGTTGCCACCGCATCCAGCGTCACTTCGCCCGAGTCCAGCTGTTGCGCTACCAGCCGCTCCACATCCCCGACAATATCCTGCTTCTCGAGTTCGGCAACCTGCTCACTTGCAAAGCGCTCATGCAGTGCCAGCAACCCGGGTTCGTGGTGCGGCGAGGGGTGCGTCAGAAGATTGGCCGGAAAGTACAGCCGTGTCTCGCCCTGTCCGAAACGTACCGAACAGCCCAGAATTTCAGCGACCCGATCCTGACCCTGACTGCGTTCATGTTCGAAATGAACGGCCGAGGGTCGGAATTGACCGTCCGTGACTGAGTTGAAGAAAGTCAGCACACCCTGAACAAAGCACTCGGAAAAGTGACCGATCCGCCGGATTTCCTCAGCCGCGGCATTCAGAACAAGGTGACACGACTCTCCGCCGTGCTCGTGCAACTCAAGGTCCGCGGCATCGGTGAGCAGACGCTGATAGTTCTTCGCCCGCCTGAGCCCATCGCCGAAAGTGGGACTGGAGAGGAACAGATATTCCAGCACTTGCCCTTTGTAGGTAGGCACATGCAAGCCCAGATGCAGGCCGATATCCGGATCCCCGGTGACGTCCTCAACCACTTGCCAGAACAGAACCTGAGCGGCGTGCGGTGTTCTCAGATTCTCCCGCTGAAGGTAGTTTTCATCCACTCCCAGTCGACGGAAAATTACGTCAGTATCGACGCCCGCCTTTTGCATCGCCTGATAAACCAGCCGAAACAGGACCCCTGAGTCCCTTTGTTCCTGCATATTGTCACTTCCCGGCCTATTGTTGTTTTGACTCGAGTGTCGTGCAGCGCCGGTTTTCGCGCAATTGACGCTGTCACAGACTGTGTGCATTCTTCACCTCATCATACAGGCCGATTGGCCCAGATGACATCCACCTGCAAAACGGCTCTCAGCCCAGACACAAACCGGACGCTTATGAACCAGACAGCCCATTACCGTTTCAGTGGCCCCGCCCTGCTGCCCATGTACGGCAGAGCCCTGCTCGCCAGTAGCAAGGGTGGCCGCCAGTCAGCGGCCGACATACCCGGCCTCAGCGCTGATATTGAAGGTGTACGCACTAACACTACAGAACTCCGTCGGTACCGTGATGTCTGTGGTTTCATGACCAGCAGTCGCTGCCCCATAACCTGGCCACACATACTAGCGTTTCCGCTGCACATACGGCTTATGACCGACCCCGCCTTCCCGCTGCCATTGATGGGGCTTGTGCATGTGCGTAACCGGATTGAACAGCAACGGGCGATCCGCCAGGGCGAGACCATGGAACTCCAGGCGTGGATTGCCAATGCCGCGGATACCGAACGCGGGATCGAGTTCGACATCCTCACACAGGCGAGCGCCGCCGGGCATGTCATCTGGCGGGAATACAGCACCCTGCTCTATCGTCAAGCCACCGACAACGGCGGGCAAAGTAGCAGGAAAGACCAGCCTGAAGCGCCCCAGATGCTCTCTGGTCAGGCCGCGGTTCAGGCCCCGGGCAATATCGGTTACCGATACGGTCGGGTTTCCGGGGATATGAACCCCATCCACCTGCACCCACTCTCGGCGAAGGCGTTTGGATTCCCAGCCAACATCGCCCATGGCATGTGGAGCAAAGCTCACTGCCTGGCACTGATGGAAAAAGCCGAGGGCCAATTGGAAGCGGTGACTGCTGATGCCCAGTTCAAGAAACCATTCTTCATTCCCGGAAGCGGCATCCTCACCTGGAAACGCAGCCAGAGTGAAACGCCCTTCCGGCTTCTGAACCGGGATGCATCGGCGCCCCACTTTGAGGGGGTGCTCAGCCGCGGCTGAGCATCAATCCGGTTCGGGGGCGGTATCGCCTGCCAGCGGCAGGGTGAACTGGAATACAGTTCCACCGCCCTCACGGCGCTCAAATCCGATCTCGCCCCCCTGGCCGGTGATCAGACTCCGGCACAATGACAAGCCAATTCCCATACCCTCGTCCTTGTTGGAATAGAACGGCTGGAACAGACGCTCCTCCGCATCCTCGGGCAGACCGCAGCCACGGTCCGCCACGCGTATGCGCACCGCATCGTTCAGCACCTCCGCACTGACTTCCACCGATTCATCACTACCACAGTTGCGTGTCGCCTCTAGCGCATTACGAATGAGATTAAGCACCACCTGCTGGACCTGCACTGGGTCCGCTACAGCCCGAGGCAAATGCGGCGGAATGGAGAGCGTAATCGCGACCGCGTTGTTGCGTGAATCCACTTCCGCAAACTCCCGGCTTTCAGCCAGCAGTCGCGCCACATCCACAGTTTCCTTCCCTGTGGCCGGCTGGTGCACGAACTGACGGATACGGCGGATAACCTCGCTGGCACGATGGGACTGGGCTGTAATCTTTTCGAGAACCTCCGCAAGCGCGTCCTGATCAAGAGTGTCCTTTTCCATCATGCGCGAAACAAGGCTCACGTAATTGGTGATGGCTGTCAGAGGCTGATTCACCTCGTGGGCTACCCCAGCCGCCATTTCTCCCATCAGGGAGAGACGCGAAGCATGGGCGAGCTGCTCACGCTGCTCGGCGACCAGATCCCTGGTTTCCTCCAGCGCCCGCTCCTGCGCAAGTTCCTCGGTAATATCCCGGAAAACCAGCACGCTCCCGGTCAGCCTATCTTGCTCGAAACGCGGCGCAGCCCGGTATTCCGCCATGAAGGTAGTGCCATCAGCACGGGCCATGGTCACGCCACGGCGCAGCACCGCATTGCCATCCCGACACAGGGCCCGCTGCGCATGAGCTGTTTCGTCACCAGCATGTTCCGTAAAATGAAGCTCACCAATATCACGCCCCACGAGAGTCTCCTGCTCGGCGCCCGCAATATCGGCTGCTGCAGGGTTGGCGAAGGTGATCACACCATTGGGATCGAGTCCGTAAATACCCTCAAATATGGCATTGAGCAGACTGGTCTGTTCACTCTCAAGCTGACGGTTGCGTGCCTGCATGGCACGCTCAAGCTGGATAACCCGTATCTGGGTATCGACCCGCGCCATAACCTCCTGAGCCTGGAAGGGCTTGGCAATATAATCCGCACCCCCCATATTGAAGCCCTTGACCTTGGCATCAATGTCATTAAGCGCCGACAGGAAGATGATGGCGCTCAGAACAGTAGTGGGATCATCACGCAAATACTGGCACACCTCGTAGCCATCCATGCCGGGCATCATAATATCGAGAAGGATGACTTCCGGTTCGTGCCGGCGTGCCAACTGCAGCGCCTTTTCGCCATCATTGGCGATGAGCAGCTGATAGCCCTTATCCCGCAGAGTTTCGTAAAGCACCTTGAGATTCTGCGGATTATCATCAACCAGCAGAACGCAGGCCTGCTCCGGGTCGGTGGGCGTCTGGCTCACCGCGGTCATTGGCCATCTCCATCCCGCACGCTCATGACCATGCGCACCAGCTGCGCCAGTGAATGGGTGCCCATTTTGTGCATGACCCGTGAACGATGGATTTCCACAGTGCGCTGACTGATATCGAGCTCAATGGCGATGACCTTGTTGGCCTGGCCAGCCACCATCCGATCCATGATCTCACGCTCACGCGGGGTAAGCTGGCCCAGCTGATCCTCAACCGCCCGCTTGTGTTCACGCCCCTGCTGCTGTTCCGCATCCGCCGCCAGGGCACCACGGATCTTCTCCAGAATCTGATCCTCTCGGTAAGGCTTCTCGATGAAGTCAACCGCCCCCTTGTGCATAGCTTCTACTGCCAGCGGTACGTCTCCATGACCGGTCACGAAAATGATCGGCAGGGTTGAACCACGTTCAATCAGCTCTTCCTGGAGCTCCATGCCATCCATTTCAGGCATGCGGATATCCAGCACAATGCAGCCCTGCATCCCGGCATGCCAGTCTTCCAGGAAACGCGTGGCGCGCTCGTATCCCTGGACTGCAAGCCCTTCCGAACGCAGCAGCATGGACAGGGAATCCCGAACCGCCTCATCATCCTCCACGATGTAGACCGTCTGCTCGGCCTCCGCCATTGAGATACTCCTTTACTGATTACTGTCGCCCGCTCCGGGCATGGTGGTAGCGCCTTCGACCAGAGGCGGCGCCACCGTCATCGGGTCCACCCGCTCCTGCCGCCAGTTCATGCGCCAGTCCAGATGGGGACCGGTGGCTCGACCCGAGGCCCCCACTTCGCCAATAACATCCCCCAGCCTAACCTCATCACCCTCGCTCACGTTGATGGCACTCAGATGCAGAAAGGTGGAGGAAACACCGTAACCATGATCCAGGATCAGGGTACCACCCGAGAAGTAGAGATCCGGCTCCACCAGAACCACACGGCCACCTGCCGGTGCCGCTACCGGCGTACCGCTTGCTGCTGCAATATCAATGCCATAATGGGGCTGGCGCGGCTCGCCATTATAGAAGCGCTGACTGCCATAGACACCCGTAACGGTTCCGGCCACAGGCCAGATCCAGGAGCCCGCAAAGTCTCTGCGCTTTGAATGCTCTTTGCGAGCCGCGCGCACTCGGCGCGCCTCTGCCCGGATGCGCTCCAGCGCCTGCTCGTCAGGGGTTACCGTCTCCTGGGGAACTCCTTCAACCCGCTGGATGTCGTACTCTCGCGCCTCCAACTCAATGGCGCGGGTGATCCGCTCGCCATCCGGCGAGACCACGTCCAGCTCATGGCTGAGCTGCGCCTGCCGTCCGAAGCCGACCGCAAAATACCCGGAAGCCGTAATCGCGACAGGATCACCGTTGAGATGAACCTCGCTCCCAGGCGCAACATTCCCCCTCAAAAGAGTCCCCTGGGTTCGCGGCCCTTCAAGCTCAAGCGACATCACGGAGGTGGAAATAAAAACCAGGCAGAACAGCCATACAAGGCGTGACACGCGCAATCTCCGGTTGTTGGATCAGACAGATGCCCGTTATTGTTAGCGAACCCAATGAACAACTGCAACCGCGGAGCCTTCTCGTTGTACGAGCTTCCTCCTTTCCAGCTGCCCTTCCACCATCCCTTACTGGCTCCCGAGGAAGCCGATGACCTGTTGGCACTGTTGCAGGAAAGCTTACCCTGGCAGCAGGATTGGATTACCCTGTTCGGCCGCGAGCACCTGATTCCCAGACAGCAGTGCTGGATCGCCGATAATGGCCTGACTTACCGATACTCGGGCCAGACCATGGAGCCGACACAATGGCCGGACTGGCTCAGGCCACTGGTGCTTAAAGTCAGTGAGCTCGCGGGCGAGCACTTCAACAGTGTGCTGGCTAACCATTACCGCCACGGCAGTGACAGTATGGGCTGGCACAGTGACGACGAACCCGAGCTGGGGCTCGCACCAGTAATCGCCTCACTGAGCCTGGGCGGCACCCGGCGTTTCCGCTTCCGAAGCCGCACTGATAGTGGCCGCACTCTGGGCATCGACCTGCCACACAACAGCCTCCTGGTTATGCCGGCCGGCGTCCAGTCCGAATGGCAGCATGCGCTACCAAAAACCCGGAAACCGGTAATGCCCAGAGTCAATCTGACTTTTCGTCGTCTTGTCGACGCCTGAGCTCGGCAAGACGTTCTTCAACACGGCCATAGAGACTATCAGCCGGGTAACGGCCGTTAGTATCAGGTTCACCGACCGCCAGCCCCAACATCAGCTCCAGCGCCTCCTCGATCCGTGACACGGCATAGACCTGGAAACCGTGCTCCCTGACGGCCTCGCGCACGCGCTTCGCCAGCATCAGGTTCTGGACATTGGAGGCTGGCAGGATCACCGCCTTAGTCTGCGTGTCGCCGCGCGCCACACAGGCATCCAGGAAGCCTTCCACTTTTTCGTTCAGCCCCCCGACCGGCTGAACATCACCATGTTGGTTCACCGATCCCGTTACCGCTATATCCTGTCGCACGGGCTGTTCGGCCAGAGCCGAAACAATGGCGCAGAGCTCGCCAAGAGAGGCGCTGTCGCCATCGATCTCGGCGTAGGACTGCTCAAAGGTAAGAGTCGCGGTGAGCGGCATGGGCTGTTCACGGGCAAAGCGCGAAGAGAGCCATGCGGAGAGGATCATCACCCCTTTGGAGTGGATGGAGCCGCTGAGTTTCACATCCCGTTCGATGTGAATAACGTCACCATCTCCATACTGGCAGGTGGCACTGATGCGATTGGGCAGACCAAACTCGTAGCCACCAGTAGAAAGCACGGACAGCCCATTGACCTGCCCCACTGCACCGCCGCTGAACGACAGCAGCATGGAGCCATCCGAGAAGCCCTGGAGAAACTCATCCCGTATCCGCCCATTGCGGTAATCCGCGCTGACCAAGGCTTGGTCCACGTGCTCTGGATCGATGCCTTGTCCGCCATTGCCACGGGCATGGAAATCCGCCTCCCGCAGCACATTGGCGATGTCCACGGCCTGCAGTGACAGCCGGTTCTGGTGTTCCGCCAGGCGTGAGCTGTATTCAATCACCCTCGCCACGGCCTGTTTACTGCAGGGCAGGAGCCCTTTGTCCTGACAAAGGCTTGCAATGAACTTAGCGTAGAGCATCTGGCTGTCGCTGGTGCGCGGCATTTCATTCTCAAAATCCGCCGTTACCCGGAACAGTTCCGCGAACTCCGGGTCATATTCCTGCAGCAGAAGCCAGGTTTCCCGATCGCCAAACAACACCAGCTTCACATCCAGCGGGACTGCTTCCGGTTCCAGGGAAATGGTGCCTGAAAGGGTCAGTTCACGTTCCAGCGAATGGATACTGATTTCGTGGGATCGAATGGCGCGCTTGAGCGCATCCCACACGAATCCCTGCTCCAGAACCTTGGTGGCGTCCATCAGCAGGTAGCCGCCATTGGCCCGATGCAGGCTGCCTGGGCGGATCAGCGAGAAATCCGTGTAGACCGTGCCCTTGTAGGTGACAGTTTCAATGAATCCGAACAGGTTGTGATAGGTGGGATTGTCCTCCACAACTACCGGGACCGACTGGTCCTGGCGCGACACCAGCAGGTTGATGCGATAGCGTCTGGGCAGTCGCTGCTCCATGGAGGCATAGGCGAAAGCCGCCTTATCCTCACTATCCTCGAGGAAAATATCGAGGTTATTCGCAATATCCTTCTTCATGGCCCGAAAGTGGTCGGGCACGCCATCATATTCACTGTAACGCTCAGACAGCTCATCAATCAGATGCGCTGCCACGTGGTCCACAGTTTCTTCATTCAGCTTCTGCTGCTGCTCAGCGTGTTCCTCTTCCCATTCCGCGATCTGGCGCATCACACGACGCAGTTTTTTCTCCAGATCCCGTATGGTTTCCTCAAAACTGCGCTTCTCCTCATCAGAGAGCGCATTGAACGATTCATTGGTATGCGGTTCATTACCGTTCAGGGCGGTGAGGCGATAGCCGCCGGGCGTGGTCATGGACAGGTCCACGCCCTGCTCACGGGCCTCGTGCGCAAGAGCGTTCAGCGCCTCCTCCTGGCGGGCCGCAAACCTCTGCTTAAGGTCTTCAAGGCGGCTTTGGTATGTATCGCTGTCGAATGCCTGGGGAACCACTTTCACCAGGCGCGAAACCAGCCGGTCAACATCATGGCGCAACCGTTCACCGACGCCCGCAGGCAGTTTCAGCACCCTGGGGTTGCGCGGGTCATCATAATTAGCCACATAGCACCAGTCGCTGGCCGGGTTATGGCTTTCCTGGCGATGCGCCAGATAACGCAGCATCATCGTACGTTTACCCAACCCGGAGCGGCCCAGCGCATAGACGTTATAGCCATTGTGGGGCATGGCGAGAGCGAACCGTACGGCCTCCCGGGCACGGTCCTGACCCACAATCTCATTGAGGGGTTCAAGCGCGTCCGTGTTGCGGAAGGGCAGGTCCTTCAGGACACACGCCCTGTAAAGCTGTTTCTGGGAAAGTGGCTTCAACTCAGTCAATCCGTCATCTGTGGGGAACGGTCAAACGCCGCACTTTACAGGGCTCAGAAGGATTCACAAAGGAACCCGCCAAATCGGGTCGACTTTTACCGCTCAGCAAACTGTGAGAGGCGTCACATGGAATCTTTAGCTAGGTTTGACTCGGTCACCGATTGAGCGACAATCCCTGAAGACAAACAAGTACAACATTCGATCCGACTCAAGAGGCAGCAACCGCTAATGAGTACTCAGAGTGACTCCCCCGGGATCACCATGGATCTCACGGCCATGCCCTTTGCTCTGCGCAGGGACCAGGAAGACTGCGACCAGAACTGCAGGGAAGCACCACTGACCCGTTCCTGGTCAAGCCAGTCCCGTGAAAGCGAACAGCGGATCCAGCCGCGTTTTGCCGCTCCGGGCCTGAACGTGCGTGTCCGGAGTCGGCGTTTTCTGGGCTGGGAAAGCGATGGCCAGCCCGTGGAATGCCTGGACATCAACCGCTATGGAGCCGCCATTATCGCGAAAGCAGCCTTCCGGGAAGGCACTCACCTGCGAATGGATTTCCGGGGCGAGTACATCACCCAATCCGACGTAAACGGTCAGGTTCAAAGCTGCATAAAGGACGAGGATGGCCATTACCGGCTCGGCATCCAATTCACCTACTGTTCCATGCGGGGCCACTATTCCCGCGCCAGCGACAACGCGCTGTCCCAGATCGAGGCATTCTGCCGCCGTCAGATGGCTCGTTACCGGCGTTGAGCAGGCTGAGGGCGGCGCTCAGCGCATTCCGCTGAACAGCATCGTCAGGATGATCATGACGACAATCCAGCCAATCAGCGCCATTCCGAACCCGTTCGGCATTTGACCATTGACACCATCCGCTTCCCCGGTAGCGGGGAAGGGCGTTTCCATGTCCAGAGGCGACTCGCCGCCAGGTGTGCCTCCCCCGAGCAGAAGCCGCACCTGATCCTCAGAAAACGCCTTCTCAAGCTGGCTACGATGCTGGCGCCATCCCAGTCGTTCATCAAGGTACGTCATAACGTCCTCGGTGAGCGGCGGCTCATTGGGTCTGGCCTGGCGTGACAGGAAATCGAACAGTTTGAATCGCAACACTTCGGTAACACCCGGCTTATGCGCCCTCTCGCTCTCAAGCTGGGCCCGCCACCGACGCAGATCATCCCGCCAGCCAGGATTCGAAAACACGGTTTCCAACTCCGTCATCACCCGTCCTGCCTGGATTTCGGTTTCCTGACTGGGCGGCTCAGGCATCCCTACTGATGCGCCATTATCCCCGGACGCCGGTTCACCATTCCCTACTTCCGTTCCATAATCCTGTTCCTGGGGATCGGCCCCGGCCTCCCGCATGGCGGCCTCATAGGCATGTACCAGTGTCTGGTAACGATCCGGATGGGCATCTGGATCCACGAATTTCAGCTGATGCTCGAACGCCGCCTCAATAGACTCTGGATCATGAGTCTGTTCAATGCCGAGTGTTGACCACTTGCTCACGATGCCGGATCCCCCTGCTGTTCCTCCGGAATCTCATTCTCGTCAAACCGATCAGCGGGCACCAGCGACGCCACCTGGTTGGGATTATAGGGAGTATGGACGACGACTAGCTGGCCCCTGGCCACTGCTTTCGCGACCTGAGAGCGACAAGCGGCCAGAGGGTCTTCTGTATCCATGCTCCCGGATTCCCGGAGACAATATTCCTCAACTAGGGCTTCAAGCGCCTCAGCAGAGAGCTGATCCGGCGGAATAACCATTATTCAGAGTAAATCCTCACCGGTTTCCTCTCCGACGGTATCATCGCCTGCAGCCTTTTCCTTACCAGAGGATTCATCCGCTTTTGGCATCAACCGCTCCCGGATCTGGGTCTCGATCTCCTCCGCAATACCAGGATTATCCCGCAGGAACTTACTGGCATTAGCTTTACCCTGACCGATCTTATCACCCTTATAGCTGTACCAGGCGCCGGACTTTTCCACCAGACCTTCCTTGACCCCCATATCGATGATCTCGGCCATACGATTGATGCCCGTTCCATACATGATCTGGAACTCAGCCTGTTTGAAGGGCGGCGCTACCTTGTTTTTCACGACCTTTACCCGGGTCTCATTGCCAACCACTTCCTCGCCTTCTTTCACCGACCCTGTTCGCCGGATGTCCAGACGGACTGAAGAGTAGAACTTAAGCGCGTTACCGCCGGTTGTGGTCTCGGGCGAACCGAACATCACGCCGATCTTCATGCGGATCTGGTTGATGAACACCAGCATGGTGCCCGACGTTTTCACGCTGGCTGTGAGCTTACGCAGTGCCTGCGACATCAACCGTGCCTGCAGGCCAACATGAGAGTCGCCCATTTCACCTTCTATCTCAGCCTTGGGCGTAAGCGCCGCCACGGAATCCACAACGACGGCATCGACGGCCCCTGAGCGCACCAGCATGTCGCAGATCTCAAGCGCCTGTTCACCGGTATCAGGCTGCGATACCAGCAGTTCATTGATGTCCACGCCAAGCTTCTCGGCGTAGATCGGGTCCAGCGCATGCTCCGCGTCCACAAACGCGCAGGTCTTACCATCGCGCTGGGCTTCCGCAATCACCTGGAGCGTGAGCGTTGTTTTACCGGAGGATTCCGGTCCAAAAATCTCGACAACGCGCCCCAGTGGCACCCCACCAATACCCAGTGCCACGTCCAGCCCCAGTGAGCCGGTCGACACTGCTGGCATCGCCTCCCTTGGCTGCTCGCCCATTTTCATCACCGCACCCTTGCCGAACTGGCGCTCGATCTGGGATAACGCGGAGTTCAGTGCCTTTTTGCGATTGTCATCCATTGCCTATGCCTTCTGGTCGGTCGGTTGCTGCCCGCGACGCGCTGCGGCGCCACTGTATGCATGGACAGTATTATGCACGCACCTGGTCAGTGATTCAACGGTCACCCTCAAGCCAGCGTTTGAGACGCTGAAGGGCAAAGTCCACGGCCTCACGCCGCACCTGGTCACGGTCCCCATCAAATTGTTTGCAGGCAGTAACGGGCGTGCTGCCTGCCACTCCCCAGCCGAACCAGACACTGCCAACCGGTTTCTCCGCGCTACCACCTCCGGGACCGGCAATACCGCTGACAGCCACGGCCACATCCGCCCCTGTTTTCTCCAGAGTTCCCGTGACCATGGCCGAGGCCACTGCCGAAGAAACGGCACCGTGCCCGGCCAGAATGCCTGCCGGAACCTCGAGAAGTTGCTCTTTGGCCTCATTGCTGTAGGTGACCAGCCCGGTTTCAAAATAATCCGAACTGCCGGATGTATCAGTCAGACACTTGGCGACCCAGCCGCCGGTGCAGGATTCTGCAGTTGCAATAACACGCCCCTGGCCACGCAGGCACTCACCCAGTGAGGCGGCTGCGCGCGCCAGAGTGGCGTCGGATGGCTCTCCCATAAGACTCTCCGTTTCGTTTGCGGGTTCATGGGACTAGAATCATGCATTCCACCAGATCAGCAGGCACAAAAACAGATCATGTCCGCAGCGGAACCCGACCTCAGCAGTCATACCCCCATGATGCGCCAGTATCTTCAGCTCAAAGCCCAGCATCCCAATGAGCTGCTGTTCTACCGCATGGGCGATTTCTACGAGCTGTTCTACGAAGATGCCCGCCGCGCGGCCGAGATGCTGGACATCACCCTGACCGCCCGTGGCCAGTCCGCGGGTCAGCCGGTCCCCATGGCTGGCGTGCCCTACCATTCCGCGGAAAACTACATCGCGCGCCTGGTTCGGGGCGGGCACGCCATTGCCATCTGTGAGCAGACCGGTGACCCGGAAACCAGCAAGGGGCCGGTGGACCGCGAAGTGGTCCGCATCGTTACTCCGGGCACCCTGAGTGATGAGGCCCTGCTGGAGGAACGCCGGGATAACCTTCTGATGGCGATCCACGCCCACCGAGGCGCCTTCGGCATCGCGACTCTGGAGATCTCCTCGGGGCAATTCGTCGTCGAGGAGCTGGATTCACAAGAGGCGCTAAGCGCCGAGCTGGAACGGCTCCAGCCCGCGGAGATCCTGATCAGTGAGGACTTCCCCAGCCCGGAACTGCTGGGGGGCTTTAACGGCCTACGCCGCCAGGGGCCCTGGCTTTTCGAAATGGAATCCGCACACCGGTTGCTGACACGCCAGCTTCAGGTCCGTGACCTGCGTGGTTTCGGGTGCGATGACCTGACTCTGGCCATCCAGGCAGCCGGTTGCCTACTACAGTACGCCCGCGACACCCAGCGTAACAACCTCCCGCACATCCGACGCATCAGCCGCGAGCGCCGCGAAGACAGCGTGACCATGGATGCGGCGAGCCGCCGTAACCTGGAGATTGACACCAACCTTGCCGGCGGTCAGCAGAACACACTGGCCTCGGTGATGGACCGCACTGCCACCGCTATGGGGGGACGCTTGCTGCGACGCTGGCTCAACCGCCCGCTGCGCGATACAGGCATCGTCAGTGCTCGGAGGGACAGCGTCAGCGCTCTGCTCGAGGGCCATCACCACGAAACCATCCACGACTGCCTGCGCGGGATCGGTGACATCGAACGCATTCTCTCACGTGTCGGTCTGGGCTCCGCCCGCCCACGGGACCTGGCCCGACTGCGCGACGCCCTCAATGCCCTGCCTGAGCTGCAGCAGTCCATGGCGGCGCTGGAACTGCCCCATCTGCGGGGCGTTGCTGAACGCATCGGCACCTACCCGCAGCAGGCAGAGACACTGGAACGCGCCATTGTGGATAATCCACCGGTAGTCGTGCGCGATGGCGGCGTTCTACGCGGCGGCTATGACGAAGAGCTGGACGAACTCACCAGCCTCAGCGAAAACGCTGGTGATTACCTGATGCAGGTGGAAGAGCGCGAGCGCGAGCGCACCGGCATCAGCACCCTCAAAGTAGGCTACAACCGGGTTCACGGCTACTACATCGAGATCAGCCGTGCCCAGTCCCATAACGCGCCGACGGAATACATCCGCCGCCAGACGCTGAAAAACGCGGAACGTTTCATTACCCCCGAACTCAAGGAGTTCGAGGACCGGGCCCTGAGCGCCAAAAGCCGCGCCCTGGCGCGGGAGAAACACCTCTATGACGAGCTGGTTAAACACCTGGCGGAGGATCTCTCCCCTCTGCAGGAAACTGCACAGGCCCTATGCGAGCTGGATGTGCTGGCAAACTTCGCTGAACGTGCCCAGAGTCTGCGTTTCAATGCGCCGGCGTTCAGCGGTGACCCCGGCATCGCTATCAGCCAGGGGCGCCATCCGGTGGTGGAATACCTCCAGGATGCGCCCTTCGTTCCCAACGACCTGCATCTGGACGACCGCAACCGCATGCTGGTGATCACAGGCCCCAACATGGGCGGTAAATCCACCTATATGCGCCAGACCGCACTGATCGCTCTGCTCGCCTATTGCGGCAGTCATGTACCCGCCGCGGACGCCACCCTCGGGCCAGTAGACCGCATTTTCACGCGTATGGGCGCCTCCGATGACATCGCCAGCGGCCGCTCCACATTCATGGTGGAAATGACTGAAACCGCCAACATCCTCCACAACGCCACACCTGAGAGCCTGGTTTTGATGGACGAGGTAGGGCGCGGCACCAGCACCTTCGATGGCCTGTCTCTGGCCTGGGCTGCCGCGGAACGCCTGGCACGGGATGTCGCCAGCTATACCCTGTTCGCCACCCACTATTTTGAGCTCACCAGCCTGCCGGAACAGGCTGGCAGTGCGCGCAATGTGCATCTGACCGCCACAGAGCACGAGGACAGCATCGTCTTTCTTCACAGCGTGCATGAGGGCGCCGCCAGCCGCAGCTACGGCCTCCAGGTGGCTCGGCTTGCCGGTGTACCGGTAGACGTCATCGACAATGCCCGGCGCAAGCTCAGCGAACTCGAGGGCAGCGCTGGCGCGACACGTGCCGAACCGGCCCCGGCGATGCAGGCGGACATGTTCGCCAGCCTGGAACCGTCGCCGGAGGAACGGGAGATTCTGGCCCTGGACCCGGACGCCATGACGCCTCGCAACGCCCTGAACACCCTTTACGAGCTGCGGGAACGGCTGCGCGAACGCCTCGGCGGCGATTGAACCTGGTCATTGCAGGGCCCGCCGCCTAGCCCTAGAATAGCGACCTGAACCATCGCCAGGACGTAACCATGACGTTTGTCGTTACTGAAAACTGCATCAAGTGCAAATACACGGACTGTGTGGAAGTTTGCCCTGTGGACTGTTTCTACGAGGGGCCGAACTTCCTCGCCATCGATCCCGACGAGTGCATTGACTGCGCCCTCTGTGAGCCGGAATGTCCGGCTGAAGCCATCTACTCCGAGGACGAGTTGCCGGCCGACCAGGAAGAGTTCCTGGAAATCAACGCCGAGCTTGCGGCCAAATGGCCTAATATTACCGAGAAGAAAGAACCGCCAGCGGACGGCGAGGAATGGGATGGCGTCAACGGCAAGAAGCAGTACCTGGAGCGCAACGGCGCCTAAGTCGCTTTCTGCATGAGGGCCACGTCCTTGCGTGGCACCTCACAGTGCCAGCCGAATTGCGCCGCCACCCGGTGCAGTGTGGCTTCCCGATAGAACACCACATGCGTTGGATCGCGCCGATAGTGCCAGTTGGCGAAGCGATCGTCATCCGTCTGGAAACACGTCATAATGCCGAGCCATCCTCCGTGTGCCAGAAGCTCATCCAGACGCCGGAAGGTGCCTGCAGGATCGTGCAGGTGCTCAATAACCTCTGTGCAGGTTATGGCATCGTACTGGCGCCGCAACAAGGTCTCGTCAGGTGCATAGAAGGGGTCATAGCCTTGCGCCACGTACCCAGCCTCGCGCAGCATTGTCACCAGCGCTGGTCCAGGGCCACAGCCAAAATCAAGCACATGATCCGCGGGCCTCAAACGCGGGAGCAGCACGTCTGAAAGACGTGCGAGAAAACGCCGATAACCAGCGTCCGCCACATCATTGTCGTGTTGATCGTATTCCGCTTTTTCCGTCTGAAGACCAGGCCTCTGGGAAGGCTCCAGGAAGGTTGCCTCACAACGCTGGCAGCGCCAGTAATCGCGCTCACCGACCGTCATGAAACCACGAGTAGTATCGCGCTCGCACACGGGGCAAGGAGGAGGATGGTGAGATAACATAGGGCTGTTGCTAGCCAGCGTCGCCGTACACCAGCCTCAGGAGCTGATTGTTTGCAGGCATCCGGAAGTGTTCAACGGTTTCAAAACCATACTCCGCCGCCAACGCGCCAAAAACCGCCCGGTCCTTGATGCCGCTGGCCGGATCCCGCTCCTGGAGCCAGACGTCCAGCTCCGCGTTCCCCTCGCTGGTGTAGTCCCCACCCTCATTAAAGGGACCGTAGATCAACATGTCACCGCCGCGGCGCAGGTGTGCCGCGGCGATTGCCAGAAGCCCGTGCACAATCCGCCAGGACACGAAGTGCATTGTATTGGCGGTAAAGACGGCATCGTAGGTTTGTCCCAGGCGAACGCCTGTATCCAACGCATCCACCTCCATCGGTGCTCTCAGATTGGGCAGCTTGGCCTCACGCCGCCATAGTCGGATGCCATCGAGATTCTCCGCGATATCCGTGGGCTGCCATTCCAGATGCGGCAGATGACGGGCCATGTAAACCGCATGCTGACCCGTGCCGCTGCCCAGCTCCAGAACCCGGGCCGGCTGGGTCAGAATCTCGGCGAGCACCTCCCGGATCGGCTCCTGGTTGCGTTCACAAGCTGTCGAAAAGGGTTTTTCCGGTGCCGCGGTCATGCCTTGGCTTCCTCGTCGCCACCGAGAACACTGCTGGTATCCGGGAACTCCGAGGATGAATGCGCGGCTGCCGTTTCTTCACCCTCATCCTCATCCTCAGGTTCCGGCGTCTCGGCACCAGCGACAGTCTTCTGCAGATCCCGCAACAAATCTACCGGGAAAACAATGGTATTGGTCTTGTCGTTGGAGATATCGGTGAGAGTCTGCAGATACCGCAGCTGCAGTGCCTCGGAACGCTTCGAAAGTGTCCGCGCGGCCTCCAGCAGCCGCTTCGAGGCTTGCTGCTCACCTTCGGCATGGATGATCTTAGCCCGCCGCGTGCGCTCCGCCTCAGCCTGACGCGCAATCACCCGGATCATGGAATCATCCAGGTCCACATGCTTGATTTCGACGTTCGAGACCTTGATGCCCCAGGCATCGGTCTGGGCATCCAGGATTTCCTGGATATCCTCGTTGAGCTCATCCCGGGATGCCAACATATTGTCCAGATCATGCTTGCCCAGTACCGACCGCAGTGTGGTCTGGGCCAACTGGCTGGTGGCAGCGTAGAAGTTTTCCACGTTGATGACCGCGTTCTGCGGATCCATCACCCGGAAATACAACACCGCATTCACCTTCACTGAGACGTTATCCCGCGAGATCACGTCCTGAGAGGGCACATCCAGCACAATGGTTCGCAGATCAGTCCGTACCATCTGCTGGATGAACGGGATCACGATGATCAGGCCCGGCCCCTTCACTTTCTGGAACCGGCCCAGAAGGAAGATCACGCCCCGCTCATACTCACGCAGGATCCGGAACATGCTCACCAGCAGGCTGATGACAATCAGTACAATAGCTAGGGTGAAATATTCAATCATTCGACTGGGCCTCCCGACCTAACTTTCAATTTGAGCCCTTCAACGTTCTGAATCATCACAACGTCTCCCTCATGCACCGGATCCGCCGAGTGCGCCTGCCAGATCTCGCCCAGCACACGCACCCAGCCCTTCCCATGGTCATCAAAATCCCGTATCGCCACCGCGGTGCTGCCTTCCATGCCCTCGGAACCACTAACCACTGCCTTGCGCACTGACTGCAATGCCATACGCAGCACAAGCACCATGATCAACACTGTTGACACCGACAGCGCTGCTATGACCGGCATAGCGATCTGGTAGCCCGGCACATCCGTGTCCATGAGCATGATCGATCCCATCACAAAGGCCACGGCCCCACCCAGCCCCAGGACACCGAAACTCGGTGAGACCGCCTCAACCACCATCAGCCCGATTCCGAGCAGGATCAGCGCCAGCCCAACATAGCTGATCGGCAGCATCTGCAGTGCGTAGAGACCTACCAACAGGCAGATGGCGCCCACCACGCCGGGCACGCCCATGCCAGGGTTATAGAACTCCAGGATCAGACCATAGATACCAACCAGCATCAGGATGTAGGCGATACTGGGATCCGTGATCACGCTCAGGAACTGAGTTCGCCAATCCTTTTCGACACGGCTGATACGGTGCTCCGCCAGTGCCAGCGCCTGCATCACACCGTTCACGTCCACTTCCATGCCGTCCGCCTGACTCAACAAGTCGGTGACGTTATCCGCCCGTATATCGATCACGTTCTTTGCCAGCGCCTTACTGGATGGCAGGTTCACCGCCTCGCGTACCGCCTGCTCCGCCCAGTCCGCATTGCGGCCGCGAAGCTCCGCCAGACCACGGATATAGGCCACGGCATCATTGATCACTTTCTTCTCCATGGCGCTGGCGTTACCGGCACCGCCCCCCTGCTCAGACGAGGCTCCGCTGGCGTCTTCCGGATCACCCTCAACGGTATCTTTCTCTCCAGTTCCCGCGTTACCAGCCTCATCGCCCGTCTGGAGGCTGAGGGGCGAACCGCCGCCGCTGTCATCACCGCCACCAATCTGCACTGGCGTCGCCGACCCCAGATTCGTAGCCGGCGCCATGGCCGCCACATGAGAAGCATAAAGGAGGTAGGTTCCGGCACTTGCCGCACGGGCCCCGCGCGGCGTGACATAAGTCGCCACCGGCACCTCCGAGGACAGAATCCCCTGGATCATGTCCCGCATGGACTTATCAAGGCCGCCGGGGGTATCCATCTCCACCAGCAACAGATCCGCCCCCTGCTGCTCCGCATCCGCCAACGTGCGCAGGAACCAGTCCGCCACCGCCGGTCCAATGGCCTCCTGAATCGTCATAACCCGGACATCCGCAGCGCCATTGCGGCTCGTCCCTCTATCCTGAGCCTGGACGCTCAAAAGCAGAACCCCGGTAAACAGCAGGAGCAGTGAAACTGCGCGGGACAGTCGTGGCATTGAGAGGCTTCCCTGAAGAAAGATTCTTCAGTGAAAGATGGTGGATTTAAATTGGTTTGACAAGAGGCGAGCAGAAACACGCCCTCAGCCGACTGGATCCTGTGATCAATCGCGCCCAGGGCGTGCTTCCATGGTTGTGGAGATAGCGCTATACGGTGAGGTAGCCGCCATCCACATTCAGGCACGTGCCGGTGGTGTAAGTAGCCGCATCCGACACCAAGTACAGCGCCGCCCCGGCCATTTCACTAGGCTCCGCAATACGCTTCTGGGGAATGTGCCCCAATGCCTGCTGCTTGATGGAATCATTGCTGGTAAGGGCGCTGGCGAACTTCGTATCGGTCAACCCCGGCAGCAACGCATTCACACGCACACCCTTGGTACCCAGCTCCGTGGCGAAAGACTTGGTCATCTGAATCACCGCAGCCTTAGAGATGGAATAGATCCCCTGATAATGCCCCGGGACTACCCCGTTCACCGATGCCACGTTCACGATCGAACCACCACCGTTGTTCTTCATCAGGTTTACGCCAGCGCTGGTCATGAAGAAGTAACCCCGGATGTTCACATCCACCGTCTTGTTGAACGCTGCCTCATCCGTATCCTCGATCGGCCCGAAATACGGATTAGCCGCGGCATTGTTCACCAGGATATCCAGCCGCCCGTAACGGCTCTCAATATCCGCGAAGATAGCCTCAATCTGCTCCATCTCCCCGATATGGCACGCAATGGCCTCAGCTTTGCCACCCTCGTCACGGATCGCCTGCGCCACTGCCTCACAACCATCAATCTTGCGGCTGGATACAATCACCTGCGCCCCGTGCTTTGCCAACAGCTTGGCAATCTCTTCACCAATCCCGCGGCTCGCGCCGGTTACCAGCGCAACGCGGCCCGTCAAATCAAACAGGTCACTCATATTCCAATCCTTTTCTTTGCTTTGCCAGATTATTGATTCTCGCCTACGCGGCGCTAAGAGGCGGCGAATCGGGGGCTGCCCTTCAGTCTCGAGACAAACCTCAACGATAAGTCACCAGCTTCGGATCTTCCCCCTCCAGATGCCCGAAACTGTTAAAAACAGCCAGAGAACGCCGCTCCCCACTGAACAGCACCCGCGACACACTCGCATTCGCCAGCACCTCATTCAGCTGGAACGCCCGCGTGTCATCCAGCTCCAGAAGTGACTGAGCCATAACACTGATCGGTCCGCCCGAGGTCACCACAAACACATGCCGGGCATCGCCCGCATCGCGGATCACCTCCTCAAAACCCACCAGAACCCTCTTCTTGAACGATCGCCAGGACTCCGGGTAATCCAACTCATGCTCGCCGCCGATCCAGCGCCGAATCGCCTCACTGAACGCATCCTGAAACGCTTTCCGCGGATCCGGCTGTTTCGCAAGCTCCCGCGCCATGGTTTCAGGATCTCCCCAGCCGGGCCGATAAGCCGCCAGAACGGCCCGATGATCAAACTCATTCAGACCCGGATGCACCCGGGATTCAGGAAACCCGCCACCAAAACCCTCAGCCAGGGCATCAATTGTTTCTCTATGGCGACGCAGTTCCCCCCCAAAGAGTCGCTCCGGTTGGGTGTGCCGACTGACCCAACGGCCAAGCACACGCCCCTGCTCCCAGCCCCGCTCTGAGAGCTGGTCGTAATCCGAAGCCCCGAAACTCGCCTGACCATGGCGGATCAGATGCAATGTCGCCATCCATCCGCTCCTATAGGCTACTCTGGTCGATCAGACGCCTGCAGCGCTGTTCCAGATAGTTCGCCGCCTGCCCAAAACCAGCGAAGCGCTTGTCCGTGGTCTGACCGTGGTAATAACGGTAGTAGATCTGCTGCACGATGCCGGCCAGGCGGAAAAGCCCGTAAACCTCATAGTAATCAAAATTGTCTACCTGGTACCCAGAACGTTCCATGTAGTAAGCCACGACCTCGTCACGGGTCATCATACCGGGACGATGAGTGGGCTGGCGGCGCAGCATCTGGAAAAACTGATCATCATCCGCCTGCACCCAGTAGGCCAGGCTGTTGCCCAGATCCATGAGCGGATCGCCGAGCGTAGCCATCTCCCAGTCCAGGATACCGATCACCTCGAACGGGTTGTCCGGGTTCAGCACCACATTGTCGAACCGGAAATCGTTATGGATGACGCAGGTCGCCACGTCTTCCGGCATCTTCTCCTGAAGCCACGCCATAACGGGCTCAAAATCACTCACATCCTCAGTCCGCGCCTTGCGGAAACGGTCGCTCCAGCCATCAATCTGACGCTTCACATAGCCTGAGCCCTTGCCTATCTCGTCGAGCCCGGCCGCTTGGTAGTCCACCCTATGCAGGTCTACCAGCTTATCCACAACATTGCGGCACAGCTTGCGTGTATCGCCCTCGCTGAGCTCAAATCCTTCCGGGAAATCCTGGCGCAGGATGATGCCCTTGAGGCGCTCCATCACATAGAACTCGTCCCCAAGCACATCGTGATCGTCACAGATGGCGATAATGTCCGGGACATAGGGATAGACAGGTTTAAGGGCACGCATGATGCGCGCCTCGCGCAGCATGTCATGTGCAGACTTCGCCTTGTGACCAAAGGGCGGGCGCCGCAGCACGAAGGAGCGCTCGCCGTAGTCGATCTGGTAGGTCAGGTTCGAGGCACCCCCCGGGTACTGGCGGATTACCGGCTCTCCCTCAAGCTCTGGAAGCTGCTGCTTCATGAATCGGTCCACCGCGACCGGATCCAGCGCTTCGCCCTCGCGTGTGTCCGTTGGCTGATCAATCAGGGTCATGGTCGCCTCGCTCAGTTCTTCTGCATCTTTTTCATCCAGCGCTTACTTTCCATCCCGAGCAGAAAGTCAAAGGCTTTCGGGCTGGCGCGCTTGATGTACCACAGGCGGCGTTCGGTCTTATGCGGCAGCACCCAGAACTGGCCCTTGCGCACCGCCCGAGCGATGTCATTCGCAACATCGTCCGCAGTGATGCTGGAGCGCTGCATCAGCTTGTCCACATTCTTCTGAATGCCGGGAATAGCTGAGCGCATGGAGCTGGTCAGGTTGGTCTGGAAAAAAGCTGGGCAAACCACACAGACATTGACGCCGGTGCCGATGAACTCGTGGTTCATGGTCTCGGAAAGCGCGATCACGCCCGCCTTGGACACGTTGTAACTGCACATCAGTGGCGCCAGCATCAACCCAGCCATCGAGGCAATGTTCACAATCGTGCCGCTGCCCTGCTCCTTGAGCAGGGGCGTGAACACCTTGCTGCCGCGAACCACGCCCATGACGTTGATATCCAGAATCCAGTCCCAGTCCGCAATAGTGGTGTCCTCAACGGAGCCTGCAGAGGCAACGCCAGCATTGTTAACAATCACATCCACGCCGCCCCAGCGCGCCACCAGTGTATCCTTGGCTTTCTCGAAATCATTCAGGCGGCGTACGTCACATTCGACAAACACCCCCTCACCACCAGCCTCGTTAATAGCGCTTTCGGTCTCCACACCCTGCTCCGGCGTAATATCGCCGATGCAAACGCGTGCGCCCTGGCGGGCGTAATTCAGTGCCAGTGCCCGGCCGAGGCCACTGGCCCCGCCGGTGATGAATACCCTTTGGCTCATGCTTTTCATTCCCCTGTTATCGGTATTTGGCCAGTTCCAGCCGAGCAACCATGGCGCGGTGGACCTCGTCGGGCCCATCCGCCAGGCGCAGCGAGCGCGCAGCGCCGTACATGGCCGCCAGTTGGTGATCGTCGCTCACACCACCGCCACCGTGCATCTGGATAGCCTGATCCACAATGGTACACAGCATTTCCGGAACCACCGCCTTGATCTGCGATACCTCACTCAACGCACCGCCAATGCCCTTGGTGTCCAGCAACCAGGCGGTCTTGAGCGTGAGCAGCCGCGCCTGCTCAATGTTCATGCGCGCCCGGGCAATGATATCCGGGTTGCCGCCGAGCTTGGACAGCGGCTTACCAAACGCCTCGCGCGAGTTGGCCCTGTGGATCATTAATTCCAGCGCCCGTTCAGCCGCACCAATAGCCCGCATGCAGTGATGTACACGCCCCGGACCGAGCCTGCCCTGGGCAATCTCGAAGCCCGCACCGGGGGCCTTGATGACAGCACTCTTCGGCAGCCGAACGTTATTGAAGCTCACCTCGCCATGCCCTGCGGGCGGATCCTCATCCCCGAAGACTTTCAACATACGCTCGACTTTCACGCCCGGTGTATCTTTCGGGACCACCACCATGGAATGACGCTGATGCCGGTTGGCCTCCGGATCGGTCAGCCCCATGAAAATCAGTACCTGACAGTTCGGATGCCCGATACCAGTACTCCACCACTTGCGCCCATTCAGCACCACTTCGTCACCTTCAATGACCGCTGTGGCCTCCATGTTGGTGGCGTCCGAGGAGGCCACATCCGGCTCCGTCATGCAGAAAGCGGAGCGGATCTCGCCCTCAAGCAGTGGCTTGAGCCAGCGCTCCTGCTGTTCCTCAGAGCCGTAATAATGCAGAACCTCCATGTTGCCGGTATCCGGGGCGTTACAGTTGAAGATTTCCGGCGCAATGAAGCTGCGCCCGGTCTGCTCTGCAATAACTGCATAGTCGGCGTTGCTCAGACCGGCGCCATGGTCGCTGTTGGGAAGAAACATGTTCCACAGCCCCTGGGCCTTCGCCTTGGCCTTGAGCTCATCAATCACCGGTAGCACGACCCAGGGATTATCCAGGCTGTGCAGTTCGCGGAAGTAATCCGCCTCGATGGGCTCTATCTCGTCCTTCATGAACTGACGAACCCGGTTGTAAAAATCCTGGCCTTTTTCTGAGAGCTCAAAGTCCATCGTGGGATCTCCGCTTTGAACGAGGTTTCAATTTGATATGAGTGTAGAAACCTGTACCGAATAAAGCTACTGAATTATCCTCATTACACGTTATGCGGAAAACTAATGCGGAGAGCTGCCGATCATG
Organism: Salicola sp. Rm-C-2C1-2; assembly: GCF_040196175.1. Lineage (NCBI taxonomy): Bacteria > Pseudomonadati > Pseudomonadota > Gammaproteobacteria > Oceanospirillales > Halomonadaceae > Salicola > Salicola sp. Rm-C-2C1-2. The sequence goes on along the minus strand of NZ_JBEFNF010000004.1, from coordinate 122,899 downwards.
ATCCCTGGTAACCGCCTCGACCTGAATCTCCTGACCGTCTTCATTACCATCTACCGCGAAGGCAGCCTGACCCGCGCCAGCGAGATCCTGCACCTAACCCAACCCGCAGTAAGCCACTCACTCGCGCGACTCCGAGAGCAGTTCGATGATGCCCTCTTCCGCCGCCAGGGCAACCGCATGGTGCCCACGCCCCTGGCTCAACGGCTGGCCAGTTCCGTACACCCTGCCCTGAGCGAGATCCACTCCGCTCTCAACGCCTTCCACGACTTCACACCTGAGCAGCAACCACGGGTATTCAACATCGCGCTTAGGGACGTACTGGAGGCCACTTTCCTGCCGCCATTGATGCAGGAGATGACCCGGTATCCGGGCATTGAACTGGTAAGCCAGCGCGTACCCCGACGGGAGATGGAACAGCAGCTGGCGGCGGGCAAGCTCGATTTTGCAGTGGATGTACTGCTGCCGGTCAGCGAACAGACGGCGCATGAGCGGCTGCATGAGGACAGACTGGTGGTAGTAGCACGCCGGAATTGCGCCATTGCATTTGAAGGTATGACTCTGGAGCGCTATCTGGAGGCGCGCCACGTACTGGTTTCATCGCGCGCCGAGGGTCAGGGCCTTGAGGATTTCGCGCTCAGCGCTCGCGGCTATCGCCGGAGGATCGCGCTGCGCTGCCAGCACTATTTTGCGGCCTGCCGGGTAGCAGCGGAGACCGACCTGCTGGTGACCATGCCGGAAGCCTATGCGGACATCATTCGCCAGTACCTGGATGTGGTACTGGTCCAGCCTCCGGAGGGCATGCCGGAGGTGGATGTGCACCTCTACTGGCATCGCCAGTACGAACGCGAACCAGCGTTGATCTGGTTCCGGGAGCGGCTGCACGCGCTGAAAGCGCCTGCGGGCCATATCGAAAACTCAGGCGACCAGTGCCAGCCCCCCGAAGAGTAGACCGCCGGCCACAAGCGTGCTCAGAAGAACTACCGAAAAGCCCCAGAGCAGAACCCGCGCTTCACTGATGTGTGGCAAGGTCGCCCGGGCACTGCGATAGAACGCTACCGTTCCCAGCACGGGACCACCCAGCCCCATAAAGAGAAGACCGATACCGAAACCCGCAAAGGTCCACACGGCGATGAGCCTGGCGCGCTCGAACACGCGCTCTTTCTCGCCCATCCGCTCCATGAAGAATCCGGCGCCCGCCCACATGAGGGCGAAGGTCATGCCAACCAGCGCCAATCCGATAACAAAAATAATCACGCGATAAAACACTAATGGTCACTCGGGATGTAGGGATCCGGCAGCGTCTCGAAACCCGGTCGTGCCAGCAGGAACCCCTGAAAGTAACGGATGCCCATCTGGCGACACAGCTGATACTCGGCCTCAGTTTCAACGCCCTCGGCAATGGTTGCAATGCCAAGACGGTAATTGGTCAGGAGAACACCTTCAATTACTGCCTGCTTGCGCGGATGCTCATGCACATTCCGAATCAATGACATGTCCAGCTTTACATACTGAGGCGTGGTATCCGTAAGGAGGTTCATCCTGGAATAGCCAGCTCCGTAGTCATCCAGTGCAATGGCAAATCCCATTTCAGCGTAAGCATCGATAATGCTGATGAGGTGATCTGTATTGGCTAGATCCTCTACCTCCGTGAACTCAAACACCAACCGGTTGGTGTCGAACTCATACCTGTTTGCCGCTGCAAGAGTGGTCTGGATACAGGTCTCGGCCCGATACACCGCATTGGGCATAAAGTTGATGCACAGGTTGGAAGTCATGCCCAATTCTGATGCGAGCTTCACCGCTTTGACCCGACATGCCTGATCAAATCGGTACATGTTCTTACGCGTCACGCGCGCAAGCACTTCGCCGGCGCCTTCGCCGTTGAGGCCGCGAACCAATGCTTCATACGCCAGGACGGTGGCGTCTTCCGCGTCGACAACAGGCTGAAAAGCGAACGAGAAATCAAAATCCAGACCTGCCCCACACGCGCAATGATCGCAGAAAGACTGATCAAAAAGTTCCTGTTCCATAACCTGTCCAAAACCGGGATTTAGGCTCGGGCCAGCAAACTCCCGGCCCGTCACCGTGAAAGTATGACACCAGCTCGCAAAAAGCGCACAACGTAGCTACCTATTAGGGACATAGCCCCGCGCTTTATCAACACCATTAAATAGGTCCCGCCCAACCAGCCAGTTGTCAAGATTGTCGACGAACTGCTCAGTCAGGGCCTTCTTCCAGCCAATGAAATCCCCCGCCATATGCGCCGTCATGGTGACATTTTCCATGGCCCACAGAGGATGATCCGAAGGCAACGGCTCTTGCTCGAACACATCCAGACCGGCACCCGCGATCTCGCCGCTGCGCAGCGCATCCACGAGCGCATTGGTGTCCACGATAGGCCCGCGACCAATGTTGATCAGGCGAGCCGTCGGCTTCATGGCCCGGAACACACCGGCATCGAACAGCTTTTCAGTTGCTGGTGTCAATGGCGCGGCAATGACGACATAGTCCGCCCGACCCAGCTGCTCAGGCAACGCTGCATTGTCATGAACCTCGTCGAAGTCCGGGTCCTCGCTGCGGGCACGACGCGCGACCCCGTGCGCTTCCATTCCCACAGCCGTTACCAGACGTCCAATCTGACGCCCAATCGAACCAGCACCAACAACCAGCACCCGAGCGCCCCGAGCGCGCTCGGTATCCCGGTGCTGCCACTGGTGCGCCATCTGCAGGCGGATTGACCGCGGAAAGTCCTTGGCGAACATCAGAATGGTGCACAGCACGTATTCAGCAATGCTGCGGTCAAAAATACCCTGGGCATTGGTCACCGTCACCCCACTGTTGACCAGCTCCGGGAACATCAGTGCATCGACACCGGCACTGGTGGCGTGGATCCACTCTAGGCTGTCCGCAAAGGGCCATGCCTCGCGAAGCGCCTCAGTGCGGAAATCAGTCACCATCATGATACGGGTGCCCGGCAGGTTCTGGCGCAGGGTGGCCGCATCCCAGGCAAAGCGCACCTCGGCCCGATCGAAAAGCGGATCCAACCCTGGTGGGCGTTCTTCATCCGGCGCTGTAAGGACGGTGATCACAGGACGTGTCTCGGTGCTGGCCATGATGCTCTCCTGCTCATTGAGATAGTATCAGGGTAGAGGCTGAACCCCCGGAATGCCATGCCCCGAAGTGCGCCACGACAGGCCTTCACGTTACGGGATTACCCCTACCCGCGCTTGCTTTCCGCCCCTGTCTTAGTCATTGTAACTGATGACCGATTGATTCAACTGATTGATGTATGGGAGAGCGGTTAATGGCTACGTCGGCAGGCAAGACAATACCCGCGAGCGCCCCCAAGCGTAAGCTGACCTATCGTAAGACCAAGGCCCGCTGGCATCCCTCAATGCAGGCGATTCCGGTGCCGGGTATCCGGCGTATGGTCAACATGGCCGCAGAGATGGACGATGTAATCCATCTTTCCATCGGTCAGCCGGATCTGCCTACTCCCAAGCATGTCACCGATGCCATGGTGGATTCACTCCAGGCGGGACAGACCGGTTATACCATGGACGCCGGCCTGCCGGAGCTTCTGGTGGCGCTGCGTGACTATTACGGCAATCGCTACGGCCGCAAGCTGTCAACGGAGAACATCCTCGTCACCAGCGGCGCGACTGAAGCCATGTACCTAGCCCTTTCGGCTACAGCGGCTCCTGGGCGGCAGTTCCTGGTGGTGGATCCATCCTTCCTGCTGTATGCGCCGCTGATCCGGATGAACGGGGGCGAAGTCAAGTTCATCCCCACACACCCGGAAAACGGCCATCAGCTGGACCCGGACGACATCATCAAAAACATCAGCATGCGCACGTTTGCGGTGGTACTGAACTCCCCCAACAATCCAACTGGGGCGGTCTACCCCAAGTCCACCATCGAGCGGATCGTGGAAGAATGCGCTTTCCGCGGCATCCAGGTTTTCAGCGACGAGGTCTATGACCACTTGATTCTGGACGACGAGGAGTACTCCAGCGTTCTGAGCTGTGGCACGGATCTCGACCACCTGATGTGCATCTCCAGCTTCTCCAAGACCTACAGCATGGCCGGGCTGCGGGTGGGATGGATCATCTCCAGTCAGGGCGCCATCAAAAAGCTGCGGCGCTACCACATGTTCACCACGTCAGTGGCAAGCACGCCGGCTCAATTCGGGGGCGTAGCCGCCCTTGAGGGTGATCAGCAGAGCGTTCGCGATATGATTGACATTTACCGCGAACGCCGTGATCTGATTACCGACCTGGTCAGCCAGACGCCCTATCTGACCGGTTACAAACCCAGCGGTGGGTTCTTCATCTTCCCGGATCTACCGGATCATGTGGATGCCTCAGATCTGTGTCTGCGCATGCTTAAAGAAACGGGAGTGTGCGCGGTACCCGGCGATGCCTTTGGCGAGCAATGCACAAATTCGATACGCTTCTCGTTTTCCGCGTCCAGCGATCGAATTCAGGAGGCGTTCGAACGCATCGTCCCCTGGATGAAAAAGCAGAACCTGTAACAAACAATTGAAGGATTTTGATGAAACGGATTACCAGAACCGCTCTTCTGATGCTGTTGCCGGTGGTCGCCGGCGGCTGCGCCAGCTTCTCGCCCTACAGCGTGGATGAGTCCACCATTGAGAGCCATCTCAGGGACCGGATTGCGAGCTTCTCCCAGGATCTCAGTGACCGGGGCCTCCCGGTTACGCTGGAATTAACCAGCGCTGATATTGCCATTGGCCCTGAGGGTCGTAATGTGGCGGTGGTTGATTTCGGTGGGCGCGCCGTTCTGCAGGCACCGCGCATCCCGATCGATCTGGATTTCAGTGTCGAAGGCACGCCCGTCTATGAGGCGGAAAAAAAGGCCATCTACATTCGTGACCTGAAAGTACTGTCCACGAACGTGGAAGCGGCCGGCAGCGCCTTTGATCTGTCGCCCATCACCGGCACGCTTTCGGATATTGCAGCGCAGTTCCTCAACGAGCGTCCGGTCTACCGGCTCAATGAAGAGGAGGCCGGCGCACGGCTGTTCGGAATGATGAGCCTCAGGCTCGATGTCCAACCCGGTCGTCTGACACTGGTCCCGGCGGGCTCCGGCGAGGATGTCCAGCGCTCGATCCGGTAATGGATAAATCCGGCCCGCGGGCCGGGCCGGTTACTGGCGGCCTTGTCACTGCTCCTCAGTGATAGCCGCCTCAAGCTGTTCCCTGATTTGATCCGGTATTGGCATCGCCTTTTCGGACGTATAATCGAAGTGAATCAGGACCGCCTCGCTGCGCGCCACTTCCACGCCGCTCTGGTACGCTGACTGGAGCACCTGGAAAGAGGACGTGCCAACATGGCCAATTGTGGTCTGAATATCCACCGGGCGCCCCCAATAGCACTGGGCCTTATAGTCAATGGCGACCCGCGCTACGATCAACGGCCATGATGCAAACTCAAGCGATGGGTGGAAGATCTCAAAAATCGGCATCCGAGCATGTTCAAACCATGTTGGATAGGCGGTATTTCCAATGTGGCCTAGACCATCGGTGTCGCTGAAACGGGGCTCAATCTGAAAATCGAACATCCAGTACGCTCCTGACTGCATCTATGGCTGTAAGACTGGGTGAGCTGATACGTAACGGACTGCGTAACAGCACCAAATTTTCTGCGAAAACCAACCCGGAGAAACATGTCGAACCTTTCCTCAACCCGTCAGAGCCTCGGCCTTGTTGGCTGGTGTCTCCTGCTGCTGGTCATCGCCATTCTCGGGGCGGTTGCCTCGATCAATGCCGGCGCATTCTACCAGTCTCTGGAACAGCCTGCCTGGGCACCACCGGCCACTTGGTTCGGGCCCGTCTGGAGCACTATTTACACCCTGATGGCAATTGCAGCCTGGCTCGTCTGGCGTCCCTCGGGGTTCGGGGGAGCGCCAATAGCTCTCGCGGTTTTCATCGGCCAGCTGGTACCGAATGTGCTCTGGAGCTGGTTTTTCTTTGTCTGGCATCTAGGAGCCCTGTCCTTTGCCAACATCCTGATCCTGTGGGGACTCATCGTGGTTACACTCATTGGCTTCTGGCGGGCAAACCGGATTGCGGGGCTGCTGTTGGTCCCCTATTTGCTATGGGTCACTCTGGCAGTCGCTCTCAATTACAGCGTCTGGCAACTCAACCCCGCGATGCTTGGGTGACGTCCGTATCGCTACCTAATTAGCAGCCTAAGCAGTACAAGGGCAACGTGCTAGAATAGCCGCTTTTGGTCTTAAGAGTTATTCCATGCCGCACCTGCAGCTGGCCCTTCTGCTCGGAATGACAGTCGCCCTGGGCCCACTGGCACTCGACGCCTATCTGCCTGCTTTTCCGAGAATTGCTGACGATCTCGGCACTGCTAATGCTGACGTGGGCCTGACGCTGAGTGCGTATGTCGCAACACTGGGGCTGGCCCAGCTGATCGGCGGACCGCTTTCCGATCGTTATGGGCGCCAGAAAATCCTGTTCAGCGGATTGGCCATCTTCGCCGGCTCCGCCCTGATGGTCTCACAGGCCGGGTCGCTGACCGACATGCTGGTATGGCGCGCCAGCCAGGGCGTCGGCGGTGCTCTGTGCGCGGTCTCCGTGCCCGCACTCGTTCGGGACCATGCGGATGGCGCGGACTCCGCGCGCCTGTTCGGGCTCATCGGGTTGATCATGTTCATTGCCCCTGCGGCGGCGCCTTCCATCGGGACGCTGCTTCTGACGCTCAGGGGGTGGCCGACGATTTTCGTCATGCTTGCCGGCTACGCCGCCCTTCTGGCGGTACTGCTGCACTTTGCACTCTTCAATCGGCTGACCCCAAGGCAACGGGACAGAACCCCCGTGCGGACGTTGGTCACAAACTATCTTCTGGTACTGAAACATCCCGCGACCATGCGCTTCATCGCTCTTCAGGCCCTCGCTTTCAGCACCATGTTGGTCTTCATCACCAACGCATCCTTCATCTACCAGGAGTGGTTCGGGCTCTCAAGCGCGCTGTTCTCGATGCTCTTCGCCGCCAACATTGGAGCCATGGCGCTGTTCAGTCTACTCAACCGCCGGCTCCTGCTGCATTTCGAGTCGGTTATCCTCTTGCGAATCTACGTCTTTATACAGGCCGCAGCCGTGACAGCGCTGGTGGTCTGCGCCTTCGCGGACGCCGCCTACTGGGCTGTGGCTGCCTGCATTGTTGTTGCCACCGGCTGCATGGGCGCCCTGGTGCCCAATAATATGGCCAATGCTCTGGAATTCTTTCCCAAGCTCGGGGGCACCGCCTCGGCACTGCTTGGCGCCTCCCAATTCACCGTCGCAGGAGTGATCAGCGCAGGGTCAGCAGCTATGGGCGGTAGCTCGCTGGTGCCGATCGTACTGATTATGGCAGCCTGTTCCAGCGGCTGTGTTCTGTTGGCTAAGGGCGCACCAGCAGCAGTCAGAAAAGCAAAGGAGATAGCGGTATGACGATCTGGGTGGATGCCGATGCCTGCCCTGGCCCGATCCGGGACATCCTTTATAAAGCCGCGCAACGCACTGGCATCCGTTTGGTTCTGGTTGCCAATCGCCCGGTTGCGGCCCCGCCGTTGCCCACCATCGAACACATGCAGGTGCGCTCCGGGTATGACGAGGCGGACAACGAGATTGTCCGCCAGGTGGAAACCGGTGACCTCGTGATCACCGCCGACATCCCACTGGCGGCGGAGGCCATGGAGAAAGGCGCGCAGGCCCTGAACCCGAGAGGCGAACGCTATACCAGCGACAGTATCCGCAGCCGCCTCAACATGCGTGACTTCATGGACACCATGCGTGCCAGCGGCATCCAGAGCGGCGGCCCACCGCCACTCGGCCAGCGTGAGAAGCAGGCTTTCGGCAACCAGTTGGACCGCTGGCTTCAGCAACGCCAGACCTGAGCCTCAGTGACTGACCAGCTACCGCTACCAATGCTGCGTCATGATGCAACGCGCTGGCGATTCCGACGCTTTTTCATGCGGTAGAGCTTACGCTCTTTCAGCGCGTACTCGTTCAGCCCGGCCAAATGCACACGCCGGATGTATTGGCGCCAGTCGATGCGACGGGCATCCACTGGGAAGAGACGGCGATCCTCATCCCCCATCCTCTGAGCCATTTCCAGAAGCCGATCATTGTGGAAGGTATAGTCCGGGCAGGAATAGAAGCCGAAGGTCGTGGCCAACTTCATGGTGGTCTGGAAGTGCTCCACGGTTTTCAGCTCCGCATCCCGGCCCAGCCACTGCAACCCCCGGCGGACCACGTTCACTGGAATGCCCACACCACGGCTGACCGTGTTGAACAACCGCCGGTTCACGGCCATGAACGGCAGCTCGGGCTTCGCGTAGAACAGGTGATCATACGCCTGATGATTTTCCCGCGCCTCGGTCATGACGTGGTCAATGAATTCATCAAGGCGTAGCGGATTGGACGAGCCACTGCAGCACTGGTAGATGCGTTGACGGCCGGGAGACTGCAGCTGTTCCGTTAGCGAGAGAATAATGCTGTTGGCCACCAGATCCGCGGGAATGACGTCGATCACCCCCCGACGGCGCCCGGGAAAGAACATGACATTGCCACGGGCGTACGCCATGATGACCGCATCCGCCACCTTAACGCCCTCGACCCATCCAGGCACCGGCTCTTCCAGCGTGCTCTCAACAATGGAGGGGCGCAGAATGGTAACCGAGCCACCACGCAGATTGCGCGCCAGGAGCTGTTCACCAATCCACTTGGTCAGGGTGTAGGTATCATTCCAACCAAGGCGGTTGGCCTCCCGTATCCCCAGGTTGACCAGTTCCTCTTCCAGCTTTCTACCGCTGTAGAGACTGCGCAGATCCGCAATCCGATCCTGCAGGGTAACGAGCAGGTCCTCAACACGACAGGTCCCATCCGGATCCCTGACAATGCCCCGGCCAGCGGGTGTAACCAGTTCCTCATGACGATGACCGCCGTTGAAGCCGTTGACGTAGCAGGTGGATACCTGGACCAGTGGGATGCCTCCTCCCTCCTGCACCAGTTCGGTGATATTGCGCAGACTCAACGCGTTGATCGCGAGTGCCCTGTCCAGCGGCTCTCGAAAATCAACACTTGCCGCCACGTTGATCACCGCGTCCGTCTCCGCGGCCAGTTCACGGAACCGTACCTCAGTCATACCGAAAAAGGGTTCGGTGATCTCACCGGTCACGCAATGAACCCTGTTATCGAGGAACTCGTCCAGATATTCCGGATCATCCACTCGAAGCCGATCAAACACCGACGCCGTCGCTACCTCATTGGAGAAACGTTCGGCGGCCGTACTATGGCGTCCGTTGCCCCGGATCAGCAGGGCGACGCCTGCGATCTCGGGAACCGTGCGGATCAGTTTCTCCAAAACGACTTTGCCAACGAACCCGGTTACCCCCGTAAGCAGTACCCTTTTGCCCTGGAGTTGCTGCAGTACACTTGAGTCACTGGCCGCTGCATGCCACTGCTCGGATTCCATGGTCACCTCCTTGAGGATCGGGGCCGGGTTGCTGAGCGTTATTGAGTGTAACATTGATCATGATCTGATCATTCCCTGAAACGTGACCCTCTTCCCGCCATTGGAATGCACGTACTCAACCCGACCCCTGCCCTGGTGCAGCGCTTTCCGTAACCGGCGCCCCGGGGGCTGACACGCCAGCACCCAAAGCCCTGCCCTCCTCGGGCCGGATCCCCTCCGGGGGCGTTACAACGCGCGCCAACTGCCGGAAATGCTCAGCAGCAGCACGCCTTACAGTCGTGGGCGCCTCTTCCCAGTTCATAGCAGCCAGACCTGTCTGGAGCGCCTCTAAGGTATCCTCGTCCAGGGACTCTCCAAGCACTTCAAGTACGCCGGTGATCAGCCGGTACTGGGCGAGCGGGTCGTCCTGAGTACTGTGCAGGTGCGTTGCCAGAGCGGTTGTCCACTCCTGACTGCTGCTGGGCGCTGCCCTTTGCGGTTCACGGTCTTCGCTGCGCTGATGATGGCGGCGGCGGACCAGCCGCGCCCAATACCGCGCGAATCCATTCGCCGGCGCAACCCCTTGCGAGCAGCGCACGGCCAGCATGTCGGCCAGGGTCCAGAACTGACGGCAGGAGGGATCATGCTGGTCCAGCATGGCAACAGGATGCTGGGTGCTGATGGACTGCGAAATGGTCTCATCCCGCCAGATCGCCCCCAGATAGTGCAGCTGCACGCCAATATACCGGGAAACCGCTGTTGAGAACCGGCGGTAGACGGTCTGCGCCTCGGTTGCCCCGCGTGCCATATTGACGATGACGCTGGGCGTGCGGCGGTAGCCCTTACGGTGAAGTACCTTGACCAAAGAAAACGCATCAGTCAGCGAGGTAGGGTCCGGCGTAATCACAAGCGTCGCCAGATGGGAAGCCGCCACCATGTGCAGAGCGGGCGTGCTGAGGCCGGCAGCGGTGTCGATGATGACCCGGTCGTAGCCTTTTTCAAGGACTCTGAGCTGCTCCAGGAAATTCTCGCGTCGGGCACTGTCGAGATCCAGACACCCCGGAACCCCCGAAGCCCCGGGGAGCAGGTCCAGGTTGTCGGAGACTGGCAACAGAACCTCATCCAGGGTCCGTTCGCCCAGCACCGCGTGTTCGAGCGTCATTCCCGGGTAAACGCCCAGCATCACATTGACGTTAGCGAGCTCAACATCCCCGTCAAGAAGCAGCGTTCGATAACCCTGGCGCGCCAGAACCAGAGCCAGATTGAGAGCGACCTGAGTCTTACCGACACCTCCCTTACCGCCGGTTACCGCCAACGTAAGCGGCACCTGAGAACCGGATTCCGGGCGGTCAACTGCGCTGGAGCTGTTGTTATGATTCATTCCGACACCGCAGATACTGCTAACCGCATTACATTATTGTACGCTGGCTGACCAGTACGGGACAGTCCCGCCAGACTACAAAGCGGGGGAATAACCATCATCTTTAGGCGGTTTGTTAGAGTAAAAAATGAATAAACGCCCGCAAATCTTTCATTCCCGGGTAATATCGATTACGCTTTTGACTGAAAAAAGTGAGATCGAATTCAAATTCTGGAAGTGGCCATGCCACAGAATGGCTTTATTCTGGCTAGACTTGAACTCTGAATCCGACCCGACCGGCTTCCGTCATGGATCCACATAATAACGATAACAAAAGCAAAACGGGCGCCACGCCACTGCTCATTGTCGACGACGACGGGGCAGTCTGCAGCAGTATCCAGCAACTGCTCACTCATCACGGCTACCAGCCGGAAACCGCTCTCAACGGCAACGACGCCTGCCGGAAACTGGGCAGAGGTCAGTATGAGCTTGTGCTGTTGGACCTCCGCTTGCCAGACATCAACGGACACGATGTGATGGCCTTTCTGGACCGCCATGGTATCGATGCCGCTGTAGTGGTCATCAGCGGCGACACATCCTTTGACGCGATCAGTCGGGCTCTGCGGCGCGGCGCTTACGACTACCTTCGCAAGCCGTACGATGCGGAAGAACTGACAGCGACCGTTGAGAGCGTGCTCGAAACGCGCCAGCTCGAACAGTGCCACGAGGAGGCGCAGACCCGCCTGCGCCAGTCGGAACAGCTCCACCGCTGCATTGTGAACAGTTCCCCCGATATTGTGTTCATGCTCGACCGCAACGGGCACTTCCGGTTTCTCAACAGCAAGGTGGAATCCCTGCTCGGGTACCGACCCGAGGATCTCGAAGGCCGCCACATCCGCCATCTCATTGACGACCAGGATGTGGGGCGGGTGGACTGGGCCTTCCGGGACCCGACCATCAGCGCAGACAACCCGAGAACCATTGAGGTCCGGCTCAAGTCACGGGGGAGCGCGCATGGCAACCGCCACTTCGAGGTCAGCGCCTTCCCCATGGCTGACGAGGCCTCCGACGCCAGTGAGGCAGTACACCAGATTTACGGAACGGCCCGTGATATCACCGAGCGCAAGGAAGCCGAGGCTTTCATCAACTTCCAGGCGTACCACGACCTGCTCACACGTCTTCCGAACCGGGCGCTGTTCAAGGACCGCCTGGGACTGAGCATTTCCCAGGCCGAGCGTAATAACCAGAAACTGGCAGTGATGTTCATCGACCTGGACCGTTTCAAGGTGGTCAATGACAGCCTCGGCCACGCCATGGGTGACCGCCTGCTGCAGGCGGTCACACAACGGCTGGAGGGATGTCTGCGCCAGGGCGATACTCTGTCACGCTTCGGGGGTGACGAGTTCACCCTGTTGCTGCCCGAAATCGGGCACACTGATGACGCCCGAACCATTGCCCGCAAGCTGATGGAAGCACTTCGGAGTCCGTTCAAGCTTGGTGAACACGAAGTCTATGTGGGTGTCAGTATCGGTATCGCCCTGTACCCCGATTCCGGGCACAAGCTCGAGGAGCTGATCCAGCAGGCGGATGTGGCCATGTACCACGTCAAGGGCCGGGGCAAGGATGGCTATCAGTTCTACACCGACTCCATGAACGTGAACACCACCCACCGTCTGGGTATGGAGCGCGACCTTCGCCGCGCTCTCCAGGCAGGGGAACTGCGGGTGTTCTATCAGCCCCAGATCTGTCTGCGAACCGGGCTCTGCCGGGGCCTTGAGGCTCTGGTTCGGTGGCAGCACCCTACCCGCGGGCTGCTGCAACCGGGCGAATTCCTGCCGCTGGCTGAGGAAACCCGACTGATTGGCGATCTCAGTGAGTGGGTACTGGCCACGGCCTGCCGTGAAATGGGGCCATGGCTCAGCCAGACGGACGAGGCACTCCGGCTTTCGATTAACTTCTCCCCCATGCAGGTGGAACACCCGCGCTTCGTCGATCTTTTGCTGCAGAAGCTGGAACACTACGACCTGCCGCCCGAGCGCCTGGAGATCGAGATCACCGAGAACATGATCATCAGCGACCTGGAACAGATCAGCCTGAAGCTGGATCAGTTGTCGAGCTATGGTATCCGGATCGCCATTGATGATTTCGGGACCGGCTACTCATCCCTCAATTACCTCCATCGCCTGCCCATCCATACCCTCAAGGTGGATCAGAGCTTCGTGCGCAGCATCCGCCACGGCGAGGAGGGCGCCTGCATCGTCAACGCCATAACTGCCATGGCGAGAGGGCTCCAGCTGGATATCGTCGCGGAAGGCGTGGAAAACCACGAGCAACTTGCTTACCTACGCGAGCTCGGATGCGACAGCGTCCAGGGGCATTACTTCAGCAAGGCCCAACCGAGGGATCAGCTGGCGCTATGGGAAGCAGACCCTGAGCCGCGGTTCTACAGCGTTATCTGATCTCAGGCTATTGCCTCTCAATCAGTAATTGATTGTCCTACGATCTTAATAAATTACTGATTAATGTTGCATTTTTTTGTTTTTTCGTTAACTCGTGCAACCAGAAACTGCGGCCTGTTCCACAGAGACTCCCTCCGGATATGTATAGCATGGGTCCTGAATCCGGTGGCCTTAACGGCTTCCGAAACCCGTTTCAGGAGTGGCAGTGCGGACCATGCAGGACAAATACAGAATCGTCGGCCCCGTTTATGATTTCCTGAGCAGCGTCTATAGCGGTAGAAGCATTCAGGACTGCAAGACAGCGATGCTCCACGCCGGGAATGTCAGCCCCGGAGATCGCGTCCTGATTGCCGGCGTCGGCCATGGCCGGGACGCCCTGCGCGCAGCGGAACTCGGTGCCGATGTCACGGTCGTGGATGTCTCGGAAACCATGCTCAGCAAGTTCCGGGATCTACTCGCCGATGAGGCGCCCCATCTGGAAGTCCACACTGTCCACGACGACATCATGAAGGTCATCGAGTACGAACATTACGACATGGTAGTGGCCAACTTTTTCCTGAATGTCTTTGACCGGCCAAGGATGCTTGAAGTTCTCCGCCACCTGGTCAGCCTGGGCAAACCGCGAGCGCAGCTGGTGGTAGGGGATTTTATCTACCCCAGCGGCAATCCCCTGGCCCGCCTTTTCAAGAAGGGCTACTGGTACATCGCCGCCTGTTTTTTCTGGCTTTTCACAGACAATGCCTTCCACGGCATCTACAACTACCCGGCCTATCTCGAGAGCCTGGGCCTGGAAATCCGCGACAAAAAACGCTTCTCGCTGCTGAACATTCACTGCTACTGGTCAATTCTGGCCGAAAAGCGCGGCTGAGCAAGCCCCCAGAACAAGAAGGAGTCCAGCCATGACACAGCAGACCCTGGTCCTCGACGGCGTCCGGGACGTCCCGGAAGGCCCCATCAGCTTCTCCGAGCGAGTGGCACTGCTCAAACAGTACGGTTCCCATTCCCAGTCATTTTCCACGCTGCAGCCTGGGATGCACTACTTCGATGTGCCCGGCATCGGCTACATCGGCTATATGAAAAAGTGGGGGCTCAATTTCGTGCTCTCGGATCCGGTCTGCGCTCCGGAGCACCGGGAACTGATCCTCTCGCGCTTCGAGCGGCGCGTGTCAAACATCAGCTACATCCAGGTTTCCCGCCCTGTAATGGAGATCCTTTCCGAGCGTTTCGGCTACTACGGCACCCAGTTCGGCGCCGAGTCCCATGTAAACCTGAGCCAATGGTCGCTTAAGGGCAAGAAAAAACAGATCATCCGCACCGCACTGAACCAGGCCCGGGAGGCCGGCATCACGGTTCAGGAACGGTTCAGCGATGACCACACCCGAGAAATCTCGAACGCCTGGATCCGCACGCGCAAGTGCAAGAGCCAGGAGATCCGCTTCCTGATCCGACCCATGGACATGGAATACCGGGAAAACGAGCGTCACTTCTACGCCTACCAAAACGGCAAGGCAGTGGGCTTCATCTACTTCGACCCGATCTACGAGCGCAACGAGATCGTCAGCTACGTGCCCAATATCTCCCGCGCCAACGCCAATTTCCGGCAGGGCATTTTCTACACCATTATGGCGCACGCCATGGAAACCTTTCAGGAGGAGGGCGTTCCCCGACTTGATCTTGGCCTGATCCCCCTGCATCTATCGGCCGACACCGAGCCCCAGGAAAGCCGCATGCTCAAAAGCATCTGCCGAGGGCTCTATGAACGGGGCAACCGCTTTTACAACTTCAAGGGACTGGATTTCACCAAATCACGATTCCGCGGTGAGATGAAGAAAACCTACTGCTGCCACAAGCCAGCGCTGCCGATGCTTGAGTTCCTGGCGATGTTCAGACTGACCCGACTGATCTGAGGTGATAGCGCGCGGGCGGCAATATTATTGCCGCCCAGCCACCGCGCAATACCCGCAGGGGAGTCGGCGGTAAACAGGAAAGTGCTAACCCCCTGACCGGTACCAGCGCCTTCAGACGCCGCCTCTGCAAGAAGCTGGACTACCCGCCGGGCGATAGCATCACCTGAATCGACCCAGTAGCTGACACCGGGCATGGCCCGTGCCAGTGACTCCCGGATCAACGGAAAATGGGTGCACCCCAGCACCACAGTGTCCGGTTTTCCCAGTGCCAGCGGCTGCAGTATCGCGCTGACCCGCTCTTCATCGACCTGACTTTCCGCCACCCCCTCCTCGGCCAGGCACACCAGTTCCGAGCTGCCCAGCCGCAGAACCGTGCAGTCCGCAGCGTATTCATCAATCAGGGAAGCCAGATAGGGCCGATCAACGGTTGCCGGGGTAGCAAGCACTCCCAGACGCCGAGTACGGCTTAGCGCCGCCGCCGGCTTGATGGCCGGAACCACGCCAACAACCGGTATGCTCAAGCGCGTGCGAAGCGCAGGAAGCACCACGGTACTGGCGGTGTTACAGGCCACAACCACCAGGTCACAAGGCCACCGACCCAGGGCTTCCTCCACCAGCATCACGCAGCGCATCACCACTTCGTGTTCCAGAAGATCGCCATAGGGGAAACCGGCATTATCCCCGGCGTAAACCAGATCTGCCTGTGGCAGCCGGCGCCGGATCGAATCCGCAATACTGAGTCCACCAATACCACTGTCGAACAGCAGCACCCGGGGACAGGTCCGCCCCATCAGACGCTCCCCTTCTGGAATGCGCGTATCAACCGCCCTGCAATGGTCCAGTCCCCCGGCACCCTGGGGAGCGAATCCCGATGAAACCACTCCAGCGCCACAAGTTCATCCTCCGCCCGCCGGAGGTGCCCACCGGCAAAGCGGGCGCTGTAGCCAAGCATAAGCTGATGGGGAAAAGGCCAGCTTTCTGAATCCTGATAACGAACATCCGCGAGCTGAGCGCCCGTTTCCTCATACACCTCCCGCGTCACGGCGGCTTCCGCCGACTCACCCGGTTCGATAAAACCAGCAATCAGCGTCCACAGGTCCGGCGGGTGACGCGGACTCCGGCCAAGTAAAAGCCAGTCGCCTTCGTGGACCGCCACGATCACACAGGGTGAAACGCGGGGATAATGACGGCGGTCGCAGTGGGCGCAGTAAAGCGTGTACTCATGCTCGTACCACTGGGTCGGACCGCCACAACGACCACAGAAGGCATGGTCCTGAACCCACTGCAACCGTTGGCGCGCCGCGCCCAGGGCAGCACGTTCCGCTGGCGTGGCATGAGGGTAGACCGACCGCAGGCTCCGGCCCTCGGTGCCGCTGGCTCGTGCCACATACAGCCGATCCTGGCCCAGGCAGCCCACCGGGAGCAGCGTATCAGCAGTGGCGGGAACCGCCGCCGCATCGTGGAACAGCGCCCCATCTACAGCGGGATAAAGGTCCAGTCCGTCGTTGAAAACGGCGACAAGCTCGCGTGCCGGAGCGGCAACCGCCCAGGGATCTGCAATGAAATCGGTCAGGTTATCCATGTCAGGCACTATAATCAGAGCCTGCCATGCCGGCAAGCAACGGGACTTTGCCGCGTGCCGCGCGAGGCGTAAACTTGGCAAACATTCGATAACCCATCCGATGCGGAGTACGCATGGCGTTTCTGAAAGGCCCCGCAAATCTGATCCTGACGATCCTGCGCAGGCTGATATACCTGTGGGTACGCAGCCGTGTTCTGGGCTCCGACGAGGAACAGCTGGGCCTCGATCCGGATAAACCAGTCTGTTACGTCTTGCAGTACAGCTCGCTTTCAAGCCGTTTGGTGTTGGAAGAAGAACTCAGGCGCGCCAATCTGCGCCGGGCTGAAAATCCGCTGCCACTTGGTGACGGACTGAAGCATTCTTTTCTCTTCCTGTATAAGCGCCGGGGCGGTCTCCGACGGCTCCGCCATACCCCAGTGCCTACAGAGCGCTTCAAGGAACTGGTCATCCAGGGCTGCCGAACCGGCAAAGACGTGCAGATTGTTCCGGTTTCCCTGTTCTGGGGGCGGTCCCCGGATAAGGAAAGATCACTGCTCAAGATCATGCTCTCGGACAGCTGGTCCGTAACCGGCCCGCTGGAAAAATTCTTCACCATCCTTATCCATGGCCGCAATCTGTTTGTCCAGTTCAATCGGCCGCTGTCGCTCCAGGAAGCCATCAGCGAGGCGCGCAGTGAATCAGTGGCCCAGCGCAAACTGGCCCGCATTCTGCGGGTACACTTCCGACGGGTCCGACAGGCCGTCATCGGTCCCGACCTATCCCACCGGCGGACCCTGGTCAACGCACTGGTGCGCAGTCAGCCGGTGAAGGATGCCATCGGCGAGACGGCCAAACATGAAGGTATCCCCCAGGCCAGGGCCCGTGACCGCGCCCTCAAATACGCCCACGAGATTACCTCCAACTTTTCCATGGTGACCATCCGGTTCCTGGAGGTGATTCTGGGCCGACTCTGGAACCGACTCTACGACGGCATTCGAGTCAACAATATCGAAACAGCTCAGGAGGCAGCCCGGGATAACGCCGTGGTCTATGTGCCCTGCCACCGCTCACACATCGACTACCTGCTGCTGTCTTACGTGCTCTACAAGAATGGCCTGATGCCGCCACACATCGCTGCCGGGATCAACCTGAACATGCCGGTTGTGGGCCCACTTCTGCGCCGTGGCGGTGCCTTTTTCATGCGCCGCAGCTTCCGCGACAACCCGCTGTATTCAACAGTTTTTAACGAATACATGCACGTCATGTTCACCCGGGGGTTCTCCATGGAGTACTTTGTCGAGGGCGGCCGAAGCCGTACCGGGCGTACCCTGCAGCCGCGCTCGGGCATGCTATCGATGACAGTGCGCAGCTTCCTGCGGGATCCACGCAAGCCCATTGTTTTGGTCCCGGTCTATTTCGGGTATGAAAAGATCCTTGAAGGCCGCTCTTACCTGGGCGAACTTCAGGGCACCCAGAAGAAAAAAGAAGGACTGCTGGGTCTGATCGGATCGCTGCGCAACCTCCGGCGCTCTTTTGGCCAGGTGTCGGTGAACTTTGGCGCTCCCATTGAACTGGCGAGCGTACTGGACGAACAGCGGCCCCAGTGGCGCAACGAGGAATACGACCAAGGCTTCCGGCCCGAATGGCTGCCCGGAGTGGTTAACACCCTCGCCCGCCGCACGGTGACGCACATCAACGAAGCGGCCGCTCTGAACCCAGTCAATCTGTTGGCCACTGTGATGTTGGCGACCGACCGCCTTGCTATGGACGAACAGCTTCTGGCGCGCCTGATGGAAGACCTGTGCAACCTACTCCACAAGCAGCCCTACAGTGATCGCATGACCTTCCCGGAAGGCACCGGCGAGGACTGGATTGCTTACAACGAAAAAATGGGCCTGATCGCCCGCCGCCGCCAGACACTGGGCGACATCATTCTGCTGGAGGGCCGCCACGCCGTGCTGATGACGTACTACCGCAACAACGTCCAGCACCTGTTCGCTATCCCGGCGCTGCTGGCCAGTCTGTTCCAGAACAACAGCTCACTGGAGCGGGAACGGCTGGTATTCCTGGCACGAGCCATCTACCCGTACATCCAGTCTGAGCTCTTCCTGCACTGGTCAACAGATGAAATCGACTCGGTTCTGGATACCTGGATCGACCGCTTAGTGGAGGAGGGCCTTCTGATCAGTGAAGGCAGCCTTCTGCATCGTCCTGAACCTGGCTCGGCAGATGCAGTGCGCCTGGGTGTGCTCTCCAACGGCATGATCCAGACGTTGCAGCGCTATTATCTCAGCATTGCCATCCTGCGGCGCTTTGGACCCAACGCCCTGTTGCCGGAAGAGCTGGAGGAACAATCTACTCTGCTGGCCGAACGGGTAGCCGTGCTGTTTGGGCTGAGTGCGCCGGAATTTTTTGACAAAACCCTGTTCCGCAACTTTATCGCCAACCTGCGGACCAACGGTATCCTGACTACGGACGACGACGGCCGGCTGGTCTGGCGTTCAGGACTCGAAGAGGTAGCCGAGGAGGCCCGGCTGGTTCTCAGCTCGGAGCTGCGCCAATCCATCCTTCAGGTAACCAACGTCAGTGGCCCTGCGCCCGAGGCAAAGCCAGCACAATCCTAGGGCAAGGCTTGGCGGCTGTAGACATCGAAGCGGCTGCTGCGCCCCTCAATAGAAATGGACGGTGCAGGCCCCGGCAATGGCTCAGCCCGGCGCGGGCGCTTGACCACCACGCGGTGGCGCGCCGCAGCCAGCCCTGTTGTCAGCAAGGCAGCAGCGTCCTCATCGTCGCCGACCACAGCCCGGGCCAGTTGCATCTCCTTGCGCACGGCGGCGCTATTACGTTTTTCTGGGAACATGGGATCCAGGTAGACCACATCCACGGCTGCCGGATGCTTCTCAAGCCAAGAGGCAGCATCACCACGCTCCAGTTGCATACGCGCGAGGCGCGCTGACAGCGCCGGTTCTTCTGCAGCGCGCGTCATGCCGTCTGCAAGCAGCTCTGCCATTACCGGTGAGCGCTCGAACAGCATGAGTTCACAATCAAAACCGGCCAGAACCAGCGCGTCCTCACCCAGCCCGGCCGTAGCGTCCAGGATCCTGAGAGGCCGTGAAGTACGTGCCAGTCCGATGGCCTTGACCAGAAGCTCCGCCCCGCCCTGCCGCCGACGATGCCCGCTGCGGCCGTTCACCCAGTCCACCCGTACCGGGCCAGGAGCTTTTTTACCAGTCGCCTGCAGGCTGACGCCCTCATCGGACACCAGCAGTAAAACATCCGGCGTATCGCATCTGGCCGGCCGGTCCACAGGCACCGGAACGCATTCAATGCCCAGCCGTCTGGCCATCTGCATTGCTGCTGGAAGCCACTCTTGCCGGGTAGCGGCAGCCTGGAGCCCGGAATGCATCAGATGCGGACATCCACGCCGACCAGCTCCGCCTCCTCGCCTGCGGCTGCCCCGGCGTTGCCAATGCGATCATAGGCGCTAAGCGCCTCCTGGTTGCGAAGCGGCAGATCATCGGTATCCGGACTTCGACGGGGACGCACGACCTCGGGGTCACCCGCCGCTTCCGGGCGCCTGCGCTCCCGTCCGGGCGCTTCCTGCTGGGGGGCATTGCGGGGCTCATTAACCGGCTCTGCGCGTGGCGCTTCCCGCGCGGGGTTATCAGGCCGCCGTGCTGGATCCGGCGCAACCGGCAGAGGTGTATTTCCAGAGATACCACCGACCATAGGAATCACCGCCCGTCAGTATCGAGCACAGAATAACGGAAGAACAGTATAGCCATTGCTCACCCACCCTGCTCAGGCGCTGCCCTGCCAGGCAACATCATCCCTAAGATAGACCGGCTGGACCGCCTCGGCATCAACCCCCTCACCCTGCTCGAGCAGGACTTCACCAAGCCGGGCGATCGCAGCGGCCTCAGGGGCTACATCCGTCATGATTGCGCCCATGCGCGACAGCACGGTTTCCGGAATCGAGTCCCGCAGTAGCCAGCCATCACCCACCCCCAGATAATCATCCGTGCCTTCAGGCATAGTCAGATCCTTCGGCGATAACAGCGCCTCCGGAGACAGTGGCGCCACCACCGCGTCCGGCGTTACCCGATACAGCCCCCAGTAAAGTTCTCCCATTCGGGCATCCCTGGCCACGGCAACATCCGTTGGCGCATCAAGGTAGCTATGCACAGCATGGGCCATGGCCCTGAGCGAGGAGACGGCAACCACCGGAAGCCGAAGTCCGAAGGCCAGCCCCTGAACCAGACCAGCTGTCACCCGCAGCCCCGTGAACGATCCGGGGCCGGCACCAAACGCCAGTGCGTCCAGCTCGCCAAGTTGCAGTCCAGCCTGCTCCAGTAGCTCATTGATCATGGGCTCGAGCCGGCGGGTGTGGGAGCGGGGTTGATCGCTGTAAACAGAGCGAACGCTGCCCCCGTCCAGGAGAGCAACGGAGCCCCGGCCGGCACTGGTGTCGACAGCGAGCAGCCGGGTCACGGGAGGCCTCAGCCCTTCAGGGCGGAAAGGATTCGATCGCGGATGGCTTCGGTGGAACCGACACCCTCGATCCGGACGTAATGGGGGGCGTTACCCGGGTTCTTGGACTCCAGGTCCTGGTAGAACCTGACCAGCGGCTCGGTCTCGTCGCGGTAGACCTGCAGCCGTTTACGCACTGTCTCTTCCTTGTCGTCATCACGCTGGATCAGTGCTTCACCCGTCTCGTCGTCCTTACCCTCTTCCTTGGGAGGCATATGTTTCACATGATAGACGCGACCGCTCGGCTCGTGGATACGACGCCCGGAAAGGCGCTCGACAATCTCTTCATCGTCCACCGAGACCTCAACAACGTAGTCAATCTTAACCCCCTGTTCCTGGAGTGATTCCGCCTGGGGAATGGTCCGCGGCACCCCGTCCAGCAGGTAGCCATTCTTGCAGTCGTCCTCAGCGATGCGCTCTTTGAGCATGCCGATGATCAGGTCATCGGATACCAGCTGGCCCGCAGCCATCACTTCTTCCGCTTTCTTTCCCAGCTCGGTTCCAGCCTTGACCTGAGCACGGAGCATGTCGCCCGTGGAGATCTGAGGAATACCGAAAGCTTCGGTGAGGTACGCAGCCTGGGTTCCTTTTCCGGCTCCCGGCGGGCCGAGCAGAATGATACGCATACTGATTGCTCCCATTGGCTTACAGCCCCTGGACAGGGGCAGACTCTTGTTAAAATCGAGGTGTCATTATACGTGGCAGACCCTATGTGGCAAATCAGGCCGCAAGCCCCCGGGCCAGATCCTCGATCTCAGCACTAACCTCATCGATGGTTCCCAATAACTGCTCCAGATCCGGCTGGTTCAGCCCCAGTGCCCTGGCGGCGGCAACTGGATCAGCCCGGGTCTGCTCATCACCGATGCCACGCTCCTTCAGAAGTTCATTGGCAAGCTGAACGCAGTGTACATAGGGCTCATGCCGGCCCTGGTAGCCCGCTATCTCGTGCATCCCCGCAACCGTAACCACAGGCTCCGGCATTTCCCAAAGATGAAGCAGAAGCCCGCCGGCACTGGCATGGCCAACCCGCAACGGTGCCTGCTCATCCTGATCGCTCACCCCGAAGATCCTGGCCTCCAGTTCTGACAGCGCCACCTCCGGCTCCGCCTCCCGGGCCTCACGGAGCTGACGATAGTCCTCGGGGAACAGGTGTCCGATCAGCAACAGACCGAGATTGTGCAGGAGGCCACTCAAATAGGCCAGCTCCGGATCCAGGCGGTCCCGAGCCGCTCCCCGGGGCAGCCTGCGGGCTATAGCCAGTGACAGACGGGCACAATGCAGAGAGTGGTGCCAGAACGCCTCCAACCCCAAGGGGCCGGAACGCGGCAGCTCGAAACTGCGCGAGGCGGCGATGCCCACGGCCAGATGGGTAACACGATCGAAACCCAGAACCCTTGTCACCGCTTCCTGAACACTGTGCAGCTCGCCGCGGTAGTTGAAGAGAGCAGAGCGGGCATACCGAAGCACCTGCGCGGCCAGGCTGGGATCCCGCTCAATCACGCCGGCAAGCTGTGCCGCCGTGGTCTCAGGCGCCGCTGTCATCTGCATTACCCGCAGCGCAATGGCAGGCATGGGTGGCAGCCGGTAAAGCTGTTGCACCCGCGCCGCCAGAGCGTCCATATCTGGCTGTTGCGTCATCCTTACTCCCCAGCCTCAGCCGGTATTGCGCATACCAGCCGCAATACCGGCCATGGTCACCTTCAAGGCCTTCTCAACGTTCTCCGGAACCCGCCCTTCGGCTTCCCGGTCGCGCTGCAGCAGCTCCGCCTGCAGGTAATGCAGCGGATCCGTATAGGTGTTGCGAACCCTCATTGAATGGGCAAACTCCGGTTGCTGCGTCAACAGTTCCTCCTGCCCCTTCAGGCGATTCACATTATGGACACAGCCGCGCAGACGTTCACGCAGCATTTCTCCCAGCCCTCGTAGATCCGACGCCACCAGCTTGTGCTCATAATAGCTGACAATCCGAAGGTCCGCCTTGGCCAGCACCATCTCCAGCATATCGATGTGGGTACTGAAGAAAGGCCAGTCCCGGATCATCTCATTGAGGAGGGGCTCATTACCCTGCTCCAACGCCCTGTCAAGAGCCGCATCACTACCCAGCCAAGCAGGCAACATCAACCGCATCTGGGTCCAGGCGAAAATCCAGGGAATGGCCCTGAGGCTCTCGACGCCACCCGAGGGCTTGCGCCTTGCGGGGCGGCTGCCCAGAGCAAGCTTGCCCAGTTCCTGCTCCGGTGTGGCCTGCCGGAAGTAGGTAACAAACTGGTCTGTCTCACGCACCAGACCACGATAGGAACGAACCGCCTCGTCACTCAGCGTGTGCATCATCTCGCGCCACTCGGGCCTGGGTTCCGGCGCGGGTGCCACTGTCGCCTCCAGAACCGCGCTAATGTAGAGATTGAAGCTGCGTCGGGCCACCCGTGGCAGGCCGAACTTGAAGCGGATCATCTCCCCTTGCTCGGTAACCCTAAGGCTGCCATTCACTGACCCGGGTGGTTGCGAAAGTATGGCCCGGTTCGCCGGACCACCACCACGACCAACGGTGCCCCCTCGACCGTGGAAAAGCGTCAGGTGCACGCCGTAATCCGCGGCTACCCGCGTCAGCGCTTCCTGTGCCTGATACTGGGCCCAGGCCGCCATCATCTGGCCGGCATCCTTGGCGGAGTCCGAATAGCCGATCATCACCTCCTGCTGGCCTCCGGTGTATTCGCGATACCAGTCCAGTTCCAGTAGTGCCCGGAGGGCCTCGGGTGCGTGATCCAGGTCCGCCAGTGTCTCGAACAGCGGCACAATTCGCATGGGGTGTTGCATGCCGGCTTCGCGCAGCAGAAGAATCACAGCCAGCACGTCCGAGGGTTGGGCAGCCATGGAGATCACATAGGACCCCAGGGCTTCCGCCGGATGTTCCGCAATCACCCGGCAGGTATCCAGCACCTCCCGTGTTTCCGCCGAAGGCGCCCAGTTGCGCGGCACCAGCGGGCGGCGGCTTTCCAGCTCCCGGATCAGAAACTGCTGACGCTCAGCCTCATCCCATTGCTGGTAATCACCGAGACCAAGCCAATCCACAATCTCGCCAATGGCGGACGCGTGGCGGGAGGCTTCCTGGCGCACGTCCAACCGGACCAGCGCCAGCCCAAAGCAGTGAGCACGCCGTAATGTATCCAGCAACGGTCCCCGGGCGACCGACTCCATGCCACACATCACCAGCGAGTCAAAGCACAGCTGAAGCGGCTCGATCAGTTCAGCAGAATCCAGCATCACCTCGGGCGGGGCTTCGGTGCTGCCCCGCACCGCCTCTTCAGCCCAGTCCCGTGTGGCCAGGAGTCGGTTGCGTAGCTCAGAAAGCAGTGCCCGGTAAGGCTCACGGTGCCCTCCTACCCGTTCCTGTAGTTCGGGGGAGGCTTGCCACATTGAAAGTTCAGCCCGCAGATCCTGAAGATCACGCAGGAACAGATCCGCTGCCATCCAGCGACTCAGCAGCAGCACTTCCCGGGTAACCGATGCGGTCACATTGGGATTACCATCCCGATCACCGCCCATCCATGACGCCACACGAATGGGACTGGACTCAATGGGTAGCCCTTCTCCGGTCTGCTCCACCAGCGCGCCATCCAATTCACGCAGAAACTCCGGCAACGCCTGCCAGAGGCTGTTCTCCACTACCGCAAACCCCCAACGGGCCTCATCCACAGCTGTCGGCCGTTCATGACGGATCTCATCAGTATTCCAGGCCTGGGTGATGAGCTGGCGTAGGCGCCCGACTTCCAGCTCACGCTCTTCCGGCAGCAGATCATCGGTGTCCAGGCGCTGAAGGCAGGCGGACATCTCGTCATACTTCATGATGAGGGTGCGCCGGGCCACCTCCGTGGGATGGGCCGTCAGCACGAACTCCATGCGCATGTCCCGCACGCATTCGTGCAGCCTGTCAGGTGCGACACCCTGTGCCGCCAGGCGCGCCAGAGTCCCCCGAACCGATTCATCAGGCTCCTGTTCCCGGGGCTCGCGATGACGCCGGATGCCATGGTACTGCTCGGCCAGGTTGGCCAGATTGAGGAACTGGTTGAACGCCCGGGTGACAGGGACCAGCTGGTCGTCGGTCAGGCTCGCCAGCAATTCCGCCAGGCGCTGCCCTGAGCCGCTTTCCTGCATGCGATCGTCCTTGGCCGCCTGCCGCACGGCTTCCACCCGCTCGTACCACTCAGGGCCGGGTTTCTCACGGATACAGTCACCAAGAATTTCACCAAGAAGACGGATGTTTTCCCTGAGGGCGGGATGCAATTCGGTCATTGATTCGGGTCCCATTCGCTGCGGGCAATGCCGGTGGCTCCATGCTAGGATTAAACCAGCGGAAAGCCATTAGTATGACCCAACATTACCGGAGCAACGCAATACCATGAAAATCGCGGATCTGCCAAAACAGTGGGAAACCGGGGAACGCACAGCCAATACCGGCAAGCAGGAATACGAGGTGAACGTCACGCTGGAAGACGCCGCGCGGCTACGTGCGCTGGCGGAACTCTATCCTGATTACTCGGAAGAGGAGCTGCTGCGGGATCTTCTCAACGCCGCCCTTTCGGATCTTCCAGAGTCAGGGCGACGGAAGTAGTCAGCAGGGCGGTGCCCTCACACCACGCGTGAGGCGCTGCCCTTGAGCTGCTGCATGTACTTGCGGGAAAGATGGAGGAATCGCGGCGTCATACCTGCGTCCTCATAGACCTCGAAGCCGTCCTCATCACGAGCGACCACGCGGTTTCCTTCCCGATAGGGAAAGCAAACCTCAAGATCGGTCAGAGCGGCATTAATAAGATCGCGCAGCAGGGCTTCGCGCGACTTCAGCGGGTACTGCTTTGCCAACGCCTCAAGCCGCTGTTCGCCTTCAGCCGGGAGTTGCACTGTCACCTTTTCATCGGCCAGCCGGCCGCGTGCATGCTGTTCCCAGTGATTGACGAGTTGTCCAAGCCGCATGATGCCTCCTGTTGATGCCACCTTTTCGCAACAGTTTAGTCCATTGCGGCGCAGGGACAGAGAAGAATGCGGTAATGGATTGTACGTATGCTGACCAGACCGTTACTTCAGGTTTCCGCGTCAGAGGCCTTTTTCGCCTTTTGCCAGGCGGCTTCCAGAGCTTGGATGTCGCGCCCCTCAAGCCCTTCTCCCTCACTGCACAGCTGCTGCTCCATACAGCGGAAGCGACGTTCAAACTTGAGATTGGCACGGCGTAGTGCCTGCTCGGCATCCACTCCCAGGAAGCGGCTTAGGTTCACCGCCACGAACAAAAGATCGCCCAGCTCGTCTTCCACATCATCCCGCTCTTCCGGGCTGGCGCGCTCCTCCCAAGCCGCCTTCAGCTCGCCAGCTTCCTCCTGGAGCTTACTGAAAACCTTCGCGGTTTCCGGCCAGTCAAACCCCACCTTTGATGCGCGTTTCTGCAGTTTCGCCGCCCTCTGGAAAGCGGGAAGCCCGGGCGTCACATCGTCCAGAACACTAGACGGCGTTTCCGGTTCCCCCTGATCCCGTTTTTCCGCGTCCTTGATGCGATCCCAGCTCACACGCACATCCGCTTCGGTCATACCGTCGGCGTCCCCGGGCTGGCTATCCAGTGTGCCGTCCGGGAAGATGTGCGGATGACGGCGGATCATCTTGCGGGTCACACCATCGACCAGGTCGCTGAAGCTGAAACGTCCTTCTTCCCGCGCCAGCTGGGCGTAGAACACCACCTGGAACAACAAATCCCCGAGTTCATCCGGAAGGTGGTCAAAGTCGCCGCGCTCAATGGCGTCCGCCACCTCATAGGTTTCCTCGATGGTATGAGGAACGATACTGCGAAAGTCCTGCTCCAGATCCCAGGGGCAGCCCTGTTCCGGATCCCGGAGGCGCGCCATCAGTGTCAGCAGATCATCCATCGAATAGGGTGCATTCATTGGCTTACTCCGATCAGGCTTCACGATGCCGGTGCACATCCATGACGTTCGGCAGCTGGCGAATGGAGGCCAGCAGACGCGACAGCTGATCGATGTCACCAATCTCCACCGTCAGTGTCATGCTGGCCATGTGACTGTCGCTGTGGGACTCGGTCTGCATGGACAGCACGTTAAGCCTGCGATTGGCCAGTACCGAGGTGATATCACTCAGTAGCCCCGCTCGGTCATAGGCCTCGATATCAATGGTCACAGAGTAGCGCGCCTCAGGTTCCGGTCCCCAGTCCACCTCGATGATGCGGTTGGCTTCCTGCTCACGCAGCTGCAACAGGTTCATGCAGTCATCGCGGTGCACGGATACACCCCGACCAACCGTAATGTAACCAACAATGGGATCGCCAGGAACGGGACTGCAACACTGGGCAATGCTGGTCTTGAGGTTGCCAACGCCCTGAATGTGGATATCCGGGTCTTTCTTGCCCTGTTCGCTGCGCCCGCGCGCAAACCGCAGGTCGAGCTGCCGCTCGCTCGGCTCAAGCACCCGCTGAGCGGTCTTGACAACCTGAGCAGGCTTGAGATCACCCGCCCCGATAGCCGCGTACATGTCATTGGCCGAACTGTGGTTGACCTTACGCGCCAGCGCGTTCAGATCCAGATCCCGCAGCGACAGGCGCCCCAATTCATCCTCCAGAACCGCCTTGCCGTCGGCAATATTCTGTTCCCGGTCCTGCATCTTGAACCAGCGGGTCACCTTGGCGCGGGCCCGCGAGGTCTGGATATACCCCAGACCAGGGTTGAGCCAGTCCCGGCTCGGCGCGGCTTCGTTGCCGCGCAGTATGGTCACCTGCTCACCGGTGTGCAGAGTATAAGTCAGAGGTACGATACGCCCATTGACCTTGGCGCCACGGCAGGCATGGCCCACTTCAGTGTGCACCTTGTAGGCGAAATCCAGAGGCGTGGCGCCACGGGGTATATCCACCACGTGGCCCTCGGGGGTAAACACATAGATACGGTCGCTGCCCACGTCGCTGCGCAGCTGCGCCACCAGGCTCTCGGTGTCGCCCAGCTCCTCCTGCCAGTCAATGACCTGGCGCAGCCAGTTGATCTTGGCCTCATAGGCGGCTTCGGCGCCGCCGTTGTCGGTGCCCTTGTAGCGCCAGTGCGCGCATACGCCCAGTTCAGCATCCTCGTGCATGTCATGGGTGCGGATCTGGACCTCCATGGTCTTACCTTCGGGCCCGACCACCGCGGTGTGCAGGGATTGGTAGCCGTTCTCCTTGGGGTTGGCAATGTAATCATCAAACTCATGGGGGATATGGCGCCAGATCCCGTGCACCACGCCAATGGCCGCGTAGCAGTCACGAACTTGCGGTACCAGTACCCGCAGCGCCCGAATGTCGTAGACTTCCGAGAAGTCGATGCCCTTGCGCCGCATCTTTCGCCATATGCTGTAGATATGCTTGGCACGCCCGGCCACTTCAGCCTCAATACCCGCTTCCCCCAGAGACTCCTTAAGGGTCTGCGCCACGCGCCGGACGTGAGCATCACGATCAACCCGCTTTTCATCCAGCAGCTTGGCGATCTTCTTGTAGGCGGATTCATGCAGATAACGGAAGGACAGATCCTCCAGCTCCCACTTGATATGGCCGATGCCAAGCCGGTGCGCCAAAGGCGCGTAGATGTCGAAAACCTCGCGGGCCACTCGCAGGCGTTTTTCCGGCGGCGCATCCTTGACCGCGCGGATCGCGCAGGTCCGTTCAGCCAGCTTTATCAGGGCCACGCGCACATCGTCCACCATCGTCACCAGCATGCGGCGGATGTTGTCGTGTTGCCCCTGGGCCTGGCCCAGGACATTCCCTTTAAGCGGGCGGTGAAGCGTGGAAATGGCGGCCATCTGGAGCACGCCATCGATCAGTTGGGCGATGACGTCACCAAACTCGGAGCGCACCGCCTCCAGAGTCATGCGCTCCTCACGCACGGCCCGATATAACACCGCAGCCACCAGCGTTTCCTGGTCAAGGCGCAATTCCGTCAGGATCTGGGCCATTTCAAGACCGGTGAGGAAACTGCTGGCCCCCGGCGCCCAGAGCCGGTCCTCGCGCACCGCTTTGCGGTCAATGGCAAGACTGCGTCGGCAGGCCTTGATCAGGGCCTCACGATCCTCTAACGGATGCTGGGCATGGATATAATCCACCCAGGCGCGGATGTCCACACCGCCATCCGCCGTACTGGCGTGGTTCTCGCGGACCTTGACCATCAGTGTGACTCCCGCTCGAACAGCGCCATGGATTCCACATGAGCGGTGTGCGGGAACATGTCCATAACCCCGGCCCGCACCAGCCGATAGCCATTGGCTACGAGGATACCGGCATCCCGGGCCAGAGTCGCTGGATTGCAGGACACATAGACAATGCGCTCAACACCAGCGCTGGAAAGATGGCGAACCACATCTTCCGCTCCGGACCGCGGCGGATCAATCACAACGCGATCAAAACCTTCCGCTGCCCAGGATTCAGCAGTGAAATCCTGTTGCAGATCCGTTGCCCGGAAGATCACGTTATCCAGGCCGTTGCGTTCGGCGTTCTCGCGCCCGCGCTGGACCAGCGCCTCCTCGCCCTCAACTCCGACCACTTCACCAGCCTGCCGTGCCAGTGGCAGCGAGAAATTGCCCAGACCGCAGAACAGGTCCAGCACCCGATGATGAGGCTTCGGCGCCAGCCATGCCAGAGCCTGGCTGATCATACGCTGATTGATGTCGGCATTGACCTGGGTGAAATCCATGGGGTGAAACGCCAGGGTCAGATTCCAATCGGACAAGCGATAAAACAGGCGATCCGGCCCATTACCTGGTGCTGGCCAAAGCCGGTGTACCGTGTCTGGGCCCTTGGGCTGGAGGTAGATCTGGAGGCCGTGAGTGCGGCCAAATTCGTCCAGAGTGGCCTCATCTTCCGGGGTCAGCGGATCCAGGTGGCGCAGCACCAGCGCCGCGTCATCATCACCACAGGCCACCTCGATCTGGGCCAAACGGTTATAGACGGACAGGCCGGCGATCAGTGTCTTCAGCGCCTCGATGCGCTGGCCAACGCGCGGATCTAGAACCGCGCAGTCATTGATGGCGGTAATAAAGCTGCTGCCCTTCTCACGAAAGCCGACCAGCACCTCATCACGTTTGGTGACATAGCGCACACCCAGGCGCGCCTTCCGCCGGTATCCCAGGGTCTCACCCGCCAGAGGAGCAGCCCATTGTTCCGGCTCAATTCCGCCAAAGTGGGTAAACTGCTCGGCAAGCGTTGCCGCCTTGAGGCGGATCTGTGCTTCCGGGTCCAGATGCTGCAGGCTGCACCCCCCGCAAAGGCCCGCATGAGGGCAAGGCGGCGTAACCCTATCGGGCGCTGGATTGGCTTCCACCTCCAGAGCCCTAAGGGCATCAAAGCGCCGGCGCCGATCCAGAAATCGTGCCTGAACCTGCTCACCTGGCAGGGCACCATCCACGAAGGCGGCCTTGCCCTCGATCCGGGCCACACCGCGCCCGTCATGGCTGAGGCTTTCAATCTCGATACTGATCGGTTCTGCGGGGATGCGCGGACCTCGGCGGCGTCGGCTCATGCTGGGTACTCTGTTGGAGGTGGAATGGCTGCTGGGCCTGCTGACTTACTGGCTGGAGAACACACCGGTGGAAAGGTAGCGGTCGCCCCGGTCACAGATAATGGCCACGATAGTGGCATTTTCAACCTCTTCAGACAGGCGGAGGGCTCCAGCCACGCAGCCACCAGAGGAAACACCACAGAAAATTCCCTCCTTCGCGGCCAACGCGCGCATAGTGTCTTCCGCTTCCTGCTGACCCATTTCCATGGTCCGGTCCACGGCACTGGCATTGAAAATGCCGGGCAGATACTCAGGCGGCCAGCGGCGGATGCCGGGGATAGCCGCACCCTCGCCGGGCTGCAGCCCGATCAGTTCAGTATCAGGACTCTGCTCCCGAAAGTACCGGGAGCAGCCCATAATGGTACCGGTGGTTCCCATCGAGCAGATAAAGTGCGTGACAGCCCCGCCCGTATCCCGCCAGATCTCGGGCGCCGTTCCCTTGTAATGCGACAGTGGATTATCCGGGTTGGCGAACTGGTCCAGAATGAGGCCTTCG
Source organism: Salicola sp. Rm-C-2C1-2 (assembly GCF_040196175.1). Taxonomy (NCBI): domain Bacteria; kingdom Pseudomonadati; phylum Pseudomonadota; class Gammaproteobacteria; order Oceanospirillales; family Halomonadaceae; genus Salicola; species Salicola sp. Rm-C-2C1-2. The sequence continues at coordinate 91,550 of NZ_JBEFNF010000004.1, read as the reverse complement.
TTATTGGCCGCCATGTTCTGCGCCAGATCCCGTGCCCCCTCCATGCCGGCCTCACGCGAGACGCTGATGATCTCAGCACCATAGGCGCGCATGGAGGCACGACGTTCCTCGCTGGCGTTCTCCGGCATGATCAGAATCATGCGGTAGCCCTTGATGGCTGCTGCCATGGCCAGCGCGATCCCGGTGTTACCGCTGGTCGCCTCAATCAGGGTATCCCCGGGCTGGATATCACCGCGCTTCTCGGCCTCGCTGACCATACTAAGCGCTGGCCTGTCCTTGACGGACCCCGCCGGATTGTTGCCTTCCAGCTTTACCAGGATGGTATTGCTGGTGTTACCCGGTAACCGCTGTAGGCGCACCAGTGGCGTGTTGCCCACATAATTCTCAATGGTCGCATAGGCCATGGCAGAAAAGACTCCTAAACCCTGTGACACCGGCAACGCGTGCCAGTACACGCATGTGTTAGATTAGCGCCCATGATACGCCGATCCGGGGCCGTGCCCAACCACTCCGGGACCATCCAAATCATGCAACAGGATCACTGATGCGCCGCTGGGGCGTCCAGAAAAAGGTCTTCTTTCTGTCCCTCATTCCCACGATGGTACTGATCGTGATCGTCGGGGTGTACTTCACTCACAGCTCAGTCAGCAACCTGTCGCGCATGCTTGAGGAACGGGGCATGTCGCTCAGCCGCCAGCTGGCTTCCGCCTCCGAATACGGCGCCTTCACAGGCAACCGCAACCTGCTTTTCGGCATTGCCAGCTCCATGCTGGAAGAAGACGACGTCCGCGCCATCACCATCTATGACAGCGAGGGACAGCAGCTGGTGCAAACGGGTCCCAGAGAACGCGTTGATGGCCCCGAGCTGATTCAGGATGTGACCACCCCCCAGGCTCACACCGGCAAGGACGCCTCACTCTTCATCGCCCCCATCTACCCTCAGGATCTGATGATCGATGGCCTTCTCGACATGAACCGCTCGCGCAACGAGGCAACTGCCGGAGAGCAGCCCCTGGGCTGGGCCAGCGTTGAGCTTTCTCATGCCACCACCCAGAAACAGCAGTATGAAGCACTACTGGTGAGTCTGCTTCTGATCGGTGGCGGCCTATTCCTCAATACCCTGATCGCCATCCACCTGAGCCGCTCAGTAACCGATCCCATCTACGAACTAACCCGCGCCATCAGCCGACTGCGTGAGGGCAATCTCGACACGCGCGTGGAGATGACAGCGAGCCCGGAGCTGGAGGAACTGGCCTCGGGGCTCAATGCCATGGCCGAGAGCCTCCAGCAGGCCCAGGATGAGATGCAGCAGAATGTGGATCAGGCAACGGAGGATCTGCGCGAAACCCTGGAAACCATTGAGGTCCAGAACATTGAGCTGGATCTCGCCCGCAAGCAGGCGCTGGAAGCCAGCCGGATCAAATCGGAGTTCCTGGCGAACATGAGCCACGAGATCCGAACCCCGCTCAACGGCATCATCGGCTTCACGGATCTGCTGCTGAAGGCACCGGCCTCAGCACAGCAACGGGACCACCTCAGCACCATTCGCAAATCCTCCGAGATCCTGCTCACCATCATCAACGACATCCTGGATTTCTCAAAGATTGAGGCCGGCAAGCTGGTTCTGGATCGCACCCCCTTCCATCTGCGTGAAACCGTGGAGGAAGTGCTGATCATGCTCGCCCCCGCAGCCCACGGCAAAAACCTGGATCTGGTGCCGTTGATCTACTCCGATGTACCCGACGCTTTCATGGGCGATCCGCTGCGCATCAAACAGGTGCTGACCAACCTCGTGAACAACGCCATCAAGTTCACCCAGCACGGTGAGGTGGTGGTGCGCGTGATGCTCGACGAGGATGATCCGGATGACGAACGCATCCGGATCAGCATTACGGACACTGGCGTTGGCCTGTCGGAATCCCAGAAGCAGAGTATCTTCAATGCCTTCAACCAGGCGGATGCCTCCACCGCCCGTCAGTATGGGGGCACCGGCCTCGGACTGGTGATCTCGCGCCGCCTGGTTGAAGAGATGGGCGGCGAGATTGGGGTGGACAGTGAACTGGGCCGCGGCTCCAGCTTCTGGTTCAGCCTGCCACTGGAAACCTCAGGCGCACCGGAGGCCGCTGCTGAGACACCCCTCCAGGGCGAATCTGTGCTCTATCTTGAATACCAGGAAACCTCAGAGCTGGCAGTGACCAACCTGATGCGCGAAGCCGGTCTGAGCGTGAACCACGCCGCCACCCCGCAAACACTGATGGAGAAGGTCCAGTCCGCCCAGGTGGCCGGCCACGGCTTCGCGTTGGTGGTACTGGGGGTCGCGCGCCACCTGCTGCACTCCAACCAGCACCGGGAACTGATCCGCGCTCTGGAATACGAATGCGACTGCCGGGTACTGCTGCTCACGCCAACGCTGAACGAGGACACCAGCCCATTGGTGACCATGGCCTCAGGTCACATGACCAAACCGGTGCGGCGCACTCTCTTCCACCAGCGCCTCAGACAACTGATCCAGGGCACCCGCGATCCCTCGGAGCAACAGCATCCGCCGGCGCCCGCCCCGCTGCCGACAGCAGATACGCCAACGGTGAAAGCACGCGTGCTGGCCGTGGATGACAACGAGGCCAACCTGAAGCTGGTAACTACCCTGTTACGCGAGTTCGATCTCCATGTGGATGATGTCAGCAGCGGCTATGAGGCTCTCCAGAGACTCCAGAAGGAGAGCTTCGATCTGGTTCTGATGGACGTACAGATGCCTGGCATGGATGGTACCGACGCCACCGCCCGCATCCGCCGGCTCGAAGGAGCCAACAGTCGCGTGCCCGTGATCGCCCTCACGGCCCATGCCCTCACCGAAGAGCGCGAACAGCTTCTGACGGCCGGTTTTGACGGCTACCTGACTAAGCCCATCACACCAACCCTGATCGCCCACACCCTGCAGCGTCATCTTGGGCTCAACGTGCAGACGGCCGAAGGGCAGCAGGTCCAACCCCCGGAACCCGAGCCGGTCAGACCCTCATCACGGGGCCGTCAGCACCCGGTTGTAAATCCAAAAGACTGTCTGAGGTTGGCCAATGGCAAACCCGATCTGGCTGAAGAGATGCTGAGCATGCTTCTGGATCACGTGGAAGAGGATCGCAAAGCCATTGCTGATGTTTACCGGGACGGCGACCTGGCTGCCCTGCTTGAGCGGGTACACCGACTGCATGGCGCTACCCGCTACACCAGCGTACCGGAACTGGGCGACTGCGCAGCGGATCTGGAAACCCGCCTCAAAAACGGTTCAGAGGGCCTGGACACCGCCGTGGAACGCCTGATGGCCGCTATGGACCGGCTGATGCGCTGGTGTGAGCAGACCCACTGGCATGAGCTGCTACACGACGCTGACGCCTGACGCCTGATCAATCAGCTCCCGCATGACCTGGACGGCCTCTTTCATCCCCGTCATCAGCGCGCGCGCCATGATAGCATGGCCAATATTGAGCTCATTAATGCCTTCCAGAGCCGCTACTGGCGCGGTGTTGTGGTAATTCAAACCATGGCCACCATTGACCACCAACCCCTGCTGTCGGGCCCAGTCTACACTCTCCCGCAGACGCTGCAGCTCGCGTTCTATGGCTTCTGGCGTTTGCGCCAGTGCGTATTCACCTGTATGCAATTCAATAGCCGGAGCGCCACAGTCGGCCGCGGCCCGGATCTGGTCCGGGTCGGCATCAATGAACAGGGAAACTTCGGTCCCCATAGCCGCCATACGCTCGCAGGCTGCTTTCACCCGCGCCGGCTGGCCGGCCACGTCCAGACCGCCCTCGGTGGTGAGCTCCTCGCGCTTTTCCGGAACAAAACAGCAATGCTCGGGGCGGATGGTTTGCGCAAACGCCAGCATGCCATCGGTGACGGCCATTTCCAGGTTCATCCGGGTGTTAAGCGTTTCACTCAGGATCCGCACATCCCGATCCTGAATATGGCGACGGTCTTCCCTGGGATGAACCGTAATGCCCTCCGCGCCCGCCTCTTCCGCCAGCATTGCGGCCTGAACCGGATCCGGATAGCGCGTACCGCGGGCTTCCCGGAGAGTTGCCACATGATCCACATTAACGCCGAGCAGGACCCGGCGCGGTTGATGAGTCATTCTGATCTCCCCTGACGCGTGAAAAGACGGCGGCTATGCAGTGGCCGTCCCTGTAACAGATGATCGATCAGGCTTCGCATGAGTTTCTTGGCCAATCGCCGCACTACCTGAGTCTCCAGCTCATCCGCGGCCAGCGCCAGCAGATGCTCACCCGGAATGCCGCCGACTGGCCCGTACCCTTGCGCCATAATGCCCTGTCCGGGATGAAACGCATAGGTGCGTCCCGCCTGCACGGGCTCGCCAGTATCGCCGACTCGATCCCAGCTGATCCCGTACCCCAACTCTCCTGCAAGCTGGTATTCAAACCGCCGCAGAAGGGGCTCGAGAGCCACATCCTCAGCCGCCAGCTGCTCCAGAGTCGCCAGGTAGGCGCTGAACAGCTCCGGGGCCGGATCCGCCTCTGTCAACAAGCGCACAAGGAGTTCATTCGCATAGAACCCGCAGTAGAGGCGATCCCCGGCAAGCGACAATGCAGGCGCTGTAGCCTCAGCATGACGCAGATTTTTGAGTGATTGGCGCCCGGACCACGAGACTCTGAGAGGCCGAAATGGCTGCAGTTCGCCCTGCCACTGGCTCCGGAGACGGGCTGCGCCGCGAGCCATAACGCTGAAATGGCCGTGGTTGAGGGTGAGCAGGTCAACTATCAGGCTGGTTTCACCATAAGAGCGGCGGTGCAGCACAAAGGCCGGCTCCAGCTGCTGGCCGTGATCAGTCACGGTTCAGCGCCCCTGATCCCCATACCCCAGTGAACGCAGGGCGCGCTCATCATCCGCCCACCCCTTGCGCACTTTGACCCAGAGGCGGAGCATTACTTTCGTGCCGAACAGACTTTCCATATCCAGCCGGGATTCCTGGCCGATCTGGCGCAGCCGGCTGCCCTTGTCACCGATGACGATCTTCTTCTGACCCTGACGCTCCACCAGTATAAGCCCGTTGATGTGCAGCGTTTTGCCCTCTTGCTCAAAGGTCTCGATTTCAACTGCCATGGTATAGGGCAGCTCGTCACCAAGCTGACGCGTGATCTTTTCACGGATCATTTCCGCGGCCAGAAAGCGGGAGCTGCGATTGGTCAGGTCGTCATCATCGAAATGATGCTCGCTCTCCGGCAGGTGGCTGCGGATGGCGTTTTCCAGGCGATCCAGATTGCGTGAACGCAGCGCCGAGACAGGCACGATTTCGGTGAACGGGTACTGCTGACTGAGCCATTCGATGTGCGGCAGAAGCTGATCGGGATCCGCCATCTGATCCACCTTGTTGATCACCGCCAGAACCGGGCACTGAAGATGGGAAAAGCGCGCGAGCACATTGGCATCGCCTTCGTTCCACAGGTTCTGGTCGACCACGAACACCACCATATCCACGTCCCGCAGGGCCGTGGTCGCCTCGCGGTTCATATAGCGGTTGATCGCCCTCGGCTCCTCGGTATGCAGGCCCGGCGTATCCACAAACACCATCTGGTCCTGCTCCACCGTATGGATGCCCAGCAGCTGGTACCGGGTGGTCTGGGGCTTGCGCGATGTAATGCTGAGCTTCTGACCCAGCAGGTGATTCATCAGGGTGGATTTGCCCACATTGGGGCGCCCGAGGAGCCCGATGAAACCGCTTCGGCTGACCGGCTCATCCGCCATTGGTGTCAGCCTCCTGCTCCAGCTGCTCCAGCGCCAGACTCGCCGCATCCTGTTCCGCCGCACGCCGGCTGCCGCCCTGTCCACGGGTTGCCGCCTTCAGAACGGGCACATTGCAATTGACGTAGAAGGTCTGCTGATGGGCTTCGCCACGCACCGTTTCCACCTCGTAGTTGGGCAACGCCTGGCGCCGGGACTGCAGGAACTCCTGCAAACGGGTCTTGGGGTCTTTCTGGGTGTCCTGAAGACTCAGCCTGTCCAACCGTGACCCGAACCAGGCCAGAAGACGTTCCCGCGCCTGCTCCAGCTCCGAGTCTAGGTAAATGGCGCCAACGATCGATTCCACGGCATCGGCCAGGATTGATTCACGCCGGAAGCCACCGCTCTTGAGCTCACCCGACCCCAGGCGCAGACAGTCACCCAGTTCGAACTCAAGTGCGATCTCGGCCAGGGTTGCCCCGCGCACCAGACGCGCCCGCAGCCGGCTGAGCTGGCCTTCCCTGGCCTCTGGGAACCGGTGGAACAGATACTGGGCCATGACCATATTGAGGATGGAATCCCCCAGGAACTCAAGCCGTTCGTTATTGTTGCCACCGTAGCTCCGGTGGGTCAGCGCCAGTCGGAGGTGTTCCACGTCACTGAAGTGATACCCCAGTCGCTTCTGGAGCTGGTCAAGACGTTCCTGCTCGGTCACGGCATCCTCAGTTCATACTCATGGTCGAATTGGATCACGGTGTCGATGTTACCCATGAACGGAGAGCGCACTTCATAAGACAATGCCAGACGCAGACGATCGCCTTCAGGCTCCATCTCAATGTCATCCGCATCCAAAGCCTCAATATTTTCCATTTGGATACGTTTGCGCAGAAGCTCGCGCACATCACGGACGTTGTCAGCATCCCGATAGGACCGGGATTCGTCCAACGATCCGATGATGCGACTGAGCGTGAAATCATTGATGTACGCCGGCACAACCCGGAGAACCACGGTAAGCAAAAAGATGCCAACCAAGATGAAAAGCATCATCGCAAGCATCGAAAAACCTTTCTGGTGTCTGGTTTCTGGTTTCATCACGGACCTCCGCGTTACTGGACCCAACCAACCCGGTGAAAACTGGGCAGGCTCGTGAGCGACTTCCAGTGCATCCAGATAGCGAATGCCTTACCCACCACATGGTCGTCGGGCACCATGCCCCAGTATCTGCTGTCCCGGCTGTTATCACGGTTATCGCCCATTACGAAGTAATGGCCTTCTGGCACCGTCCATTGGCCCTCGGCGTCCGGGTCTGTCCTGCGCTGGGCGTACAGTGTCCTGAACCTGTGCCCGCCAAGTTTCTGCCGGCGCAGATCCTGGTCGCCGAGGCTTGCCACAAATGCCGAAGGCACCTCTACGCCATTAACGTAGAGCTGTTTGTCCCTGTAGGCAACACGGTCCCCGGGAACGCCGACCACGCGCTTGATGTAGTTAACCGAGGGCTCCACCGGATAGCGGAATACCATGATATCGCCGCGCGCCGGATCACCGAAATCCACGAGTTCCCAGTGCGCTACCGGCACCCTCAGCCCGTAGGTAAACTTGTTCACCAGGATGAAATCGCCCACTTCCAGCGTTGGCAACATGGAGCCGGATGGGATCTGGAACGGCTCCACCAGGAATGAGCGCAGAACCAGCACCACCAACAGAACGGGGAAAAAAGAACGGCTGACCTCGGCCAGCCAGGGCTGGTCCGGATCACTGGCATCCGCTGCGTCTTCAGCGCTCTTGCGGGCGCCGCTGTGAGCATACCGCGCCTGCCGCCGTGGCCGGAAGAGACGGCCATCAATCAGCCAGATGATGCCGGTGGCCGCTGTGAGCACCACCAGCAGCAGCGGGAAATTGATGTTCATGACCGCTCCCTACTCATCGTCCACTCTGAGCACGGCCAGGAAGGCCTCCTGAGGAACCTCCACATTCCCGACCTGCTTCATGCGCTTCTTGCCTTCTTTCTGTTTCTGAAGCAGCTTCTTCTTGCGGCTGGCGTCGCCCCCGTAGCACTTGGCGGTTACGTTCTTGCGCAACGCCTTGACCGTCTGGCGTGCCACAATGTTACTGCCGATGGCAGCCTGGATGGCGATGTCGAACATCTGGCGCGGGATCAGGTCTTTCATCTTCTCGGCAAAGGCCCGCCCCCTGCTGTGGGCCTGATCCCGATGTACTACGATGGCCAGCGAATCCACCCGGTCACCATTGATGAGAATATCCAACCGCGCCAGATTCGCCTCCTGGAAGCGCTGAAACTGGTAATCCAGCGAAGCGTAACCCCGAGTGGCACTTTTGAGTCGGTCAAAGAAGTCAAGAACCACCTCGCTCATCGGCAGCTCATAGACCACCTGAACCTGGGTGGCCAGGAAGTTCATATCGGTCTGGTGGCCCCGACGCTCCTCACACAGCGCGATCACGTTGCCCAGAAACTCCTGCGGCACCAGGATGTTGGCCTCACAGATGGGCTCACGAATCGCCTCAATCTCGCCCGGATCCGGCAGACGCGAGGGGTTTTCGATGTACTCCACCGTTTCGTCCGTCATCACCACCTCATAGACGACCGTGGGCGCCGTGGTGATGAGATTGATACCGTACTCACGCTCAACCCGTTCCTGAATGATTTCCATGTGAAGCATTCCGAGGAAACCGCAACGGAAGCCAAAGCCCAGCGCGTCCGAACTTTCCGGTTCGAAGAACAGCGAAGCGTCGTTGAGCGTCAGTTTCTCGAGCGCATCGCGAAAGGCGTTATAATCGTCCGAGGAGACCGGGAAGATACCCGCGTATACCTGCGGCTTCACGTTCTGAAAGCCTGCCAGCTGAGGTACATCAGACGTGCTGGAGTGGGTCATGGTGTCACCGACAGGGGCACCCTTGATGTCTTTGATGCCAGATACCACAAAGCCCACTTCGCCCGCCTTGAGCTCTGGAATGGTGGTGGGCTTCGGATTGAAGTAGCCGACCTTATCCACAACATGCGTCTTGCCGGTGGACTTGACCAGAACTTTCTCACCCTTGCGGACGCTGCCGTGCATGACCCGCACCAGGGACACCACGCCCTGGTAGTTATCAAACCAGGAGTCGATGATCAAGGCCTGCAGGGCATCATCAACCTCGCCGTCGGGCGGCGGGATACGATGGATCAAGGCCTCCAGAACATCCTCGACACCAGTGCCGTTCTTGGCGCTGCAGGGCACTGCATCGCTGGCATCAATCCCAATCACATCCTCGATCTCGGACATGACCTTCTCGGGGTCCGCCTGCGGCAGGTCGATCTTGTTCAGGATCGGGATCACTTCAAGATCCTGATCCATGGCGGTATAACAATTGGCCACTGACTGGGCCTCAACACCCTGGCCGGCATCCACCACCAGCAAGGCGCCCTCACAGGCCTTCAGCGACCGCGACACCTCATAGGAGAAATCCACATGACCCGGTGTGTCGATGAAGTTGAGCTCATAGAGATTGCCGTCTTTCGCCCGGTACTTGAGCGTCACGCTCTGGGCCTTAATGGTGATCCCGCGTTCACGCTCCAGATCCATGGAATCCAGGACCTGTTCCGCCATTTCCCGGTCGGTGAGCCCTTCACAGACCTGAATGAAGCGGTCCGCCAGTGTGGACTTGCCGTGGTCGATATGGGCAATGATCGAAAAGTTGCGTATGTGGCTGAGATCGCTCACTGAAACTCCAGAATCCGGTTTCCGGCAACCGCCATTACGGCGATGGCCATGACCGGACGGATTTTACCGGACAAGGGAGGGAAAGGCTATGGCCTGCCCAAAAGCGTGCGACGTTGCGTCACGCTCTGGGCTGGCACACTGGGATGGTTTATTCAGGCAGGCGCAGCGCCACGATCCTGGGATTGCCCTGGCGGATCAGGGTGACGGCAACCGGCTTGCCGGCCGGCAGCGATGAGACCACCTCGCGGAACTCATCAACATTGGTCACACCCTGACTGGCGATCTTGCGGATCACATCATTGCGGCGGATACCAGCCTGGCGTGCCGGACCACGGCCCACTTCTGTCACCAGCACACCGGCATCCAGATCCCACTGACGGGCCAACTGCTCCGGCAGAGGCTCGACCCGCAGCCCCATGCGGTTACCGCTGTCCGGCGTCGCTGATGACTGCTGTGCCTGCTGATTATCCTCAGGCAACTCTCCGACAGTAAAGGTCACCGTCATGCGTTCACCGCTGCGCATCACGGTCAGATCAGCTTCGCTGCCGACGTCCGCCTGCCCAACCTTGGGCGGAAGATCCGAGGAGCGGGTGATTTCCTCGCCATTGAATTCCAGGATTACGTCACCCTGCTGGAGCCCGGCCTTTTCAGCCGGCGAATCCGGCACCACATCCGCAACCAGGGCGCCATGGGGTCGCTCAAGCCCGAAGGTTTCGGCCAGATCGCGGTTCACCTCCTGGATCATCACACCCAGCCAGCCACGAGTGACGCTGCCCTTATTGCGCAGCTGATCGACAACATCCATGGCCACGTCCATGGGGATGGCGAAGGACACGCCCATGAACCCTCCGGAACGGGTGTAGATCTGGGAGTTCACGCCGATAACTTCACCATCCATGTTGAACAGCGGACCGCCGGAATTGCCGGGATTGATCGCCACGTCACTCTGAATGAAGGGAATGTAATTATCCCGGGGAAGGGAACGGCCTTTGGCGCTGACGATTCCCGAGGTCACGGTGTAGTCAAAGCCAAACGGTGAACCGATGGCAAAAACCCATTCGCCCACCGCAAGATCCGAGGAACTGCCGATCTTCGCTGTCGGGAGCCCCTCGGCATCCACCTTAAGCACCGCGATGTCAGAGCGCGCGTCCGCTCCAACCACTTCCGCTTCCATCTCACGTCGGTCGTTCATGCGGACAATGATTTCATCCGCACCCTCAACCACATGGTTGTTGGTGAGGATGTAGCCGTCGGAAGAAACAATAAACCCCGACCCCATCGACTGCTGCTCACGCTCTCGCTGGGGCATCTGTCCCCGGAAGCGATCCTCGAAGAACTTCTGGAAGAACTCCGGCAACTGTTCCATGCGCCCCCCAAAGGGCGTAGCACGCCGGGAGTTGGTCGAAGTGGTGCTGATATTGACCACGACGTCCGCATTATTCTCAACCAGCCCGGTGAAATCAGGCAACTGCCCAGTGTTCTGCTGCGCGGATACGCAGGCACTCAAAAGCATGAAAAGCAGTGCGAACAGAGGCGTGACTCGCAGTGGCATACTCGACATTGGGATCTCCCATTCGGTTTGAATACACTGAGCCCGAAGCATCCACGGGCCCCACGTCCAATCCCCCATTATGATACTGAGTCGAACACTGGGGTTTTCAAGTGAACTGTACGTCAGAAACAGGTACGCTTCTCACAAAAACTGGTTCGAAGCGCCGGATCTGGCGGCAATGCCGGAGCCCATGGCGCACTGACAGTAATCCGCCGACAAGCCCGGCAATCCCGGCGGCAGTGGTTGCTCCCTGGCTGCCCCCGACAGCGACTTCGACCAGAAACGCTCCCAGAATCAGTCCCAGCAACGGGACCAGATAAACCATTGCCGCACCGGCAACCAGGTCGGCAGGCGCCACCCTAAGAACAACCCTGCTCCCAGGCACCAGCGTTTCATGCCCGGGAACCGTCACCCAGAATGACTCAGGCCCGGAAGCCTTACGCATAGCACCCAGAAGCCCTTGCCCACAGCCTTCACCTGCGGCGCAGCGTGCACATCCTGCCGCAGGCATCACTTGCACCTTGGCCCGCTGACCGAGGCACTGCACAACCTCACCTTGGCGCTCCTCATGCGCCGTGTCTCCGGATTCCGTCATCGATCTTTCATCATCTGCATCGCAGTGATCATCTCCCGTCAGGTTTGATGCGTAAAGAGTGACACCAGACACAAACTTTAGTTCAATACACGCTATGCATGCATTTCATCAGTACGACGTTGTCATCGTTGGCAGTGGCGCCGCAGGCCTGAGTACGGCTCTGACTCTGGACCCATCGCTGTGTGTTGCGGTTCTCAGTAAGACACAGCTCGACAGTGGTTCCACGCAGTGGGCCCAAGGCGGTATCGCCGCCGTGCTGGACGATACCGACAGCGAGGAAGCGCACACCACCGACACTCTCACCGCCGGCGCTGGCCTGTGTCATGAGGATAGTGTCCGCCTGACAGTTTCCCAGGCCCGGGAGAGCATTGACTGGCTCATTGATCAGGGCGTCCAATTCACCCGCGCTGACGGCAGCCACTACCACCTGACCCGAGAGGGTGGCCACAGCCACCGCCGTATCATTCATGCCGCAGATGCCACCGGCCAGGCGGTTTCCCAGACACTGTGCGAACGTGCCCGCCAGCAGCCTAATATCGACATTTTCGAGAACCGGGTGGCGGTTGATCTGGTAACCCACCGTAAACTGTTTCTGCCCGGTAACCGGTGTGTCGGCGCCTACATATTCAACCATGACACCCAGGAAGTAGAGCTTTTCCGCGCCCGCTTCGTGGTTCTGGCCACCGGCGGCGCCAGCAAGACTTATCTCTACACCAGTAATCCGGATGGCGCCACTGGTGACGGCATTGCCATCGCCTGGCGAGCGGGTTGCCGCGTGGCCAACATGGAATTCAATCAGTTCCATCCCACCTGCCTCTATCATCCACAAGCCAAGTCTTTTCTGATCAGCGAGGCGGTGCGCGGCGAAGGCGGTAAACTCCTGCTGCCGGATGGCAGCCGTTTCATGGATCGCTTCGATGAGCGCGCGGAGCTGGCACCCCGGGATATTGTGGCGCGGGCTATCGACTATGAGATGAAGCGCCTGGGTGCGGATCACCTTTATTTGGATATCAGTCACCGCTCGACGGATTTCATCGAGGAACACTTCCCCACTATCGCCGCCTGCTGCCGCGACTATGGCATTGATATCACCCGTGACCCCATCCCCATCGTACCCGCGGCGCATTACACCTGCGGCGGCATCATGGTGGATGAAAGCGCGCACTCCGACGTCAACCAGCTCTATGCGGTAGGCGAAGCTTCCTTTACCGGCCTGCACGGCGCCAACCGCATGGCCAGCAACTCACTGCTGGAATGTCTGGTTTACGGGCGCGCTGCAGCCCGGGATATCAACACCCAGAGCCCGCATGTACCGGAGCCTCCGGAGGTGCCTGAATGGGACGAATCGCGGGTACGGGATTCGGATGAAGACGTCGTGATCGCACACAACTGGGATGAATTGCGCCACTTCATGTGGGACTATGTGGGGATCGTACGCACCACTAAACGGCTCCAGCGGGCCAAACACCGGGCGGACATGCTGCACAGCGAGATCCGGGAGTTCTACAGCAACTACCGCGTAAGCAACGATCTGCTGGAACTGCGCAACCTGGTGACCGTATCCGACCTGATCATCTGCTCAGCATTGCAGCGTCGGGAAAGTCGTGGACTTCACTACAACCTGGACTATCCCACAACGGCGGCGGAAGCCAAGGATACGATACTGGTGCCAACCTCTTACATGCGCTCTGATGCCTGACTGCCTCAATGGAAACCTGTGATCCCATGACTGATGACCGCGAATACAAACGCCTTGTATGGCACAGCCGCCGGGGCATGCTGGAACTTGACCTGCTGCTGGTGCCTTTTGTGAAGGAAGCTTATCCCTCGCTGCCTGAATCGGACCAGGCCCGCTACCGGAGCCTGATCGACTGCGAGGACAACGACCTCTTTGCCTGGTTCATGCAGAGCAGCCGCCCCGAGGATCCTGAACTTGCCCGCATCGTCGATCTCATCCTGCAACGGGTTCAGCCGGATTGAGCTGACTCTGGGTCCATCGAGCACCCTGGCCGGCGTAGCCGCGGCACCCTGGTTGCTGCCTGCTGCCCTCACCCTGAGCCTTAAAGGCCTTCCCTTGGCTGTCGCAGCGGGCGTCAGCCTCGCCTGCACGGCGGGGGCCATCACGGCCTTTCGGCACCAGCGTCTGCATACCCGCAAAAGCCCGGTCCGTCTCATAGCAGGGCCGCACGGATTGCGGGCGGTGCTACGCGGGGGTAGCGAGCAACCTGTCCGTATCGGCAGTGGGTCACGCATCGCCCACCGTTTCCTCTTGTTGCATCTGATCACGCCGGGCGGTTCTCAGCGCCTGCTGTTGAGTACGGTCCCGGGTATCCGCAATACTGATCCGCACGCGCTTCGCAGGCTGACGGGCTGGATTCGCCTCGGACCGGTCCAAACAGACAACAAGTAACTCCATATACCCGCTTCACGGAGACACTGAATGACCCAGACGACCACGATGGCTCCCGCCACACTGCCTGATGCCATGATCGCTCCGGCCAGTGCCCATCGGCTGATGCTCTTTGAGGGGCCGGATGTGGACCGCTTCCTCCAAGGCCAGGTGACCTGTGACATCGAAGAACTCACCCTCGACCACAGCCTGCCCGGTGCTGCCTGCACGCCCAAAGGCCGCGCCTATGCCTTTTTCCGGCTGGTGCGACTGTCACCTGAACGGGTTCTCGTACGCTTTCCGGAACCGCTGGGCGATCGGATCACGCAACAACTCAGCAAATACCTGGCCTTTTTCAAAGCGGAGCTGAAAGCAGCTGAGGGCTGGCAGCTTCTTGGCATCATCGGAGAGGAGCGCGCCCTCAATATAGCGGCATCACTGCCAGCACAGCTCAATGACGCGGTTACCAGCGACAATGGTATCCTGATCCGCACTGTTCCCCTCCCCGACGGCCGCGCCCGCTTCGAACTCTGGTGGCGTACCACCGATGGCCCACCGCCGCAGACGGATCAGGACAGCGCCGCCTGGCAACTATCGGAAATCATGAGCGGCCTAACCCAGCTCAATGAAACCACGACGGAGCAATACGTACCGTTGAACCTCAACCTCCAGGGCTATGGCGGTGTCAGTTTCACCAAAGGCTGCTACACCGGCCAGGAGATCGTCGCTCGGATGCATCACCTGGGGCAACTCAAGAAAAGCCTTCTGCGGCTTGAAGCCCGCTTCATCGACACCCTGCCATCCCCTGGAGACCGGCTGGTGGACGGCGACGGCAACGCCCTGGGCGAGGTAACCGACAGCATTGCAACGGCAGACGGCAACGCCCAGCTGCTCGGCGTTCTCAAGCACAACGCACTGAACGCCACCATTTCCCTGGCTGATCAGCCCGGTGCCCGGTTGAGCCTGCAGCCGCTCGGGTACGAGATGACGGAGCAGCAGCAGGCCCAGTGACAAAATATAACGGCATCCTGTGTCAGATCTGCTATAAATTAGAGACTATTCCCAAGCATCTGGAGGCCTTCAAGGCTATGACGGAACTGGCCAACCGAATCCGCGACGAGCTGCTCACGGCCATTGATCAGGACCAGCTGACCCTGCCGACCCTGCCCGAAGTCGCACTAAAGGTACGCGATATTGCTGAGTCCGAGGACTCCGCCATTCCGGACATGGTCAACACCATCAGCGACGATGCCGCTATGTCCGCGCGCATCATCAAAGTCGTGAACAGCCCCCTGTTCCGTGGCTCCCGGGAAATCAATACCCTGAACATGGCAGTCAGCCGGCTGGGCATGGATTACACCAGCAGTCTTGCCATGGGCCTGGCCATGGAACAGATGTTCCAGGCCACGTCGGACATGATCGACCGGCGGCTGCGCACCATCTGGCAGCGCAGCACCGAAATCGCCGGTATTGCCCAGGTACTGGCCCAGCACTACACGAAGCTCAAGCCTGAACAGGCAACACTGGCCGGGCTCGTCTGCCAGATTGGAGCGCTACCGGTGCTGAAGTACGTGGAAGACAACGACATCCAGATCAACAACGCCATGCTCGACAATCTGTTGGACGAGCTCCACCCGATTATCGGTGACCGTATCCTCAAACGCTGGGACTTCCCGCTGGAGCTGCATCACGTACCCTCGGAGCACGTGAATTTCAAGCGTCAGCTACCGCAAGCCGATTACGCGGATGTGGTCATGGTGGCCAGTCTTCAGACGCTCGTCGGAACCGGTCATCCTTACACGGACATGAACTGGCATGAGATCACTGCCTTCCAGCGGCTTGGCTTGGATCCGGAATCCAGCATGGAAGATGACGAGGACCTGGGTGAACAGATGGAAGCGGCCATGGCCCTGCTCAAGAGCTGACTCCGTTCAGCTCTCTGATTCTTTACCAGCGCTGCTACCATAGCGGGCTTCGAGGGTGGCGCGGTCTGGCAGGGCCCAGTCCACCTCCGGCAACCCTTTAGTGGCAAGCCACTCATTGGTCCGTGAAAACCATTTCTGTTCAAAGAAACCGCGGTGAGCGGAAAGGGGCGAAGGATGCGGCCCCTCCAGAACCAGGTGCCGGCTGCGGTCAATGAAGCTGCCCTTTTTCTGGGCGTAGCTCCCCCACAACAGGAACACCAACCCCTCGCGCTCTTCATTGAGATAACCGATGACGCGGTCCGTGAAGGTCTCCCAACCCTGCCCGCGATGGGCGCCGGCATTGCCCTGGGCCACGGTCAGCACACTGTTGAGAAGCAGAACACCCTGCTCTGCCCAGGGCTGCAGGCAGCCATGATCCGGGATCGGCGTGCCCAGGTCCTGATTCAATTCCTTGAAAATATTGACCAGTGAAGGCGGCACCTGAACGCCGGGCCGGACGCTGAAACACAGGCCATGGGCCTGCCCCGGTCCGTGGTAGGGATCCTGGCCCAGAATGACCACCGAAGTGCGCTCAAACGGGGTTGTATTGAGCGCGTTGAAGCACAGATTGGCGCGGGGAAACAGGGTTTTCCCCGCCTGCTCCTGGCTGGCGAGAAATTCCCCCAACTTTTCCATGTAGGGTTGTCGGAACTCGCCTTCCAGGCGTTCCCGCCACCCCGTTCCTGGCTTCAGGTGCGACAGCAGCGCTTGCGTGGCAGGATGCATGATCAGCCCTTTCCGGGGCGCATAGCCGGGAAAAGGATCACGTCACGAATTGACGGCGAATCCGTCAGCAGCATCAGAAGCCGATCAATGCCGATGCCCTCACCCGCGGTCGGTGGCAGGCCGTATTCCAGCGCGGTGATGAAGTCCTCGTCATAGAACATGGCCTCGTCATCACCTTCGGTCTTTTCCTGCGCCTGCTCACGGAAACGTTCCGCCTGATCCTCGGCATCGTTAAGCTCGGAGAACCCATTCGCAATCTCGCGCCCGCCCACGAACAGCTCAAAGCGCTCAGTCACGCTCGGGTCGTCGTCGCAGCGCCGTGCTAGAGGCGAGACCTCGGTCGGATACCGGGTGATAAACGTGGGCTGTGTCAGCCGGTGCTCCGCCGTCTCCTCGAAGATCTCGGTCTGTATGCGACCCAGCCCCCAGCCGTCCTTCACTTTGATACCGAGACCCTCTGCGGCCTTCGCCGCCTGTTCCGTATCCGTAAGCTGTGCCTCTGTCAGACCCGGGTTGTGTTCCAGGATGGCTTCCAGAACGCTCAGGCGCCGGAAGGGACCGGAGAAATCATAGGTGACGTGATCCACTACTTCCCCTTGCTCATTCCGCACGCTGTTGCTGAAGTGCGCCTCACCGAACACGCTCTCCGCCACCTCACGCAGCAGATTCTCGGTCAGCTCCATCAGGTGGTTGTAATCGGCATAGGCCTGGTAGAACTCAAGCATGGTGAACTCGGGGTTGTGCCGGGTGGACAGGCCCTCGTTACGGAAATTGCGATTGATCTCAAAGACCTTCTCGAAACCGCCAACCACCAGCCGCTTGAGGTAGAGCTCAGGGGCCACGCGCAGATACATATCGATGTCGAGCGCGTTGTGATGGGTAATGAAGGGCCGGGCGGTGGCGCCACCGGGAATCACCTGCAGCATGGGCGTCTCCGCCTCGATGAAGTCGCGGCAGGTGAGGTAATGACGCATCTGGTTGATGACCTTGGAGCGCACCTTGAAGGTGTTACGTGTGTCCTCATTCATAATGAGGTCAACATAACGTCGGCGATACCGCTGCTCTGGATCAACCAGCCCTTTATGCTTCTCCGGCAGCGGCCGCAGTGACTTGGTCAGAAGCTGGTACTCCTCCATCACCACATACAGGTCACCCTTGCCGGACTTGGAAAGCGTACCCCGCACGCCAACAATGTCGCCCACATCCCAGTCCTTGATCTCCTTCTGCACCTCCTTGGTGCTGTAGATCTGGATCCGCCCGCTCATGTCCTGGATCACAGAGAAGGGTTTGCGATCCAGCATCAGGCGCCCGGCCACGGCGACCTTCATGTTCAACTCGGCCAGCTCTTCCTTGCTGTAGTCGCCGTAACGCGCCTGCAGCTCCTCAGCGGTGCTGTCGCGCTCGAAATCATTGGGGAACGGATTGTCGCTGGCGTCGCGGCGCTTCTGGAGCTTCTCTCGGCGCTCGGCAATCAGCCGGTTCTCGTCCTGGGATGGCGTTGCATCGGTATTGTCCGTCATGGGCGAAAGATTCTCCGGTTACAGGCCCTGCTTGAGACTGGCAATGATGAATTGATCGAGACTGCCGTCGAGCACACTCTGGGTGTTGCTCGTTTCCACACGGGTGCGAAGGTCCTTGATGCGCTGGTCGTCCAGCACATAGGAGCGGATCTGGCTGCCCCAGCCAATATCCGATTTATTGTTTTCTGCAGCCTGTTTTTCTTCATTACGCTTCTGCAGCTCCAGCTCGTAAAGCTTGGCCCGCAACTGCTTCATGGCGTAATCTTTGTTCATGTGCTGTGACCGGCCGCTCTGGTTCGCCACCACTATACCCGTGGGCTGGTGGGTAATCCGCACGGCGGATTCTGTGGTGTTCACGTGCTGGCCGCCCGCACCGGAAGCGCGGTAAACGTCGATCCGTAGGTCCGACGGATCAATCTCAATCTTGATGTTGTCATCGATCTCGGGTGAAGCGAACACCGATGCAAAGGAGGTGTGCCGGCGATTACCCGAATCAAACGGGGACTTTCGAACCAGCCGGTGCACCCCCGTCTCTGTGCGCAGCCAGCCGTAGGCGTACTCACCGTCAATTTTGATCGTGGCGCTTTTGAGCCCCGCCACATCACCGTCCTGCGCCTCCAGAACCTCGTACTTGAAACCTTTAGCCTCGGCCCAGCGCAGAAACATACGCAGCAGCATGTTGGCCCAGTCCTGAGCCTCGGTACCGCCCGACCCGGACTGGATTTCAAGGTAGCAATTGCTGGCATCCATATCACCGGAGAACATCCGCCGGAACTCTAGGGTCTCCAGTTCACCCTCCAGGTTCTTAAGCTCATCGGTTACCTCATTAGCGGCTGCCTCATCCGCCTCGGCCTCGGCCATCTGAAGCAGTTCCTCGGCGTCGCGGATACCAGTGCTAAGACGATCCAGCGTGGAGACAATGGTATGCAGGCCAGCCTGCTCCTTGTTCAGGGCCTGGGCGCGGTCCGGATTGTTCCAGACCTCAGGCTGCTCCAGTTCGCGTTCGACTTCCGTCAGGCGTTCTTTCTTGCTGTCGTAGTCAAAGATACCCCCTAAGCGCTTCCGTACGCGCTTCCAGGTCACGAATGGTCTGCAGGATCGGATTGGTTTCCATAGCCGATGGTCGCTCTATCGTATAAGCATTTGAGAAAGGCGTTTATTGTAACGAATGCGCCGGCCACTGAATACGCGCCTTACACAGGCTCCAGATGCAGGATACGCAGCTGCAGCCGCTCACGCCCGCGGAACCGGTTGGCCTCCAGCTGGTAGGCCAGCCGCACCCGTCGGCACGAGGCCGGCCACTGATCGGTATCCACGTTGAAGGCGATGCCGTCCAGCGGTGTATTCCAGCCGGGCACACTGATCTGCAGTTTCAGGTGGCTTTCACCCACGATCCGCTGATCCGCAAGCTCAAACTCACCATCGAAGACCGGCTCGGGAAACCCCTGCCCCCAAGGGCCACCCCGGGCCAGAAGATGGGCGGTTTCAAGCGTCAGCGAGTCGGGCTCAAGCTCGCCATCGCTGAGAATCTCCGGGCGCAGCAGCTCCGGCTCAACCCGCTCGCGCACCAGCGCCGTCACCGCTTCCCGGAAAGGCTCCATCGCGGGAGCCGCCAAAGTCATACCTGCGGCCATCGCATGTCCGCCATAACGGCTCAGAAGGTTCGGATGACGTGCGTCCAGCTCCGCGATCAGGTCCCGGATATGCAGTCCTGGTACAGACCGTGCTGAGCCCTTGAGCTGACCCTCACCACCCGGTGCAAAGGCAATCACCGGGCGGTGGAACCGTTCCCGCAGTCGCGACGCCAGAAGACCAATCACGCCTTCATGCCATTGGTCATCATACAGACACAGAACCGGCGGCAGCTCGCCCTCATCCAGATGCAGCCGGGCCAGTGCGGCTTCAGCCTCACCGCGCATATCCGACTCAATAGCTCTGCGCTCGCGATTCAGGCGATCCAGCTCGCAGGCGAGACGCTGCGCCTCGCTGTCGTCATCCGTAAGCAGACACTCGATGCCCACCGCCATATCATCAAGACGGCCCGCCGCGTTGAGACGTGGACCCAGCACAAACCCCAGATCCGAGGCTTGCAGTGTATCCGCCTCACGTCCGGCACGTTCAAGCAGGGCCCGGATCCCCGGGCGTGTGCGCCCGGCACGGATCCGACGCAGCCCTTGGGCCACCAGGGTTCGATTGTTGTGGTCCAGGGGCACCACATCCGCCACCGTGCCCAACGCCACCAGGTCCAGGTACTCGGCCATTGCCGGCGGTGCCTGGCTGAACCAGCCGGCCTTTTCCAGTTGGCGGCGAAGTGCGCTCAGTACATAGAAGGTCACCGCCACGCCTGCCGTATTCCCTGTCGGGAAACCACAGCGCGGCTGGTTGGGATTGACGATGGCCGCAGCCGCAGGAAGGGTCTGCCCGGGTAGATGATGATCCGTGACCACAACAGAAACACCGTGCTCCTGGGCGCTCGCGACGCCGTCATGGGCCGCGATGCCATTGTCAACGGTCAGGATCAGGTCCGGCAGTGCCGCCTCCTGCGCCAGCTGAGCGATGATCCCGGGCGTCAGACCGTAGCCATCGGTGAAGCGGCTTGGCACACGGTAGTCAACCGCCCGGGCCCCGAAACGGGTGAGGCTCAGCGCGGCAAGAGCTGTACTGGTGGCACCGTCCGCGTCGAAATCACCGACAATGGTGATGCGCTGCCCCTGCATGACAGCATCGGCGAGAGCGGAAACCGCGGCTTCAATCCCCAGAAACCCCTCAGGACGGGCCAGGGACGCAAGCCCATAATCGAGCTGCGCGGCATCCGTTACGCCCCGGGCCGCATAAAGACGTTTCAGCAGGGGATGGAGATCAGCGCCCGCGAGCGCCTCCCCGCCCGCGCTTTCCCGGCGCACTATGGCCTGCTGCATCAGGGTCAGCTGTTGGCATGGCGCCAGTTACGGGCCATGAACTGCTGAATTGTGGCGAGATCATTATCAAGCACCGTGAAGTGCTCTTCACGTTCCATCAGGTCGGAGAGATGCGCCGGCAGTGACGCCTCGCGGTCCACGCCAGAACGGGCCACCGCATCCGGGAACTTGGCCGGGTGGGCCGTGCCCATGGTCACCATCGGGATCGTCCAATCACGCCGACAGCGCCTCGCCGCTTCCACGCCAATGGCCGTATGCGGGTCCAGCAGGTATTCGGTCTGGCCATGCACGTCCGCGATCACCTCACAGGTCCGCTCGTCACCCACAGCGAAGCTGTCGAAAAGCCGGCGGGCGGCCTGCCAGCGATCAGCCTCCAACGACACCGCGCCCTGATCCGCGCTCTTGAGGAACTGCACCACACTTTCCGGATTCCGGCCATAGAGATCAAACAGTAATCGCTCAAAATTACTGGAGATGGTGATATCCATGCTCGGCGACAGCGTGTGTTCCAGTTTGCCGGTCTCGTAATGGTTGCCGCTGATGAAACGGTGCAGGATATCGTTCTGATTGGTCGCGACCACCAGCTGCTGCACTGGCAGGCCCATTTCTCTTGCCAGATACCCCGCGAAGATATCCCCGAAGTTACCGGTAGGCACCGAGAACGCCAGACTGCGGTGAGGCCCGCCGAGCGCCAGTGAGGCGTAGATGTAATAGACGATCTGGGCCATGATCCGCGCCCAGTTGATGGAGTTGACCGCCACCAGCGAGGTTTTACCTTCCAGAAATGACTGGTCCGCGAAGCTGGCCTTGACCATCTTCTGGCAGTCATCAAAGTTGCCATCCACCGCGATATTGTGCACGTTGTCGCTGAGCACGGTGGTCATCTGGCGCCGCTGCACTTCCGAAACCCGTCCGTGGGGGTGCAGGATGAAGAGATCGACATGCTTTGAATGACGGCAGCCCTCAATAGCCGCCGAACCGGTATCCCCGGAGGTGGCACCGAGTATCACCACGTGCTGGCCCCGCTTTTCCAGCACATAGTCCAGAAGCCGGCCCAGCAGCTGCAGCGCGAAATCCTTGAACGCGAGGGTCGGGCCACGGAACAGTTCCATGACCCATTCATTGGCATCCAGCTGAACCAGTGGCGCTACTGCCCGGTGCGCAAAACCGGCATAGGTCTCGCGCACCATGGCCCGGAAGTCATCCTCAGCGATGGACTCCGCCACAAATGGATACATTACCCGGCAGGCCAGCTCATCATAGGGCAGCCCTCGCAAGGCCATGAGATCTTCCGGCGTATAGCGTGGCAGCGTTTCGGGTACATAGAGGCCGCCATCGGCGGCGAGCCCCTGCAGAAGTACCTCTTCAAAATTGAGCGCGGGCGCCTGCCCGCGGGTACTGATGTATCTCAAGGCGGTCTACCGTCAGTGTCGAGGATCAGTTGTCAGAGAAAATTCTCGGCGCGGATACGAACCACCCTGCCTTCAACCTCAGGCAGCGCTTCCATCTCCGCGATGGCATCATTGACCTGCTTTTCCTGAACCGTATGGGTCAGCAGAATCAACGGGATCCGGCCCTCATGCAGTTCCGACTCCTTCTGCATGATGGATTCAATATTGATGGCATTCTCGCTCATGATAGAGGCGACCTTGGCCAGCACGCCGGGGCGATCCAGTGCCTGGATCCGAAGATAATAGGCGGAACGGATTTCGGCCGGCGGCAGGATCTCGTGCTCGGTAATCGCCTCCGGCTCAAAGCCCAGATAGGGAACGCGCTGATCACTGCCTGAGGCCACTGTGCGCGCAACATCCACCAGATCCGCGATAACGGCGGAGGCGGTAGCCTCGTCGCCGGCGCCGGGACCGTGATACATGGTCTGCCCCACAGCATCGCCATCCACCAGAATGGCATTCAGCACACCATCCACTTTGGCGATCAGGTTGTTGACCGGCACCAATGTCGGGTGGACACGCAGCTCGATGCCTGCCTCGCGAGACCTGGCAATACCCAGGTGTTTGACCCGGTATCCCAGAGCCTCAGCGTGAGCAATGTCGTAAGGCGTAATGTTGGCAATACCCTCAGTATAGGCCCGATCAAACTGCAATGGCACACCAAAGGCGGCAGAGGCCATGATAGTCAGCTTATGGGCCGCATCAATCCCCTCAACGTCGAAGGTCGGGTCGGCTTCGGCATACCCCAGCTCCTGGGCTTCTTTGAGCACTTCATCAAAGTCACGCCCCGCCCGCATTTCGGTGAGGATGTAATTGCCGGTGCCGTTGATGATGCCGGCAAGCCATTGGATACGATTCGCAGCCAGTCCTTCCCGGATTGCCTTGATAACAGGAATGCCGCCGGCAACCCCCGCCTCGTAGGCCACAATGACGTTCTTGCTGCTTGCGGCCTCAAAGATCTCATTGCCGTACACCGCGATCAGAGCTTTATTGGCAGTAACCACGTGCTTACCCTGGTCAATGGCAGCCAGCACCAAGCGTCGGGCATCATCATAGCCCCCGATGAGTTCAACAACCACGTCAATATCCGGGTCGTTGACCACATCGTTAACATCCGTGGAGAAAGGGGTGTCTCCCAGACCCAGATCCGGGCGCGGACGCCGGTTCGCCACCCTCGCCACGCGCAGGTTACAGCCTGCCCGGCCCGCAATAGTACGGGCATTGCGCTGCAGTACCTCCCAAGTGCCGCTGCCGACGGTTCCGAGACCACAGATTCCGATATTAACGTCCTTCAACTGGCCACCTCTCATTCGCTTGAAAATGCACGTCACTGCCGGGGAAACGCGCATGTTATACGCTTTGCGCGTCGAAAAAAACTCGACCGGACCCCACTCCGCGCCAGTGTCAGCCGTCGATTCCCAGCTGCTGCGCCAACGCCTGGGGCGGCTGGTACCCCCGGATCATGCGCCCGGATTCGGTCACCAGAGCCGGGGTGCCACTCACCCCGAAAGACTGACCCAGTTTGAAGTGGGACCGGACCGGCGCGTCACAGGATCCGGCGGACAACTTTTCACCCTGTTTGGCCCGCGTCATGGCACTACGACGATCGTCCGAACACCAGACCGCATTAAGCTGTCGCGCGCCCTTGCTACCTGGCCCGCCTCGCGGGTACGCCAGATAGTTGATACGGATACCCAGCCCGTTGAGCGTTTCCATATCCCGGTGAAGCTTACGGCAATAGCCGCAGGAGGTATCCGTGAACACATACAGATCCGCCTTCACCTCACCCTTATCAGGGCCGAACCGAATCAGCTCCCGGTTGTCGAGCTCAGCGACCGCCGCACGGCGTTGGCTGCTGCGAGCCTGCTCGGTAAGGTTGGCAATGCCTTCGTCATCCACACGCAGCATCTGACCTGTGAACAGGTACCGCCCGTCCGCAGTGGTGTAGAGCAGATTGCCGCCGCTCTGCACCACATAAAGACCGTCGCGCTCTGTTTCCCGGATGCTATCCACAGGCATGTCGGGAATACTCTGCTCCAGATTCTGCCGGATACGCGTCTCGGGCGATTCCGCGGGAGCGGCCGTCGACAGCAGCACCATCACAATCAGCACAAATGCGGGCAACAGGGATTTCATGATCGACTCCGGATCCAATTATTATGATTCCAGAGGATACCGGATTTCGGGCGTTCTGTCGTCGATCAGCCGCGCGGGTGGTGGCTCTGGTGAAGCTGCTGCAGGCGTTCACGCGCTACATGGGTGTAGATCTGGGTAGTGGATAGATCGCTGTGCCCCAACAGCATCTGAACCACTCGCAGATCCGCACCATGGTTAAGCAGGTGGGTGGCAAAGGCGTGGCGAAGAGTGTGCGGGGAAAGTGGCTTGCGGATACCAGCGCGTACGGAGTAACGACGAATGCGATACCAGAAGGCTTGGCGGGTCAGGTGCCCGCCCCGACCGCCGGGGAACAGGGCATCAGTCCCAACACCTCCCGCAAGCTCAGGCCGCGCTTCATGCAGGTAGTGCTCGAGCCATTCCAGAGCTTCTTCGCCCATGGGCACCAAGCGTTCCTTGTTGCCTTTTCCGAGCAGCCGCACCACGCCCTGACGCCGATTGACCTGGGAAAGCCTCAGCGCTACCAACTCCGAGACACGGAGACCACAGGCGTAGAGAAGCTCCATCATGGCCCTATCACGAAGCTCAATAGGTTCATCCATGGCCGGCGCATCCAGGAGCGCCTCAACATCCGCCTCAGTGAGCGTATCCGGCAGACGGCGGGCTAACTTTGGACTGTCCAGACGCAACGTTGGGTCTTCGTCGACCACGCCTTCACGCAGCAGGTAACGGTAGAATCTTCGAAGACAGGAGATACGCCTGGCCGCAGTACTTGAACGGGCCCCGGCGGAAAGCACGCTGGAGAGGTAATCCATGAGGCAGGTTCGATCAACGCCGGTCAGATCACTGCCCGGGTAGCGCTGATTGAGCCAGCGCCCGAACTGCCTCAAGTCGCTTTCGTAGGAAAGCCTGGAACGGTCGCTCAGGCCGGATTCCAGCCAGAGCGACTCACTGAATGACGCAACCAGTTGCTCGTTGCGTTCCTCAGCCAAGCTTTTCTTTGATTCGCGCAGCCTTCCCGGAGAGCTGACGCAGATGGTACAACTTCGCCTGACGCACATCGCCACGGCGCTTGACCGAAACGCTATCGATCAGCCGCGAGTGCGTCTGGAAGGTCCGCTCGACACCGATTCCATAGGAGCGCTTACGCACGGTGAACGAGGAGTTCAGACCACGGTTGCGCTTGCCAATGACCACGCCTTCAAACGCCTGAAGACGCTCACGGTTACCTTCGGTTACCCGTACCTGAACGACCACGGTATCACCCGGGCCGAACTGGGGGATGGACTCCTTGAGCTGCTCGTTTTCAATTTCCTGGACGATGCTGTTCTTGCCACTCATCTTTCACTCACTCCTGAATGTGTCACCAATCCGACCCGCCATCCGGCCGTTCGTTTTCAATCTCCGCCAGCAGTCTCTGCTCTTCGACGGTCAGTTTCCGTTCCCGGAGCAGTTCAGGGCGCCTGCTCAGAGTCCGTTGCAACGACTGTTTCAGCCGCCACTGTCGGATCCGCTCGTGATCGCCACCAAGCAGGACTTCCGGGACCCTGCGTCCTCGGTACTCTTCCGGGCGCGTGTAATGCGCGCAGTCAAGCAGCCCATCAGCGAACGAGTCCTCAACCGCAGACTGACTGTGCCCGAGCACTCCGGGGATCTGGCGGACTACTGCGTCCACCAGCACCATAGCAGCAAGCTCACCGCCGCTGAGCACGTAATCACCGATGGAAATCTCTTCATCCACCCGCGCTTCCAGAACGCGCTCATCAATCCCCTCGTAGCGCCCCGAAATAAGCACCAGACCGGGCTCCGTTGCCAAAGACTCGACTTTTGCCTGATCCAGCATCTGCCCCTGGGGCGAGAGACAGATTACTTTCGCGCCCTGACCGACCTGCGCCACCGCCGCGTCAATAGCGGCCTCCAGCGGTTCGGCTTTCATAACCATGCCTGGACCGCCCCCATAGGGCCGGTCGTCCACCGTACGGTGACGGTCGCGGGTAAAGCTCCGCGGATTGATACAGTCCAGAACCAGTTGCCCGCCGGAAACCGCCCTGCCAGTCACGCCATAATCGGTGATTGTCCGGAACACTTCCGGAAAAATACTGATGGTCGCAACCCGCAACCCGAGTGCCTCTTGTCTGCTCTGCGCCCGATTACCCGGTGTCTCGACTGTATTCAGAACTCCGGATCCCAATCCACCTCAAGAACAGCCTCGTCGAGGTCCACCGATCTGACGATCTCGTCAGGCAGAAAGGGAATAAGGCGCTCTCTGCCATCCAGGCTGACCCCATCAGCACGCACTACCAGAACATCATTCGACCCGGTCTCGATCAGGTGGTCGACCACCCCCAGGTCATGCCCCTCATCAGCAGTGCGTACCCGCAGCCCCTGGAGCTGGTACCAGTAATACTCACCCTCTCCAAGCGGCGGAAGCTCGCTGGTCCCAACACGGATATCGAGGCCGCAGAGTCGGGCTGCCTGATCCCTGTCCTCAACACCTTCAAGCTTGGCAATCAGTGTCTTGCCATGTGGCTTGCCGGTCACAAGGCGGATGCTGCGGGCCTCTCCCGAGGACGCACGCCCATCAACAAGGGTCCAGTTCCGATACTGGAAGATGTTACCGCGGGGCTCCGTGTAGGAATAAACCTTCACCCAGCCCTGCACCCCGTAAACCGAGGTGATCTGACCCAGAACGGTTTCCTCAACCCTCACGGACACGACGCCCTTACTCGGAAGCCGCCTCTTTCAGCAGGCTGTTTACCCGGTCTGTGGGCTGTGCACCCTGGTCGATCCAATACTGGGCACGCTCTGCGTCGAGCCGCAGACGTTCCTCATGGCCACGCGCCACCGGGTTAAAGAAGCCCAACCGTTCAATGTAGCGGCCATCTCTGGGCTTGCGGCTGTCCGTGACCTGGACATGGTAAAACGGGCGCTTCTTGGCGCCGCCTCGTGTCAAACGGATTGTTACCATTTCAGCGACTGTCCTGTTGCGTTCAAATAAATCAGTTCAGACAAGCCTGTGCATGCGAACCGGCTGCCACGGGTTATATCACACCCGTGTGAAAGGGCTGACATTCTACTGTAAAACGCCGCCCCTGAAAAGCATTGATAATGGGCATCAGCGCCGCCCCATCGGAGGCATACCGCCACCGCCCGTACTGCCGGGGCCGCCCTGCCCACCAGCGCCGCCCTGGCCCATCATACCCTGCATGCCTCGCATCATGTTCTCCATGCCACCCTTTTTGCCCATTTTTTTCATCATCTTCTGCATCTGCTTGTGCTGTTTGAGCAGGCGATTGATTTCCTGCATCTGCACACCCGAACCAGAAGCGATGCGGCGCTTGCGGGAGCTGCTGATGACATCCGGGTAGCGGCGCTCATGCGGGGTCATGGAGGAGATGATGGCCTCCATCCGCCCGATGGACTTGTCATTGACCTGCTTTTCGGCCATTTCCTGGTACTGGCCCATACCAGGCATCTTCTCCATCATGGCGCCCATGCCGCCCATTTTCTTCATCTGCTGAAGCTGATCCCGGAAATCCTCAAGATCAAATTTCTTGCCTTTCTTGATCTTTTTGGTGAGCTTCTGGGCCTTTTTCTGGTCAACCTTCTGCTCGGCATCCTCGATGAGCGAGAGCACATCGCCCATACCCAGAATCCGCGAGGCGATGCGGTCGGGATGGAACACTTCCAACGCATCGCTTTTCTCGCCCACGCCCATGAACTTGATGGGACGGCCGGTAATGTGGCGGACGGAGAGGGCGGCACCGCCGCGAGCATCACCATCGGCCTTGGTCAGGATCACGCCACTGAGCGGCAGCGCCTCACTGAATGCCTTGGCAGTATTGGCCGCGTCCTGACCGCTCATGGCATCGACCACGAACAGCGTCTCGTTGGGCTGCACAGCCTTATTCAACCGACCAATCTCATCCATCATGTCGTTGTCGACATGCAACCGGCCCGCCGTGTCAACGATCACCACATCGATAAAACGCCGACGCGCCTCATCGACGGCGTTATTGGCGATGGTGACCGGGTCCTGATCCGTACTGCTGGGATAGAAGGTAGCATCGACCTCACCAGCAAGAGTCTCAAGCTGATTGATCGCCGCCGGGCGATAGACGTCGGCACTGACCACCAGCACCGATTTTTTCTCGCGCTCCTTCAGATAACGCGCCAGCTTGGCCACACTGGTGGTCTTACCAGCACCCTGAAGACCAGCCATCATGACCACAGCAGGCGGTTTGCCTTCAAGCTTAAGGGGCTCGGCAGCCCCCATTACCGCCTCCAGCTCACTCTGGACGAGCTTGACGAACGCCTGCCCTGGCGTAAGGCTGCGCATCACTTCCTGGCCCACAGCTTTCTGTCGCACGTTCTCGACGAAAGCCTTGACCACCGGCAGCGCTACGTCCGCCTCAAGCAGCGCCATGCGCACTTCGCGCAAGGTTTCACTGATATTGTTCTCGGTCAGCTTCGCCTGGCCGGAGATCTTGCGCAGACTCCCTGAGAGCCGGTCGGTAAGATTATCAAACATGGATGCCCGCAATTGTCGGTTGATGTTTAACGCCATTATAACCAGACTGAGCGTCTGGAGACGAACCGGAGCCGGTCATACCAACGCAAATGGGCACGACCATCATCGCCTTCACCGCTGTCATCCTATACGGTGCGGGAACACTGCTACAGGCACTGCGGGTCCGCTCGGGCAACCAGCGCGCCGGCTGGCTAGGCCAGCTCACCGGCGTCCTCGCCATTGCCGCCCATCTCACCTTTGCATTGCGCTTCATGGTATTGGAGGGCGGTGTGAATCTCTCCGTGCTCGTAGCCGGTACAGCGATTGCCGCGCTTCTGGCTACCCTGGTGCTGATTCTTTCCCTGCGCTACCCAATGCAGCCGCTGCTTCTCATCGCCTACCCGATCGCCCTGATAAGCATCCTGGCGAAGCTGGCCTTCTACACTGGTCCCAGGGTGGTCAATGACTCCAATCTTGGAGTGCTACTGCACGTCAGCCTGGCGATTACTGCCTTCAGCCTGCTGGCGCTGGCCGCCATTCAGGCGATTCTGGTGTACCTGCAGCACCATCATCTGAAGGCCCACCACAGCGGACTACTGGTGCGCGCCCTGCCGCCTCTGGAAACCATGGAAGCCCTGCTTTTCGGGCTCATCCACGCAGGGGTTGCCATTCTGACGCTGGCCATCATCACCGGAGCCATCTTCATTCAGGATCTTCTTGGCCAGCAGCTGGCGCACAAGACCGTTTTCACCCTGCTGGCGTGGCTGGTGTTCGCCGCGCTGATCCTGGGACATCAGATTCGGGGCTGGCGCGGCGCGGTGGCCAGCAGGTGGACACTGGCTGGCTGCATACTGCTGGCGCTGGGCTACTTCGGCACCCGCTTGGTCATCGACGTCCTTCTCTGACGACCACCGCACAATAACGGGCCACCAACCTTGAACGAAGCCTCTTTAACAACCCTGGGCGCCCTTCTGGTTCTGCTCATTATTCTTTCGGCGTTTTTTTCGAGCTCCGAAACCGGCATGATGGCGTTGAACCGCTACCGCCTGCGGCATCTGAGCAAAACCGGCCACCGTGGTGCCCAGCGCGCGGACAATCTGCTGGCACGCACCGATCAGCTGATCGGTGTGATCCTGATCGGCAACAATTTCGTTAACATCTTCGCATCGGCGATCGCCACTCTGATCGCGGTTCGCATATGGGGTGACGCCGGTGTGGCCATTGCTACCATTGGCCTGACCATCGTCATCCTCATCTTCTCAGAGGTCACACCCAAGACACTGGCGGCGCTCTACCCGGAAAAGATCGCCTTCCCAGCCTCACACGCCCTCGGCCCCCTGCTGAAGCTGCTTTACCCGATGGTCTGGGTCCTTAACCTGATTACCAACAACCTGCTGCGCCTGATGGGGATCCGGCTCGAAGGCAGCCAGAGTGACGATCACCTCAGTCGGGAAGAGCTGCGCACCCTGGTGAACGAATCCGGATCCATGCTGCCGGGCCGCCACCAGGAAATGCTGCTGAGCATTCTGGACCTCGAAAAGGTCACGGTGAATGACATTATGGTGCCCCGCAACGAGGTCGTGGGAATTGACCTCGAAGAGCCGGTTGACGAAATCCTGCGTCTGGTTCGCGGCAGCCAGCACACTCGCCTGCCGGTTTACCGGGGCGACATCAACAACACCGTGGGCATCCTGCACCTGCGCAACATCAGCCGCTTGCTCAACACCGACGACATCAACAAGGCAGTTCTGATGCAGCTCTGCCGCGAGCCCTATTTCGTCCCGGAAAGCACACCACTACACACGCAGCTGTTCAACTTCCAGAAGGAACGCCGGCGTATCGGCATTGTGGTGGATGAATACGGCGATGTGCTGGGCATAGCGACACTCGAAGACATTCTTGAGGAGATCGTCGGCGAATTCACCACTGACTTCGCCTCCAGCAGCAGCCAGGATATTCTCCCACAGAGCGACGGCACGACCATTGTGGATGGCACTACCCCCATCCGGACCCTGAACCGCGCTCTTAACCTCGAGCTACCCACCGACGGGCCCAAAACGCTCAATGGCCTGATCACGGACTATCTGGAAGCCATCCCCGAGAGCAATCTCTGCCTGAAACTGCATGGACTGCGAATGGAAACCCTCCAGATCAAGGACAACGTCATCCGCACCGTCCGCGTTCACCCGGTCAGTCCCCTGCCTCCCAAATCCGCCCCAGAAAATGAGAAACCAGACAAGTAACACTTTGTTATTGTGTTTTAGTGTTTGTACACTGACTGGACAATATCTGCCCAGCATGTTGGGACAGCCAGTGGGGACCCGCCATGAACGAACAGTCCGGCATTCATACCGTCAGCCCCGGTCAGCGCCAAACTGACGGCGGTCTTCTCCCGAACGAGATCCGTCATGTCCGCGACACGGTGATGCCGGGACTTGGCGACCTTCTCGGCGGGGCCCTGGACGCGATTGACGACGCCCTGTTCGAACTGGCCAACAACGCTCGAAGCAATAACGACCAGAATCGCTATTTTGAGACGATGCGTGAAGTGCGCATTAAGCGCAAAGGCATTGAGAAACAGTTCCGCGAGGCGCTGGCAAACCTGTTCCGCGCTCCTCCCACCAGCAATGCCGAGGGAACCGGTGAGCAGCCACAGAGCGTGGACGCGGAAAATCTCTCGCTGATCGATAATGATGCCCTTGAAGAACAGGTCGCAATCAATGCCATGACCACCAAGGCAGCAGTGAGCTTTCAGGGTACCCTGCTCCAGATCCAGACACGCCTGACGGCCCTCTATCCGGGCCATGATGAACAGCACCCGGTCAATCCGTTGGCGCCGGAGCACCTGTGTAGCGCATTCCAGCAGGCCTGCTCCGACCTGGAGATTCAGATCCGGGAGAAACTGATCCTCCTCAAGCATTTTGACCGGTACGTTCTCGCCAGTCTGGGTGTCGTCCTGGATGAGGCCAACCGTATCCTGATCCAGGCGGGCGTGATCCCGAACTTCCGCTACGAAGCCCACACCCGGACCACCACAGAGTCTCCCCAGGAGGACCAAAGCAACAGTGAGCCCGAGAAGCAGACCAGATCCGGTGGCGCTGACGAGGCCACCGAGTTCCTTTCAAGCATCAGTTCACTCCTGTCCGGCTACCGGCGTTACAGTACCGACGCCATGGGCAACGCGGCCTCCGACTCATTCCACATCGTATCCAAAAGGGAATTGTACGATTTGCTTTCAAGAATCCCTCAACCTCAGCCCCAGAGCGATCTGAGCCACGGTTCTCCGGACCGCCCCGACCTGCGCGGTATGGTCGGTGAACTGCTGGAACGTCAGTCCGAGACACAGGGCAACCAGGCCGCACTCGAGACCATGGACGAAGACCTGATCAACCTGGTGTCGCTGCTTTTCGAATTCATTCTGGACGACCGCAACCTCTCAGCCCCGATACAGGCACTGATCAGCCGTCTTCAGATCCCCATTCTCAAAGTCGTGGTGCGCGATCGCTCCTTTCTGAGCAAGCCCACGCATCCAGCACGCAAATTACTCAACGCCCTGGCCAGGGCTGGTATCGGGTGGAGCGATCACGGCGAGAAGAACCGGGATCGGCTGTACAACGAAATCCACCGTGTGGTTCAACGCATCCTGGAGGAGTACAACGGCGATATCGCCCTGTTCGAGACGCTCTACGACGAATTCGAGAAGTTCCTTCAGCGCGAAAACCGCAAAGCCACGCTGGTGGAACAACGCACCCGTGAATCCGAGCGGGGCCGGATCAAATCCCGCAAAGCACAGGAAACCGTGGACCAGATCCTGCAGGAACGCCTCAATGGCCGCAAAGTCCCCGAAAGCATTCACCAGCTCCTCATCCAGGGCTGGAGTCGGGTCATGTTCCTGGCTTATCTGCGCGATGATAACGAGCACCGATGGGCCCACACTGTGCGGGTTGTGGACGACTTGCTGTGGTGCCTGCAGCCCCAGCCCGAGAGCAATGATCGCGAGCGCTGGGTGCGCCTTGTCCCCGCTCTGATCAAAACGATCCGGGCCGGTCTGGAGGAAGTCTCCTACAATGCCAGCCGGTTGGACAAGACCATGGCCGAGCTCAAACGCGAACTTACCCAAGCCTTCCGCCAGCAGGCCCTGGCGGAAGCCGCCGAGGACGAGCCGCCAGCCACTCCGGAGCCCAGAGTGAAAACGGCTGTCAAACAGAGCCAGGCGTTTGAGGACGCCGCAATGGCGGAACACTATGATACTCTGGAAACCATCAACATCGGCGACTGGGTGGAATTTCACCTTGTCAACGGGGCCCATTTCCGCTGTAAGCTGTCCGCAGTCATTGAGGATGCCGACAGCTTTGTGTTCGTGAACCGCATGGGCCTCAAGGTGACAGAGAAGAGCCGCGCCGATCTGGCTCACGAACTCAGACGCGGGCGGCTGCTGCTTCTTGAACAGGGCGCGCTGATCGATCGGGCCCTCGATGCTGTTGTTGGAGGCCTGAACCGCAAGGCCGGCTGAGATGAGCGGTCAACGGCCCAGGAGTACATGACGGAGCTTCCGAATCAACAGACCCCTTATGCGTTTGTACTGGCGCTGTCGGTGGCCCTGTTCCTTCACGTAACCCTGGCCACGCTGGTCAATGCATGGCTTGATCTGCCGGCCCCGAATAAGCCTGCGCCGACTGTCCGCGTGCGCATTGCCCCTTCTGGTAATCCAGACAGAGCCGCACCGTCACAATCCACTTCCCCCTCTCGCCCCAAAAAGCAGGAAGCTGCCAGTGAAGGTCAACCGGAAGCCGGTACCCCTGACGCAGATGCGACCACCATTGGGCAGACCCAAAGGCGCCCTGAACCAGGACCTGCCTCCATCAGTGAAACGACATCGTCGAAAGAAAACCGGACCGCCCCGGAGCAGACGCCCGAGAATACGCCGTCAGCCGAAAAAACAAGCAGTGCCGAAAATAACCCCTCGGTTACCCAACTCAGCCGTAACGACAAGCAAAAGCGTTCAGACTACGAGATTAAACTCTGGGAACGGGTTGCTCAGGCAGTAGCGTACACGCCAGTACTGGCAAAGCTGGAGCGCCCCAGCGAGATTGTTCTGGAACTCAGACTCATGAGCAATGGGGCCCTGCGACGGGCGCGGGTGGGCAAGTCTTCCGGAACCCAGGAACTGGACGCGGTCGCACGCGAGGCGGCCCTGGCGGCGACGCCCTTCCCGGAACCCCCGGAAGGACGCCGCCGCTTCAGAGTCCGGCTCATTTTTGAGCCGGCCCGGCGGGAATAGGCTCAGGCGCTGGAATCATCCTCGGCCGCCTCAGCAGCGCTGTTGACCGCCTCCTGCAGCTCACCGTTTTCGTGCATCTCCAGAATGATGTCACAGCCACCGACCAGCTCACCGTTCACGTACAGCTGCGGATAGGTCGGCCAGTTGGAATAGACCTTCAACGCTTCGCGCAACTCATCATTATCGAGAATGTTGACGTAGGCGAAGCGCTGACCACAGGCCATCAGGGCCTGCACGGTCTTGGCTGAAAACCCGCACTGGGGTGCCTGGGGCGTCCCCTTCATATACAGCAGGATGGGGTTTTCACTGAGCTGTTGCTTAATGTTTTCGTTGATGTCCATGGATCCTCCAGCTGACGGACGCTGCTCTTTAACAACCAATATTCTACAGGACACACCGATACCTGACCATTGCACTTGGTTATTCCCTGAAGGCCACCAGAGGACAGCACACGCCGTGTCCAGTTTGCCAGGCCCCGAGTTTAACGCTAGTATTGGTTTTTTACAGAGGCAGCTTTCAAGGCTGCCTTTTTTGTTTCAGCGAGGCCTTCTGCCATGGCCAACCAGCCATTGCTCAACACTTACGGTCGCCTGCCCGTGGTCTTTGAACACGGTCGCGGGATGTGGCTCTATGACACTGAGGGACAGCGTTACCTGGACACTTTCACCGGTATCGCCGTATCCGGCTTGGGACACAGCCATCCTGGCGTGGCTCATGCAATCAGTCACCAAGCGGAACGACTGACCCACTGCTCCAACCTTTTCCACTGCAAACTGCAACAGGAGCTGGCTCGCCGCGTCTGTGACCAGGCCGACATGGATGGCGCTTTCTTTGCCAACTCCGGTGCCGAGGTCAACGAGACCGCCATCAAACTGGCCCGCCATTACGGCCACCAGCGTGGCATAACCAACCCCAGCATCATCGTGATGGAAAACGCCTTCCACGGGCGCACCCTCGCAACCCTGACCGCCACCGGCAACCAGCGTGTTCAGGCCGGTTTCGAACCACTGGTCAGCGGTTTTGTGCGCGCCCCATTTGATGACCTCAAAGCGGTAGAGGCCATTGCTGAAGCCAACCCAAACGTCGTTGCAGTAATGGTCGAGCCCATCCAGGGTGAAGGGGGTGTGGCCATCCCGGACCCGGATTATCTTCCCGGTCTGCGCCGCATCTGCAGTCGCAACAACTGGCTTCTGCTGCTGGATGAAGTCCAGACCGGCAATGCCCGCACGGGCACCTATCTGGCCAGCCAACAGGCTGGCATTATCCCCGACGTGGTCACTCTCGCCAAAGGCTTCGGCAACGGTTATCCGATCGGAGCCTGCCTGGCCCGGGGCAAGGCAGCCGAGGTTCTCGGGCCCGGCAGCCACGGCTCCACCTTCGGTGGCAACCCACTGGGATGTGCTGCGGCACTGGCTGTTCTGGACGCCACGGAACAGGGCGGTCTCACCGAGCGGGCACAGGTGTTGGGTGATCGCATGATCAACCGCTTCCGCGAGCATCTGGAGGGGGCTGAGTACATCCACGCCATCCGGGGTCACGGCCTGATGCTGGGCATCGAGCTCACTGAGCCCTGCTCGGAACTGGTGCTGCTGGCCAAAGTCCAGGGCATTCTGCTCAACATTACCCGGGAACGGGTCATCCGGCTTCTGCCACCACTGACCATGACCGATGATGAGGCCGATTACATGGCGGATCAGATCATACGGATCATCAAACTGTACGCGGCCGATGATCGTGACCGCCCGCGCCAGTAACGTTGCCCTATAAAGGAAGGAACCACAGCATGAACGTCCAACATTTCCTGACACTGCTGGATCTGGATACTGATGAACTGATCCGCGTACTGGATCATGCCTCTGCCCTGCACCGGGAGCGGGACCAGGGCATAACCCGGGATACACTGCACAATCGCAGCCTGGGCATGATCTTCGAGAAGTCCTCTACACGCACTCGTGTCTCTTTCGAGGCGGGCATGACCCAGCTCGGCGGGGGCGCCATTTTCCTCTCGCCCCGCGATACCCAGCTCGGTCGCGGCGAGCCCGTGGAGGACAGCGCCCGCGTCATATCACGCATGGTTGACTCGGTTATGATCCGCACCTTCAGCCACGAGACCCTTGAACGCTTTGCAACCTTTTCCCACACGCCGGTCATCAATGCACTCACCGATGATTTCCACCCCTGCCAGCTGCTGGCGGACATGCAGACCTGGCGCGAACATCGAGGCTCTATTCAGGGGGCAAAGGTTGTCTGGGTGGGCGACGGCAACAACATGTGTAACTCCTACATCAACGCCGCACTGCAGTTCGACTTCAATCTGGTTATTGCCTGCCCCGAGGGTTATGAACCCAATACCAGCCTGGTCGCCGCTAACCCGGACCGGGTACGCATTGTAAATGATCCGGAGGAGGCGGTCCGGGACGCCAACCTGGTCGCCACCGACGTGTGGGCCTCCATGGGCCAGGAAGAGGAACAACAGAGACGCCTCAGAGACTTCAATCGCTATCAGGTTTCACCTGAGCTTATGGATAAGGCCGACCGGGATGCGCTTTTCATGCATTGCCTGCCGGCTCATCGTGGCGAGGAAATCTCGGAGCATATGCTGGAGCATCGCAGCAGTGTGGTCTGGGATGAGGCGGAAAACCGACTGCATGCCCAGAAAGCTCTGCTGGAAGGGTTGATCCTCGGCCTGGACCGCCTGAGCTGAAACTGGCGCTCAACGCGAGCGTGTCACTTTCTCGACCGCATCCAGCCAGCCCTGGTAGGCGCGTTCCCGCACTGCCGGGGCCATAGCCGGCTCAAACCGCCGATCCACCTGCCAGCGATCCCGGATCCGGTCCAACCCGTCATAGACACCGGTCTGGAGCCCAGCAAGGCAGGCCGCCCCCAGAGCTGTGGTCTCGGTGATGGCGGGCCGATCCACTGCGACATTGAGGATGTCCGCCAGGAACTGCATAAGCCAGTCGTTCACCACCATGCCCCCATCCACACGCAGCTCCTCCAGTGGTGCGCCGTCGTTCTGGATCGCCCTGACCAGATCCTTGGTCTGATAGCACACCGACTGCAGCCCGGCCGTGACAATGTCATCAACGCCAGTATCCCGGGTCAGACCCAGAATGGCACCCCGGGCATGCGGGTCCCAGTAGGGCGCGCCCAGACCGGTGAAAGCCGGTACTAGATAGACCGGATTCTCAACGCCCACGGACTCCGCCATGGATTCGCATTCATCCGCACTCCGGATCAGCTTGATACCATCGCGCAACCACTGGATAGCGGCACCGGCGACGAAGATACTGCCCTCCATGGCGTAGGTGGTCTGCCCCTCCAGCCGGTAGCCAACGGTGGTCAAAAGCCGATTCTCGGAACGGATCGCCTCGGTCCCGGTGTTGAGCATCAGGAAACAGCCGGTCCCATAAGTGCTCTTGGCCATGCCCCGCTCAAAGCAGGTCTGGCCGAAGAGTGAGGCCTGCTGGTCCCCAGCAATGCCGCCAACCGTTACCGACTCGCCCAGTACCCCTGGATCCGTGCGGCCGAAGTCCGAGGCACTGTCCTGTACTTGCGGCAGCAGTGCAGCAGGGATACGGAACAGCTCCAGCAGCTGGCGGTCCCACTGCTGTTCATGGATGTTGAACAGGGCTGTGCGCGAGGCATTGGTAGCATCGGTGGCGTGCACGCGGCCATTGGTAAGCTTCCACAGGACCCAGGTGTCGATGGTGCCGAACGCCAGCTCACCACGTTCAGCCCTGGCCCGGGCGCCGTCCACGTGATCCAGGATCCAGCCCAGCTTGGTGGCCGAGAAATAGGGATCCATGAGAAGACCGGTCCGCTCCACCAGCGTGGACTCCCAGCCCTCGCGCTTGAGCGTCTCGCACTGGGGTGTGGTCCGACGGTCCTGCCAGACGATCGCCCGATGGATGGGCTCACCCGTAGCCCTGTCCCAGACGATGGTCGTCTCGCGCTGGTTGGTAATGCCGATACCGGCAACTTCGCGTGCGGTGATGCCCTCCTGGTGCAGCACTTGCAGGCAGGCCTGGTGGGTGGTGTTCCAGATCTCCACCGGATCATGCTCTACCCAGCCATCGCCCGGGTAGAACTGCTGGAATTCGTGTTGGGCAACCTGTCGGGGTTTGCCGTCGTCATCGAAAAGGATGGCCCGCGAGCTGGTAGTGCCCTGATCAATGGCAAGTAGTCGGGTCATGACGGATCCTCCGTTCGTGCGCTGCTTCCGCCTTGCGGGTTCCGGGGCTGATGGCGTGGCCAGACAAGCGTGAAACAGGCCCCTCCAAGGGTCTCGGAGCGACCGACAAATGCCTGCCCGCCATGCCAGTACAGAATGCGCCGCACAATGGACAGCCCCAGACCGTAACCGCCAGAGCTGCGCGTACGGCTGTCATCCAGCCGCGCAAAGGCGGTGAAGACCTTGTCCCAGTTTTCCTCGGGTATACCCTGGCCATCATCCTGCACATCAATACGCATGGTCTGGTCATCAAAATGGCATGCCACCAGCACCCGTTCATTGCCATAGCGTGCCGCATTACCCACCAGATTCTGGATCGCCCTATGGATGTAGCGTGGTTCCGCATCGGCCTCGGCAAAGGTCCGGGATTCTGGCGGTATGTCCGCCGCGATGTTCAGCTCCGGTCGGATACTCTGCTGCTCCTCGACCACCTGATCCACAATCTCAGCAATATCGAGCCTCTGGGCGGCCATGATGGGGCCACCCTGCTCCAGGCGGGCATAGGTCAGAATCTCATCGATGAGTTCGTCCAGCTCCTGAATGTCCCGGTCAATGGCGCCGAGCTGTGAACGCAGTGTTTCAGGGTCATCGCAGTCCTCGATCATCTGGACCCCGAAGCAGATCCGGGCGACGGGCGTGCGAAGCTCATGGGAGACGCCATGGATCATCTCACTCTGAACACTGACCAGTCTCTGAATGTGATCAGCCATGCGGTTGAAGGCGTCCGCGAGACGCCCGCCCATGGAATCGCCCCCTCCCGAGACGCGGGCATCCAGATCTCCCCGGGCAATCCGGGAAACCGCACCCTCAATACCGCACAGTCGCCAATGCAACCCAGCCAGAAGGTAGTAGACTACGCCTCCCATAACAGCGGCCACTAACCCCGCCAGAACCAGGGCCAAAGGCCAGGACCAGTAGCGGAATGGCGGCGGATGCGCGATCGAGACCAGCGTCCCGTTGCTCAGGGCCGCATAGCTGTAGGCTGCGTCACGCGGTCTGGGCTGGTGATAGGCCACCCCGCCATCGGCGATCCGTGTCAGTGCCGATTCCCGTGGCAACTGACCCGCGCTCTCCAGGGGTTTGACGTAAGCCCCGAGCGCAGCCCCGATTGCCATGGGGTCCTTGGTCCCGGACCGGCCGGCCAGGTACACGAACGCCTGGGCTCTGAGTTCTGATATATGGCGATAAGGACTTTTGGCCCGCAGCTCCAGGACCCCGGCATCCGGCGCCAGACGGTAGAAATAGACCGCATCACCCCGACGCTGGGCCAGAACCTGGCCGTACTCAAGACGCTCCCGCGCCACATCATTGAGGGAAACCGCCCGCCGAGGGAGCAGCCGCAGCTGTGACGAAGGAGTGCGAGCATTAACGGGCTCAACGGCTCGGGGGTGCTGGGCCAGCCAACCCAG
Organism: Salicola sp. Rm-C-2C1-2; assembly: GCF_040196175.1. NCBI lineage: Bacteria > Pseudomonadati > Pseudomonadota > Gammaproteobacteria > Oceanospirillales > Halomonadaceae > Salicola > Salicola sp. Rm-C-2C1-2. Next base: position 51,437 of record NZ_JBEFNF010000004.1, on the reverse strand, counting down.
AAGCGGTTCGGGATGGTGCTCAAGAAAGGCCTGCTGGCGCACACCGTTAATGGTCACCACCAGCGCCGCCCCCACCAGGGTGACGCCCACCGCCACCAGGATCAGGGCTCCATAGACGCGGAAGTAGTAGCGCCTCAGCGACATTTCAGCCTAGACGTCGCGCACGAACAGGTAGCCCTTGCTACGCACCGTCTTGATGCGGCGCGGGTGCACCGGATCGTCACCGATCTTGGGGCGGATCCGGGAAACCCGCACGTCAATGGACCGGTCCTGGCCGTCGTATTCGATCCCCCGCAGGGAAGTGAAGATTTCCTCGCGGCTGAGCACACGCCCGGCGCTGCTGGCGAGAAGCCACAGCAGGTCGAACTCGGCACTGGTGAGATCGATGCTCTCATCATCAAGCCAGGCCTCGCGCATGGAATGATCCACTACCAGGTTATTGAAAACCAGCCGCTCGAGTCCCTCATCTGGTCCCGCCTGGGCGCCACCACCGGATTCTGCAGCCGGCTCGCTGATGCGGCGCAGCAGGGCACGGATCCGGGCCAGAAGAACCCGCGGCCGAACCGGCTTGGACATGTAGTCATCCGCGCCCATTTCCAACCCCAGCACCTGGTCCAGATCATCCGTGCGGGCGGTCAGCATCAGGATGGGTCCGTTGTAGAATGGGCGCACGCGACGGCAGATGGCCAGGCCATCCTCTCCCGGCAGCATCAGATCCAGCACCACCAGGTCAGGTGTTTCATCCCGTATCCGCTCAACCGCACGCGCGCCATTGGTTTCAAGCGAAACCACCAGGCCGTTCTTCTCCAGGAAATCCCGGGTCAGCTCCGCCAGCCGTTCATCGTCCTCGACGATCAGAACGCGGGAGGCTTCACTGGTCTGTTCCACAGCATCCGTCTCGTTCGTTATTGTTTCCATTGTCAGTCCTGTCGCTGGATTGAGGCGCAGGCGCCGGGTTATACGTCAAACATTGTGTAACACAAGTATACACACTGATTGCGAATTTGCATGCCAGCCCCGGCTTCAGGCCAGCGGCTCGCCTGCCTCGATTTCCTCGGGGGTCGCATCCCTGGCCTCCAGTATTTCCAGATCAAAGTAGAGCGTGATTCCGGCCAATGGATGATTGGCGTCGACCAGCACCTGATCGTCTTCAAAGCCCACCACTTTCACTACCTTGGCATCGTCTCCGGAGTCAGTCTGGAACTTCATGCCCTCCTCAAGCTTCTCTACCCCTTGGAACATGCTCCGAGGCATCTTCCGGACCATTTCCGCCTGATGCTCACCATAGGCCAGAGCGGGCGGAATGGTAACCTCCAGACACTCCCCCGGCTCGCGCCCTTCCACGGCGCGCTCAACACCTTCAATCATGCGCCCACAGCCACTGACAAAATGCAGCGGCTCGGCTCCGACAGAGCTGTCTACGACCTCACCCTTCTGATTCTTGAGCTGATACCCCAGTCGATAAACCCGTTGTTCCGCCATGCTGTTGTAATTACCCCCGTTCTGATTAATGCGAGCGGGTCACACCCGTGACCCGCAGTGCGTGTAGAAGCATCCGCTGCTCCAGGCGTTCGCGCCATCCCCCGGGCTGCATCAGCCCCATGCGTTCCAATGCAGACCGTTCCGCTGTGACCGGGGCCGGCTGCCGCAGAGCACGCCAGATCACCGCCAACAATCCGCGCCGCGAACCGGTAGCCTCACGCAGCCACTGCAGAGCCTGCACCAGCTCTTGCTCCTCCTGTGTGAAGTCCGTACCGAAGGGGAATGCGGGAAAGAGCTGGTGATGATCCCGAAGGGGCGCTACTGCCTCTTCAATCCGTTGTGGGTAATTGTTTCGATGCGCCCGTGGGACCTTCCAGCCCTTCGGAATCTTGCCGGCATTTTTCGCCTGGCGCGTGAGCTCGTTCTGGAAACGTGAGTCCGCAATACAGATCAGACGCCTGTAAACATCGCTATCCGGCTGACCGCGCAGGTCGGCCACGCCATACTCAGTGACCACAATGTCGCGCAGGTGTCGTGGGATGGTGCAGTGACCATAGCTGAAGCGGATGTTGGATTCAGTACGGCCGGCGCTGGTGCGTGTGGCCCTCAACGTAAGGATCGAACGCGCGTCGGGGAGTTCATGGGCCATGGCTACAAAATTGTATTGACCGCCAACACCACTGACCACGCGGCCGTCCTCAAGACCATCGGAAACCGCCGCGCCATTCAGTGTCTGCATCATGACCGAGTTGATGAAACGGCCACGGCGACGCTGGACAGTCTTGAGCGCCTGATCACCCAACGGATGGTCGTAAAGATGATTCACAAAGCCAACACTGGTCATGCTGAAACGCGCGCGCGCCGCCTCATCCAGCTCCCGAAGCCGCTGATAGAAGCGGGCCGGGCCCAGGAAGAAGCCACCATGCATGACGACCCCTCCGATAAGCCGCTCCTGGAGGGCATAGCGCTCAATCAGGGCGCGCGCGCGTTCATCGCCAAGATCCGGACGAACCGCCTCCTCACCCAGTGCCAGACGCCCGCCCTTGAGCTCACACCCCTGGTCGAAGAAGCCAAAACGCACCAGCCATTGAACATCCCGCGCCTTTAACACCGTCTCAATGCAGCCAGCCTCGACCAATCGATCAAGGGCGGTGATATCCAGCGGGTCCGGAATGGCGCCGCAATCCAGCAGCTGCTGCAGCGTGCGATCGGCCACAACCTGGCGTTTGAGAATGCCCGCTTCATAGAGATGCAGGAAACCTTCCACCATCATCTCGCTGCAACCGTAGAGGCCTTCCTCAAAACGCTCGGTGCTGCCGATCTCAGCCAACGCCGGAAAACGTGAATGAGCATCAAGGCGGCGGGCCAGCTCGTTGAAAAGCCCGTTGTCCCGGTGCCGGAAGAGGAGATTGTAGATCACTGCCGAACCCAGGGCCCCGATCCCCACCTGCAAGGTGCCGCCATCGCGAACCAGATTAGCAGCGTAGAACCCAATCAAGTAATCCGCCGGTTCCACCGCCAGATCGGGTACCGGAAACAGGCGCATGGGCTGATTATGGGGTTCGAGCAACAAGTCAAAGCTGGCCCGATCCAGAGCCGCATCATGACCAAACCAGGGCAGCTCGGGATTGAGTTCGCCGGCGATCACCACCGCATCCCCGGCCTCGCGCTGTGCCCGCAGCCGCGGCAGAATATCCAGAGTCAGATCCGGATTGCAGCTGAGGCTCACCTGTTGGCCCTCAGCATCCGGCGCCACCATCTGGCCCACCGCGTTGACGCCAAGTGCCATCAGATCACGGACCACATGGGTGTAGTTGGTCAGTACCACACGCTGTTGCTGATCAGCATTGCCCAGGCGGCTGCCGGCTCTGAGAAAGAACTCCGTAACGGTGACGTTCGCCGGCAGCTCACCGCAGCTTACGGCCTTCGCATAATCCAGATCGGGGACGCCCTCGAATACGCGTTCAACAAAGGGCTGCATAAGGCGTTTCTGAAGAGAGCTGCCACCGCCCGGCTTCTCAAGCGACAACGCCGTCATGATGTGCAGCTGTATGTTCGGATCGTTGCAGGCGCAACGATAGAGCGCGTTGATCAGATGCACAGGCTTGCCCAGACCGAGCGGCAACGCGATCCGGATATCGCCGTCCAGGCGCCGGATCAGTTCCTCAGCACACCGTTCCGCCTGCCGGAAGTGAATGCCTGTGCGTTCCTCGCTCATCGGCAGCTCACGGACAGGGGTAGGTGTAGCGCTGGTGCAGTGCCTCGATCCGCTCCAGAAGCTCGTCGGACAGCTGGATATGTGCGCTCTCGATATTTTCAGAGAGCTGATCCAGAGTCGTTGCACCCACCAGATTGCTCGTCAGGAAGGGCCGCGAATTGACCCAGGCCAGAGCCATCTGAGCTGGCGACAGCCCGTGCTCCCACGCCAGGTTCACATAGGCCTGCGTCGCCTCCTGAGCCTGCTCTGAAACATAGCGGGTAAAGCGGGTAAACTCCGTGAGGCGTGCCCCGGCTGGTCTCTGCCCGCCGAGATACTTGCCGCTCAGAGCGCCAAAGGCGAGCGGCGAATAGGCCAGCAGACCGCAGTCCTCGCGCAGTGACACCTCGGCAACCCCAACCTCATAGGAACGGTTCAACAGACTGTAGGGATTCTGGATGCTCACGGGCCGAGTCCATCCCCGGTGTTCGGCTTCCTTGATATAGGTCATCGCGCCCCACGCGGTCTCGTTGGAAAGGCCGATGTGGCGCACCTTGCCAGCCTCCACCAATTCATTCAGCGCCGCCAGCGTCTCCTCAATGGGCACCGCATCCGAGTCGTCCACCGGGTTATAGCCAAGCTTGCCGAAGAAGTTCGCCTTACGTTCGGGCCAGTGCACCTGATAGAGATCAATGTAGTCGGTCCTGAGCCGCTTCAAACTGTCGTTCACGGCCTGATGGATCTGCTCCCGAGTCAAGCGCGGGCCACCACGCAGATAATCCATACCACTGCGCCCGGTAACCTTCGTGGCAATCACCAGATCATCGCGCTTACCCCGGTTCTTCAACCAGTTGCCAAGATAGGTCTCGGTCAGCCCCTGGGTTTCAGCACGCGGCGGCACCGGATACATCTCGGCGGCATCAATCAGGTTGACGCCCTGATCCACCGCATAATCCAGCTGCTCGAAGGCCTCCCGCTCGGTGTTCTGTTCGCCCCAGGTCATGGTCCCGAGGCCGATCACGCTGACGTCAATGCCGGTCCGGCCAAGATGGCGTTTCTCCATTACAGTCACCTCCCACTCATTGTCCCCGCATGCTAAGTCCATCCCTGGGCCACCGCAATGCCAGGCACGGTCATCAAATCATCACGGAGGTGTCAGCAAATGGTAACCCGATGAACGGACACTGACAGCGTCGTCCAGTCCTGGAGGATCACTGATGCCGGCACAGCAGATTGCACTGGTTACCGAGACTTTTCCGCCCGAGATCAACGGCGTTTCAGGCACCCTGGGCAACCTCTGCCGTGAACTCGTCCAACGCGGCCAACAGCTGACTATTATCCGGCCTGGACAGCGCGACGAACCCCCCAGGGGGCATGCGCCACTGTTCGGCGAGCGGACCCTGCGCGTGCGGGGACTGCCGCTGCCCGGTTATCCGGAGCTGCGCTTCGGCCTGGGCGCCCGCCGCCAACTGCGGCGACTATGGCGCCACCGCCCGCCGCAGGCCGTCTACGTGGCCACACAGGGCCCTTTGGGCTGGAGTGCCGTGAGCACTGCACGGGAACTGGGAATCCCTTGCCTGTCGGGGTTCCACACCAACTTCCATCAGTACAGCAGCTACTATGGCGCCGGGTTTATGGAAGCACTGATCCGGCGCTATCTAGTCACCTTCCATAACCGAACACTGGCCACCCTCGCCCCAACGACGCGTCTTTGCCACCAGCTCATGCACTGGGGAATCGCCAATACCCACTGCTGGAGCCGCGGCGTGGACAGCCAGCTCTTTAATCCACAGCGACGCAGCCAATCACTACGGGCGCAGTGGAACACAGGAAACGGCCCAGTGGCGCTTTACGTCGGGCGTCTGGCAGCCGAGAAAAACCTGATGCAGGCTGTGACGACCTTTGAGCGCCTGCGGGAGTGCCATCCCTCCGCGCGGCTTGTCCTGGTGGGGGATGGCCCGCTGAGACAAAGCCTGGAGCGGGCCCACCCGGAGTTCATCTTCTGTGGTACCCGCCGCGGTGTTGATCTCGCCCGCCACTACGCCTCCGCAGACATCTTCCTGTTTCCCAGCGAGTCGGACACATTCGGCAACGTAGTAACCGAGGCACTGGCTTCGGGGCTGGCCGTGGTCGCATTCGACCGGGCTGCGGCCCGTGAGCACATCACCCACGAGATCAATGGCATGAAGGCGGCACCGGGTGACTCCGAGGCCTTCACCAACGCCGCGCTCGAGCTGGCGGACAGACACGGACTCCGGCGGCACATCGGCGAGCGCGCCAGAGCCCACGCGCAGACACTGGACTGGGCCGTCCTCGCGGAACAGTTCGAGCGGATACTGCTTAACCCAGCACAGGAGATCCCGGACCATGGCCCTACAACGCCTGTCGCGGGTACTTACCCGTATTGACCACAGCGAACTGCAGTGGTGCCTGCGTCTGAATCGCAGCCTGACACTTCCGGCAGTCACGCCCTTTTTCCGTATTGTGAGCCGACTCGGTGACGGCTGGCTCTGGTATGCCCTGATTCTGACATTGCCGGCCATTGATGGGCTCCACGGCTGGGCTCTGGCCGCACTCATGACGCTTACCGGCACCGCCTGCACCCTGGTCTACAAGGTGCTCAAAACCCAGCTCGTGCGTGAACGCCCCTTCATCAGCTTACCCGCCATACAATGCGGCTCACCGCCTCTCGACAGAGGCAGTTTTCCTTCCGGCCACAGCCTGCACGCCGTCTGTTTCACCATACTTTTGTTCCAGGGGGTTCCGCTGGTGGGGTGGACGGTTCTGCCATTCACCATGGCGGTTCTGGCCTCAAGGGTGGTTCTGGGGCTGCATTACCCCTCAGACGTCCTCGCCGGCAGCCTCATCGGGGCTGGGTGCGCTTTCATCGCGCTGCATTTCGCGCCCGGCTTCTTCGCCCTGCTCCCCCAAGGGGCTGGCTGACTGCGACGAGACCGGTCGCCCCCCCGCATCCAGCAGGGCCAGTTGGTGGCCACCCTGTCTCGCTTCTGGCAATCGTACACCCAGCCCAAGAAGCCGCACGGGCCGGGGCACATCGCCATAGAGAGCATCCAGCAACAGCCGGAATTGCTCCGCACTTGGTAGCCCCGGCTGGCGCCAGACCGTCTCACGCGTATGGGTCTCAAAATCGGAAAAACGCAGCTTCACAAACAATTTCTCGAACTGGCCGGCGTCGGCGGCATCCAGACCCTTGCGCCGGATGCGGCGCTGCAGATCCGAAACCAGTCCTTCCAGAGCGCGCCGACATTCCGCCAGTGTCGCGAGATCCTGACTGTAGGTGTTCTCTACACTGATCGACTTGCGCGGTCTTGTCACCTGCACAGGGCGGTCGTCCTCGCCTCGGGCCAAAGCATACAGACGCGCCCCATAGCGCCCGAAGCGTTCGCGCAACGCCAGTTCCGACCATTCACGCAGATCCGCACAGGTATGAATGCCCAGCGCATGCAGTTTTTCCGCAGTGCGCGGGCCTACTCCGAACAGCGAGGTTACCGGCAACTGCGGTACGAACTCCGCCACATCAGCAGGCGTGATGACACAGAGACCGTCGGGTTTGTGCCAGTCACTGGCAATTTTGGCGAGAAACTTGTTCGGGGCAACCCCGGCAGAAATGGTAATGCCCAGCTCCGAGCACACCCGCTGGCGGATCTGTTCGGCCATCCGGGTGGCACTTCCCTGGAACAGATCAATGCCGGTGACATCCAGATAAGCCTCATCCAGCGAGAGCGGCTCAAGTATCGGCGAGGTCTCACGCAGGATGCGCATAAAGTCCCGCGAAACAGCCTGATAGCGCGGCATATCCGTCGCCAGCAGCTCCAGGTGCGGACAAAGACGCAGGGCCTCGGATACCGGCATGGCAGAACGCACGCCAAAAGCCCGGGCCTCATAGCTGCAGGTGGCCACAACACCGCGTCCCGTGGCGCCGCCAACAGCGATGGGGCGACCCGCAAGCGCCGGATTGTCCCGGATTTCCACTGCGGCATAGAAACAGTCCGCGTCGCAGTGGATGATCTTGCGGCTCAAACGCACCTCCGGAGTTGCCGTGGATTCAGTGCAAGCTGTATCTTAGGACGGGATGGAGCCCGTGTCAGGATAGCGAACCCCCAGTAAAGGATAGCCCGATGAGCGAACCCGCCGCCACGGCAACCGAAAACCGCGCCTGTTTTGAGCTGCGCGATGCCAGCCAGACGCTGACCGTCATGGAGCTGTACCATTTCGACCCGGATACCCTGGAGCAGACCCTGCGTGACAAAATCCGACAGGCGCCCAATTTTTTCCGTGATCTCCCCCTGGTCATCGGCCTTGACCACTACGAAGGCAATGTTGCCGACCTGGACTTTTTCCAGCTCATAGGCATCTGTCGCACCCACTCCATTCAGGTTCTGGGTGTGCGCGGTGGTAATGATGACGTCCGCCGTCTGGCTCGCAATGCCGCTCTTGCGTGGCTGCCAGGTAGCCGGACCAGTGCTCCCCGGCCTGCCCCCGAGCCGGAACCGGCCGAATCAACGCCCCAAGAGCCGGCTGCAGCGGCGGCGCAAAGCAGCGCAATCGGCCCCGGGCGGCTTGTCACTCAGCCAGTACGCTCGGGCCAGCAGGTCTATGCCCCGGAGGGCGATCTCATTATCATGGCGCCGGTTGGCGCGGGAGCGGAGGTGCTTGCCGCCGGCCACATCCATATCTATGGCCCGCTGCGCGGGCGGGCGCTTGCCGGTGTACACGGCGACACCAGCGCGAGCATCTTCTGCCAGTCGCTGGAGGCGGAGCTTGTGTCCGTAGCCGGGCACTATAAAATCTCTGAGGATCTCCAGGGCGATGACTGGCGGACGCCGGCCAGGATCCGGCTTGAGGGCCAAGTACTGACAGCGGACCCGCTAACCCGTTAACGGAACGACAGAACAGCAAACAGGACAACAACCTTGGCACGAATCATAGTAGTGACATCCGGCAAGGGCGGGGTGGGCAAGACCACCACCAGCGCCTCCATCAGCACCGGCCTTGCTCAGCGCGGCTACAACACGGCCGTTATCGACTTCGATGTGGGCCTGCGCAATCTCGACCTCATCATGAACTGCGAGCGTCGTGTGGTCTACGACTTCGTCAATGTCATTCAGGGCGAGGCTTCCATCAACCAGGCACTCGTCCGCGACAAGCGGGTCGAGAACCTGTTTATCCTCCCGGCCTCCCAGACGCGGGACAAAGAGGCACTCACCGCCGAAGGGGTGCAGAAGGTTCTCGACGAAATGAGCGAAACCTTCGACTATCTCGTCTGTGATTCGCCGGCGGGCATTGAACATGGGGCCCTGATGGCGCTCTACCACGCGGACGAAGCCATTGTGGTCACCAACCCCGAGGTTTCCTCGGTACGCGATTCGGATCGCATTCTGGGGATTCTCCAGAGCAAGTCCCGGCGTGCGGAACAGGGCATGGAGCCGGTAAAGGAACACCTGCTGCTTACACGCTACAACCATGAGCGGGTTGAAAGGGGTGAAATGCTTTCCATTGAGGACGTCAACGATATCCTGAGCATCTCCCTTCTGGGTGTCATCCCGGAATCCCAAGCAGTCCTCAACGCCTCCAACCAGGGGGCACCGGTGATTCTGGAAGACGAGAGCGAGGCCGGTTGTGCCTACGCGGACGCAGTGGCTCGACTGCTGGGCGAGGAACGCCCCCTGCGGTTTCTAGACGGGCAGAAGAAAGGCTTCCTCAAGCGCATGTTCGGAGGCTGATATGAGTTTCTTTGACTATTTTAAAACCAAGAAAAAGTCGTCCGCGTCCATCGCCAAGGAACGGCTGCAGATCATCGTCGCGCACGAGCGCAACACCCGTGAACAGCCTGATTACCTGCCTGAGCTCCAGCAGGAGCTTCTGGAAGTGATCCGGCGCTACGTGGCCATCCGCGACGACCAGGTCCAGGTCCAGTTGGACCGCAATGACAGCTGTTCAGTGCTGGAACTCAACGTTACTCTTCCCGAGGAGATCACTAACCCCCAGTAAAGACCTGCTGGGCGCTGGCCGGTTCATGCTGCGGAGAAATCGACAGAACCGGCCCGCCAGCCCTGTTACCGTCAAGCTCTCTTCCCGCTGCCCGGATGTGCTGATGCGATACGCACTGACTGCTGTTCTCATACTTGCCATGGTGCTGGCCACCACCATTGTCCACGCTCAAGTTCCCACCAACGATAAGAACTGGGAAAAAGCAGTTGATTCGGATGGCATTGAGATCCATACCCGTAATCTGAAGGGCTCGCGCATCGATGCCTTCCGCGCGGAAATGGTGTTGGATGCCCCCCTGGAAGCAGTCATGGCCGTCATGGCCAACCCCAAATCATGCACGGAATGGGTCCACCAGTGCGCGCATGCGAAGAACCTGGCAGGCGGCACCTTCCGTGACCGCTATACCTACTCCATCAACGACATGCCCTGGCCGGTCAGCGATCGCGACTATGTACTCCACATTAAAGCTCACACGGGCGAAAGCCGGGACCACATCATCATCGAGATGGAGTCAGTCGAGGGCATGGTCGAAAAGAAAGACGATTATGTGCGCATGCCCAAGTCCTCCACCGTCTACGAATTTTTCCGGAAAGACGACAGCCATACCCGCATCGTCTGGTACCAGCACGCGGCGCCCGGTGGTTCCCTTCCCAACTGGCTGGTCAACCGCCTGGCCACGGACATCCCCTATGAATCCCTCCAAACGCTGAACAACGTTGTTCAGAAAGAACGTTACCAGGGCCATAAACTCGTGTTTGATGACGAAGGGCGGATCACCGGCATTGTTCCCGGAGTCAATACTGGAGAGGAAGGCTGAGTCATGACGGTCATTGCGCGCGAGATAATGACGCCCAGCGTGAAAGCAGTTCCCCAGGACTGGACCATGCAGCAGCTGGCTGAGTTCCTGACGGAGAACGAAATAACCGGCAGTCCCGTGTGCGATAATGATGAACACATCATTGGGATTGTAACGCTCAAGGACATTGCTGAGTTCCGCTGGAACCAGGTCAGCGGCGAACCGGAAAAAGAGCTGTCGGAAACTGAGAAACAGCAAGCCCGCCAGATCCGCCAGATGATGCTTGAAGGCATGACTCGCACGCCCGTGGAGGTTCATGACATCATGACCCCTAGCGTGATGTCTGTAGACGCTGAGACCAGCGTACAGACCATCGCCGACATCATGATGGACGAGCATCTGCACCGTATCTTCGTGACGGATAGGGAGACCATCACCGGCATCATCACCACCTATGACATGCTCAAACTGGTGGCGGAACCGGGACTTACCCGACGCTGTCTCGATGGCGACGGATCCGGCACCTCCACCTGATGCCCTGCAACCGGCCCTGAGGTAACCGAACCCATGCCGCGGGAAGACCAGCCCCAGATCAAAACCTATGTTGTTGACACCAATGTCCTGATCCACGACCCGACCGCCGTCCTCAGCTTCGAAGAGCACCATGTGGTCATTCCCATGACCGTGCTTGAAGAGCTGGACCAGCTGAAAAACGGCAAACAGGCCGTTGCCGCCGACTGCCGCCAGGCCATCCGAACAATCGACCGGCTCATTGGCGATGCCGATCCGCACGACATCGACAATGGCGTACCTATCCGCCGCGGCGAAAAATCGGAACCCCTTGGCACAGTGTCCATCGCCATGGGCGCCCAGGACGACGCTGAGCACGGCCTTCCGGACCACCTCGCCGACAACCGCATCATCAACCTTCTCGCGCAGCTTCAACGCCAGCACTCCGAAAAAACCATCATCCTGGTGAGCAAGGACATCAACATGCGCCTCAAGGCGCGTGGCTGCGGCCTGGAAGCACAGGACTACCAGACCGACCAGCTGGTGGACGACGTACGTTACCTGCCCACCGGCTACCACGAGTTCGAGGGCTCTTTCTGGGATGATATCGAGAAAGTGGAAACGGTCCAGCGCGCGGGCATCACGGAACACCTGATCCCGCGCAACGAAGCCATGCCGGCTTACCAGATCAACGAGTTCATCCTGGACCAACAGGGGTTCATCGGCCGGATTACAGAGACCGATTCAGAGCGGATCGTAGTGAAGGATCTGTTTCAGGATGACCTCATGCACCAGCAGGTCTGGGGCCTGTCACCGCGCGATGTCTACCAGGGACTGGCGCTGGAGCTGCTGATGGATCCGGATGTGCATCTGGTGAACCTCACGGGCTCCGCCGGCTCCGGCAAGACCATTCTGGCTCTGGCCGCGGCCATTGAGCTAACCGTGGCGAGCAAGACCTACAAACGCATCATCACCACCCGCAGCACCCAGGGGCTGGATGAGGATATCGGCTTTCTGCCGGGGTCCGAATCCGAAAAGATGGAACCCTGGCTGGGCGCCATCGTGGACAACCTCGAGGCGCTGCACGAGGATGATGAGAACATGACCAGCAGCGTTGACTACATCCTCAGCAAGGTGCCCATGCAGTTCAAATCACTGAACTATATCCGGGGGCGCAGCTTCCAGCACAGCCTGATTATCATCGACGAGAGTCAGAACCTGACGCCGCACCAACTCAAGACGATCATCACGCGGGCGGGCACCGGCAGCAAGGTGGTGTGCCTGGGTAACCTCTCCCAGATCGACACGGCCTACCTCAACTCCCTGAGTTCCGGCCTCACCTATATGACCGAACGCTTCAAGGGCTTCAAGCACGGCGGCCACATCCACCTTCAGGGCGTCCCCCGCTCACCCCTGGCGGAGTACGCTGAAGAACACCTTTAAACTAAACCCAGGTGAAAAGAAAAAGGGCGACCCAAATGGATCGCCCTTCAAAACACGACAAGATTACGTCAACGATTTAACTGTTGGGAGATCCAAGGAACCTCTTTATCCAGCTCAGGCCTACCCTGGACATGAGCCATTTCGGCCCCTTCGACTTCGTTGGCGATTGCTTCAGTGGTATCAAGAACAATTTGGTTTGCCCACTCTTCCGGGGTACCCAAAGTAGCCTCGACACCGCTCGCGACCATTGACTGAATGAAATTTACATCCTGTTCTCTGATCGCCATGTAAAAATCAAGGTGATACCCCTCCCGATATTGCCAGAGGCAAGCGTTCACTTGAGTTATTGCAGTATCAACATCACGGATCGCCTTACCTGTCCAAACCGCTCCGTCGCACTCAACGGTTTTTGGACCCATCCCCCCACTCATTTTTGCGAGTGCGCTCATGTTGGTTCCTTCAAACGCGTCCTCAACCGAGAATCTACCGGGTTCTTTAGGAACCTCTTGAGGTGGGATCGGATAGTTCTCAGTCAGATCATTTACGTTTTTCCCGATACCATCCACTGTCGGCCTTGTAATTGTATCGATACCTGCATCAGTTTTGATGTCAATTACGTGGAACATTTCTCTATTAGTTTTCTCGTCCATAAGAGCGGAATTAAGGGTACCGCAACCAGAGAGAACCAACGGGAGAGCAACAATTACTGTTGAACAAAGCTTTTTCATACGAATCCTTTTAACTACGTTATCAATTACGAGTTAAAATTATTTAACTTTAAAAAAAGAGTCAACAGAACCTTTTTGTTTTTAAAGAAATTTACGCTTGAAAGGTTGTAGAAAGCACCAACATGCCATTCTAAGCCGACACTTATTAATCGCTGTTGTTGCTTTCCTGGCCCAGATCATTATCCCAGGGATGGTCCGCCATGGGCTCCTCGCCCTGAAGCGGCTTATAGCGGTCCCGGAAAGCGTCCATGGTCTTCATGGCCTCATCAAGCTCATCGAACACCGCCACGTGGTAGAGGGCTTCACCCTCGTTGACCATGGGCAGATTGTTCATGCCAATGATGATGCCATTAACGCTACTGGTAACGGACGACTCCAGTCGCCCGAAGGGATCGGCGACAACCGCCAGGCGCTGACCTTCCCTCACCCGATGACCAATCCCCGCAATAGGACGCATGATGCCGTCGGTCTCGGCCCGCATCCAAGTGGAGTTTGAGGCTACCTCGGAGCGCTTGGCAGGACGGTGCCGGCCCCGCCGCCGACTGGGCAGCATCTCCAGCATGCGCATGACACGCAGAATACCGCGCACACCCGTGTTGATAGCCACTTCATCGAACCGTAGTGCCTCGCCTGCTTCATAGGTGATCACCGGAACGTCGGCAGAATCAGCGCAGGCCCGCAGGCTGCCGTCTCTCAGAGACGCGTTGATCACGATGGGTGCGGCGAAGGTTTCCGCCATATCCGCCGTCACCGGATTACGCAACTCCGCCCGGATCTGGGGCAGATTAAAACGGTGACTGGCCCCGGTATGGAGATCAATCACATGGGTTGCGAGATCAAGAACCTGGGTCCGGAACAGATAGGCGATACGCCCGGCCAGAGAGCCTTTCTCGCTGCCCGGAAAGCAACGATTGAGATCCCGGCGGTCCGGCATATAGCGCGACTGGTGCAGGAAACCGAAGACGTTGACGATGGGCACCACCAGCAGCGTGCCGCGCAGACGTTTGAGACTGGTGGTGCGCAGCAGACGGCGGGCAATCTCCACGCCATTAATTTCATCACCGTGAATGGCGCCGCAGACCAGAAGCGTAGGCCCGGGGCGCCGTCCATGGATGACCTCAACCGGAATATGCAACGGGGTCTGGGTGTAGAGACGCCCTATAGGCACCTCTACCTGAAGGCGCTCCCCTGCGGGAATCCGTTCACCGCCCAGACGGAAAGCCGCGCGTTTCGCCATGCTCAGCCCCTCGCCCCTTTGGTGGCGGTGCGCCAGGGGCGAGCCCGCTTCTCGATGAAGTCGATGATCATGCCTGCCACGTTTTTATTGGTGGCCGCTTCAATGCCCTGCAGCCCCGGCGAGGAGTTGACCTCCATGATCAGGGGCCCGCGGCTGGAGCGCAGCAGGTCCACACCGGCCACATTCAGACCCATGGCCTTGGCTGCCATCACCGCCGTCTTACGCTCGGTAGGCGTAATGCGCACCAGAGATGCCTGGCCACCGCGATGCAGGTTGGAACGGAACTCCCCCTCATTTGCCTGGCGTTTCATGGCCGCAATCACTTTGTCTCCGAGGACGAAACAGCGGATGTCCGCGCCCGCCGACTCCTTGATGTATTCCTGCACCAGGATATCCGCCTTCAGACCCATGAAGGCCTCGATCACGCTCTCTGCCGCCTTGCGCGTTTCCGCCAGCACTACACCAATGCCCTGGGTGCCCTCCAGAAGTTTGATGACCACGGGGGTACCGCCGACCATCCGAATCAGGTCAGGTACATCGTCCGGCTTGCTGGCAAAGCCTGTGATCGGCATGCCCAGCCCCTTGCGCCCCAGCAGCTGAAGCGAGCGCAGCTTATCCCGGGAGCGAGTGATGGCCACTGACTCGTTCGCCGGAAATACGCCCATCATCTCGAACTGGCGCAGCACCGCGGCCCCGTAGAAGGTTACCGAGGCGCCAATCCGGGGAATCACCACATCAAACTCCGGCAGTTTTTCACCCCGATAGTGCATGGTTGGGCTGGCCGGCGTAATGTTCATATAACAGTGCAGAAAGTCCAGCACCTGCACCTCGTGATCGCGTTTCTTGGCCTCTTCCACCAGGCGGCGGGTGGAATAGAGACGCTTATTGCGCGACATGATGGCAATTCTCATTGATTACTCCTCATGCGGTTTACCGGCCAGGAAAGAGGCGGAAGGGTCCACACACAGACGCTCTTTCATGGCTGTACGGCCGATCAGCATTCGAAAACGCATTGTATCGCGATTGGTGAGCGTCATCTCGACAGGCCAGCACCAGGGCCCCATGCGCATGGGCGTCAGGATGACATAGCGCATTTCCCGGTGCCCCCCGGAATCGGTCACGACACGCTCGTCCAACAATGGGGTGTCACAACGGATCACCCGGTTCAGATTGCGGCGACTGGGGTGCACGCAGAACTGCACACGGCGCTCACCCGCATGCTCGTAGGCCTCCAGATCAAAGGTATGCAGGCAGGAGGTTCTTGCCCCGGTGTCGACCTTGGCCCGCAGGCGCGGTATGCCAAGATCCGGCATCATCACCCACTCTCGCCAGCCTACCCATTGTAGGTCATGTGTCTGTGCCATGTCCGTCATTGTTTGTCCTGATCCTGTTGAATGGAGACTGGCATCAGCGCACCCCAGGCAATCACAGAGGTGGCAGTGTCATCTGTTGTTCGGGGTGGCACCATAGGGATTCCTGAAAACGGATTGCGTGTCACTATAATCCAAAGCGCTTGTTTCAGCGAACAACCCAGTACCATAGACTTAGACCCGGAGTGACCGTGACCGAACTCATCTGGTTCCGCAATGACTTACGCCTAGGCGACAACCCGGCGGTAACCGCAGCCTGCTCCGGCGATAGCCCGTTGGAAGCATGCTTCCTGGCCGCCCCGAAGCAGTGGGCCGAGCATGATTGGTCGCCCAACCGCACAGAGCTTGTGCTGCGCAGCCTGGAGCAGATTGGGCAGGATCTGGCGGAGCTCGGGATTGCCCTGCATATCCGCACCATTGACCAGTTCGCGGACACCGACGCAGCACTGCTGGCCCTGTGCCGGGAACGCGGCATCACACGGATCCACGCCGGCGAAGAATACGCCGTCAATGAGCGCTCACGAGATCATCGGCTGACCCGTGTGCTGAATAATGAAGGCATCACACTCAATATCTACCGTGACCAGACGGTGGTACCGGTGGATCAGCTGAAAACCGGCAACGGTACCCCCTACACCGTCTTCACCCCCTATTCGCGCCAGTGGTGGCGGTGGGTCGAAAGCCATCCGCCACAGCTGCACCCGGCACCGGGCCCGAGGGGTAAACCGGTGACACCGCCGGTAATCCCCGAGCTCTCTGAATGGCGCAGCGCCAGGGTGGATTGGCTGGACGGCGGCGAAAGCGCCGCGCACAGGGCTCTGGATGGTTTCATTGACCAGCGCCTCCGCGAATACGCCAACCAGCGGGACTACCCCGCCAACCCAGCGACCAGCATGATCTCTCCCTATCTGGCACTGGGTATTCTATCCCCACGCCAGTGTCTGATAGCGGTGCAACAACGTACGGGAGACCCCTCGCCCGCAACCGCTGGGCGAACCTGGCTCAATGAGATCGCCTGGCGGGATTTCTACATCCAGCTGCTCTACCATTTCCCGCGCCTTTCGCGCCATCAGGCCTTCAAAACGGAAACCGAGGCACTGCCCTGGGAGCCTGCGGATGAGCGTTTTGAGGCCTGGAAAGCCGGCCATACCGGTATCCCGCTGGTGGACGCCGCCATGCGCCAGCTGAACACCACGGGATGGATGCATAACCGCCTGCGCATGGTCACCGCCATGTTCCTGACCAAGAACCTTTTCGTGGACTGGCGGCTGGGTGAGCAGTACTTCATGCGCCAGCTGGTGGACGGCTACCTGCCCTCGAACAACGGCGGCTGGCAGTGGAGCGCTTCAACCGGCACGGATGCAGCCCCCTACTTCCGCATCTTCAACCCGGTAACCCAGAGCGAGCGCTTTGATCCGCAGGGCGGTTTCATCCGGCATTGGGTGCCGGAAATCGCCCACCTGGAGAGCAAGAAGCTGTTCAACCCCTATGGGGCGGTGCCGACTTACCCCGCCCCCATCGTGGACCTCAAGGAGAGCCGCAAACAGGCGATTGAGCGCTTCAAGGCACAGGGTAGCGGTTAAGCCAGTCAGAGGGTCAGCTGGCACAGATGGGGCAGGCGGGATCCCTGGGAACTCGCACCTCGCGCCACTGCATGCGCCAGGCGTCCAGGAGGAGAAGGCGGCCCGTGAGCGACTCACCTACACCCGCCAGCAGCTTAATGGCCTCCATCGCCTGGGTCGCGCCTATCATTCCCACCAGCGGCCCGATCACGCCCGACTCGGAGCAGCTCAGCGTGGCCTCGCCCACATCCGAGTACAGGCACTGATAGCAGGGAGCGCCGGCCTGGCCGGGGTCAAAAACCGCAATCTGGCCCTCGGCACGGATGGCGGCACCGGAAACAAGGGGCACGGCCGCATCCACGCACGCCTGGTTCACCGAAAACCGAGTCTGGAAGTTGTCGGTGGCATCCAGAACCAGATGATTCCGGGTCGCCGCGCGGGAAAGCCAGCGCTGTTTCGCCCGCCCCTCAATCGGTTCAATCGTGACGCCGGAGTTAAGCGCCATCGCCCGCGCAGCGAGTGCTTGCGCCTTGGAATGGCCAATATCCGCTTCAGTAAACGCAATCTGACGCTGCAGGTTGGCCAGCTCCACATGGTCATCATCCACTAGCTCAATGTGCCCAATTCCAGCTGCCGCCAGGTAGAGCACCACCGGGCAACCCAGCCCACCAGCGCCCACAACCAGCACACGGCTGTCGGCCAGGGCCTGCTGTCCAGCCACATCAAACTCGGGCATCAGGATCTGGCGGCTGTAACGCTGCAGATCCGAATCAGTGAGTGAGCTCATGCCATCAGTCCTCACGCCTTCCGCCGCTGACCCGCGGATTCCCGGCCAGGTCATGCTGCATAAAACAGGATCCGAACCCTGCCTCTTTCAGCAGAGCCGCTATGGCCAGTGCCTGATCATACCCATGTTCCAGCAGCAGCCATCCGCCCGGCGCGAGCCGTTGCAGCGCTCCGGCCACCAGCGGCCGGATCACATCCAGCCCATCAGCACCGGCGGCCAGCGCACTCTGGGGTTCATAACGCAGATCGCCACAGCACAGATGCGGATCATCTGCTGCAACATACGGCGGATTGGAGACAATCAGATCCCAGGCATCTGTCTCATGAAAAGGTGCCAGGAGATCGCCTTCCACAAAAGTAACCTTCAACCCAAGGGTTGACGCATTGGTCTCAGCAACAGCCAGGGCCTCACCCGACGTTTCACTGGCGGTCACATACCAATCAGGGCGCTCCTGCGCCAGAGCCAGGGCCACCGCGCCGCTGCCGGTCCCCACATCCAGAACCCGCGCCACCTCTGGCAAAGGGCAGGCTATTGCGGCTTCCACCAGAGTTTCAGTATCCGGCCTGGGGATCAGGGTCGCAGGGGTCACCTTCAGAGGTAGCGACCAGAACTCACATTCTTCCGTGATATAAGCGAGTGGCCGGCCACCGGCCCGGGCAGCCACCAGAGTGCGAAACGTTTCGGCGTCATCGTCTCCCACCAGCGCTTCAGGCCAGATGCGGAAACGGCTGGGACTGCAGCCGAGCTGATGGGCAAGCAGCATGCGCGCCTCGCCAGCGGCATTACTCATGCCTGCAGCCTCAAGCCGGCACGCGGCGTCATCGAGCAGTGCCTCAACCCGATCCGCCCCACTCATGCCGAGTCCGCTCCCAGAGCCGCGAGCTGATCAGCTTGGTGTTCCTGCTGGAGGGCTGCGATGATCTCACCCAGATTGCCTTGGATCACGTCATCCAGCCGGTACAGCGTCAGGTTGATGCGGTGGTCTGTCATCCGCCCCTGGGGAAAGTTGTAGGTCCGAATGCGCTCGGAGCGATCCCCACTGCCCACCAGGTTACGCCGCGTATCCGCCTCCTCAGCCTCACGCCGGTCCTGCTCCATTTGCTGAAGACGGGACTGGAGAAAACTCATCGCCCGGTCCCGGTTCCTGTGCTGGGAACGCTCCTCCTGACATTCGATCACCAGCCCCGTGGGAATATGGGTAATGCGGATAGCGGAGTCGGTGGTGTTGACATGCTGGCCGCCAGCGCCGGAGCTTCGGAAGGTATCCACCCGCAGATCGTTCTTGTCGATGGTCACATCTTCCGGTTCGTCGACTTCCGGCAGTACGGCCACAGTACAGGCCGAGGTGTGAATACGACCCTGGGACTCGGTCTCGGGCACGCGCTGGACACGATGCCCCCCGGATTCAAAGCGCAGCTGACCATAGACGCCCTCGCCCTCCACCAGCGCGATCAGTTCCTTGTAGCCGCCGTGCTCGCCCTGGCTCTGGCTGAGCACGCTCACCCGCCACCCCTGATTTTCAGCGTAACGTGAGTACATGCGGAACAGGTCGCCGGCAAACAGAGCCGCCTCGTCGCCGCCGGCACCGGCCCGGATCTCCAGGTAGGCGTTGTTACGCTCGTTGGGGTCACGGGGAAGCATCAGGGTCTGCAGTTCGGCTTCGAGTTCCTCCAGTCTTTTGCGGCTCCGGGCGAGCTCTTCTTCAGCCATGTCACGCATATCCGGATCACCGTCGCCCTGCAGTGCCTCAGCTTCAGCCATGTTGTCCCTGACCTGCCGGTATGCACGATAGGTTTCGACAACCGGCTCAATTTCCGCAAATTCACGGGAAAGATCACGGAACTGCTTCTGGTCACTGATGGTGCCGGGATCAGCAAGCAGAGCACTGATCTCCTCGTGACGCTCCACCAGCTGGTCGAGTCGTCGCGCAATGGATTCTTTCATGATGGGTTCCGGGTACTGGACTCGGTAGGGGTGGCTGGCGCGCTCTGGTGTGACCCATTACTGGAGCCAGAGCTTTCGGTCTCACCAGAGAGGGGCTCCATGCCATGGAGCTCCCGGAGCCAGTCGGTCACCTCAACACGCCCTTCGGCGGTGGCCTTACGAACCTGAACAGTCGGATGGTGCAGGAACTTGTTGGTAAGCGTGCGGGCCATGCTGCGCAGCAGCGTCTCAGGGTCGCCCCCAGAGGCCAGTGAACGCAGGGCCTTGTCCAGTTCCGCGTCACGCACTGATTCCACCTCACCACGGAACTGCTTGAGGGTGGTTACCGCATCCAGTGCCCGCAACTGGTACATAAACTCCGAGGCCCCCTCCTGAACCAGGTGTTCCGCCTCCTCCGCCGCGCCCTCACGGGATTGGCGATTTTCTTCGATGACGCTGTGGAGATCGTCCACCGTGTACAGAAAAATGTCGTTCAGACTCCCCACTTCCGGCTCGATATCACGGGGCACGGCCAGATCCACCATGAATATGGGCTTGTGCTTACGCCGGCGAACAGCCTTTTCCACAGCCCCTTTACCAAGAATGGGCAGCTGGCTGCCGGTAGAGGCGATCACGATGTCCACCGCCGGCAGCTCATCCGGCACTGCGGAAAGCGTGACCGCCCTGCCCTCAAAGCGCAAGGCCAGCTGCTCAGCGCGTTCGATGGAACGGTTGCCCACCGTCATATCACCAACGCCGGCCTGGGCCAGATGCTGGGCCACCAGCTCCATGGTTTCACCCGCCCCGATCAGCAGTGCCGATTTACGACGCATATCAGAGAAGATATGGCGCGCCATGGATACCGCCGCATAGGCGACGGAAACCGGATTCTCACCAATGGCAGTGTCCGTTCGCACACGCTTGGCCACAGAAAAAGCATGTTCAAACAGACGCGACAGGACGGTTCCTGTCGTACCGGCGGCATGGGCCTGATTATAGGCTTCCTTGACCTGACCCAGCACCTGCGGCTCACCCAGCACCATGGAATCCAGGCCACAAGCCACCCGCATCACATGCCGGGCAGCATGCTGGTCTTCATGCACGTAGAGGCATTCCTCGAAGCTTTCGGACTCCACGTCCAGCCATGCCCCCCACCACTCCTCCAGGGCCTGGCGAGAAGAGTGCTCGTCGCCGACCACGTAGAACTCGGTGCGGTTGCAGGTCGACATGACAGCCAACTCCTGCATACCGGGAAGGTGTAACGCATTCTGCAGCGCCGACGCGATCTCGCTCTCCGGGATCGAGACACGCTCGCGTTTTTCCACACTTGCCGTGCGATGGTTGATGCCCAGAACCCACAACGCCATAGACTGGTATTCAGCCCCCTGTAACTATACGCTGCCTAGTGTAACGGTCGACACGCCTCAGTGCTACTGATGCGGCTATACGCCCTTGGGGGTATCGACCGCGCTGTGCCATTATTGAAAGCCTTTCACCGTAGTGGGTTCGAGATGCAGAAACACGCCTGGCTCCATCTTCCCGTCCTTGCTCTGGCTCTGATTCTGGGTGGCTGCTCCAGCCTGGCCACCGATCCTGATGGCGGCGACGCGTCTGTCTCCAACGAGCCGGCCGACGCACCTGAGAGTGGCTCCGACGAGTCGGTTAAAGAATCCGTGGAATCCGCCGTCATGGATTCAGAAGAGGTCGAATACCGGGACTTTCCGCCCGACGTTCTCTTTGCTCTTCTCAGTGCGGAGCTGGCGGCGCAGCGGGGCCGCTACGACGTCACCCTCATGAACTATGCCCAATCCGCTGCCGACACCCGGGATCCAGGCGTCATACGCCGCGCTATGCAGATTGCCCAAGCGCTGGATGCCACCAATGCCCAGCGCCAGATCGCCGGGGTCTGGCTTAAGGTGGAACCCAACCACCCCCAAGCGCTGCGCATCGCGGCACTGGCAGAACTGCGTGAATCCAATCTGGAGCAGGCACTCGCCTACATGGAAACACTCCACGAGCAGGGCGGCGACACGCAGTTTGACACTCTCGCCAATCAGGCGCGGGCCCTGCCGGCTGAAAAACAGCAGCAGATGCTGGAGCTTTATCGGCAACTGCATGAGCGTCACCCGGATACCACGCCCCTCACTTACAGCCTGGCTCTGCTCAATGACAACACCGGTAACAGCGAGCGCGCGCTGGAGCTGACCGATTCGCTGCTGGCAAAGAAAGACAACTACCAGCCGGCCGTCACTCTCAAGGGCAAGCTGTTGCATGATCTGGAGCGCAGCGAACAAGCCCTTGACTACCTGCGCGAGCAGGCCCGGCGCTTCCCGGACAATCGCCGTCTGGGCACGCTCTACGCCCGTGTATTGGTGAATGAGGGTAAGCTGCAGGCCGCGGAGGACGAGTTCGAAGGGCTTATGGAACGTTTCCCGCAGGCCACCGGACTCAGGCTGTCACGGGCACTGGTGGCACTGGAGAACAATCACCTGGATACAGCCCGGACCCATTTGAACAAGTTGCTGACAGAGGGTGTCCACACCAATCAGGCACACTTCTATCTTGGGCGGCTCGCGGACAAACGCGACAACCCCAATGAAGCGCTGCATCATTACAGCCAGGTGCAAAGCGGCAACCATTTCTTCCAGGCCCTGGCGCGTGCCAGTTACCTGCGCGCCGAGAAAGGTGAAATGGAAGCAGTCCGCAACAACCTTGCGAACCTGCGCTCCCAGCTGCCGGATCAGAAAGCACGCCTGTGGCAGATGGAGATCAACCTGCTTCTGGATCTGGGGCATACAGACAAAGCGCTGCAAGTTGCCACCAATGCACTGGAAAACAACCCTGATAACACCGAGATCCGCTACACCCGTGCCATGCTCCGCGAGCAGACCGGCGATATCGAAGGTATGGAATCCGATCTGCGCAAAGTGCTTGAAGCGGAGCCGGAAAATGCCGTAGCCCTGAACGCGCTGGGCTATACCCTGACGGTGCACACTGAGCGTTACGATGAAGCGAAACAGCTCATCATGCAGGCGCTGGAACTCGACCCGGAGAACCCAGCCATTCTCGACAGCGCCGGCTGGCTGCACTATCACCTGGGCGAGTATGAAAAGGCACTGACATATCTTGGAGATGCCTACGAACGTCTCCAGGACCCGGAGATTGCGGCTCACCTCGGGCGCGTGCTCTGGGCAGCGGAGCGTCGGGACGAAGCGCGCGCACTCTGGCGCCGCACCCTGGATGAAACGGAGAACACTGACGCCCTGGGACCACTCCTTGAGATCCTTGAAGCGCTCGACCTCCAGCCGGAGGCCCTGTAATGACAAAGGCCGTACGGCTGCTTGGCGTGACACTCATCGGTCTTGTACTCCAGGGCTGTATGACCGCGCCACCCGCACCACCCCCTGATGACAGCCTCACCCGCGAGCAGCCGGAAGGCTGGCAGGCTCGCAAGGCGCAGCTGAGGACGCTGAACCAGTGGACGCTGCAGGGCAAAGTGGCCGTTCGGCATGACGAGGGCAATGACTCAGCGGTCATCCGCGAGTGGACCCAGAACGGCGATCAGTTCCTGATCGAGATGTCATCGGCGTTCATGGGCATGGGCAGCGTTCGCCTTGAAGGCTCGCCCACCTTCCTGACAATCACAGATTCCGATGGCCAGCAGTACCTCTCTGATGACCCGGACGCCCTGATCCGCGAAACCCTTGGGTGGTCACTCCCCGTTGAGGCGCTTTATGTCTGGGTGCGAGGCCTGCCGCTCCAGAGCAGCCCCGGGGATGTGTTCTTTGACCAACAGGGTCGCGTCAGCCACCTGCGCCAGCAGGGCTGGGAAATCCACTATGGCCGCTATGCTACCCTAGCGGGCATCGACGAGGTACCACACGCCCTCACCGCAACGCGCAATGAACTACGCCTGAGGCTTGTGATCACACGGTGGGAGCCAGGAGCCCCGTGAAGGTCCTTAATCTGCCGGCTCCGGCCAAACTAAACCTGTTCCTCCACATTACCGGACGCCGTGATGACGGCTACCACGAGCTCCAGACGGTTTTCCAGTTTCTGGACCAGTGCGACCACCTGCGGATCAGACCCCGCAACGATGGCAGAATCGTCGTCTTCGGCCCTGATTGGCTGCCTGCAGCGGACAATCTCATCACACGCGCCGCCCAAAGCCTGCGGGTACGCACCGGTACCGGCCTGGGTGCCACCATCGAACTCATCAAACAACTGCCGGCCGGCGGTGGCCTGGGCGGCGGCAGCTCCGATGCAGCCACCACCCTCGTGGGGCTCAACCATCTGTGGGAAACAGGCCTGAGCCGCGCCCAACTGGCAATCCTGGGACTTGAGCTTGGGGCGGATGTACCAGTATTTGTGCATGGCGTCGCCGCCTGGGGTGAAGGTGTCGGTGAGCAGTTGACACCGGTACTACCGCCTGAGCATTGGTATCTGGTGCTCGTGCCAGACGCTGAAGTCAGCACGGGCAAAATTTTTAGTGCTTCTGACTTGACACGTACCACACCAAAACGCAGAATGCGCACCGCTTTTGAGGGAAGCGACGGGCTCAGCAACGACTGCGAGCCTGTTGTGCGGCGAATTTACCCGGCCGTGGATCAAGCTTTCGAATGGCTTGAACGATACGGAAAAGCCCAATTAACGGGCACCGGGGGTTGCGTTTTTTGTCCATTCGAGACAGAATCTGCAGCCATTGACGCATTAGCGAAGATACCCTCAGGCATCAACGGTTTCATAGCCCAGGGCAGAAACCGGTCTCCACTGTACACGCAACTGGGTGAACTGGATTGATGCCAGGTAAAGAGTCAGATGGGGTGTGGCCAAGCGGTAAGGCAGCGGGTTTTGATCCCGTCACGCGCAGGTTCGAATCCTGCCACCCCAGCCATCTTCCTCCTTCCGAACCGCACGAAAGCTCAGACGAACCGCAGAGGGATCCAATCGTGTCGAACCTCATGGTGTTCGCGGGGAATGCCAATCCCCGACTGGCCCGCAATGTCTCAAAACGCCTGAATATCCCGCTCGGTGACGCCACTGTCGCGAAATTCAGCGATGGCGAAACCACGGTTGAGCTCAACGAGAACGTTCGTGGCCGTGATGTCTTCATCCTGCAGTCAACCTGCGCCCCGACCAATGACAACCTGATGGAGCTACTGGTCATGGTGGATGCCCTGCGCCGCGCCTCAGCGGCACGCATCACCGCCGTCGTGCCCTACTTCGGGTACGCGCGCCAGGACCGTCGCCCACGCTCCAGCCGGGTCTCCATCACCGCCAAGCTTGTCGCGGACATGGTCACCAGTGCCGGCATCGACCGCGTTCTGACCGTCGACCTGCATGCTGACCAGATTCAAGGCTTCTTCGACATCCCGGTGGACAACATCTATGCCACGCCCGTACTGCTGGACGACATCGAACGCCAGCATATCAATGAGGACTACGTCATCGTTTCCCCGGATGTCGGCGGCGTGGTCCGGGCTCGTGCCATCGCCAAACTGCTCGACGCGGACCTGGCAATCATCGACAAGCGCCGCCCGCGCGCCAACGACTCCCAGGTCATGCACATCATCGGTGATGTAAAGGATAAGACCTGCATCCTTGTTGACGACATCGTCGACACCGCCGGCACTCTGTGCAAAGCCGCCAATGCGCTCAAAGAGCACGGTGCCACCAGCGTCCGTTCCTACATCGTGCACCCGGTTCTCTCCGGTCCCGCAATCGACAATATCCAGTCCTCACGACTGGATGAGCTCGTCGTAACGGACACGATTCCGCTGAGTGACAAAGGTGCTCAGTGTGATAAAATCCGCTCCCTCGATATGTCGGGCCTGCTCGCGGAGTCCATTCGCCGGGTCTGCAACGAGGAATCCATCAGCGCTATGTTCGACTACAACATCGAGTAGATCGATGGCGTGGTCGCACGGCGTTATTGACTGTTAACCGGCCCGAAAGGCCGATTCAAAACGTCCACGGACCAAGCCTGGTCGCGGGCCCCGTGGATGCCCAGGAGGAACCATGGCACAATCATTTGAACTTGAAGCATTCCAGCGCGACGTCAAAGGGAAAGGTGCGAGCCGCCGCCTGCGTCGCGTTGAGCGCAAGATTCCGGCCATCGTCTATGGCGGCGAAGGCAAGGATCCAATGCCGATCACGCTCTGGCACAATGACCTGAAAAAGGCGATCGAAAACGAAGCCTTCTTCACACACATCATTTCCCTGAGCATCGACGGCAAAAAGGAAGACGTGATCATCAAGGATCTGCAGCGTCATCCCTACAAGCCGATCCTGACTCATGCCGACTTCCAGCGCGTTGAAAAGGGCCACAAGATCAACGTCACAGTTCCGGTCCACTTCCTCAATGAGGAAAGTGCGCCCGCTGTCAAGCTGCAGGGTGGTATCGTCTCCCACGATGCAATGGAAGTCGAAGTGACCTGCCTGCCGGACGATCTCCCGGAGTATCTTGAGGTGGATATGAACGAGGTAGAGATCGAACAGATCGTACACTTGTCCGACCTCAAGCTGCCCAAAGGCGTCGAGATCGTGGCCCTGCAGCATGGTGAAGACCACGATCAGCCCGTGGTTTCGGTGCACAAGCCCAAGGGCCAGAAAGCCAAGGAAGCTGGCGGTGGCGGCAGCGGCTCAGAGGAAGGCGGCGGGTAATAAGCCGCCCTTTCAGGCCCTGCTATGGCATCCGACGCGGTCAGGCTCATTGCCGGGCTCGGCAACCCCGGGCCCAAGTACGCTGGAACCCGCCACAACGCCGGTGCCTGGCTGGTGGAGATGCTTGCTCGGGAAGCCGGGCAGCCCCTGCGCGAGGAACGCAAGTTCCTTGGTTACCACAGCAAGGTAAATTGGCAGGGGCAGGATCTCCACCTGCTCTTTCCTACCACTTACATGAACCACAGCGGTCGTTCGCTCAAGGCCCTCAGCGATTTTTTCCGCATTCCGCCCGAATCCATTCTGGTTGCCCATGATGAGCTCGACCTGCCCGCGGGCACAGCACGGTTCAAGCAGGGTGGCGGCCATGGCGGTCACAACGGGCTGCGGGATGCTGTTAAACACCTGGGGAGCCGCGAATTCCATCGGCTGCGTGTGGGGGTAGGTCATCCCGGCGACAGCAGGCAGGTCATCAACTACGTACTCAGCAATGCAGGCAAGCGGGAAATGAGCGCCATCGAAGCGGCGCTGGAGGAAAGCCTGCGCGCCCTGCCGGACGCTGTCCGTGGGGATTGGAGCGCAGCCATGAATCGCTTGCACGCATTCCGATACGACTAATCACCACTCATTTCTAACTCCGTTAAGGATCACAGGCTATGGGATTCAAATGCGGCATCGTTGGACTGCCCAACGTCGGCAAGTCCACCCTTTTCAACGCGCTGACCAGCGCGGGCATCGATGCGGAAAACTTCCCCTTCTGTACCATCGAGCCCAATGCCGGTGTGGTCTCCGTCCCTGACCCACGCCTCTACCGCATCGCGGAGATCATTAAGCCCGAGAAGACGATTCCCACTACTATGGAGTTCGTCGATATCGCCGGTCTCGTCTCAGGGGCCTCCAAGGGTGAAGGCCTGGGCAACCAGTTCCTGGCCAACATCCGCGAGACCGAAGCTATTGCCCACGTGGTGCGGTGCTTTGAGGACGAAGACATCATGCACGTCTCCAACAGCATCGACCCGGCCTCGGACATCGAGGTGATCAACACTGAGCTGGCACTGGCGGACCTGGCAACCATCGAGAACACCACCAAAAAGACCGAACGCGCCGCCAAGGGTGGCGACAAAACCGCCAAGGCCCAGCTGGAACTATTCGAGCGCATTAAGCCGGTGCTCAACGAGGGCGACCCGGTGCGCTCTATGGACCTGTCCGAGGATGACCAGGCACTGATCCGTGAACTGCACCTGCTCACGGCCAAGCCCACCGTCTATATTGCCAACGTCAACGAGGACGGCTTCGAAAACAACCCGCACCTCGACGCGGTGAACGCCATCGCCGAACGCGAGGGCGCTGGCGTAGTCGCGATCTGCAACAAAATCGAATCCGAGATCGCCGAGCTTGAGGACGAGGAAAAGAGCGAATTCCTCTCCGAGATGGGCATGGAGGAACCAGGCCTGGACCGCGTCATCCGCGCCGGCTACAACCTCCTCGGATTGGAGACCTATTTCACTGCTGGCCCCAAGGAAGTCCGCGCCTGGACCTTCCCCACTGGCTCCACGGCTCCCCAGGCGGCCGGCGTGATCCACACGGACTTCGAACGCGGCTTCATCCGGGCCGAGGTTGTGGGCTACGAGGACTTCATCGCCTACAACGGCGAGCACGGCGCCAAGGAAGCCGGCAAGTGGCGCCTGGAAGGCAAGGAGTACATCGTCCAGGACGGCGACGTCATCCACTTCCGCTTTAACGTCTAGCGCCACCAGACCGGGACTGGCAGCCCATGCGCTGTCAGTCCCGGTAACGCCACGCCGCCCTTCAGCCTTTTCTTGTCCGCCATTCCTTGCATTTCACTGCGCTATAAGCTTGATTTGGCAGAGACATTGCTTATGCAGACGCATTAGCATGAACGCTGTCACACAAGCTAGCCGAGGACGACGACATGCGGATTGGGGTCCCTAAGGAAATCAAGAGCCAGGAATTCCGGGTTGGGCTGACTCCCGAGGGGGTGGGGGAACTGGCAGCACACGGACATGAGGTTTACGTGGAGACCGGCGCTGGCCAGGGTATTGATGCCAGCGACGAGCACTACCAGCAGGCAGGCGCCCATATCCTGCCCCATGCTGAGGCAGTAGTCAGCACGGCGGAACTCATCGTTAAAGTCAAAGAGCCCCAACCCAGCGAATGCGATCTGCTGGGGCCACAGC
The DNA here is from genome assembly GCF_040196175.1 of Salicola sp. Rm-C-2C1-2. Classification (NCBI taxonomy): domain Bacteria; kingdom Pseudomonadati; phylum Pseudomonadota; class Gammaproteobacteria; order Oceanospirillales; family Halomonadaceae; genus Salicola; species Salicola sp. Rm-C-2C1-2. The sequence continues at coordinate 22,532 of NZ_JBEFNF010000004.1, read as the reverse complement.
ACATACTGTTCACCTATCTCCACCTGGCGCCGGATCGGGCGTTGACCGACGCCCTCATGAACTCTGGCGCTATCTGCATCGCTTACGAAACCGTTACGGATGACCACGGTCACTTACCGCTCCTGCGCCCGATGTCACAGGTGGCCGGTCGGCTGTCCGCCCAGGCGGGGGCACAGGCTCTGGAAAGCATCTTCGGTGGTCGCGGCCTGCTCATGGGCGGCGTTCCCGGCGTGATGCCAGCCCGGGTAACCGTCATCGGAGGGGGCGTGGTTGGGCAGAATGCCATCCAGATCGCTATGGGCATGGGCGCGGATGTCACGGTGCTGGATCGCAGCCCGGACGTCCTTGAGCGGCTGTCCCATCAATTCGGGCCCGCCCTGAAAACGCTCTATGCCACAGGAACCAGCCTGGAAGGGGCTGTTCTGGACAGTGACCTGGTGATTGGTGCTGTCCTTGTCAGTGGCGCCGGCGCGCCCAAGCTGGTTACGCGGGATATGGTCACGCGGATGAACAGCGGTGCCGTGTTGGTGGACGTCGCCATCGATCAGGGCGGCTGCTTTGAAACCAGTCAGCCCACGACCCATGCCGCCCCCACCTACGTGGTGGATGGTGTCGTCCATTACTGCGTGGCCAATATGCCAGGCGCCGTTCCCAGAACGTCCACACTGGCTCTCACCAATGCCACATTGCCGCATATCCTCAGCATCGCTGACCAGGGCTGGCGCCAGGCATTGCAGGCGGACCGCAACCTGCGTAACGGCCTGAACGTAGCGGATGGCACACTGACGTGCGTTCCGGTGGCACAAAGCCAGGGGCGGAGCGCCACCTCCCCTGAAGACATACTCGGCTGAGGCCATCATTCCCATAGAAAAACCAGACCTGGAGGACTGCATGGAAACACTGATGAACGCACTGGAGAGCATCAGCAGCGTCGTGTGGGGACCCGCGATGCTGGCCCTGCTGCTCGGCACCGGCCTCTTCCTGACGCTGGGGCTGCGTGGCATGCCCATACGCCGCATCGGTTACGGCTTCAAGCAGATGCTCCTGGGCCGGAAGGCCACGGAAGAAGGTGAGATCACCCCTTTCCAGGCGCTTTCGACAAGCCTGTCCGCAACCATCGGTACTGGCAATATCGGCGGAGTGGCCACCGCCATCGCGCTCGGCGGCCCGGGCGCCGTGTTCTGGATGTGGATCACGGCGCTGGTGGGCATGGCCACCAAGTATGCGGAAGCGCTGCTCGCTGTAAAGTACCGCGAGGTTGATGAAGAAGGGCGCTATGTCGGCGGGCCCATGTACTACATCAAGAATGGCCTGGGCGCCCGCTGGCACTGGCTGGGAATCCTGTTCGCATTCTTTGCCATGATAGCGGCGTTCGGGATTGGTAACACCGTCCAGGCGAACGCCGTGGCCGACGTAGTGGAGACCAACCTCGCAGTGCCACCCTGGGTAACCGGCGTGGTACTGGCCATTCTGGTCTTCCTTGTGATCATCGGCGGCATACGCCGCATCGCGCAACTGACCGAGAAGGTGGTTCCGCTGATGGCTGTGATCTACATGCTTGGGGCACTCGCTGTCATCCTTTGGAACCTTCCTGAGGTTCCCGCCGCACTGGCAAACATCGTCACCGGGGCTTTCACTGGAACGGCCGCCACTGGCGGATTTGCCGGAGCTGCTGTATGGGCAGCGCTGCGGTTCGGCGTGGCGCGTGGCGTCTTTTCCAATGAAGCCGGCCTGGGTTCAGCCCCCATCGCGCACGCCGCGGCAAAGACCAACAGCCCAGTACGCCAGGGAACAGTGGGCATGATGGGCACCTTCATCGACACCATCGTTGTGTGCACCATGACAGCCTTAGTGATTATACTTACCGGCGCCTGGGAAACCGGCGAGTCCGGTGCAGCCCTGACCTCCATGGCGTTCAACCAGGGCATTCCGGGCGGCAACTGGGTGGTCACCTTCGGCATGATCTTCTTCGCCTTCACGACCATTGTGGCCTGGAGCTATTACGGAGAACGCTGCGCGGAGTTTCTGTTCGGTGTGCGTGTAATCATGCCCTACCGCTACCTGTGGGTCGTGCTGCTGGTCCTGGGGGCAGTGGCCAACCTTGAGCTGATCTGGCTGATCGCGGATGTGCTCAACGCCCTGATGGCCATACCCAACCTGATCGCACTGCTCGCCCTTTCCGGCACAGTGTTCGCCGTTACCCGCGAGCACTTTGCCCAAGAGGGAGCTGATGAGAACTGAGCCTGATTAACTGCTGTGACCGCAATCCCCGGGGTGTCTTGACACCCCGGGGAAAAATCCAGAGAATACGCGCCTCAACGCCAAAGTTCAGGCGTTGACGAGGTTTACGGCAAGGTAGCTCAGATGGTTAGAGCACGGCACTCATAATGCCGGGGTCGGCGGTTCGAATCCGCCCCTTGCTACCATATCGTGTAAAAAGCCGGAGCCTGACGCTGCGGCTTTTTTTATGGATTTTCTGAGCGTATCGCCATGGAAATCTGGCAGATCATCGCACTCGCCATCATTCAGGGCCTGACGGAATTCCTTCCGATCAGCAGCTCCGCGCATCTCATTCTCCCCTCTGCCCTTCTCGGCTGGCAGGATCAGGGCCTGGCCTTCGACGTGGCCGTGCACGTAGGCTCGCTCTGCGCTGTACTCAGCTATTTCCGGCAGGATGTCTGGCGCATGACCAATGCCTGGTTCCGGGATACCGCCAAGCGTCACACCACCGAAGACAGCCGCCTTGCCTGGGCCGTAATCCTGGGAACCATCCCGGCCGGCCTGGCCGGCATCCTTCTCAATGATGTGGTTGCAGATCAGCTGCGCTCCGGCTGGGTTATCGCCGCCACCACCATCGGGTTCGGCCTGCTTCTGTGGTGGTCGGATGCCACGGGCACACGCCAACGCTCATTGGCCGCAGTGACTCTGAAGGATGCCCTTATCATCGGTCTGGCCCAGGCCCTGGCACTGATCCCGGGCACTTCGCGCTCCGGCATCACCATCACAGCAGCCCTGTTCCTGGGTCTGCGCCGCGAAGACGCCGCGCGCTTTTCCTTCTGGCTTTCCATCCCCCTGATCACCGCTGCCGGCGCCCTCAAAACCCTTGAGCTTATCGAACAGGGCGGCGCCACAGACTGGCATGCCATCGCTTGGGGCACGCTGCTCTCGTTCATCAGCGCCCTGCTGTGCATCCACCTGTTCCTGCGCTTCCTGGAACGTATCGGGCTCATGCCCTACGTCATCTACCGGCTGGTCCTGGGCGCCCTGCTGGTCCTCGTCCTCTGGTAAGAAAATCCGATTCACAGCCCCACATGGGCATGAAAGAACAGCGTTTTGTATTACGCTTGTGAGGTGCACATCCAACAACAAGCAAGAGAGGCGCCCAATGGCACAGCCCAAGACACTGCCCGCCGCTGAGAACGCGCACAGCTACCCCCTTCTGATCAAACAGCTCCTGCTCTCCGGCCCCCGCTACAATCCCGATCAGGAGATCATCTACGCCAACCGCAGCCGCTACACCTATACCGACCTGGTCGAGCGTATCCACCGCCTCGCCCACTTGCTCACGGATGCTGGCGTTAAACAAGGGGACACAGTGGCGGTGCTGGACTGGGACACCCCGCGCTACCTTGAATGCTTCTTCGCCATTCCCATGATCGGAGCTGTACTGCACACCGTGAATGTGCGCCTGTCGCCGGAGCAGATTCTCTACACCATGAATCATGCTGAAGATGATTTGGTGCTGATCCACGATGACTTCCTGCCCCTAGTCGAAGAGGTGAGCGATCAGCTCGAAACGGTCAAGGGCACCATCCAGCTCACAGACAACAACGCACCAAAGCGTACCCAACTGGCGACCCACGGCGAATACGAAGCCCTTCTGAGCAAGGCGAACTCCTGTTTCGAGTTCCCGGACTTCGACGAAAACGCCATTGCCACCACCTTCTACACCACCGGCACCACCGGCAATCCCAAAGGCGTTTTCTTCACCCACCGCCAGCTGGTGCTGCATACCCTGGTCGCCACGGGCACGCTTTCGCACTTCGATGAGCAGCCGCTGATGCGTTCCAGCGATGTGTATATGCCGATCACACCCATGTTCCACGTGCATGCCTGGGGTGTGCCCTACGCGGCCACCATGATGGGCGTAAAACAGGTCTACCCTGGCCGCTATGAGCCTGAGCTTCTGGTGGAACTGCTCAAGACCCACAACGTGAGCTTCTCCCACTGCGTGCCCACCATCATGCAGATGCTGATGGCCACCGAGGGCATCAAGACTGCGGATCTCAGCAACTGGCACGTGCTGATCGGCGGCAGCGCACTGCCCAAGGGCCTTTGTGATGCAGCGGCGGACATGGGCATCAGCATGTACACCGGCTATGGTATGTCTGAAACCGGGCCGCTTCTTACCGCTACCCATCTCAAGCCTGAGGATCTGGAGCTGCCGTCGGATCAGCAGACCGAGAAGCGCATCAAGACCGGTGTTCCGGTGCCCATGGCGGAGGTCGAGATCCACGATGAGGACGGTAACCCATTGCCGAAGGACGGCGTGGCCCAGGGGGAAGTCGTAGCCCGAGCACCATGGCTGACGGCCAGCTACCTCAAGAACCCGGAAAAGGGTGAAGAGCTGTGGGCCGGCGGCTGGCTACACACTGGCGACGTCGCCAGCATCGAACCGGACAACACCCTGGTGATCAAAGACCGGATCAAGGACGTCATCAAAACCGGTGGCGAGTGGATATCATCCCTGGATCTTGAGAACATGATCAGCCAGCATCCCGCCGTGGCTTCGGCCGCTGTAGTCGGCCTTCCGGACGACAAATGGGGCGAGCGCCCGCACGCCATCGTGGTTCTGAATCCCGGCGACAACGCCGACGCCGACGCCATCAAGACCCACCTTCAGGGTTTCGTGGACAACGGCACCATCAACAAATGGGCCATCCCGCAGGGCGTTGATTTTGTCGAAGACATCCCCAAAACAAGCGTAGGCAAAGTCAACAAGAAACTGATCCGGGATCAACTGTCGTAATGCCCGCAACGAATCAATAACGGAGACCATCATGACGCATCTTCTTCGCAACACCTTACTGGGCGCCGCAGCGTTGGGTCTGAGCGCGGCGGCCACCGCCGAGCTCCAGACGCAAAGCATCACTTACTCCGTAAAGGGTCAGGAGCACACCGGCTATATGGCCTGGGATGACAGTGTCAACGGCGAGCGCCCCGGCGTTCTCGTGGTGCACGAGTGGTGGGGCCATGATGAATTCAGCCGTAACCAGGCGGAGAAACTGGCAAAAGAGGGCTATACCGCTCTGGCCCTGGACATGTATGGCGAGGGCAAGCACGCGGACCATCCGGATCAGGCTCAAGCATTCATGAAGCAGGCCAACAGCGATATGGACCTGATGCAGGCCCGCTTCCGCACTGCCATGACACGCCTTCAGGACCACAACACCGTCAACCCGGACCAGATCGCGGCTCAGGGCTATTGCTTTGGCGGCGCTGTGGTGCTGAATATGGCTCGCCTGGGCATGGATCTGGACGGCGTTGTGAGTTTCCACGGCAGCCTGGGCAGCCCTGTTGAGGCGCAGTCCGGTGAAGTGGACGCTGCTGTGCGGGCCTACACCGGTGGCGCTGACCAGTTTGTTCCCGCCAAACAGGTTTCCGGCTTCGTGCAGGAGATGCACAACGCTGATGTGGACTACGCGCTGCAAAGCTTCCCGGGTGTACAGCACTCGTTCATGAACCCTGAGGCGGACACATACGCCGATAAGTTCGATATGCCGGTAGGCTATGACGAGCAAGCGGCGGAAACAGCCTGGCAAGAGACTCTACGCTTCTATGACGGGCTTTTTGACTGACCATGCCCCGCCCCGGGACGCCTATGGCAAGCGCTGAACCGGGGCAGCTGCGCACCGCCGAAGACGGCGAAACGTTACAGGCTACGGGTGACTGGACACTCCCTCACTACGGCGCCCTGCGCCGGGTCACAAAAGCGCGCAGCAGCGCTCCAAGCCAGCTGATTCTCGATGGCATCCAACGCCTGGATACGGCAGGCGCCACCCTTCTGGCAGAGCTGGTGGGCGCGGAACGCCTGCGCCGCATTGCTGAAACCAGCCCGGACATCGCGCCAGCACATCGTGCTCTTCTGATCACGGTCGCGGATGCCATGACCGGCTGTGGTGTCCTGCCACCGGAACCCCGTCGCGGGCCGCTGGAGCTACTGGCTCGCATGGGGCTGGCACTGACCGATGCCGCCGGCAAGGCGCGGCTTCTGATCGGCTTCATTGGTGCCGTACTCGTTTGTGCCGGGCGCAGCCTGGTCACTCCCCGGCGCTGGCGGTTCTCAGCTTTGCTGCACCATATGGAGTCCACTGGTCTCAACGCGGTGCCCATTGTTGCGCTTCTCACCTTTGCCGTGGGTGCCGTCATCGCCTATCTCGGTGCTACCGTGCTGGGTCAGTTCGGCGCCAGCGTCTACACTATCAACCTGGTCGCCTACTCTTTTCTGCGGGAATTCGGCGTACTGATCACTGCCATTGTACTGGCCGGCCGCACCGCCAGTGCCTTTACCGCCCACCTGGGCGCCATGAACGCCAACGAAGAACTGGATGCCCTCCGTGCCCAAGGCCTGGATCCAGTGGAACTCGAGGTCCTGCCACGGGTACTGGCGGTGGTGTTGATGCTGCCACTTCTCAGCTTCATTGCCGTGCTCGCCGGCCTTGCCGGTGGCGGCCTTATTGCCTTGACGGTGGTAGACGTGCCGCTGCCGCTTTTCATTACAGTCATCAGCGAAGTGCCTCTCAACCACTACCTGGCCGGACTCGTTAAAGCCCCTTTCTTCGCCTTCCTGATCGCCGTCATAGGCTGCCTCGAAGGGTTCAAGGCGGGCGGCAGCGCTCGCTCGGTCGGGGCACACACCACCTCCAGCGTGGTACAATCTATTTTTGTGGTGATCCTCCTCGACGCACTGGCAGCCATGTACTTCATGGAAATCGGGTGGTAGCGCTCATGGCGGGTAACACTCTCATTGAGGTCAATGGACTGGTTAACCGCTTTGGAGACCACTCGGTCCATAAGGGCCTTGATCTGGCGCTGAATGGCGGCGAGATCCTGGGTGTCGTTGGGGGCTCAGGTACTGGCAAATCCGTGCTTCTGCGCAGCATCGTGGGTCTGCACGAGCCCAACGCCGGGCGCATCACCCTGGCCGGCACACCGCTGGATCACCGGGGAGCCCCGGATTTCCGCCTGACCCAGCGCACCGGGGTACTCTTCCAGCGCGGCGCTCTGTACTCATCTCTAACACTGTGCGAAAACATCGCTCTGCCCCTGCGCGAACAAGCCCAGCTACGCAAAACCGATGCTGAAGCGCTCGCCCTCACCCGACTGCGGCTGGCGGGTCTGGAGGCCCAGACAGCACGACTCTACCCGGAATCGCTGTCCGGCGGCATGGTCAAGCGCGCAGCTCTGGCCCGGGCATTGGCACTGGATCCGGATCTGCTGTTTCTGGACGAGCCCACGGCCGGCCTTGACCCCATCAGCGCCGCCGCCTTCGACGAACTGATCCTGACTCTACGCAACGCTCTCGGCCTAACGGTATTCCTCGTCACCCATGACCTGGATACACTCCACCGCGTCTGTGACCGGGTGGCGGTACTGGGCGAGGGGCACGTCATGGCCATCGGTCCTGTCGAGGAGGTAGCCACTACCGACGACGACTGGATCCGGGCCTATTTTCACGGCGCGCGGGGCCGGGCGGCGCTGCGCCAATCCTCCAACAACCGGGAGAATGCCTGAATGGAGACCCGAACCCATCACGTCCTGATCGGGCTCTTCGCCGTTGTGTTGCTCGCTGGGGCACTGCTGTTCGGATGGTGGCTGGCCGAGGGCGGTCTGAATCAGAGGCAGGCTGAATACCGGATTGTATTCAACGAAGCGGTGTCCGGGCTGATCGTTGGCAGCAACGTTAAATACAACGGCATTACCGTTGGCGAAGTCACCCAACTGGAGCTGGACCCACGTGACCCACGCCGCGTGCTGGCGCGCATCGCGGTCGACCCAACCACACCGGTCAAACAGAACACCCATGCCCAGATCCAGCCCACGGGCCTGCTCTCCGGTACCGCCCATATCAGGCTCGGCGGCGGCACACCAGACAGCCTACCGCTGCTCGCGGAATCCAGCAGCGTACCGGAAATCCCCGCACGTCCCTCACCTTTTGCCCAATTACGAGAGGAAAGCGGCGACATCCTTGGCAACGTCAATCGGCTGGTGAAGCAAATGGACACCCTGCTATCCGAGCGTAATCTGGAAAACTTTGAGAAGACCCTGGCCAACACGGCAGAACTGACCCGGAACCTGAACAACCAGCAGGAACGGATTAGTGATGCCGTGGCGCGCTGGAAGCGTACCGGAGAACAGGCAAGCACCACCCTGCGCGAGGCAAGGGCACTGATTACGGACAGCCGTGAGATGCTGGAGAAAGACGCCTCCCCCGCGCTGACGCATACTGCAGAGGCAGCGCGTGCTACCCGCCGGGCCGTCACCGACATTGAAAAACTGGTGAGCAATAATCAGCAGGCACTGCAAGACACTCTTAAAGGCTCCGCCCACCTGGAACCAACCCTGGAGGAAATGCGCCGCACCCTGCGCGCGCTGCGCGAACTCAGCCAACGGCTGGAGTCAGACGCAGCCGGCACCCTCTTTAACCGGGACAAACTCGAGGAATACCAGCCATGAGGCACACTGCCCGCCTGCCCGCACGGCTTGTGACACTGCTAGCCCTCACCCTTGTGGGCGCCTGCAGCGTGCTGCCAGCGCCCAATCACTACGAGCTCTACCGGCTGCCGCCCTCCAGCCTCGGCGAACAGACCGCAATGCCCGGAGCTACGTCCCTGCAGATCCAGGCACCAAGGGCGGACGACCTGACCAGCAGCAACCGGGTGGTTGTGCTCCGCGAGGGGCAGCGCCTCAGCGCCTGGTCCGGCATCCGCTGGGCCGCGCCGGCCCCGGAGCTCTGGCGGGACCAGCTGCTGGATGCCTTCCACAACACCGGCGCCTTCCACACGCTGGACTTCCGTGATGCCAACCTGAACGCGGATCTGGCCCTGAGTGGCCATCTGCGCGCCTTTCTCGTGGACCAGACCGGGGCAACGCCGCGAGCCGTTATCCGTTTCGATGCGCAGCTGCTCGACAGACAGGAAGACGGCACCAGAGCCACCCGCCGTTTCGAGGTATCCGAGCCGCTGGCGGAAAACCGCCCACCGGCCGCAGCCCGTGCCATGAGCACGGCTATTGACCGGATGGCCGAACAGCTACTGGGCTGGGTGGCGCAGGAGCACTAGCGCCCGAATCCAAACGCCTCCCCAAAGTCGGAGCAACGCTCATAGCGCGCCACCTCACCGCTTTCCAGCTCCAGCGCCACCCGGTGATGGGTGCCGGTATGGGGCCCGAAGCGCACCTCGCCATTACGCTTGCCACTGAGTGCCACAACGCCACTGGCGGAACAGGGGGCCTGTTGTTCCACCAGCCCCGTGGCGGTGGCCATATCCAGCCACCCGCCGAGCTCGGAACTGAACAGGCGCCCCTCAACCGTGGTCACGAAACGGGTATTGAAGGAGGCGAAGTCACTGTCACTCTCACCTTCCTCCGGGGCGATCTCATCACGCACCCCTTTCAGGGCGGTGTAGGTTTCGCCCAGCATCATCTCCATGCGCTCGGTGCTGCGCACCACACCGCCCTCAGCCGGGCGCAGGACACGCTGCCTGCCACGCAGAGCGATCGGCTGGCGCTGGCTGCCCTGGCCCTGGTAGCCATGAACATCGAAAGACTCGATCACCTGCTCACGCCCTACCAGCGGGCGGAAGTCGCGCCGGTAATCACCGTTGAGCAAAAGCATGGGGCCACTCCCGAAGCGACCACGGCACTCGTCAAACTGGTAGAGCAGCTCCCGGGAGCCTGAGCGTTCCCCCGCCGTGCCCTGCCACTCCAGATGAAAAACACCCCCCTCAGGGCAACTGCGTGTCTCACGGTCATCACCTGAACCACCAAGATTCACGACACCCTGAACGTGGCTGGCCACCGGCGCCATGAATGCCCGTGAGCGCATACGGTAGAACACCGCCAGTGCGCGACCCAGAGCCTCCGGTTCATCCAGCTGCGCGGGCCCGGAGAACTGTTCGCGCTTTTCAGCAAAGGAAGGTCCTGTTTCCTTCGCGCTTTCATCCGTACTGCTTTCCTTTTCCACGGTGACCGGCGCTCTGGCGGCCTTATTCATGGATTCCCCGGATTGCTCACGCTGTTGACCCACCTGATCCACCCGGACAACCTCGGGATCAACCCCCGGCGAGCGGACACTGCATCCCGTCAGGCTCACCAGCACCAACGCCGCCAGCGCCAGTGCCCGCTTACTGCTGCTACGGAGCCAGATCCAGTTCGTCATTGCGTGTCACCTTCCATGGATGCCGCGGCCCGGATCAACCTGCCCTCGTCACGACCAACAAGCACCAGCGTTCCGTCCTCTTCCCTGCGAGCGTTTTCAACCCAGCTCAAGGCCCCGAGAAACCGTTGCTCGAAGTCCATGACGGAAGGCGAGCACGCCATCCGGGTGGTTGCCCCCCGCTCGATGATCAGGCGGTCCCCAACACGTTCCCAGGCCGCCATGAAGTGGTTGCAGCCGGAGCGCCCCGCAAGACGCCCCTCTGGCATAAAGTTCAGGGTAACTGGCCGCGCCTGTTCAGGAACCGGATTATCCTCCACCGCAACCACCCGCCAGCGGCGAGGCTCCAGACTCGCCCGGTCCGTATGCCGGCATTCGGGGAGGCGTTGCCCGGCCAGGATCACGGTCACCCGCTCACCCTTGCTCCAGAATTCGGTATCACCGGAACGGGTCCGGTACAGGGCCCCCGAGGCGCTTTCCTCGCGCCTGAGTTCCCGCTTGCCGTCCTCCAGATACAACTGCACCCGGTCCCCGGCGAGGCTGTACCCTAGGGTACGGTCACCACAGCTCAACTGGTGATCCGCCGGCTCAGTGCCCTCCGGCATTAACTGACAGGCCGGCAACGCCAGCACCGAGGACAGCAGGGCAAGGCGAGCTATGCGCATTCGCATCACGGACTCCGGTAACGGCACATCGAAATGTGAAAACAGTATAAAGGCTTGATAGCTGGTTGTGGGATTACCCATGAATCCAGAGGCGGAAATCTACCTTACAGGTGTCACGCCACCGAAGGGCGAGCGCTCGTCGCATATTTCCCTTCTCTTATCTATACTTTAATGAAATCTTTACAGTGAGGCCGGTTATGCCTGAGCTCAACCGCATTCTCTATGTCGAAGACGACGATGATATCCGCCAGGTCGCCCAGTTAGCGTTGGAGGAAGTTGGTGGCTACGAGGTCTCACTGTGTGAATCCGGTCAGCAGGCTCTGGATACCGTAAACGCCTTCGCTCCGGATCTGATCCTGCTCGATGTCATGATGCCGGATATGGACGGCATCGAAACCTTCCAGACGCTACGCGAGCGTGGTGCATTGGAGAATGTGCCGGTTATTCTCATGACAGCCAAGGTCCACCCTGAGGAGATGGCGCGTTACCGGGAAATGGGGGTTTTTGACGTCATCCCCAAACCTTTTGATCCAATGACGGTATCGGAGGATATCGCTCGGATCTGGGAGCGCTTCCATGACTGACTCTGCCAATAATGATCAGCTTACCTCCAAACTTGCCAGGCTCCGATCGGCATACAGGGAGAGGCTCAATGGTGAGCTGGAGGTCATCACCAGCCTGGCGGAAGAAGCGCAAACCCAGACCGATACCGATGAGGCCGTCGCAGCACTGCGCCAGAAGCTCCATAAACTAGCGGGCTCCGCTGGTACTTTTGGTTTCCACCAGCTGGGTGCTCATGCCCGCAAGCTGGAACAGCAAGTACAGGCCTGGATTGATGAATCCTCGCCAGGTGCAGTTTTCAAGCTTAAAGGATTCCAGGATGAGCTGAGCAAACTTGCCACGCATCTGGGCACGGATGAAACCGCCTCCTCAAGTGTGGGCGTCGAGAGCGCGGCGCAAGGCGGCGACTCGGACGCTCCGACCATCGCGCTTGTAGAGCGCGATGGCATCCTCGCGGATTACCTGGCCCACCAGTTTGAGAGCTTTGGTTTTCGGGTTCACAGCCACAGGAGCCCGCAAAACTTCCTTTCGGACAAGACAGGTAACACTGACCTGCTACTGCTTGATCACAGAGCAGGTACTTCCGAGTCCACCACAACATCGACGGACCACTGGCGATCACTGCTGGCGCAGGTTGAGTGCCCCGTCATTTTCATGGGCGGACACGAAGACTTCTACGTGCGCCTGGAAGCAGTCCGTGCCGGTGCCGAGGGGTATTTTGTTAAACCCCTGAACATCCCCAAAATTGCGGCAAAGATCACGCGATCAATCCGAAAGCGGCGCCAGGGCGGCGAGCGGATTCTGATCGTGGATGATGATCCCGAGCTGCTGGAACATCTGGACACAGTTCTTACTCACGCTGGAATGGTAGTGGAAACGCTCCAGCAAGCACCGCTTCTCCTCGACACGACGTCGGAATTCCAGCCCGAACTCGTTCTCATGGATCTGAACATGCCGGAGGTTTCAGGTGATGAACTTGCAGCCATGCTCAGACAGTTCGAAAAATGGAATAATCTGCCGATCCTGTACCTGACTCAGGAACAGAGCCAACGTGAGCGCACTATCGCGCTTATGCGTGGCGGAGATGACTTCATCAACAAACCAGTCAGCGATGAGTATCTGATCAAGACCTGCCGTAACCGGGTCAGGCGCCAGCGTGACATGCTTCAGGCCATTGCACTGGACGGGCTCACCGGCCTGCTGAGGCACGCCAACATCAAGGATGCCCTTGAAACTGAACTCCAAGGGGCAAGCCGCAGCGGTAATCCTTTATCGGTGGTCATGCTCGATATTGACCACTTCAAGCAGGTTAACGATACCTATGGGCACGCATTGGGCGATATTGTCATCAGTACCGTGGGCACACTGCTTTCCCAGCATTTTCGCCGTTCCGACCGGTTGGGGCGTTACGGGGGTGAAGAATTTGTTGCTGTACTGCCCAACTGCGACGCTCGAACAGCGGAAAGTCTGGTAAACAAGCTCAGAGAAGCCTTCGGCGAGATCAGTTTTGTGGATCGTCAAGCGCATTTCTCGTGCACACTTTCAGCAGGGATCGTTGATACCCGGAGTTTTCCCAAACTGATGGGTGAGCAGCTGCTGGAACAGGCAGATGCCGCCCTGTACCGCTCCAAGCAGGCCGGTCGTAACTGTGTCTTCACCGCTTTCAGCAGTGCACAAGCCGTGCTATGAAAACCCCTCGCACGCCCTGCAATGAGGTAGCACGCCAGCAGGCGGTCGAAGAAACCGGCTTGCTGGCCTCCGCGCCAGACTCACGCCTGGACCGGCTGACCGAGATAGCGCGTTTCAGCCTCGGCGTGCCCATTGCCCTGGTGACTCTGGTTGATGACAACAGGCAATGGTTCAAGTCCCGACAGGGGCTCAACGTAGCGGAGACCGGTCGCGATATCTCCTTCTGTGGCCATGTGGTCTACCAGGATGTCCCAATGGTTATCGGGGATACGCTGGAGGACGAACGCTTCGCAGACAACCCACTGGTCACCGGGCCACCCCATATCCGGTTCTACGCCGGCGTGCCCATCCATGATGACAATGGCCACCCCGTGGGCACCCTGTGCCTTATCGACACCGAGCCCAGGGCGTTTAGCGAATCCCAGCAGGCCTGTCTTCAAGCACTCGGCGATCTGGCAGAGCAGGCAATCCGCCAGGACCAGCGGGAAGCCCGCTCGCTGCAAGAATCCCAGCGCCAGAAAGAACGCGAACTAGCCCGTACTAACCGGGCGTTGACGCTGCTCAACGAAATTGCCTTTGAGCTGGAAGGCGGTCTGGATGAACAGATCCAGCAGGCTCTGGCCCTCGGGCGACAGTTTCTCGGGCTGGATGTCGGTATTGTCAGCGACATAACGGGCGACTGCTACACCGTACGCTGGTGCGATGTGGCTGACGGTGTGGCTCTCCAGCCGGGTCAACAATTTGATCTCGGAAGTACTTATTGCGACATGGTGATGTCGCAACAAAGAGAGCTGGCCATCCACGAGATGAGACACTCGGGAGCCAACACCCATCCGTGCTACGAGACCTTCCAGTTGGAGGCCTACATTGGAACACGGCTCGAAAGCGAGGACGGCACCTTTGGCACCGTCAATTTCGGCTCCTCAGCCCCAAGAGAACCGTTCGACGACAGCGAACGCCTCTTTATACGCCTTCTGAGCCGCTGGATCAGTCACCAGCTCATCCACTACAAGCGCCATGATGAGCTTGAGAAGCTGCTGCGCCAGATCCCCGGCGCCATCTATCAGTTCCGACGCTGGCCCGACGGTACCGTCGTGTTCCCATTCGTCTCCAGCGGTATCGAAAACCTCTATGGCATCACCCCAAAGCAGGCCATGGCGGATGCGCAGGCGCTTTTCGCACGCACCCACCCAGACGATCTTCCGGCCGTGGCGGCATCCATCCAGCACTCTTTTGAAACCCTTGAGCCCTGGCATCAGGCGTTTCGGGTTGGCGGCGACAGCCAAGATCACCGGTGGATTCAGGGGACGTCCATACCTGAGCAACTGTCTGACGGCAGCGTCCTCTGGCATGGTTTCCTGGGTGACATTACCGAGCGCAAACAGCTTGAGAATATGAAAGACCAGTTCATTGCTACTGTCAGTCACGAGCTGCGTACGCCACTGACGTCCATGCTGGGGTCACTGAAACTGGTCACCGCTGGCAACGCCGGTCATATACCCGATAAAGCCAGCTACCTGCTGGCTATGGCACAGCGTAACGGCGACCGCCTGGCAAACCTGATCAACGACCTGCTCGATATGGAGAAACTCGTTTCCGGCAAGCTCAGGATCAGTACCCGGGTTGAGTTTCTCGCCCCCATCATTGAGGAGGCTATTGAAGTCAACCGGGAACTGGGAACCGAACGCAATATCAGCATCGAGTACCGGCCCTGTGTGTTTGAGTTCAGGGTTGATGTGGACCGCGACCGGCTGGTCCAGTCACTTTCGAACCTTCTTTCAAACGCCATAAAATTCTCTCCGGATAACACCAGCGTCGAGGTTACCTGCACCTGCGATGACAGCAGCATCGCCATCCATGTGCATGACCATGGGCCCGGCGTCCCGGAAGAATTCAGGAGTAAACTGTTTGACCGCTTTGCCCAGGCGGAAGCCTCCAACCGCAAGAAACCCGGGAGCGGCTTAGGGCTGGCCATCACCAAGGAACTGATTGAGCAAATGAACGGATCCATTCACTATGAAGCGCGAGATGGGGGCGGTTCTATCTTCACAATTGTTCTTCCAGAGGCGAATAAAAGACACTGAATGACCGCTTCCCGCTCCCGTGTTCTGATTGGAACCCTGATCCTGATCCCGCTAGCAATAGCTGGGAACATGGCCACTATCCCACTGTTCTTTGGCGTCGATCTGATCTTCGGTTCGGTCGCGGTTGTCATTGCCGCCATGCTGCTCGGGGTTATTCCTGCTGCACTGGTGGCGGCCGCAGGTGGCTTGTATACGGTCACGCTCTGGGGCCACCCCTATGCGCTGATTATTTTCATCGCCGAGGCCATTGTTGTGGCCTGGCTCTACCACCGCAAAAAGCTCAACCCAGTTGTTGGCGACGCTCTATTCTGGCTCATTGCGGGCGCGCCTCTGGTCTATGGTTTCTATAATTCCGTCATGGGTATGCCAGCAGAGGCGGTGACTACCATCCTGTTCAAGCAACCGCTGAATGGCATTTTCAACGCGTTGCTCGCGGGCACTGTCATCATGTTTGCTCGCCTCTTGGGTGCTACCAGAGGCTTTCTTTCAGGCCAGGGCGCAAAAACAGTCGACGTTTTTTTCTACGCCTTTTTCTCACTGGTGTTAATCGCTGGGGCCGCTCCCATCATCTACGAAGCTCACTCCCAACTCTGGGAAGAGCAGGAGCGCATGTCGCAACAACTGGCCCAGGATAACCAGAGGTTGATTGCCCATTTTGATGATAAGCATCTGAACTACCACCGTTACTGGACAAGCACAAACAAGAAAACACTGGCGCAAGGCGTGCTGGTTGGCAAGCAGCAAACAATTCTAAAGACGGGCACGCTGAACTCGCTCTCGGAGCAGGGCGAACTCCGGGCTCTTGATGCAAACTTTGGTGTGTGGCTGCCTGCAGGAGACATGTCGCAGATGCAGCGATGGCGCCAGGGACGTTATGTTCATCGGGCTCCAGTCGGAGACAGCGGTGACATCACCGCTGTCGTTTCCGAACTCCCGGCAGCCTCCGTCGTCGATGCTTTGCAGGAAAAGTACACCACCCTGTTCGCACTCCTGACGCTGATACTCACTCTAGGCGTGATCGCCGCACTGATCCTGAGTCGCTTTCTGACAACCCCCATCAGGGCCCTGACCGAGGCCAGCGAGGCGCTGGACCAACGGATCACAGACCATGAGACCATTGAGCTGCCCAGCAGCAATATTATTGAGTTCAACCAACTGAGCGAGACCCTGGGTAGCATGTCGCGGCGGCTCAGCCAAAGCGTTGCCCAGCTTCGCCAGTCCCGGGAAGCTGTACAGCAAGAGGTGGCGGAGCGCACGCGCGAGCTGGATGAAACCACGCGACTGTTGCGCAACATACTGGAAGCTGCCACGGAATTGGCCATCATCGCGACCGATCCGCGGGGTCAGATCATCCTGTTCAACAGTGGCGCCGAACGGCTTCTGGGATACAGCGCGAGCGAGCTAAACGACTGCACACCGGCGATTTTCCACGATCCGGACGAAATTCCTGAAACAGACTTCAGCATCGCAGCCAATGAACGCGATACCGTATTCAGCCAAATTGTTGCCAAGGCCACGGAAAAAGGACTCGACGCACAGGAATGGACCTACCTCAGGAAAGACGGAGCCCGGATCCCGGTTTGGCTGACGATCACGCCCATCCACTCAGACGCCGATGACATCACAGGCTATCTTGGCATTGCCGAAGACATCACGGAACGTAAACGCCTGGACCGCATGAAGAACGAATTCATCTCCACTGTCAGTCACGAGCTGCGCACGCCACTCACCTCCATAGCAGGGGCGCTGGGCCTGATTACACAGGGCGGCACCGGTGAGTTACCTGCCAAGGCTCAGAAAATGGCCAACGTCGCGTACCGCAATACCCAGCAACTGAGCGCCCTGGTCAACGACCTACTTGATATGGAGAAACTCGTTTCCGGCAAGGTCAGGATGACTCTCTGCGAAGATGACATTCGCCCCATAACCCGTGAAGCCGTGGAAAATCACCTGGCCTTCGCCAACCCGAGAAATGTGACCCTGGAGACTCGCGAGCCGGATGCCCCGGTTGCGGTCAGCGTGGACAAACAGCGTTTCGCGCAAGCACTGTCCAATCTGATTTCCAACGCCATCAAATTTTCTCCCTCGGGTGGGCGCGTTATTGTCGACTTCCAGTCGGACGCGCACGGCGTCGCGGTCCAGGTCCACGATGAGGGCCCGGGCATTCCTGACCACTTCCAACCTAAGATCTTTCAGCGGTTCAGCCAGGCCGATACATCAGATAATCGCAAGCAGCCCGGTACGGGCCTGGGGCTGGCAATCACCAAGGAGCTCATGACACAGATGGGCGGCAACGCTGCCTTCGAATCGGTGGAAGGCCAGGGATCCACCTTCTGGTTATGGCTGCCCCAACAATGAACTCACTTCGCAACTGAGGGAACCACTGCGCGCCTCGTTCAACCATTTTCTGGTCATCCTGCCGTTATCCCGCCTCGAGGCCAGCCAGTAGTGTGTCCTTCTCAATACCCAGGCGGTTCAGGAGCTTATTGAGCTCAGGCGCATGGTGGTGATTGGTCCCCAGTAACAGCGCTGCCCTCATTACCAGCCGGTCCGCTGCCTGATGGCCGCTGCCCAGCACATGGGTGGCGCCAATCAGATCCCGGAGCTGCAGCGGCAAACACCAGTCCGACTTGACCCGATTCCCGAGTGTTGGGCTCCAGTGGTGCAGAGCAGCCTTCAGGGTCTCGTCCTCCAGCTCTCCGCCGGCATCCACGAAGCGCTGGCACACACTCAACACCGCCAGCTCCCCCAGGCAATAGAGCTGGCCCGCGGTCATGCAAATGGCAGCATTCATCCGGACTGAGTGCGCCACACGGGCTGCCCAGGCCGCCACCTTCTCACTGCAGTGCAGCAGCTCATCCGCCCGTTCCAAAAGCCGTGGCTCGCGCAGGGCGCCACGAACGTCCAGCGCCAACGCGGAGGCGTGCGCCAGACTGATCTGCACGCCGAGCACCGACAGCGCCTCCTTCAACGTACTGCACGCCTGCCCCGTTCGCCGCAGACTCGCCGAGTTGGCGGCATTCAACAGCACCGCCACCAGCTGGCTCTGCGCCTCCCAACGCGCCGCCAGATCGCTGATGGATAACGAATCCCCCTGGTTCAGGAGCTCCGATAATTCAGCCGGATTCACACCACCCGAGATACGGACGCCCTGCCTGCTGGCCTCCCTCAACATGCTCTCAAGATCAGGTCCTTCCCCGGGCAGCGAAGACGCCTCTTCCGGAGGCGGCAGAATGGACTCAAGATGCTCTTTCAGCGTCTCCACTTCAAAAGGCTTTGCCACGAACCCCTGAATCCCGAGCCTCGCCGCCTTTGTCACACTCCCACGGTCGGCCCTGCCGGTCAGCATCAGCACAGGGGTAGCGCTATCGGTCTTGCGGATGGTGCGTATCAGCTGTGTGCCGTATCCATCAGGCAGATTCCAGTCCACAATCACCAGCACCGGCTGGTTCGCCTGCCAATAATCCTCAGCCTGCGCCAGATAACCGGTGATCACAACCGTCGCCTGCGGGTAGAGGGACTCCAGCAGCGTCTGGATCAGCTCCTGAATCCAGACATCATCCTCCAGCACCAGAATTGACCAGGAGTCACTCATCAAGCCGCCTCTTAACCATGACTGGAATAACAGAATACGCTAGTGCCTTCAGTCTAGCAGCAATTTCCCCCTTTTAAACCGCACACCGGTCCGAACCGGATCTGTCACTTGATGACAATCGTTGTGACCCTAAACGCCATCGAAAATGCCCCCTTTTGCCCTGCAAACTGAAAGCAATTGCCGGTTCATCAGGCGGCCCGCAACAAACAAGCAGGCTAGGAACAACAATGACAACACCACTGCGCTTCATCACCTCCACCTCCCTGTTCGACGGCCACGACGCCGCCATCAACATCATGCGCCGCCTGATCCAACAAAAAGGCGCCGAAGTCATCCACCTCGGCCACAACCGCAGCGTCGACGAAATCGTAAAAGCCGCCCTCCACGAAGACGCCGACGCCATCGCCGTCTCCTCCTACCAGGGCGGCCACAACGAATACTTCCGCTACCTCATCGACCGCCTGGGCGAAGAAGGCATCAGCCACGTCGCCGTCTTCGGCGGAGGCGGCGGCACCATCACCCCCGAGGAAATCACCAAACTCGAAGCCTACGGCGTCGAACGCCTCTACCACCCCAACGACACCATGACCACCGGCCTCGTCGCCATGATCGACGACGTCATCCAGCGCGCCGAACAACGCCGCAACCAGCAACGCTCCCAGACACCATCGGAAACCGCCGCCCTGGCCCAGGACCTCTCCGCCATCGAACGCGGCGACTACAAACGCCCGATCCCGGAGAGCAGTACACCGGTCATCGGCCTCACCGGCACCGGCGGCTCCGGCAAGTCCAGCCTCACGGACGAACTCCTCAACCGCTTCCTGCGCTTCTGCCCGGACAAGCGCGTGGCCGTGCTCGCCATCGACCCCACACGCCGACGCACCGGCGGCGCCCTGCTCGGCGACCGCATCCGCATGAACAGCCTCCAGAGCGAGCGCGCCTTCTTCCGCTCCATGGCCACCCGGCGCCAGAACCTCGCCACCAGCGCCGAACTCAACAACGCCATCGCCTACCTCAAGCAGGCCGGCTTCGACCTGGTGATCGTCGAAACCGCCGGCATCGGCCAGTCCGACTCCGAAATCGTCGACCTGGTCGACCTGCCCCTCTACGTGATGACCAGCGACTTCGGCGCCGCCAGCCAGCTCGAAAAGATCGACATGCTCGACCTGGCCGAGGTCATCGTCATCAACAAGTTCGAACGCGGCGGCTCCCTGGATGCCCTGCGCGACGTGCGCAAGCAGTGGAAGCGCAACCACAACCGCTTCGACGTGGACGGCGAGCAGATTCCCGTCTTCGCCACCAACGCCAGCCAGTTCAACGACGCCGGCGTCAGCGGCCTCTTCACACGCCTCGCCGACTGGCTCCAGTGGGACGCCACCGAGCGCTTCCACTGGGCCCTGCCGGACAGCAACCCCCTGATCGCCGCCGAACGCACCCGCTACCTCGCGGACATCGCCGAAAACAGCCGCGCCGAACGCGACCGCATCGAAACCATGGCCGAGGCCGCCAACCAGGCCCAGGCCACCTGGAACGCCCTGCACGCACTGAAAGACCCGGAACTGCCCGAAGCCCTCACCGCCTTCGCCAACACCGAACACGACAACGAGGCCATCGCCACCCTGCGCCGCCAGTACAACGAGGCGCTGGAGCAGCTCGACCCAACCATGCTCGCGGAACTCCGCCACTGGCCCGAACGCAAGGCCGGCGTGGAAGCCGAACGCTACCAGTACCAGGTGCGCGACAAGACCATCGAAGGCGACAACTACAAGGAAACCCTCAGCGGCCTCCAGATCCCCAAGGTCGCCCCACCCCAGACCCACAACTGGGGCGAACTCGTGCGCTTCCTTGGAAGGGAAAACCTCCCCGGCCACTACCCCTACACCGCCGGCGTCTTCCCCTACCGGCGCGAAGGCGAAGACCCCACGCGCATGTTCGCCGGCGAAGGCACCCCCGAGCGCACCAACCGCCGCTTCCACTACCTGGCCCTGAACCAGCCCGCGGCGCGGCTCTCCACCGCCTTCGACTCCGTCACCCTCTACGGCGAAAACCCCGCGCCCCGGCCGGACATCTACGGCAAGGTCGGCAACAGCGGCGTCTCCATCGCCACCCTGGACGACATGAAGAAGCTCTTCTCCGGCTTCGACCTGTGCGACCCCACCACCTCCGTCTCCATGACCATCAACGGCCCGGCGCCCACGATCCTGGCCTTCTTCATGAACGCCGCCATCGACCAGCAGGTGGAACAACACCTGCGCGACACCGGCCAGTGGGAGAACGTGCAACAACGGATTGCCGACCGGGACCGCCCCGTCTACCAGGACGAACTCCCCGAGGGCCACAACGGCCTGGGCCTCGGCCTGCTCGGCATCAGCGGCGAGGAAGTGGTGGACGCCGAGACCTACGAACGCATCCGCGCCCACACCCTCAAACAGGTGCGCGGCACCGTGCAGGCGGACATCCTCAAGGAAGACCAGGCCCAGAACACCTGCATCTTCTCCACCGAATTCGCCCTGCACATGATGGGCGACGTGCAGCTGTACTTCACCGACCACGACGTGCGCAACTTCTACAGCGTGTCCATCAGCGGCTACCACATCGCCGAGGCCGGCGCCACGCCCGTCACCCAGCTCGCCTTCACCCTGGCCAACGGTTTCACCATCGTCGAGTACTACCTCTCACGCGGCATGCGCATCGACGACTTCGCGCCCAACCTGAGCTTCTTCTTCAGCAACGGCATGGACCCGGAATACGCCGTCATCGGCCGCGTGGCCCGCCGCATCTGGGCCCGCGCCATGAAACACCGCTACGGCGCCAGCGACCGCTCCCAGAAACTCAAGTACCACATCCAGACCAGCGGGCGCAGCCTCCACGCCCAGGACATCCAGTTCAACGACATCCGCACCACCCTGCAGGCGCTCTACGCCCTCTTCGACAACTGCAACAGCCTGCACACCAACGCCTTCGACGAAGCCATCACCACCCCCACCGAAGACTCCGTGCGCCGCGCCGTCGCCATCCAGCTCATCATCAACCGAGAGCTCGGCCTCAACGCCTGCGAAACCCCCTGGCAGGGCTCGCACATCGTCGAGCAGCTCACGGACAAGGTGGAAGAAGCGGTACTGGCCGAATTCGAACGCCTCAACGAACGCGGCGGCGTGCTCGGCGCGATGGACACCATGTACCAGCGCGGCAAGATCCAGGAGGAATCCATGGTGTACGAACACAAGAAACACGACGGCACCCTGCCCATCATCGGCGTGAACACCTACCTTCCCAAGGAAGGCCAGGAAGCCGGCGGCGAACTGGAACTGATGCGCTCCAACGACGACGAGAACGGTGTCTGTCAACGTAGATGTCGCTTTTAAGTCATCAGCTCTTTAACAATTGACCGCCGTTTCCGGATTCAGAGTCACTGATTCCGGCAAGCTGAGTTTTCGAATATCACCGGACCAGCGGCGCGGGTTTTCAGCTTTCGCAGCCTCGATAACCCGTTGACGCTGGAA
>NZ_JBEFNF010000003.1:0-281272 GCF_040196175.1 Salicola sp. Rm-C-2C1-2 | reverse complement strand
CAACGAGTGTGCTTCGGGGACTGGCGTCACGATCAGGTACCCCGGAACCGCACATGAGTAGCAATGCTCCACCAAGAAATCTTGGTCACGACTAATCTCAAAATTCACAGTTTTATTCCACACAACGGCACGCTGAGCCGCGCGAGCTTGCGAGCGTCGGCTCCAGCGACTTGTTATACGCTAGATACGATTGCATATGATTTCATCCATGCTCGTAACCAGCCTCTCAAGATGTTTGATTCGTTTTGCTATGCTCGCCTCGTCGATGTCTACGATCCGTCCATGACCGTTGTAGTCCCCGGCGTGGGCGATCGCGTGCCGCCGCTCTACGAGTTTTTCCACGGACCTCTTTGTAGAGGGTGTGCCACTCTTCTGGGCCGCGTTCTCGCTGAGGTTCTTCAGGCGATACGGCAAGAAGATACTATCAATGACTTCGAATTTTTGTGTCGTGTATGAGTAGTAGTATTGCTGTATTAATGTCCGAATTCTCCGGTACGGCCGCTCCATTCGGATCAACACCAGGGCTTCCTTGGTGTCGAGTCCCGCTTCGTTGAGGAGGTCAATGAGTGACTGATCGGGCGTATACCGCTTGAGGTATGCAACAAGCTTCTCAGCAAACACATCCGTAACGTATGTATCCAACGCCGCCACTGCGAGCACTACCGCGCCCCGCACAATGTCCTTTGGGGCGGGTACGTCTGGATCGTCGGCATTCATCTTGTGCAAAGTTTCGTACGAGCTTGTGAGCGTTTCGCACCGGCGAATCGTCTTTAGAAACTTATCGTAGGCATTCGACGGCATCAGTGGCCTCTCGTATAACGCTTAGGTAACCGGCCGCTTTGGAGCAGAGCCGAAGGCGGCGCGGAAGAGCGGTCCCGTTGACCGTATTGTTAGTGCGGGGCTTCGGGAAATGCATCAAAGTTCTCTTCGATCCAAGCCAGGATGTATTCGTATCGGAGACCGATCAAAGCCTTCTTGGCTTTTTTGCCACCTAGCAAAATACCTTGGATTCGACCAGAAATATGCGCATCATTCCAAAAGAGCTCTGAAATAAGCCCACCACTAACTCCATGCATTTTTCTGGGCTGCGTACTATTTAAGTCCTCATCCAAAAGATTTTTTTCGTCGTACTCCAGAGCAAAATGAAGCTCTTTCATATACTCGTCATCAGGAAAGAAGCTTTCAGAGATATCATTTGCGGTATATCGCAACGCACTTTTTCCAACGCGGTGCGTACGAGTTTTCATAGTATTACGATTCGACGGAAAACCAAGCACCTCAGACCGTTGCTCACTTTTCCCGGGCGGATGGTTGTGGACAAATTCAGGCGTCACAAATAAAACAATGTCTTTTATCTTATCTACCGTCGAATTACTTAATTTTATCGCAGCAATATCCATTGCCTCATTTTTAATAATGCTATGACCCGCGAGAGTTATTGGTTCATCGATAGCGACGTATACAGGTTTCTGGTTCATTTCAACCAGCGCATGAGCAGGTGAAACCAAGAAAAACGAGCCACATACATAGGCGAACGTCGCAGTCGCAAAACAAGACCACAACTGGTTTCGCTCCTCATCCATTGACATGAGGGGTAGACAAAAACTTTTATCATTCTCCATTAATACACAGCCTTATATTTCGCACTAACGCCGCCAGCATGCGCGACTACGAAATGGAGGCGAAGCCGCAATGTAGTAGACGTCGCCGTGCCTGGCATTGTTAGCATAAATGGCACTTTCCTAGATCTCGCGCAAAGTAGTAGTTTGTTGCCTTAGAAACAGATGTATTGTTCAGTGCCACAAGATCCTCACGGCTTACATCGCCATCCTCCGTCTGTGAAACGAATGCCAATTTGGGGCTGATGGGCATAAAACAGTGTTCTTGGTAGCAGTCTGCAACCAGAAACTCTCCCTCCGTTGCTTGGACAAGACCCCAGCGAATATCGTTATACTGCACGATATTCATTTCAATCAGTTGCTGTATCTTTATTGATGCCGCGAACCGAGAAGGCATAATCCCTTCATCCCTTATGTGGCCTCCCCATTTTTTCTCAACTATTTCTGATTGGTCCTTGCTAAGACCTGAACCAGATATTCCAACCAGAGGAATGTCAGGGATAGAACCTATGTGAAAGTGATGCCGCAAGAACCAAAGAAGATGGTAAGTAGAAATGGCCAAATGGTTCCTTTGAGCGCCTATTTCAGCCTTATCTACCTGCTTATGAAATTCGTCTTCAATCTTTGCCATGTAGCCTTTCTCAGCCCTCTCATCCCAGGCTCTTTTTGCGCAGAAAATGGCTGCTCTCTTTTTCCTCTCTAGAACTTCACCAGTAGCAATTTCTTTAACTTGAACATATCCATCTTTTTCAAACAGCCCGATACAGTGCGCTGTATGAATGTGTTGATCCTTGGTGATCTGGTATGGATTGCCTTTTTGAGTTGGTTCGTACATGCCGGATTCCATGTAATGATGCTAACAGAGATTAGTGTGCCGGCACTGATATTCAATATCGTTGCGCGCTCAATAACTCCACCTTCAGGCATGAGCATGAACGCCTGAAGACCTTTAAAGAACAATAACCTATGTGAGGAAAGTCCGCTAGGCGTGTAATCGCTTGACCTCTCATTTCTGCTCATTCAATAATACTGTATATAAAAACAGCTTTCAAGGAGAGGGCCATGGATCGGCAGAAGGGTCGCCCGCGTCTGAGGGAACAAGTCCGTGAAGTCATTCGGCTCAACCATTACAGCATTCGCACTGAGAAGTCTTACTGGTACTGGATCCGCTACTTCATTCGTTTCAATCAAATGCGTCATCCCGGCGAAATGGGCGCCAATGAGGTGCGGGATTTCCTGACTTGGCTTGCGGTGCACAGAAACGTTGCGGCAGCTACGCAGAATCAGGCTCTTAACGCGCTGGTCTTTCTCTACGACAAGGTGCTCAATCAGCCTTTGGGCGAGATCGGTGATACCGTACGGGCAACGAAGCCTGCGCGGCTTCCGGTTGTTCTGAAACATGCGGAAGCCATGGCGATCATTAACCGCCTGGAATCGCCCCACCGGGAAATTGTAAGTCTGCTTTACGGCGCAGGGTTGCGTATTTCCGAGGCAGTACGCCTGCGCATCAAAGACATTGATTTTGAAACGTCGGTGATTACCGTCCGCGATGGCAAGGGCGGTAAAGACCGAACAACGCTTTTGCCCGAAACGCTCCGTGACATGCTTCGGTCGCGGATCAATTCGATCCACCAACACTGGAAAGGGCAAGAGGATTATTATGCATTCCCCGTTACCCTGCCCTTTGCGCTCAGTCGCAAATACCCGAACGCGGGAACGTCTTTCGTCTGGCAGTGGTTATTCCCTTCACACGGTCTCTGCCGTGACGGACAAGGCAAGGCAGTAAGACACCATCTCCACATGAGCGCTGTTCGGAAGGCAGTCAAACAAAGCGTACACGAGAGCGGAATCCAGAAGCCGGTGGGCTGCCATACCTTCCGCCATACCTTTGCAACAGAACTGCTCAGGCGAGGCAGTGATATCCGCACGGTTCAGGAGCTGCTCGGTCATTCGGACATACGCACCACCCAGATTTACACCCACGTGCTCGGTCAGGGCTTTGCCGGTGTTTCAAGCCCTCTGGGTTGAGGCCGCTGTTGGTCACGGTGTCAATTTATCGCTGGCAACCAGGTTGCCATTTTTGGACAATAAGCAACTGGCATCCCATCACCGGATCAATAAAAGACCCCATGGCTCGATTTGAATTCCCCCTCACCAACCGTGAACCCACCTTCGGCCTTGCCCTTGGCGGCGGCGCCGTTTTCGGCATTGCGCACCTGGGGGCACTGAAAGCCCTGGAAGAGCATGGTCTCCGCCCAACGCACATAACGGGCACCAGCATTGGCGCAATAATGGCCTCGCTCTATGCCTTTGGGCACACGCCGGAAGCCATTCGCGATGCCTGCTCGGAGCTGGAGTGGTGGCAAGTGTCCAGCTTCGGGTGGTCCCGCTACGGCATCATGAACAACTCAGCGATGGGTGATTTCGTTCGCAGCCACATCGGCGAGCGGGACTTTTCCGAGGCGCCGTGCCCGATGGCGTTCATCGCCACCGATCTTGCCTCAAGAACCCGGGTTGTTCTAGATAGCGGGGATGTGGCCGAGGCGGCCATGACCAGTGCCTGCGTACCGGGACTTTACAGCCCCATCGAACGGGGTGAGCAGTTGTTGGTGGACGGCGGCCTGGTCGAGAACGTGCCGATCTCGCCGCTCAGAGCACGGGGCGTGGACTTTGTGATGGGGATTGATCTCAATGGCAGCCGGCGGCCGCGCCAGCCCGGCGGTATCTTCGACGCGTTGATTACAGCCTTCGACATTGCCATCGACAGCCATACCCGCACCCAATTGGCCGAGGCTGATTTTGTGCTGTCGCTTGATCTTGCCGATTACGACCGGACCGACCCGGACCAGAGTGATGCCCTGTTCCGGGAAGGCTATGACGCCTGCCAGAATGCCATCCCCCGCATCCGCCAGACCCTGGATGCCAAAGCTCCCGGCCTTCTGCAACAGATCCGGCGTCGTCTGAGCCGTTTAAGGTCCTCTCAGGCCGGCTCCAAAGGGGCATAGGCCAGGACCAGCCACTTGCTGCCTTCCGCAAAGTTCACCTGCACCCGAGCGTGGCTGCCCGCGCCCTCGGCGTTCATCACAATGCCTTCCCCGAATTTCGGGTGCACCACGCGCTGGCCGAGCTGAAAGCCGGTTTCCGTTTCGTTGCTTACGGCGGAGCCGGCGTTGCTGAACATGGTGGGGCGGCTCACCGTATTGCGCAGTCGAACTTCGCGCATATGGTCATCCGGAATCTCACGGATGAACCGTGAGGGCGCATTGAACCGCTCCTGGCCGTAGAGCTTGCGGGATTCCGCGTAGGTCAGGGTGAGCTTGCGCATGGCGCGGGTCATGCCTACGTAGGCGAGACGGCGCTCCTCTTCCATGCGTCCCGGCTCTTCGGCGGACATGCTGTGCGGGAACAGCCCCTCCTCCATACCGGTCAGGAAGACCATGGGGTATTCCAGGCCCTTGGCCGAGTGCAGGGTCATGAGCTGTACGCTGTCTTCATCCTCCTCGGCCTGGGATTCCCCCGCATCCATGGCGGCACGGGCGACGAACTCGCTCAATGGGTTCTGGTCGTCTTCAACGCGGAACTCACGGGTCGCGCCCACCAGCTCGTCCAGGTTCTCAACCCGGGCCTGGCCTTTCTCACCCTTCTCTTTGCCGTGGTAGTCGCGCAGGCCGGTGTCGCGCACAGCCCGTTCGGCCAGCGAGTTCAGGGGCAGATTCTCGTGGTCGTCCGCCAACTGTTCAATCAGGTTCACAAACGCCTGCAGGCCGGTGCGGGCCTTGCCCTTGAGCAACTGGTGATGAAGCAGGTTGACGGTGGCCTGCCACAGCGAGACGTCCTCGCGCCCCGCGGCTTCCCGCACCGTCTCCAGGGCCTTGGCGCCCACGCCCCGAGTGGGGATGTTCACCACGCGCTCAAACGCAGCGTCGTCGTGGCGGTAGTTGACCAGACGCATGTAGGCCAGGGCATTGCGGATTTCCTGGCGGTCGTAGAAGCGCAGGCCGCCATAGACGCGGTAGGGAATGCTCTGGCGCAGCAGCGATTCCTCCAGCACACGGGACTGGGCGTTGGAGCGGTAGAGAATGGCGCACTCGGAGCGGGCGTTGCCCTGCTGGGCCCAGTCGCTGATGGTGTCGGCGATGTAGTTGGCCTCATCCTGCTCATTGAAGGCGGCGTAAAGATCGATGGGCTCGCCCGTCTCGCCGTCCGTCCAAAGATCCTTCCCAAGGCGCCCCTGGTTGTTGGCGATGACGGCGTTAGCTGCCTCCAGAATGGTCTGGGTCGAGCGGTAGTTCTGCTCCAGGCGTACCATCCGGCTGCCCCCGAAGTCCTGCTGGAACTGCTGGATGTTCTCGATGCGCGCGCCACGCCAGCCGTAGATGGACTGGTCGTCGTCACCCACGATCGTCAGCGGTACGCGATCCCCACTGAGCACCCGCAGCCAGGCGTACTGCACGGCGTTGGTGTCTTGGAACTCATCCACCAGCATGTGCCGGAAGCGGTGCTGATAGTGCGCCCGCAGCTCCGGCTTCTCCAGCCACAGCTCATGGGAACGCAGCAGCAGCTCGCCGAAGTCTACCAGGCCGCTGCGCTGGCAGTTCTTCTGGTACTCTCGGTAGACGTTGATCAGAGTAGTGGTAAACACATCGCCGTGGTCCTCGATGTGATCCGGGCGCAGCCCCTCATCCTTGCTGGAGTTGATGAACCATTGGGCCTGCTTTGGCGGCCAGCGGCTTTCATCCAGCTGCAGTTCACGCATCACCCGCTTGACCAGACGCAGCTGGTCGTCCGCGTCCAGAACCTGAAAGTTCTCCGGCAACCCGGCATCCTGGCAGTGCGCCCGCAGCAGCCGATGCGCCAGGCCATGGAAGGTGCCGACCCACATGCCCCGGGTCGGGATCTGGAGCATCTCCTCAATACGCCCACGCATCTCGCGCGCCGCTTTGTTCGTAAAGGTCACAGCCATGATGCTCGAGGCCGGCAGCTGCTCCACCTGGATCAGCCAGGCAATGCGGTGCACCAGCACCCGCGTCTTGCCGCTGCCAGCACCGGCCAGCACCAGCACGTGGCTGTCCGGCGCGGTAACGGCTTCGCGCTGCGCGTCGTTGAGGGGGTCGAGGATGGAGGAGACATCCATGGTTGCTCTGGGCCCTTTAGCGGTGAATGGGGTGAAAGTCCACCAGTATAACAGCCAACCCTGTTCAGGTATCCAGTACGCTTAAGCTCAAATATTGCAGTCTGCACCTGAACTGCTATTCCTTAAGTAAACCATGGAGCCAAGCACGCGTAGGGCTGCAGGATTTCGGCAACTCCTTACTCAAGAGCAGACACCTTCAGCCGATCCACAATAATAGGATGACTGATTTACAATAGGACAACATGCCAAGGCCACGCTCAGCGGGCGGTTAATATATAATTCGCCTCTAATAAAAAGGTTGAACACGACGATGCTTCAAAGACTCTCAATTGCCCTGAAACTTGCCCTTCTGGTGGGTATTACCGTTATAGCCCTGATCGTGACCCAGGGGTTCAACCTGTACACCCAGAGCCAGAACGCTGATCGCCTGAACCTTGTAGACGAAGAGCTCTATCCCACCATGGAGCTGGCAACCGTTAATCTCGGGCAACTTGAGTTAATGGAAGCTCAGATCAACTCAGCCGTGACCACAGGCAATGAAGATAAGCTGGCTGAGACAGAGACCTACCACAAGACCATTCAGGATAACCTGAGTGAATTGAAAACAACCGCGCCTGAAATGCGGGACCGCTTCAACCGGCTTTCGCAAGAGCTTGAACGCTACTACAGCGAAGCCACGAGGATCGCCTCGGCGTTCATTGAGGGCGACGCGGACATGAGCGCATTGAGCCAGGATGCCTCCGCCAACTCAGATCGTCTCAAGCAGCTTAAGGCGGATATGAAAGAACTGCGCGACCAGGCCCGGTCCGACTTCAACACAGCCATTGATGACACGGTTACAACCACGGAACAAAGCACCACGCTGGGGCTGACCATAGCAACCATTGCCATCGTCGCACTTGTGGTTCTGAGCCTGCTCATTGCCCGCTCCATCACGAACAGCCTCAATCGTGTTATTCAGCCTCTGCGGGATATGGCCTCCGGGGAGGGCGATCTGACCTCACGTATTGACTACGACGGTGGCGATGAACTCAAAGAGCTGGTTACCCATTTCAACGCTTTTATCGAAAAGCTCCACACAGCATTCAGCACGATCAGCACTGATGTGGCGGGTCTGGAAGAGGTCTCGCAGAAGCTGTCAGCGACCAGCAGCACAAACCTGAAGCGCATCAACGAGCAATCCTCAGCTATCGCCTCGGCGCGTAATTCAGTTGATGAACTGGTCAAGAGCGTGGAAGAAGTGGCCAACTTTGCGACCAACGCCTCGGAGCAGACACAGGGCGCAGCGGAGTACGCGAACCGCGGCAAGGACCATGTGTCCGGCAACGTCCAGACCATTCAGGATCTGGCGCAGGAAATTGATCAGTGCGCCGAGCTCGTTAACCAGTTTGAAAGCCACTCCAACAAAGTTGCGGGGCTGCTTGACACCATTAAGACCGTGACCGAACAGACCAACCTGCTGGCGTTGAATGCGGCCATTGAAGCCGCACGGGCCGGTGATCACGGGCGCGGGTTCGCGGTCGTGGCGGACGAAGTCAGAAACCTGGCGGTTCGCACCCAGCAGTCAGCTCAGGAGATCGAGACAGTGATTTCCGAGCTTTCAAACCTTGCGGAATCCTCGGTCAAGGCCATGCAGAGCAGCGTCGAAAAAGCCCGGACCGGGGTCGATGCCACGCGTGAATCCGGGGAGGTGCTCCAGAGCATCCTTGAGAACGTCGAAAGCATCAGCAGTATCAACGAGCAGATTGCGGCTGCCACTCACGAGCAGACCGCTACATTCAATGACGTTGTAACGAATATCTCGGACATCCACAGCAATGCCGAGCAGGTCATTGAGACAACTCAGGAACTGGACAAGGCCAGCCAGGACAGCCGGGAAATCACCCAGCGCCTGCACCAGATTGCCTCTCAGTTCCGTGTGTAACCCCGGCAACTCCCAACAACACAAAACGGAGCACCACCATGAAGCAATTGAAAACAGCAAAGTCCCGCCTGGCCCTTTGCCTGCTGGTCAGCGCCGGCGTTACCGGCGCTCATGCCCAGGATCAGGAAGAGCGACTGGACCGCCTTGAAAGCGAACTTGAGCGACTCCAGCAGGACATGCGCGATTCCCGTGACCGTGACTTCCGCATTAACGGTTTCATGAGCACCGGCTATGCCCGCGCCAGCAATGATGCCGGATACGCCGGAATAACCGAGGATTCTGAGGTCCGGTCGCAAACGCTGTTCGCGGTTCAGGGTACGTTTGACCTGAGTGAGCAGACCAAGGCCACATTCCAGCTGCTGTCCCGGGGGGAGCCGAAAGCGGCAGGGGGCGATCGATGGGAAACCCAGCTGGAATGGGGCTATATAAGTCACAAGATGGACAATGGGCTGCGCCTGCGCGCCGGTAAAATGCGCACTCCGCTGTTTATGTACTCCGACTCGCTGGATCTGGGCTACGCGCAACCCTTCGCCAAAGCCCCTGATGCCGTCTATGACCAGGTGTCACTGAGCTCTTTTACCGGGGCAGATGTGACTTACAACTTTGACATTCTCGGCCAGCCGATCCGCACTCAGGTTTTTGCGGGGCACAGCGAAAATGAGGACTTGGTCGGGGGAACGGAGCTGCGCAACACAGCCGGCGCCGTAGTGTCCTGGACGGATTACACCTGGACAGTACGAGGCGTCGCCGCGCGCGCCGATACCTCGATTGGCAACCTTCCGACTGAAGACGAGGACGGCAAGTTCTACGGACTGGGTATTGAGTATGAGCAAGGCAACATCCTGGCGGTTTCGGAGATCACCCGGCGCGATACGGATGGGGTGTTCCCGGAACGCGACGGCGCCTATGCCACTCTCGGCTACCGGTTCGACGACGTCATGCCCTACGTCACCTACGCGTGGGTGGAAACCCAGGATGACGACAAGCGTCCTGTCGCTCCAACGAGTCCCGCAGCCGCGCTGGCAGCGTTCAACGAAAAGCGTGAGGATTACAGCCTCGGCGTACGCTGGGATGCCATGCCCGGTATCGCCCTCAAGGCGGACTGGACCCATTCAAGGGCCTTTGGCGACACCTCCGGCGGCTTGAGTGGTAACGCAACAAGTTTTGCGACTGGCCAAGGCAACCGCTTCGACCACACCAACGTTTACACCCTCAAGCTCGACGCGGCATTTTAAGGAGCCCCGACATGAAAACACTACGCATGATGGCGCTTGCCGGCCTCTTCGCCGCACCCTTGAGCATGGCGGAGGTCGTGGTGATCGCGCATCCGGACGGTCCGGATAATCTATCCGAGAGCGACGTGCGCGCGCTTTATCTTAACCGCAGCGATGCAGCGACCCCCTTTGAGATTGCTGAAGGCAGCACGATCCGTCGCGAATTCCATGATTGGATTACCGGCCGCAGCAATTCCCAGCTCAAGTCGTTCTGGGCCGAGCAGACCTTCACCGGCGAGGGCGAACCGCCGACCGAAGTCGGTGATTCCGCCCGGATGGTTGATGAAGTGGCCGCCACGCCCAACAGCATCGGCTACGCCGACCCTGCGGACGTGGATGACTCCGTCGATGTCATCCTGAGCAACTAAGTACTTGCGAAAAAGCCACCATGCCGTGTAAAGGCGTGGTGGTTTCTTAATAGCCAACACACCTCAACATCCCTCATTGTCCAAAACCCTTCTCAATTATTTTGTAGTGACAAGCAGGCTCTCAGGAGCAGTCCGATAGAGATCTTTATACCTGTTTCTGGCACCCATTCAGCGCGATGGCGCACATTGGCGTAGGCGCCATCTTCACTACGACCGCATATTGCACCGCTACAACCCAGCACGATAGGCGAATACTGCTATGCTCCAATAAATAGCTTATGCATACAGCTGGGGGGGGGACCGGCCATGTCCATCACGAAGAAACTGGTTCTGACTTTCATCCTCGTACTGATCACAGTGATCGCAAGCGTTTCGGCGCTTGCCATCTACCAGGCCCGCCAGACCGCTGAACAGGACGCCGTCAGAGCCAGCCTGCAGCAGATCCGGCAGGTTGACTACTCCATCACCCAGTTCTTCCAAACCATGCGCAAAGAAGCCCGATTCCTTGCTTCGGATACCCGCATTGCGCAGTCTGTTGGCAACCTTTCCCGTTATCTGGATGCGAGCAGCTCGGGCGAGATGACGCCGCAGAAAAACAGCTTTGAAGAAGCCATGATGTATCGGCTGTTCAAGCGCTACGCCGAGACCAAGGGCGGTCTCGCCTATGTTTACTTCGGCAGCCGCAACGGTGAGTTTGTGCAATGGCCCATCGGCGCCAGCGGCGCGCCCTATGACCCCCGTGAACGGCCCTGGTACAAAAAAGTCAAGAATGCCTCAAGCGCCACCATCATGACCGACGCCTATTACTTTGAGGCGGATGATACCAGCCTGGTCAGTGTCGCCAGCGAAGTGCGCGACGAAGCGGGTGAGTTCGTTGGTGCCATCGGCATTGATGTGTCACTGAAAGGCCTCATGGGAATGGTCAATGACATCGAGCTCGGCAAAGGCGGCCGCCTTGTGCTTGTGGAAGAAGACGGAACCATCCTCGCCAACCCCCTGGCTCCGGACACCAACTTCAATAACGTGGACGAACTCGAAGACAGCACCCTATCGAAACTCGCCAGCATGGATGAAGACAGCCGCACCGTAACCTTGAATGGCACTGCCTATCAGGCCACCGTCTTCACCTCACCGGAACTGGGCTGGCGGTTCATGGGACTCATTCCAAGAGAACAAATGATGGCCGGCGCCAACACAATGGCGTGGCAAATCGCGATTATGGGGCTTCTGGCGATCCTGGTTTCCGCCGGCATCGCGGTGGCATTGGCGCGCTATCTGACCAGCCCCATTCGCAAAGTCACCAATCGGATGTACGACATCGCCGCCGGCGAAGGCGACCTGACGCAGCGATTACCCGAGGAAACAAACGATGAGATCGGCCAGCTCTCCCGGCAATTCAACGCGTTCGTCCAGAGAATGCAAGAGACCATTCAGGATGTGGATGGTACCACTCAAAGTCTCGCCTCCGCCGCGGAACAGTTGAACAACATCGCCACCCAAACCCGTCAGACGGTTGAGCGCCAGAGCAACGACACCGACCAGATCGCCACCGCCATCAATGAGATGACGGCCACAGTGCAGGAGGTATCGCGTAATGGTAACGAGGTTGCTGATGCCGCCTCGGATGCGGATGCCAAAGCCCGGGAGGGCGGCACAGTGGTTGCCGAAAACGCCGCGGCCATGGAGACGCTGGGCACCGAGCTGGATGACATGACGGCGGTCGTGGGCCAGCTCTCCGAGCGCAGCCAGGAGATCAAGACCGTCCTCGACGTCATTCATTCGGTCACCGAGCAGACCAACCTGCTCGCTCTGAACGCCGCCATTGAAGCAGCACGGGCGGGCGAACAGGGGCGCGGCTTCGCCGTCGTTGCGGATGAGGTCCGCGCTCTCGCCCAGCGCAGCAATAAATCCGCCGAGGAGATCCAGGGCATCATTGATGGCCTGATCTCGGAGACCAATAAGGCGGTGGCAACCATGAAGCAGGCGAAAGAGCGCTCGAACGACAATCAGCAGCGGGCTTCAAGCGCCAAAGACTCGCTGACTTCTATTGAGGAGTCGGTGTCAACCATTAGTGACCAGGTCACCCAGATTGCCACTGCAGCCGAAGAACAGAGCCAGGCTGCGGAGGAGATCAACCAGAACGTGACCCGGATTGTGGAGGCCGCTCAGGAAAGCAGTTCCGGTACCGAACAGACCAACCGCGCCAGTGATGAGGTTGCCTCAATGGCGGAGCGTCTCAGAGAGGTGGTTGGCCAGTTCAGGATCTGAAACCTGCAGGACAGGGATCAGTCCTGCGGCTCGTAAACCACGACGTTGTGGTAGCCCTCCGCCATGAGGTGACCCACGTGCAAGGTACTCATACTGCCCTCATCGCAATAGAGAAGGTAGCGGTTGCTGCTATCCAGCTCCGTAAAGCGCTGATTCAGCTCATAGAAAGGGATGGCGTGGATCTCATTGTTGGTGAGCGTCAGCGGTGCGTCCGCCGCTTCACCGGGATGGCGGATATCGATAATCACATCGCCCTGTGAGGGCGTGTTCACCCGTGGCACGTCATCAACGCCTACCTCACTTTCCAGAATCTGGTCCACTGGTACCATAGTGCGATTGGCCACGGCAGCATCCAGTACCGCGTCGTCAAAAAAGGCCTCATCGCGCTCAGTACGGCCCCTTCTGGCCTTGGTTGTCGGCCGCTCCGAAATCACACCACAATACTCCGGCATGTTCGCCGCCATCCAATAAGCACCGATCCGGTCCGCAGTATCGATGATCTCGTCCTTATTCATGAATACCAGGGGCCGCATAACCAGCATATCCGTACTCTGGTCGATCAGTCCCAGATTGAGGGGGGTCTGGCTGGAAACCTGCGAAATGCTCTCGCCGGTTACCAGGCCGGAGATATGCATTTCATTGGCAATGCGTTCGGCCGCCCGCAGCATCAGCCGCTTGAGCACCACGCCCCGGTATGACGTGTTGATGCAGGTCATCAGTTCCCCAAGCACGCCTTCAAAGGGCACCGAGATCATATAGACCCGATGGGAGGACTCGTAGTCTGACCAGAGATGGCGTACCATTTGACGGACGCCCGCCTCATGAGCCGTGCCGCCCAGATTGAAGAATAGAAAATGGGTCTGCAGCCCCCGCCGGATTGCCATGTAGGAGGACACGACGGAGTCGAAACCACCCGATATCAGCGTTAGCACCGGCTCCTGGGTCCCGACTGGAAACCCACCCTGGCCTGCGTAGCGCCGCCGCACCACTACCAGGCTTTCACGCTTGACCTCCAGCGTCACAGCGATCTCTGGATTCTTGAGGTTCACCCCGCAAGCGCCCGTATGCTTAAGCAGGTGCCCGCCCAGGTGCTGCTCCAGCTGCTGTGAGCTGAAGCTGTGCGCCCCCCGGCGCTTCACGCGCACGGCGAAGGTTTTTCCCTCCAGCCTTTCCCGGTAAACGTCGGTGACCTTCTCGGCCGCATCCTCAAAGCTCTGCCAGGGCAGATCGTCCACCAGCAGGATGAACTGGGCGCCGGGCATGCGCTGCAGGTAATGCACAACCCGCTCACCCGGACCGGCGTCCTCATGATGCTCCTCCGTACGCCGCTGCTCGGCGTCCGGATCCTCGCCAGGCACATACACGTCGATCCGATCCCAGCCCGGACGCACCTCAATGCGTTCATCAACCTGGCGCATCATCCGGCGTACATTGCGCCGCATCTGGCGCAACTGCTTACGCCGAACGGGATTGGATTTAACCGCCATTTCCGGCGAAATCTTGATGAGGTAATGGACCATGGGTAACACTAGTTGGCTTGGATCGCGCCCTGTTCGGCAGAGGCGGGATTTTAACCGACACCGAAGGGCTAATACTATGTCCCCACAAGGCGTACACGCGCGCGTCTCCCCCGAAGGCAGCCTGGAGATCCTCTCCAGCAAGGAGGTGAACCAGCTCAAGGACGACGGCGAGGGCGGCCTCTACCACCTGTTCCGCCAGTGCGCCCTGGCCGTGCTCAACAGCGGCACCGTCAGTGACGACAGCAAAGCCATCATGGAAACCTACCATGACTTCGAGGTGGCTCTGCTGCAGCAGCCGCGCGGTATCAAGATTGAACTCCATAATGCCCCGCCCAGTGCTTTTGTCGACGGCGACATGATCCGGGGCATCCGCGAGCACCTGTTTTCCGTGCTGCGCGACATTGTCTACGCTAACTCGATACTCGCCACCGCCGGCTGGTACAACCCGCAACAATCAGAAGACATCACCAACCTCATCTTCCAGGTCCTGCGCAACGCCGAGATCCTGCGCGCGGAACACGAGCCCAGTATTGTTGTGTGCTGGGGCGGCCATTCGATCAGCCGGGACGAGTACGACTACACCAAGGATTGCGGCCACGAACTCGGGCTGCGCGGTCTTAACATCTGCACCGGTTGCGGCCCTGGCGCCATGAAGGGCCCGATGAAAGGGGCCACCATCGCCCACGCCAAACAGCGCATCGACAGTGGCCGCTACCTGGGCATCACAGAGCCCGGCATCATCGCCGCCGAGGCGCCGAACCCGATTGTGAACGAACTCGTGATCATGCCGGACATCGAGAAGCGCCTGGAGGCTTTCCTCCGCGCCGGCCACGGCATTGTCGTATTCCCGGGCGGCGCAGGCACCGCCGAGGAAATCCTGTATCTCCTCGGGGTTCTGCTGGACCCCGAGAACGTGGATCTCCCGTTCCCGCTGATTCTCAGCGGCTCAAAGGAAAACGCCGATTACTTCGAGATGATCGACCAGTTCATCCGCAACACCCTTGGCGACCAGGCCGCTAGCCGCTACCGCATCATCATCGACGACCCGGAGGAAGTGGCGAGGGCCATGAACGAAGGCATGCAGACCGTGCGCGACTACCGCCGCAATAGCCGCGATGCCTACTACTTCAACTGGATGCTCACGGTCGACCCCATCTTCCAGACCCCGTTTGAGCCCAGCCACAACAGCATGCGCGCGCTCAATCTCAGCCGAGACCAGGCGCCCCACCGCCTTGCCGCCAACCTGCGCTGCGCCTTCAGCGGCATCGTCGCCGGCAACGTTAAAGCCGATGGCATCAAACAGGTTGAAGAATATGGCCCGTTCGAGATCGAAGGCGACCCTGATTTTCTCAAGCCCCTAGAGACCATGCTCGACGCCTTCGTGGCCCAGAACCGCATGAAACTCCCCGGCCAGGAATACAAGCCCTGCTACCGGATCATCGACAACGCGGGTTAGAGCAGCACGGACCGGCTTACTGCCCGTAACGGAGGCACGCTGTTTTTTTAAAGAGGATTCGACTAGTCTACAGGCAGAATCCCTAAAGACAACAAAGCCGATATGATCAAGCGACTGCCCGTTGGCTCTTTGCGGCTCGGAATGTTCATCACAGACCTCAACAACGACTGGATCCCCCATAATCAGGAAAAGCGCCGGGGCTTCATCCGGCGCGACGAGACGATTGCGGGCATCCAGAAACTGGGTGCCCAGTACGTCTATATCGATACCGCCAAAGGGCTGGACAGCAATGATGCTGAGCCCGCTTTTGAAGTGGATCGCAAGAACGAAGCGGCACTGCAGACCGCTGCCGAATCCGCTCCCTCAGACATAAAGTCCCGTGCGCTGGACGAAGAAATGGGCCGGGCCCGTGAGGTCCACAATCAGGCCCAGTCAATGGTCGATAACCTCATGCAGGACGTCAAGCTGGGGAAAGCCGTCGACGTAGCGCCCATCCACGACCTCGCCCACGACCTGAAAGAATCAGTATTCAGTAATCCCAACGCGTTGAGCGCTCTAGGCCGGATTCGCGAAAAAGACAACTATCTGCTGGAACACTCAGTCAACCTGAGCGTTTTAATGTCGGTCTTCGGCAAAGGGCTGGGGCTGAGCCATGAGATTATGGAACAGATCATCGTGGGAGCGCTGCTGCATGATATCGGCAAGATCCTCACGCCCGACGAAATCCTGCACAAACCCGGCAAACTGTCAGAACGCGAATTCCAGGTGATGAAGGAGCATGTGGCGCACTCACGTGACATCCTGATGAACAGTGAGGGTGTGGGTGAATTAACGCTTCTGACCGCCGCTGAGCACCACGAACGCCTGGATGGCACAGGCTATCCGGCCGGTCTCACGGGTGAAGAAATCTCGCGGTACGGGCGCATGGCGGCAATCGCCGATGTCTACGATGCCATCACTGCCGATCGCGTTTACCACAAAGGCATTACGCCCACACAGGGCCTGAAACGGCTTTTGGAGTGGAGCGGTGACCACCTCGACCCCAGCCTGGTGCGGGAATTCATACGCTGTATCGGGATCTACCCCGTCGGCACCGTCGTCCTGCTTGAAAGCGCCAAGCTGGGCGTTGTTATGGAAACCAACCCTGAGGATCAGCGGCTTCCCGTGCTGCGGGTATTCTACAACACCCAATTTCGGCAGCTGATCCCCATAGAGAGACTGGATCTCGCCGCGCCCGGCACACAGGATCAGATCGTCAAAGCAATCGACCCTCGGGATCATAATCTGGACGTACGGCGGGTCATGTCATTATGAGGTGGCTATCGCCTCTGAGTTACTTGGCCCCGGTTCGGGGCATCGCAGCATAGTAAGCCGCCAGATCCCGCAACTGCTTCTTGGAAAGACCGGAAACCTGCCCATGCATCACGGTCGCCTGCCCGCCACGTCGGTTGCCGTTCTGGTAAGCCTGAAGCGCTTTGAGCAGATAGCCTTCATTCTGCCCCGCGAGCGAGGGATACCGATCCACCGACGCGATCCCGTCACTGCCATGGCACGACGCGCAACCACTCGCCAGCGCCTCGCCCGCCTCCGGATCACCAGCC
Source organism: Salicola sp. Rm-C-2C1-2 (assembly GCF_040196175.1). Classification (NCBI taxonomy): domain Bacteria; kingdom Pseudomonadati; phylum Pseudomonadota; class Gammaproteobacteria; order Oceanospirillales; family Halomonadaceae; genus Salicola; species Salicola sp. Rm-C-2C1-2. Next base: position 264,108 of record NZ_JBEFNF010000003.1, on the reverse strand, counting down.
GGTGTCTGGCCCACAAAAAAGAAAACCAGCGTCAACGCCACCGCAGCCACAACAGCCAGGATACTCCGCATGCATACCTCCCCACTCCCGAAGCCCGTATTATAACGGCTGATCACGCCCACGCACCCCCGCCCGATTGGTGCCCCGGAACAATTGCGGTAGGATGAGAGCTCGTACCCAACGGCGAATGCAGTAGACAGGAGGCACGCCCATGGGCGCCGACAAAGCGCAGAACCAGGCCGAGGATTCTGTCCTCTTTGAGAAGCAGCCCTGCCAGGAAGGCGCGCTCGGGCTCATCACCCTCAACAATGCCCGCAAATTCAACGCCCTGACGCTAACAATGATCGAGGCCATCCAGGCGCAGCTTGATGCCTGGGCCGAGGATGACGACGTGCGCGTCATCGTGCTTTGCGGCAACGGCGAAAAAGCCTTCTGCGCCGGCGGCGACGTGCGCTCGGTGCACGAGGCAATCCAGAATGCCAAGGGTCGCCCGGGCAATGACGGCGAGCGCTTCTTCGCCGCGGAATACCGCATGGACTACACCATCGCCACTCATCCCAAACCCGTGGTCTGCTGGGGTCAGGGTGTCGTGATGGGTGGTGGTCTGGGCATGATGAACGCCTCGCGTTACCGCATGGTCACGCCGGACCTGAAAATGGGCATGCCCGAGATCAGTATTGGTTTCTTCCCGGATGTGGGGGCCAGCCGCTTCCTTAATCGCCTGCCTGGCAGCATCGGCATGTTCATGGGCCTGACCGGCGCCACACTGAACGTGGCGGATGCGCTGCGCGTGGGTTTTGCCGACTACGCTGTGCCCAACAGCGGCTTTGAAGAACTGATGGGCCATCTGCGCGAGCAGGCCTGGAGCCACTCCCCGGAAACCAATGACCGCCACCTGCTGGAAACCCTGCAGAGCTTTGCGGCTGAGTACCAACTGGACCTCTCGGAATCCAATCTGGCGCAACACGAACAGTTCATCAGCCGGATCTGCCGGGGGCGGGATGTGGTTGCCGTGGTCAATGCCATTCTCAACACCTCAACCGAGTCCGATTGGTTCCAGGCAGCCCAGGACAACCTGCGTACTGGCTGCCCGGTATCCGCACACCTTGTGTTTGAACAGCTTCACCGCGGCCTGCAGCAGAGCCTGCGCGATATCTTCGTGATGGAGTTGACCGTGGCGGTGCACTGTACCCGCCATCGCGATTTTCTGGAGGGTGTTCGTGCCAGGCTGATCGATAAAGACCACGCCCCGCGCTGGACCCACAAAGATGTTGCCAGTGTGCCAGCAGGCTGGATCCGCTCCCACTTCACACCGCCCTGGCCGGAAGACGAGCATCCGTTGCGGGACCTGTAGCGCCGGACTCAGTCGCCACCGGCGTTGCTGAGCAGCATCACCAGGTCAGGGTTGCCATTGGCGCGCGCCACATCCATTGCGGTGCGGCCATCCGGCGCCTCGTAATCCACATCCGCCCCGGCATCGAGTACCACACCGGTGAGCAGAAGGTCATTGCGGGCGACCGCGCGCATTAAAAGGGACTCGCCTTTTTCGTTGACCGTATCCACCTCCGCGCCGGCGCGCAGCAGCTGGTTTGTAGCCACGAGCTGGCTGTTCAGCACCGCGTAGGTCAACGCCGTCTCCCCCGCATCGCTGCGTGCGTTCACATCAGCGCCGGCACGGATGAGCATCTCCATGATGCGGCCATGACCTGCTGCGGCGGCCGCCATCAGCGGCGTGATGCCGCCCTCCAGGCCACGATCAGGGTCCGCTCCCTCGCGCAGCAGAAACCAGACTGTCTCTTCATGGCCTGAATCAACAGCCTGATAAAGCGGTGTGCCTTTCGGGCCCATGGCATTGACCTGGCCGCCCTCGGCCACCAGCGATGCCACGCGGCCTTGCTCGCCCTCGGCGGCGGCCTGCATCAGGGTCGTACTGGCATCCGTTTGCGTTTCAGTGCGGTCAGGTCCGGGCGAACTGCCGCAGCCGGCAAGCACCAGAGAGCCCAGAAAGAGCAGGGCAAACAGTGGATTCAGGGTGCGTGGGCTCATCGGTTACTCCGGGAACGGGTTTTTGCCCATTGTTCGCAGATGACCCGGCGGATGAAACCGAAGCGGTCACACTCCGCTCCGCGACCATTGCTCAACAAGCAATCCTGCCAGGACCCGGAGCTGTTTCAGGCCGGGTCGACGCCCTGCCACCAGCCCTTCCTGGCGTAATGTGGCCCAGTCCGCGCCCTGGTGGACCGCTCTCTGCCAGAGCTGGCGTTCCGTGCGGGTCCAGCTCTCGACCACAGACGGAACCTGCCCGGCAAGACGAGCCAATGGCAGCCGGGAAACCGCCAGTTCCCGTGCCCCCTCAACAAAAGCCTCGATCTCACGCCTGTCGGCCTCACCCAGAGCGTCGGCGGTCGGCCCATAGGGCTCGGGCATCATCCTCTCCACTTGCGCCTGCACCTCGGGCTCAACTCCCTCAAGTGCCGGCAACAGCCAGGGCCAATGCGCCGCAAACCGTTCCGCCTGGGACTGGCAGAGGGCCTCTCCCTCGCGGGTGAGCGGCTTAGCCAGTAGCGCAGTATGGGTACCGCTGGCCGCATCACGCCGGATCCCAAGGCGAAGAAGCCGCAAGCCAGCCTGCCGCCAGAACACCAGCAGCTCTGGTGTCGCCCCAAAGCTGACGGCGATTGCATCCACAGCGGCGCTCCGCGCCAACGCTTGCAACGATTCCAGCAACTGCAACCCGACACCCTGGCGGCGGCAGTCCGGATGCACGGCAATGCGGGTCACGCGCAGGTATCGCCTCCGGGCGGCCTCCGGGTCACCCCCCTGAAAGGCCAGCGACTGCGCCGCAAGATGACCACGGGGCCGGCGGTCGCCCCGCCAGACCGCTCGCGCCAGTTCCGCATCAAGCCCACCCTCGTGCAGCGCCCAGATCACGCCCACCAGGTCGGCGCCCTGAAACGCCGCGACAATGACTGTTTCCGGATCGTCCAGAAGCTGGCGCAGATCGTCCGGCGACGTCTGGTAATGGGCACTGACCAGCAGACCCATCACCGCTTTGAGAAGCCGTTCATCCTGCAAAAGCGCGTCCTGCGCAATCATCCGGTAGTCGATGGGTTCACCGGTAGCACCAGGCGCGGGGGGATCCGCATCCAGGCACAACAACTGATTCATCAGCGCTTCCAGTGGATCGTCTGCGGCCCAGCGTATGGGCTCATCCAGCGTTACCCGCCGCCAGCCCGGAGAACGGGCATCCAGAACACCCCGAAAGCGCAGATCAAAGCCCCTGCCGGTCCCTTCATAACCATGGACCGTGGTCGCCAGCACCGACGCTGGCCAGCGCGCTGTCATGGCCGTCAGCATGGAGACCGGCAACGTCGCGGCCTCATCCACCATCAGTACGTCAGCCACCGGCGGCTGACGCAGCAGTTCATCCGGGGCACGGAACACAACAGCGTCCTGGCAGTCCGGCGTCACAAAAGCCCAGAAGCTCGCCAGAGCGGCGGGTCGGGCAGCGGTCACACAGATCTGGCTACCCCACTCACAAACCAACTGTGTCGCAGCCATGCCCAGTGCGGCAGACTTACCCCGCCCCCGGTCAGCGCGCAGGACCACGGGCGCGGGCCTGACTTCCTGGCGCATTGTCATAATCGCCTCTACAGCCCGCCTCTGATCGCCGGTAGGCCCCTGCGGGGGCTGTCGCGCCTCTGCTGGCTTCGTCGGCGCCCCAACGAAAGCCGCGTGCGGGGTAACCAGGGCATTGGGTGGCTGCTCTGCCGCCGCCCCAAGCAGCCGTGACAGGCGGGCCAGGAACCGGTAAGGCGGCGCATGGTGGCGCAGGCGGTCGTAGTCCGGGTCCGGCCCTTGCGCCCATGCCGCCAGCGGCGGCACCAGCCAGACCAGCAGCCCACCGCCGACCAGGGCTCCGCTGACCGCACCCAGCCCGGCCGGGTGTGTGCCCGAATGGCTGTCCCACACAATCTGCGACAGATCCCGCCCCAGCCACTGACGGGCCTGGGCGCCGGTACACTGTGCCATGCCCCGAGGGGGGTCCGTATCACTCACCCAGAGGCCATCGCCTGGCAGGCACTGCGCCACCTCGGTCGCCAGGGTTCGGCCCCACTCGGCGGGGCCGGCCAGCACCAGCACGGCACGGTGGCGCAGTGCCCTGAGAGCAGGAACCGCGTCGGCCAGCCAGCGGCTGAGTTCAGGCTCCATGCTCAGTTGAGATCCACGGCATAGGCTTTGAGGGCCGCGAAGTCCACATACTCAAGCATGGCTTCATGCGTGGCCTGAAGTACCAGCTTAGGCGCACAGCCAGCCTCATAGGCCTCCTTCCAGCGCGCCGCGCACAGGCACCAGCGGTCCCCGGGGGTCAGCCCCTGGAAGCCAAAGGCGGGATTGGGCGTGGCCAGGTCATTGCCCCGAGCGCTGGAGAATTCCAGGAACGCCTCGGTCACCTCACTGCAGACCGCATGCACGCCCCTATCTTCCGGCCCCACATGACAGCAGCCATCCCGGTAGAACCCGGTCATGGGATCATAGCCGCACGCCTTCAGGGGCTCGCCCAGCACGTTGCGCTGAATGCTTTCCGGTTCACTCATATCATTACCCTCATTGCCTCTGCTGGCGTTACAATGGATGCCGCCGCCGGAAGGTCCCCCAGATGATGTCACTGACGGACGAACAGAACAGGGTCGTCACCCTCGATAACCAGCACTGCGTGATCACTGCTGTAGCCGGCAGCGGTAAGACCACCACGCTCGCCTGGCGCATCCGTTACCTGCTGGAGCAGGGCCATGACCCGGCGCGTATTCTGATCCTGATGTTCAACCGCAGCGCCCGGGCGGATTTCCAGGCCAAACTGCAGACCATCACCGCTGAAACCCGGCTACAGCTTCCCGAGATCCGAACCTATCATGCCATGGGCCTGCGCCTGTACCGCCGTTTTGTGCGCGAGGGTTACCTGCCCGCCTGGCAGGGCGACGTGCTGAGCGAGCAGGAGGTGAATTTCCAGGCCTGGCAACTGACGCTGCGCCTCGCCCCGGAAGACCTGCAGGACGAAATCAGGCGCAGCAAGAAAGAGTTCGTGGAAACAGCCACGGCCTTTATCGACCGCGTCAAAACCACTCTCGACAGCGCCGAAACGGTGTTCGAGGCCCTCGGGTTTGAGCCAAAGCACCGTTACCTGCTGGATCTCTACCACAGCTTTGAGCAGTGGCGGAAAGACCACCGGCGCATCACCTTCGCGGACATGCTCTACGAGCCGGTGGTGGCGATGCACCAGCATCCGCAATTGCGGGAACTGGTCGCCAACAAGATGGACATGGTGCTGGTGGACGAATACCAGGACACCAATGAGATCCAGCACCTGCTGCTGAAGGTGGTGGCCGGGGATCGCGCGCGCGTTACCGTTGTGGGCGACCCGGATCAGACCATCTATGAGTTCCGCGGCGCGCGGCCGGAATTCATCCTCTCACGGTTCCGGGAGGAATTCCCGGAACCGGTCGAACTGAGTCTGTCCTACAGTTTCCGCTACGGCCACCGGGTGGCGCTGCTCGCGAACCATCTGATCGCCCACAACCATGATCGCAAGGAAGTGCTCTGCCATTCACACCCGGGAACCCCCAAGACCACTGTTGAGCTGGAATCAGTACGCGAGGACGCGGATGCCGTGGTGCGGCTGGCTGAACAACGCCAGAGGGCAGGGCAGGCGCTGGAGGGCATGGCGGTGCTGGTCCGTGTCTGGAGCCAGAGCGTGCCGATCGAGCTACGGCTGCTGGCCCGGGGTGTGCCTTACCGCATTGATGCCCACAAGGGCGCGCTCTTCACCCGCGAAGTGGCGGGGCTGATGGAACTGCTGGCACTGGCCGCCAGCGAACACCGCGACCCCGGTGACGCAGCCCGGGCTGAGCGCCGCCAGTGCTTCCAGCAGGTACTGCGCTTCCCGCACTGTGGCCTGAAGGAGCAGGAGCTCAACGCCATTGCCGACCAGCTCGCCGCCTTCACACGGGACTGGGGGCAGGTACTGCAGCAGCTGGACACCAGCGATTGGAAGCCGCTTCCGGCACGCAAGGTCCGAAAACTGGGAGAGGCTCTGGCAGCACTGGAGGGCAGCCGCAGACCAGCCCACCGACTCCTTGAGGACTACGCCACCGCCACCGAACTGTTCGAAGGCATCCGCAGTCTGGCGCTCACCCATGAGCAGGCGGATGAGCGCATCGGTACCGTTACCGGCTTCCAGCGCTATCTGGCGAGCCTGAACCTGGACGCCCCCACAGCGCTGCGTCATCTCAGGGACCTGAAAGCGCGTGCTGGCTCCAACCAGCAGGCAGGCGTCCATCTGGCCACAATTCACCGCACGAAAGGCCTGGAATGGCCAACCGTGGTGATCCCCGGCCTGCAGGAGAAGACATTCCCCTATACGGCGCGCGGCAGTGCGGATCTGGATGCACTGCTGGAGAGCGAGCGGCGCCTGCTCTATGTCGGCATTACGCGCACGCAAGAGCACCTGCACCTTCTGACAACGGACGGCTCAGACCCGGAACGCCTGCCCAGCCGCTTTGTGGCGGAATGCGCATTCAGCCTGAGCCGGGAGCTGGGCGAAGCCCTGACGCAAGGAGAGCAGGCGTCAATAACACTCAGCAAACCCGCTACCCGGATCGCCCAGCGCTATGCCCGATTACACAGCGTGGCACTGGAGTCGCCTTTACCAGAAACCGCGCCGCAAGAGGGCGAGGCGCAGGCCCGGCCCATCTGGGAGGCCCGGGAAGTGGAGCATGTGCTTTACGGCACCGGCGGTGTGGTACGCGAAACCGACACCGCCTTCGAGGTGCGCTTCCTCTCGGGCCGCACCCTCCAGTTCAGCAAACAGAGCGCGCACCTGTACTTCCGCGCCCTGTCCCACTGAGTGGATCAGCCAAAAAGCCAGCTGGTCGGATCCGGGTGGGCCCGCCCTTCGTTCAGGGCCACCATACCTTTCACACAGCGGATCAGGAACCAGACCACCGCCCAGATCAGGATCATCCAACCTATCCCGACGGCCATGGTAAGCGTTCCCAGCACGGTGTACAGCAGGCCAATCCAGAAGGTGCGTATCTGGAACCGGTAATGGGTTCTCAGGCGTTCGTCATCAGCGCTGGCGTTCACATAGGCGATGACCACACCGATCAGCGCCGTGACACCCGCAATAAGGCTGGCCAGGTAGAGCGCATAGACGATCATGGGCCAGGTCTTGTCGAATGGTGTATCAGTCTCGGTCATGAACAGGCATCCTGAGTTGGTAAAAACAAAACCCAGTGTAGTCGTGCGTAGGGCATGGCCGCCATGGGCGATGAAAACCCGCTCACCTTCCGGTATTATTGCAGGCCGCAACACACTATGGCCCGGTTGCCCATGAGCTGGTACCACTACCTCCTACCCTACGACTTCTCGCCGCTGACGCTGATCGTGTTCGTGGTGGTTCTGACCATGTACCTTCAGGGCCTGGTCTGGCTCCCTTCGAACGAACGCCCCGGCGCACTGCGGCTCATGACGTTCCTATTGGGACTGCTGCTGTGCTATGTCGTCATGCACACTCGCTTCGATTACTACGCCCAGTACATGTTCTTCATCCATCGCGGCCAGCACCTGGTGCTCCATCACCTGGGGCCGCTGCTGATGGTGCTTTCCAACCCACTGGCGTTAATGCGCTTCTGGGCGCGCCAGGTTCCGGGGTGGCTGGATGCCATACTGTGGCCCATCAAAATGGCCTACCGGGTGCTGCAGCAGCCCGTGATCGCCACCACCCTGTTCGTGGGGCTGATCTACCTCTGGCTGACGCCGGAGCTGCACTTCGACGCCATGCTCAGCCGCCCGCTTTACTGGCTCATGAACTGGTCCATGCTGCTGGACGGGCTGCTGTTCTGGTGGCTGATCCTGGACCCGCGTTCGCCGCATACCCAGCGAGTCCTGGGTTACGGCAAGCGCATCATCCTGCTGGTTGTGATCATTCCACCGCAGAGCGCGCTCGGGGCCTGGATCCTATTCTCGCGGGAAATGGTCTATGACGTCTATGAAGTCTGCGGGCGGGCCTGGCCCATGGCCCCGGCAACCGACCAGATGCTCGGGGGGGTTCTCACCTGGATTCCCCCGGCCATGATGAGCGGCGTCGCCATCCTGATTGTGATCGGCCGGATGATGCGCGACGACGGTAACAGCAGAAACCAACAAGCGGCTAACGAAGCCGAGGAGGTAGCGGCATGACTGGCGCCATCCGCGTTCTGGGCGCTCTGGTTCTGTTGCTGGCGCTAGCTGGCTGCAGCAACGGTGATACGGACTGGAACGCCAAGAGCATCAAGGGCTTGATGCCGGACCTTGCGTTCAGTCTCACCGCTACCGATGGTGAACCTTTTACACCGGAAGATAAGACCGGGCAGGTTCGGCTTCTGTTCTTCGGCTTCACCAACTGCCCGGACATCTGCCCGGCGACCATGGCGCGGCTGCAGAAAGCAGTGGACCAGATGCCAGAAGGCATGCAGGACGAGGTCACGCTGCTGTTCGTAAGCGTGGACCCGAAGCGCGATACCCCGGAGCGCATCGGCCAGTTCGTGGACTTCTTCGGCGACAACATCGTGGGCCTGACCTCGGACGAACAGACCCTGCGCACCCTGGCCAAGCGCTACCGCACCACTTTCGGTTACGGCAAACCGGATGACGACGGCAACTACGCCGTCTCACACAGCAGCGCCGTCTACGTTTTTGACGGCCAGGGCCGGGCCCGGCTACTGATCCGCTCGGATCAGTCCGTGCCGGCGATCAGTGAGGATCTTGAAACACTGGTCCGTCAGCAGCGCGGCTGAAGCCCTATTGCGGCGGCCGCGTTCACACCACGCCCCAGCAGTGCCACGCTGCGGTAGGACAGCCGGCTGATCCCGTGATGCATCAGTCGCACCGGCTCGCTCACAGGGCGGGTAACCGGAACGGCGCGCAGCACATTGAAGGTTTCGTCCGCGATCGACAGATGCACGCGTTCCAGACCCAGCGCCGCCTCTTCCAGGCTCACGCCCGCCAGATCGGCCATGCCAAACCACCAGCGCGTGCTACTGCCATTGGCTTGCGTTGTCATGTCAGCCACTCCTTCAGTTGGTGGGCCACCTTTGGATCATGGGCGAGCCGAACGTGGTGGATCCCGGGGAAATTCGCGATAGCCGCCAACACCCAGCCAGAGCGTTCGTCACCCCGGGCACTGGGTTCTTGGACCAGCGCATCACCGAAGAGGGTGTTCACCGGATGCCTCCGGCTGCGCCCAAGAAGCCCTGAAACAACGTAATGATCCACACCAGGCAGTAACGGTGGCTCCTCAAAATCCGGCGGCGTCACCTCGCCACAGGATAGGTTGCGGATGCCATCACTGCGCAGATCGATGAATTCACCGGCTACCCGCAGGTAATCCCTGGGCATGAGCGCCAGATTCGCAGCGGCCCAGTGGGCACCCCGAGCGAGCCAGGAGCCGTCATGGGGTGACCCGATGTAGACACAGCTGCCCACACACCGACACCACTGATGCCCCATCTGGCGCCCGATATGGCAGGCCGATCGGATCATCAGCCCCCCCATGCTGTGGCCAATCAGGATCAGGTTCTCCACCGGCACCGGCCAGTGGGCCAGCAGGGTTTCCAGTTCCTGTGCCAGAAGACCGCCATTACGATGGATGGGCAGACCGCTGTTGTAACGCAGCATCACAGGGGTGGCATCCAGCTCAGCGGCGAGTTCGGTTGCGTAGGTGCTGTTGGGATCATCGCGGTAGCTCCAGACGGATTCCAGTTCCGTCAGACCGTGAATCAGCAACACCACGGTGCCGGAAGCGCCGGGGACATCAGGTGCGCTGGTATCGAGTACTCACTCACCCAGCCGCATTTCCATAGGCAGCGCCAGGGGATTGTCCCGGGCTTCAAGCCAATCCCCGAGCAAACCGTTGGTTATGGCGGAGACGTGCGCCTGCCAGCGCGGTATGGATGCCTTAACAGGCGGTTGCGTCATCATGGTCACCCAGTCTCCAGCAAACAGCGCCTACTCGTTCAGCTTGAGGGTACTGAGGGTATAGGGGCGGATCTCGTTGAGCAGCCCCGCCTCATCCTTGAGCGACCGGCCATGGGAGGGAATCATTTCCTGCAAACGCCGTGTCCACTCTCCATCCTCAGCCATCTTGCCGGGGAAACAGCGCTCCAGTACGTCAATCATCGCCTTCACAGACGTGGACGCTCCCGGAGAAGCCCCCAACAGTGCCGCCAGACTGCCGTCACTGGCCGCCACCACCTCGGTGCCGAACTGCAGCACCCCACGCCCGCTGGCATCCTTCTTGATGACCTGGACGCGCTTACCGGCATCCTGCAGAGTCCAGTCATTGAACTTGGCGCGCGGGTAGAAGTTACGCAGCGCCTCGATCCGTTCCTCCGCGGACTGGAAGACCTCGCCAATCAGGTAGCGGGTCAGATCCATGTTGCTCATGCCCGCGCCCATCATTGAGGAGAAGTTACTGCCACGCAGCGACGAGAACAGGTCAAAGAAAGACCCTTCTTTCTGGAACTTGGTGGTGAAGCCGGCGAAGGGCCCGAACAGCAGCGCGGGCTCACCGTTAATGATGCGGGTGTCCAGATGCGGCACGGACATGGGCGGTGCACCCACGGGCGCTTTGCCGTAAACCTTGGCATCATGGCGGTGCACCACATCCGGTTTACGGCACACCAGCCACTGGCCACTCACGGGAAAACCACCGTAGCCTTTGCTTTCCTCAATACCGGACTTCTGCAGCAGCGGCAGGGCACCGCCCCCGGCGCCGATGAACACGAAATCCGCTTCCAGGCGCCGGCTCACACCGGTATGGCGATCCCGGCAGGCTACCCGCCAGCTGCCGTCGTCCTCCTGATGCATGGCGGTAACCGGGTTGTTCAGAAGCAGCTCAAAATTGGGCTTGCTCTGCAGATAGCGCACCAGCCCGCGCGTCAACGAACCGAAGTCCACATCCGCGCCATGGCCAACCCGGGTTGCTGCAACCGGCTCCATGGGATCACGGCCATCGGTGATCAACGGCATCCATTTCTCAACCACGCGTGGATCCTGCGAGAACTCCATCTCCTGGAAAAGGTGGTGAGCGCTCATCAGCTCATGACGCTTACGCAGGAAGTTCACGTGCTCATCACCCCACACAAAACTGCAGTGGGGCGTGGAGTGGATGAACTCCTGGGGGTCGAGCTCGCCCTTGCTGACCAGATAGGACCAAAGCTGGAGCGAGACTTCGAAGGCCGAATTGATATCCAGCGCGCGATCAATACTGATGTTGCCCTGCTCATCCTCGGGCGTGTAGTTCAGTTCGCAGTAGCCGGCATGCCCGGTTCCCGCGTTGTTCCAGCCATCAGTACTTTCATGGGCAACATGGTCGAGACGCTCGACCAGGGTGATATTGAGGGTGGGATCAAGCTCCCGGAGGATCACTCCGAGAGTGGCACTCATTACGCCCCCGCCTACGAGGACAACATCCGTGGTGGTCGTCATGCACACTACCTCAGCCTTTTGGGCGACACGGCATATGATAATAACAGATGTTTACTCCGAAAACGCCGTCATCTCATTCGACCTTAGTGGTAGAGCGCTGGTGACACACGGACACATTCTGGTAACGAAGTTACCGTATGACCGAGAAGGGGCGGGCGCCAGAATGGTCTCAAAGACGATTCTGGCGATCAGTACGAGGTCGACATGCCGGTCAGTGAGGAAACACTCGAACGCACCCAGGGTTACAGCATCGTCCGCATCACCGAGAGCGACGCCCAGGGACAGCCCGAACTGAAAACCTATGCTCTCTGGCACGAAAGCGGTGGCCAACTGGACGAGTTCGCGGACTACATTGATGCCGTCCGCGCGCTCAACAGGCTCCTGTTCCCATTACCGGGTCTCCCCGAGGAGACGCTTCACAGCATGGGCTGATCGGTCCCTGATTCACAGAGATGGCGCGTTTCAGGCCCTGTCCATCTTCGCCAGGGAATCCGGCTGAAAGAGTTCCACCCAATAGCCATCCGGGTCCCGCACAAACGCGATCCCCTTCATGGCGCCGTCGTTCGGGCGCTTCTGGAACGGGACACCCAGACTCTCCATGCGCTGACAGGCGGATTCCACGTCCGGCACAGCGACACCGATGTGCCCGTATCCCTTGGGTTCCTCATTGCCATTATGGAACTGCTTGTCGGGATCCTGCTCGTCACCCCAGTTGTGGGTGAGTTCGATCAGCGCTTCACGTCCGAAGTTATAAGTGGTGCGTTCCTTCGGGTCCGCAGGCACCTCGGAGGCCGCACCTTCCGGCAGGTAGCCCAGAAAATAGAGGGTGAACTGCATGTCTTCAAAGTCCAGCCGACGGATCAGTCGCATGCCCAGAGCCCGGGTATAGAAGTCGAGACTCTTCTCGGGATCCTTGATGCGGACCATGGTGTGATTAAGGCGGTACTGCTGCGTTTCCGCATCCGGCTCATGGCAGAGGCCGGGGGCATCATCGAAATGCTGCGGCATGGTGTTCTCCTGTTAGTGGCTTTCCCCAATAAATGGGTACGACGCGGCGCCCTTCCAAGGCCACCAGAGCCCCAACGAAAAACGGCACCCCGAAGGGTGCCGTTATCAGCTGCAATCGTCTGACCGGATGATCAGAAGTTGTGCTGAATACCGACCAGAGCGACGGTCGCGCTGGAGTCAGCCTGATTATCGTACTGGATGTTTTCCAGTTCGAAGCGCACATCAGTACGATCAGACAGCGCCTGCTTGATGTACCCGTAAGTATTCAAATCAATATCAGAATAGTTATCGTCGTCAGTCGATTCACGGTCATCAGACAGCTGGGAAAAGCCGAGATGGCCGGTCAGACCGTTGCCAAAGTCCATCATGGACGCGATCGCGATGCTTTCGACCGTGTCATCATTGCCGTTATTAGTGTTCGCTTGTGTGTAGTTGACAGAGAGCTCGTACGCGTCCGTCACATTCCAGCGTGCACCGAGGTTGTAGAGTTCCGGATCATATTCCTCAGCAATCCCTACACCGCCATAATCGTTGAACTCCCGGACATAAACGCCGTTGACGCTCACGTTGTCAGCAAAGCTGTACTGAGCAGCAGCCTGGATGGAAGTGATGCCATTCTGGTTAGACACGCCTTCGCTTACGGTCTCCTGAACATAGTTACCGCCGGTGAGATCATCCCGGCTTTCTGCCAAAACCCGGTTTCCGCTTGCGTCTTCGAACACCATGTCATCGTCTAGTTGCCCGAAGCTCTTAGCCTGCGTGCTGTCCACGCTTGCAGAACCCTCGCCAACGCCAAGCGTGACCTGGGCCGCAAACGGATCAGAGTGACCCCATGCGCCGCCGTATTCATAGCTGATCGCACTGTCCTGACGGAAACCGTATGCCAGCGAATTACTCAGGACACCAGTGGTGCGGTAATAAGTGCCATAGCCGTGCACGTCGGTCCGGTGCGTGTTCCAGCCACCGAACTCATACAGCGCCTGCCACTGGGAACCGACCTTGATCTTACCCCAGTCACCACCGAGCGCAGCCCAGCCAAGGCGGGTAAACGTATCGCTGTCGCCATCATCGAGCACGTCGATACCGAGCTCAATATTGTAGGACGCGGTCAGACCAGCAACATCCAGTTCTTCCTCGCCGCGAACGCCCAGGCGCGAGTTCAGACCGTTAACCAGGGCAACATCCCGGCCATCGCTGTTTCCGGCTACTGACCTGAGGCCCTGAAAGATATCGCCACTAGCGTTATCACTGTCGGTGTAGTGCTCAACACCGATATCCACGATGCCGTACACTTCCGGTGCCGCCATGGCGCCCATTGGGGCTGCTGCCAGACCACCGCTAACCGCAAGGGCCAGAATCTTCTTTTTCATGGTTTTCATCCTCTTTCCGTTTTTAATCGACTGCACGGTGCGGGCTGTTTTCCCGCCCCGGTTTTGCCTGCTCCTGCACCCACTTGGGCGAACTTCATGAGAGGGTAGATCAAGATCGTCAGTTAATCAAAATTAATTTTTCATTAAATCGGTGGATAGCGTTAGTAAGCAGGCTAAGTAAGTTTCCGTATTTTCCAATCGGAAACAAAAGTCCACCATCGTGTTGTCTATTAACGGGGCCAATACGCTTGCCATCCGAGCAAAGTTCATACTGCCGCCGTTGGGCAACAAATCGAATGACTCACAGCAACCGGACCCCATACAGGAGGCGACCATGCGCAGCAAGTTTGTCCAATCCAATGTTCGCCGCCGTGCTACCGCGCCGGTTGAAGCGTCCCGTCGCGCTGGCGTGAATCGTCCTAACAAAGACACCATGACGCTCGAAGCCCTGACTCGCCCCGCTCAAACGCGCAGTCTCAAGGCGTTACTCCGTCGCAAATAGAAATCAGCCGGTCGCCAGTCTCATCAAGGGAGGGCTAAACCAAGGCCTTCCCTTCTGTGTGTGTGAATCCCCCGCCATCTCCGCTAGCATAACAGTCTTTGCCACAGCGTCCGTGGAGTCGCTTCCGTCACCATGATCAACGCAACCGTGGACAACCCGCGCCCCGGGCGGGAACTATTCCATCTCACCTGGCCCATGCTTTTTGGCGTGCTCGCGTTGATGAGCTATCAGCTGGTGGACAGTGCCTTCATCGGGCAGCTCGGCGTTAAACCCCTGGCAACGCTCGGGTTCACCGTGCCGCTGCAGATGTTCATCATTGGCGTTCAGGTGGGCATCGGCATCGCCACCACGGCGGTGATTTCCCGGGTCCTGGGGGCAGGGGATCCAGTGCGTGCCCGTCGGCTGGGGGGTCTGGTCGTGCTGTCGGGCGCACTACTGATCGCAGTGCTGGCCGTCATCATCTGGTTCAGCCGCCATCTGATCCTGGCGATGCTCGGCGGCAGCGATGACCTCCGCCCCATCGTTGACGCCTACTGGGCACCCTGGCTGTTGGCCGCCTGGCTGGGCGCGGTTCTGTATTTCGGCTACAGCCTTTGCCGCTCCCACGGCGACACCCGCCTGCCGGGCGCCATGATGGTTATCACCAGCCTGATCAACGTGGCACTGGATCCGCTGTTCATCTTTACGTTCGATTGGGGCATTGCGGGTGCGGCCTGGGCCACAGTCGCGGCTTTTGGCACCGGTACCCTGGTGGTCTATTCAAGGCTGCTCACACGCCAGTGGCTGACTTTCGTCCTGGCGGATCTCGCCATCAGACCGGCACTCGCCCGGCTGGGCGGTGTTGCTGGCCCCGCCATGCTCAGCCAGCTCATGCCACCCCTCGCGGCTATGCTGGCCACCGGTTTTGTAGCGGGTTTCGGCGAGGCGGCAGTGGGCGCCTGGGGGCTGGGCTCGCGCCTGGAGTTCTTCTCACTGGTCGCGGTTCTGGCGCTGACCATGGCCATGCCCCCCATGATCGGACGCTACGTGGGCGCCGGCCGGCCGGACCGGGTGGCCCTGCTGGTGTGGTTGGCGGTGCGGTTCGTTATTCTGCTGCAGCTGGTCATCGCAGCTGTCTGGCTGCTGGTCTCAGGCCTGGTGGCACCACTGCTGGCCAGTGATCCGGCAGTGCAAGCCCATCTCTGGGACTTTCTGCTGCGGCTGCCGTTAAGTTGGAGCGGGCTGGGTGTCTGCATGCTGATGGTCTCAGCCTGCAACGCCATGGGGCTGCCCATGCGCGCTCTTGTAATCTCGATTGTGCGGCTGTTTGCCTGCTTCCTGCCGCTATTGTGGCTCGGTGGCCAGATTGGTGGGCTGACCGGGCTTTTCACTGGGGCCATGGCAGGGAACATTGCCGCCGGCATCAGCTCCTGGCTGCTCTACCGGCGCGGTATGGCGCACCTCAGGCAGAAAGCCGATCAATCAGGGCCCGCACCATCGGCTTCATGAACCAGGATTCTTCCGGCATCACGTCTGGCTCAATGCCGTGATCGGCAAGCTGGTCGGTCACCACCGGTCCCACGGACACCAACAGTATCCGCCTCAGTGCCGCCACTGTCTCATCCTGCTGGCCCATGGCCTGGGCAACACTCATCAGGCGCTTGACCTGAGCCTGACTGGTAAAGGCAATGGCATCCAGATTGCCATGGACCAGCCCTTCAACCAGAGCGGCGACCTGCTCACGGTTACTTTCGTCCGCGTAGACATAGGGCGCTACCGCATCCACGTTCGCCCCCTGCTGTCGCAGAAAATCGACCAGTTTCTGATTAGGCTCTTCACCATAGAGCTGCACGCCCACGGTGTGCCCATGCAGGTCACATTCGCTGAGGGTCGCCATAACACCCTCAGTGGTTGCTTTGTGCGCCGTTAGATCATTCTTCAGCCCCAGCTCTCTCAAGGCATTCACCGGCTTGGGGCCTCGTGTGATCTTTGTTACCCGCTGCAGGGCGGTCACGAACGCCTCGTAGCCCCCCTCCCGCTCGGCCGCCGCCGAGAGCCGGCGCAGGCCTTCGCCGGTAAGCAGGATCAGGTCATCCATGGCGCCGGCGTTGAAGCGCTCCAGCCAGGCGCGCACGGAATCCTGATCCGGGGTATCCAGAATCGACACCAGAGGACAGCGCCAGGTTGTGGCACCGCGGCGCTCCAGCATCTGCGCCAGCACATCCAGCTGGCGGGTCTCAGGAATCGCGATCCTGAGCCCAGCCAGGGGCTCGCCTTCAAGAACCTCGTCGGTCATCGTCAGTAGCTCCTCGGCACGGTCTGCGGTTCCACAAACTCGAACAGGCCTTCCAGGCCGCCCTCACGCCCGATGCCGGAGAGCTTCATGCCACCGAAAGGCGCTTCCGGCGCGGGGCCAGTGCCAGTGTTCCAGCCCACATGGCCGAAGCGCATGGCCGGAATCATCCGCTGCGCCCGGGCTTCGTCCTTCGTGAACAGATAGGAAGCGAGGCCATAGTCGGTATCATTAGCGGCCGCGAGCACATCCTCTTCAGTTTCAAATGTTGCCATAGGGATGAAAGGCCCGAAGGTTTCCTCGTCACAGCACTGCATGTCCGACCTTACGCCGGTTACGAGGGTGGGCGGGTAAAAGAGACTGCCGGACTCGGGCAGGGTGTCCGGATGCGGCCCTGCCTTCAGTGTGCCGCCTTTGTCCAGGGCATCTTTCACATGGCGGCGCACCTTATTGAAACCGACCTGATTGATGAGTGGGCCGATGTCGGTGCCCTCCTGCATGCCGTCGCCCACCTTCAGTGCCTCGACCTTTGCGGCCAGCCTGTCCGCAAAGGTGTCTGCGATGCCCGATTGGACAAAGATACGGTTGGCGCAGACGCAGGTCTGGCCGCCGCCACGGAACTTGTTGCCAATCAACTGGTTGATGGCGTCATCAATATCGGCATCATCAAACACGATGAACGGCGCATTGCCACCCAGCTCCAGCGCCAGCTTCTTCACCCGCCCGGCGCACTCACGCATCAGGTGCTGGCCGACGCCGGTGGAACCGGTAAAGCTGATCATGCTCACATCCGGGTTCTGGCACAGCGTATCACCGATCGGCTTCGGTGGACCCATGACCAGGTTGATCATGCCTTTGGGGAGGACATCACGGTCGTGGATGGCCCGGAAAGCGGCGATCATGGTTAGGGGCGTGTCCTCGGCAGGCTTGATCACGCTCGGGCAGCCGCCAGCCAGCGCCGCCGAGAGCTTTTTGGCGATCATGCCGATGGGGAAGTTCCAGGGGGTAATCAGGCCGGCCACGCCAATCGGGCGGTAATGAACCGTCCAGTTACAGTCCTTGGGGGTCTCCGGGATGGTGTGCGGCGCCAGCTGGTCAATGTATTTGGCGCAATGATTGAAAAAACCAGCAGCGTAGTCCACTTCTCCCACGGCCTCCTTCAGAGGCTTGCCATGCTCCAGGCACAGAATGCGGCCGATCTCCTCACGTTCTGCCTTCAGGGCGTCGCGCACGCCTTCAAGCCAGCCGCGCCTTTCAGCCAAAGACGCTGGCGCCTGCAGGTTCAGGGCACGTGAAGCGGCAACAACAGCTTCCTCGGTCTCCGCCGCCCCCAGGGCTGGAACCTTGGCCAGGATCTCGCCGGTCGCGGGGTTGGTCACGCTCAGTGTGCCACCGCTTCCTTTGCCTACCCACTGGCCGCCGATATAGCCTTCCGCGCGTTCGAGCAGTGGTGATTCAATCATGCCATCTTCCCCTGTTTATGCCCGTTGTGATCGTGTTTGTTGACTATAACAGGGGTTCCGGAGAGTGGCATCCGTCGTTAACGTAGTGATCCAAACCTCACTCTTTGAACTATAGTAGTCGAATAGCAGGGCTACGGGTGGCATTACAGCGAGCAACCTAGTAGCCTCTTCAGCGCAGCATTAATTCCCTTTCACGTGCACGGAAGGAGCAACACGATGTATCGGAAAATCATGGTTCCCGTGGACCTGGCCCACGTGGACGCACTCAAGCGTGCGCTCACAGTGGCCGGTGATCTCGGGCAACACTACGAAACGGAAATCTGCTATGTCAGCGTCACGCATTCCTCACCCGGGTCTGTAGCCCACAATCCCGAGGAATACGAGGAAAAGCTGGAAGCCTTTGCGAAGGAACAGGCGCAGCATCACGGTCGGCCTGTATCGGTTCAGGTCAGCGTGTGCCCTGACCCGGCCGTGGAGCTGGACGACCAGCTGCTGAAAGCAGTCAAGGATGTGGGTGCGGACCTGGTGGTCATGGCGACGCACCTGCCGCGCAAACTCGACGCCATCATGCCCGCCAACGGCGGCAAAGTAGCTAAAGAGACGGATGCGTCCATTTTCCTTGTGCGCCCCTGAGCGCATGGCCCGGAATCTCAATAACGTCTCAGCATAAACGGAGTGATCTATTATGACGCAGGATCCCAAAAAATCCGGCGAAAGCAGCGAGGGCGTCGACGGCGTGCCCGCGCCGGAGGGCCCGGCGAATCTGATCGATACGGATTATCAGATCGGCCAGGACAACTTCTCCGGCAAAGTAAGCTTCAACCTTGACCTGCATGGCAAGGTTTTCGGCATCTCAGCTGCCGTCATCCTGTTTTTCGTGTTCATTACCCTGGCGATGCAGAACCAGGTGGAACCAATCTATAACGCGGTCTTTGACTACCTGACAGGGAACCTCAGCTGGGTCTTCCTGCTCGCTGGTAACGTCTTCCTGGTGCTCACCATTATTCTGATCTTCACACCGCTGGCGAAGGTCAGGCTGGGTGGCGCCAAGGCCAGGCCGGACTTTTCCTACATGGGCTGGTTTTCCATGCTGTTTGCTGCCGGCATGGGCATCGGCCTGATGTTCTACGGCGTCTCCGAGCCGGTCACCCACTATGGCACCGCCATGGGTGGCACGACCGTGGAGGATGGCGTACGCACCGACTGGGCGCCGCTGGGCGCAGCGGAAGGTGATCAGGAAGCCGCTCAGCGTCTCAGTATGTCCGCCACGATCTTCCACTGGGGTCTGCACCCCTGGGCAATCTATTCAGTGGTTGCGCTGGCGCTGGCGCTGTTCTCATTCAACAAGGGACTGCCGCTGACCATCCGTTCGATCTTCTACCCGCTGCTGGGCGAGAGGGTCTGGGGCTGGCCAGGACACATCGTCGATATCCTGGCCGTCTTCGCCACCCTTTTCGGTCTCGCAACGTCTCTGGGCTTGGGGGCCACGCAGGCTACAGCCGGCCTGGAACACCTGTTCGGCATCCCCAATGTGGACGCCACCCGTATCGTGCTGATCATGGGTATTACCGCGGTAGCACTGGGCTCCATCCTGCTGGGTGTGGATAAGGGTGTACGGCGTCTTTCGGAGATCAACCTGATCCTCGCTGCCATTCTGTTGCTGTTTGTGATCCTGGTCGGCCCGACCCTGGCCATTGCGCTTGGCTTCTTCGAGAATCTGGGGGCCTATCTGGTGAACCTGCCAGCGCTGTCGAATCCCTTCGGCCGTGAAGACGCCAACTTCAGCCAGGGTTGGACCGCCTTTTACTGGAGCTGGTGGATTGCCTGGTCGCCCTTCGTGGGTATGTTCATCGCCCGCGTCAGCCGCGGCCGGACCGTACGCGAGTTCCTGATCGCCGTGCTGCTGATTCCCTCCACGGTCTCCGTCCTTTGGATGACCGCGCTGGGCGGCACCGCGCTGGACCAGTACCTCAACCACGGTGTCCAGGCAATCGCCGACGCAGGCCTGGATCTGCAGATGTTTGTAATGCTGGAGCAGCTGCCACTGGCTGAGATCACCTCCTTCGTGGCGATCACGCTGGTGATTGTGTTCTTCGTGACGTCCTCGGACTCCGGGTCGCTCGTTCTGGACACCATCACCGCAGGCGGCAAGGTAGATGCGCCCAAGCCTCAGCGTATTTTCTGGGCTGTTGTTGAAGGCGCCATCGCCATCGCACTGCTGCTCGGCGGCGGGCTCCAGGCGCTGCAGACCATGGCGGTTTCCATGGGTCTGCCGTTCGCTGTGGTCCTGCTGATCGGCTGCTTCTCAATCGTGAAGGGTTTGATGAGCGAGCCCCGCGCTCAGTAATCCGGTTCCTCCGGATGCAGCATGAAAAGGGCGGCCCTGGTGGGCCGCCCTTTTTTTATACCCAGATATCGCCGACGGGCTTGTCCGGCGCGAACCGCTGAGCGATCTGCGCCTGAAACAGCTCCGCTGTCGCCAGAGCATCCGTGAGGGCGTGGTGACCGCGATAGAAAGGCAGGTTGTAGCGCGCACGGCTTTCATGAAGACGTATGGAAAGCGGCTGCTGGCCAAACCACTTGCGCATACGGGCCCGCAATGAATGCCGACACCAGCGTGACTCCAGCACCATGGTATCGATCATGGGGCACATCAGTCCTTCACCGAGGCGTACACGCACGGACTCATCAAGGAAGCGACGCTCAATGGGATGGTAGTGAACCACCGGCAGGTAGCCCGCCATCCGGCTGAGCAGTTCCGGCAAAAGGTCTGCAAGGTCAGGCGCCCTGGCAACCTCGGAATGGGTAATCTGGTGAACCACGACCGACTCCTCGCGCAGCATCTGGCGGGGCCGGACGATGCGGTACCAGCTCTGGCCAGTATGGATACGCTCAAGAGTAAACGGCAGCATGCCGATGCTGACAATGCCGTGACGCGCCACGTCCATGCCGGTGGTTTCCAGGTCCAGCGCCATCATGGGCACCTTGTTGATGGGCGTCTCCGGGTCGAGCTGGCCCTGCTCAAAAAAGTGTCTGAGATCCGGATTCCGGGCGCGCCGCGTACACTCCGCCATGTAGTCCGGCCATGCCGGCTTGGAACCCTTGAGATCGCGCAGTGACAGCATCGTCTGCCTCAGGGCCTGGGATAGCGGAACTGGAGGAAGCTCTGGGC
Organism: Salicola sp. Rm-C-2C1-2; assembly: GCF_040196175.1. Classification (NCBI taxonomy): domain Bacteria; kingdom Pseudomonadati; phylum Pseudomonadota; class Gammaproteobacteria; order Oceanospirillales; family Halomonadaceae; genus Salicola; species Salicola sp. Rm-C-2C1-2. The sequence goes on along the minus strand of NZ_JBEFNF010000003.1, from coordinate 242,795 downwards.
GTTGCTCAGCACCTGGAAGGCATCCTTGAGGTTGTGCCGTTCGCTGTTGGAGACATCTTCCGGCTCAATGTTGTTGTCCGGCTCACTCCCGGCTTCTACATCGTAAAGGTGGTGCCAGATGCGGGTCATGTACATGAACTCCAGCGCATAGCGGATTTTTTCCACCGCGTTGGGCGTAAGCAGTTGAGTCTTGGCGATGTCGTCCAACCGGTCGAAGGAATTCTGGGCCCGTGAGCCGCAGGCGAGGGCGTGAATACGGATCAGATCCACCATGGGCGCCGTCCCGCGCCGCTTGATGTTGATCGAGCGGTTCTCGTGGCCGTTCTTCTCCATCACGAAGGTCCGGAAGAAACCCAGTGGCGGCGTGCGGTTGAGCGCATTACGCGCCATAGCTGACAGAAACCCATCCGCCAGTGGCGCCTTGTTGGCGATCAGCCCCTGAAGGTCTTCAACAAACTGCTCTTCGCCGTGCACACAGTCCAGATCAAAGAAGATGTTGCAGTGCAACAGGGCCTCCGGCGTGGGGTTATCGATCCACTCGGTGAAAGTGCGCCGCCAGGTGCCCAGAGGCTTACGCCACTCGGGGTTGGTTGCCATGATGTCGCCCTTGCAATAGGCGTAGCCGCAGGCGGCCAGCCCGTCACAGACGCGCTTGGCAAGGGTCTCGAAATAGGTACCGTGCTGGTCGGCATCATAGTCGTTACTCAGGATCATGGCGTTGTCCTGATCCGTTACCACAGTCTGCTCATCCCGCGCCATGGATCCCAGCACCATGAACGCGTAAGGAACAGGCGGTGGGCCCAGTTCCTCTTCCGCCAACTCCAGAATACGCCGGGCAAAACTGCGTCCGATGGCAGCCAGCGCAGTACCGATCACCTTGGAGTCGGAACCGTCGCGCACCATGCGGGTGAAGGCGATGGCAACCTCATGCCGGAGCCCGGCCAGCCCTCTCATGGTCGTCTGGTTCAGAATACTGCCGACCAGATAGAGGCTGCTCTGGGTTTCATAGCGGATAATGTCGGAAAGGTGCAGCAGCCCGATGGGCCGGCGCCGATGCAATACCGGCAGATGCTGCACATTGTTACGCAGAATGCTGAGCATGGCTTCCTGCACAGTCTCATCCGACTGGATGGAGATCAGGGCGCCGCTGTGCAGCCGGCTCACCGGGGTTGTGGCGGCGAGCCCCTCGGCCACCAGCCGTACGCGCAGGTCCGCATCGGTGAGGATGCCCCTGAGGGCCCACTGACGTCCGTCCGCGCCTGTATAGATCACCGAGTCCGCGTCCACAGCAGGCTCCACCACCAACGCCGCTGAAACGTTCTCTTCGGCCATCCGGGCGGCCGCATTCTGGGCGGTGGCATCCGTCTCGATCAGCAAGGGGAGCCTATTCACCAGCTTGCGCACCCGGGTGCTCATCAGATCATTGCTCTTGTGCTGCGCCTCCACCGTAGCCTGCAGTCGCGGCTTCTCCACCTCCACGAACTCAGCAAAGGCATCATCCGCCTCGCAGAGCTGGTAGAACACCGAGTCCGGTATGAAATAGATCAGGGTGTCTTCCATGGCACGCGCCGGAAAGCGCACCCGGTTGTTCCGCAACAGATTGAAATGCCCGAAGATATCGCCTTCACCCAGACGATTATAGAGATCGTTATTGCGACGGTAGATCTCTACCGCGCCACTTCGGATGTAGCATAGATCGTGGATCTCACGGTCGGCCTCCAGGATCATGCTGCCGGCCTTGAAATAGGCCACGTCGACAGAACCGGCCAGGTCATCAATGAGCTCATCATCCAGGCCATCAAACGGCGGGAAGCGGGCCATGTGGTCGCGGATCTCAAGCAGCTCAGTGTTCATCTTGACCTCTCCGGAACGCTTACGGCCTAAGCATGGTGGAGGCCCGGACCGGGCGCAATCCGCATCGGCCGCAATCACGCCTCCAGCGTGGCGTCCGCCGGCACCTGTTCATCCTGCGCGACGGGCTGATTCCGCGCTTCCGCCTCGGATGTCAGAGCCTGATCCATGCGGGTCTCACCCGGCAGAACCCGAAATCGGAGCCGCTGCTCGCGAGCCTCTCCCGCCACCGTGGCGCGCACAATCAGCGTCCAGTAATGATGGCAGCGCCATTCACCCTCGTTCAGCTCGGGGCGCGGTTCGGTAGCGGGGAGAGACGCCGGCGGCTCAAAGCGGAACCCAAGACAGTTGGCCTTGGGGAAGGCGGGCCGGGTCTCCCACCAGACCCAGTCACGGCGATGGGCAATCGTCTGGTGGCCGGCTTTTTCGCACAGGCGGGTACAGACCAGGGTCACCTCGGTATTCTCCGGAACAGGTGTACCCTCTTCCGGACACAGCCGCCCCCCAACATCACCACCGAGAGCCCCGGGATCAGGATCCGGTTCCAGTCGGAAGGCCAGCGCCGCAGGCGCCCGGGGGCGATCAAGCCAGGCGCGCCAGCCACAGAAGGCACCAACGGCAAGCGTGGCGATTGCCGGCAAAGGGTTGTATGCCAGTACCGCAACCCCCATAACTGTTATCAACAGGGCCATTACCAGCCAGGCGCGGTAAAGGCGCTGATCGGGACTGCACGACAAGGCCTCATCTCCTGGGTAGACTAACTGAGTGTCACTATGCCACACCCTCAGGTTGCACTGAACGGGTCGAGATTCCAGCCCAAAGCGTCTATTCTAGGGGAAAGGCCCTGCCCCAAAACCTGGCCCATTCAAGGGAGGTGCCCGTGAGCGATCTCATGCACGATGCCATCACCATTGCCCATGCCGGTATTCTGGGGGAATATGATGTTCCGCCGACAGCCGTTGTGCTGGGCGATGGCAACAAAGTACAGCTCGTCCTCGGGGGTCTGCCTGAGGACGCGGAAAACGAGGAATGGCAGAACGCTCTGCGCACCGTGCGTGAAGAGATGGAGGCGCCAGCTGTGATGCTCTATTTCTCCGCATGGACCACCATCCAGCGCGATGGCGAAGATGAATCCATGGATACGCTGATCGTTCAGATCGGCACGCCGGGCTGCCTGTATTTCCGCGCCTATGAGCAGGTTCGTGACCCCCGAATGGGGGTTGTGACCGGCTTAAGGGAGCTAACTCACCTGCGCGATGAGGCGGGTCCCGGCAAAGACACCCCGATGCAGCCCAGCCTGGGCGATGTCTTTGCACCGGCTACGGAGTCGTTCCGTGAATCCAACACCTATCTTGATATCATCGATACGGTGACCGAGAAACTGGACGAAAAGGCGCCCCTGGCGGGCGACAACCGTACCCACCTGCACTGACACAGTCACCACTGAACGCCTTGGCGCCCGGCACTCAGACGCCGGGCGTTGAGTTTCTGACAGCCATCCCTTCACTTTTCGAATGATAATGTTTATCATTCGGTGGCCGCTTTGCGAATTACCCCCCAGAGGGTCATACAACGCTTATGAGTCTATCCACACCTGCCTCCGAGAATCTATTGGCCCCGGTTGCTGAGCTCCTGGCCATGGGCGGCCCGGTCATGGGCGTGCTGCTGGCCGTTTCCGTGCTGGGACTCGGTAGCGCTTTCTACACCCTTGTCATCAGCCTTCTTCAGGCCCCCCGCCTTAACCGCCGCATCCGGGCAGGCGTTGATCAATGGTGTGACGGCGAAGACGACGCCGCTAGGCGCAGCCTCAGCGGCCAGCGGAACCCATTGGCTGGTCTGCTCAGTTTTGTCATGCAGCAGCGCAGCCAGGGCGAGACCGAGGAAAGTCTGCGTGATGAAGTGGCTCGCCGTGCCCAACGACTTCTTCTACCGTTTGAGTCACCTCTGAAAATTCTGGAGGTGATTGCCGCTCTAGCGCCGCTGATCGGCCTGCTTGGCACCGTCATGGGCATGATGACCGCCTTTGACGCCATGGCGAACGCTCAGGGCCAGGCGGACCCCGCGGAACTCAGCGGCGGCATCTACGAGGCGCTCTCCACCACGGCAACTGGCCTCGCCATTGCTATTCCGTTTGCAGCCATTGCCGCCTGGATGGAATTTCGGATGCGACGCATGCAGCAGCAGATCAACGACCTGCTGGTCCGGATCTTCCGTCGCGAGGTACCGGATGACCGGCCCCACGAGGCCGTAACCGCCGCCAGTACGCAGCAACCCAGCGACAACCACAGGCCGGAACCCGCCCAGCGCCATGCAATGGCTTGAGCCCCGACCCAGCCGGCGTGTGCCCATCCGGCTCACGCCGCTGATTGATGTGGTCTTCATTCTGTTGCTGTTCTTCATGCTCACCTCCCGTATGGAGCCGGTTGGTCTGCTGCAGCTGGATACACCGGCACCGGATTCCGGTGGTAAGGCCTCGGACGAGACTCCCGCCCGGCTGCACCTGACGAAGGACGGGCTTGAGTGGAATGGCCAGACCCTGGACGAACCGGCGTTGACGGAAAGAATCCAGGGATACGACGGCGAGCGCATCGAGATCAGCACCGGCGATGACGTCGCCCTGGGCCGCTTCACCCGCTGGCTGGGGGCTGCCGATGATGCGGGTTTCAGCGCCAGCTGGGAACGTGATGCAGGCACAACCCCGGACGCCCCATGAAACAGCAACAGCCGTTTTTCCCCGAATCTGATCATGATCCCGCGCTGACCGAGAAGCTTGAGGAGGGCTTGCTGCCACTCATCAACGTGGTCTTCCTGCTGCTGTTGTTCTTCCTGATCGCGGGGATCGTTCTGCAGGACCAACTGCCAGCGTTACCGGATACCGCCAACAAACGCGATGATCGCCGCCCGGATATGGATCTGGTGGTTGAGGCGGATGGTTCGCTGCGGTTGAGCGGTGAGTCGATTGAGCGAACCGCCCTTGCTGAACAGCTGCCTGACTACGACAAATCCGACCGATTACGCTTGGGCGTGGATGAGCAGCTTTCCATGTCGGAGCTTGAGAGCCTGTTTCAGACCCTGGACGAGGCCGGCCACCCCCAGGTCATCCTGCTGACGGATCCGGGCCAATGACCCCCGAACGCACCCGCTCACTCATTGCCATTGTCTCTATCAGTATTGCCGTCATTCTGCACCTGGCGGTGCTGTTCAAATGGCCCGTAGACAGGCCCGAAATGCCGGGCCCGGACACCGGCAAACGCGGCATTGTGGTCAACACTCAGGCCCCACCGCCCGCGCAGGAGGCAAGCGCCTCCTCGGAATCCGAAGACGTTAAAGCGGAACCCAAAGAACCAGAACCAGAACCAGAACCAGAACCAGAACCAGAACCTGAGCCTGAGCCTGAGCCTGAGCCTGAGCCTGAGCCTGAGCCTGAGCCTGAGCCTGAGCCTGAGCCTGAGCCTGAGCCTGAGCCTGAGCCTGAGCCTGAGCCTGAAAAGAGTGTTGAGCCGGTCGAGCCGCCCGACAACCCCAAGGAGCAGCAATCCAACTCAAAGAACGGCAGCAATCCGGAAGCCAGCAATGACACCCAGAATGTCACCATCGGCGGTGGCGACCAGGCCGAAGAGGATGCGTACCTGGCGGAACTGCAGCGCCACCTCGCCAAGCACTATGAATACCCCAGGCGCGCCCGTCGCCTGGGTCAGGAAGGAACGGTCAGCCTGACCATCGGCTTCAATCGCAATGGCTCGCTCAACCGCACCGAACTAGTAGACCGCAGCGGTTACGGCATTCTGGACGAGGCCGCGGTGGCAATGCTGGAGCGGGCGGAACCATTACCGCAGGTGCCGAAAACCATCGAGGGCGACACCTTCCGGCTGCAACTGCCAATCCGGTTCCAGATGCGATAGCAAAAGGCGGGAGACAGGAGCGGCTGGCGCCGCTCCTGTTGAGGCGTGCTAGTCGAGTGTGTTGTACACCAGCCCTGAAACGCTGTGCTGCTCGGCGTCGGTGACAACCTGGTAGGTGTCACCACTGCCCCACAGCTTCCACCAGGGACGCTTTTCATAGGTTTCGGTCGCAAAGTTCACGGCAACGCCGGACACGCTGAACCCATTGTTGGCATAGGTCAGAGTATTGCCAGACTCGGTATTGATTACCTGGCCGTGGTCCACGTTCTCCCCCATCAACACCGGGTAATGGTTGTAGTAGAGATCCGAGGGGGCGCTGACGCTGGTACGCTTGCCATCCAGCGCGACATTGCTCACACAGCTGTCGTAGCTGCCCACCTGGGTACCACCACAGGTCGAATGCAGCGCCACCACCCCATCATCGGTTCCGGGCAGGAAAGGCCCCGTCAGACCGCCATAATTGCTGCCACCGCCCACAAACCGCAGACGCGGCACACTGTTGGGCGAAGTGGCCAGATTACGCGCCACGGCAGGCTGAAGGTCCCGGAGAACCCCCAGGTTGTCCGGCGTTGGCGTAGTGCCCAGGTAGGCCGTCACGGCCAGCTTGGCCAGCTCATCCGCAAAACTGTCCGAATAGGCCGCGTTGACCGCCAAATCCGCCAGCTCCGAACCTCCGCCGGCACCGGCGAAGTCCAGCGCGGCTACGACATTGAGCGGTTCCAGTCCGTCGTTGCTCAACCAGCGGGCCTGGTTGTCCAGCACATAGCGCCCCACCAGATCCCCGGTGGAATGGGTAACCACAATACAGCCTTCGCTGCACAGACCCTGTTGGGAAATCTCGACCAGCTGGTTATACGCACGCTCGGCCGTACGACCCTCCACGCGCTCATGGCTGCCCCAGTCAATCCGCGCCTCAGCACGTGAAGCCCAGAACGCCTGCCAGTAGGCGTCGCCATTCTGGTCAATCTCGCGCTGGTTGGCGGGGTTGTTCGCGATGTCATCACCCTGAAGTCCATGAATCAGGATCACGTTCTTGCCGGCAAGCTGGGCCTGCGCGCCGCCGGCGAACGCCAGCGCCAAGCCCAGTGCCGTAAGTTTCAGGCCTTTCATGATGGTTCTCCTTTCTTGTTGTGTTGTCTTGTTGTTGTGTTGGTAATGGCCCTTTTGTTGTTGTGCCTTCCCTGTACCCGGCGGACCTACGGCTCGATTTCCTCTGCGGCATTGCGCAGGAATTCGAGTCGGGCCTCGCGCATAGGATCCTGGTAATTGGCCTGGTCGTAGCGCTCGAACGGGGCACCCTCGACGTCGTAGCGCTCATCATGTGTTGGGCTGAATCGGGTACGGTCGCCCGGCCTGGCCGGAAGCTGGCGCAAGCTCAGATCCCCTAACCTGTAGGGGCCCGCATCGCCGCTGGCCTCCAATGCCTGTCGGTGCACACGCAACTGTGCCGTGCTGTCCATGGTACCAAGACGGGCTTCGTGCTCGACATGAACAAGGGGCGTGCCGGATTCGGAATAGAGGTTGCCTGCAATGGCGTAATCGCCATCGGAGTCAATGGACACCTGAACAGGAATAACCAGGTGCGCCCCCTCCACCCTGCTGCTACCAACGTCGGTAATGTCGCCCACCGCCGCGTGATAGCGCACGGGCGCCACGGCATCAGCGCTCTCCCCACGGAAATCACCGGACACCATCAGCATCAGCTCCATTGGCCACGCCTCAACGCCACTGGTGCCGGGTGACATACTCAGCCGCTGTTCACCAGCCCCGGCTTCCAGCGATTCACGGTAGAGCACATCTCCCGTCTGATCCCTGAGGGTCACCTCATCCAGTGATACGCCGGAGGCGCCGTCACCATTAATGCCCACCATGCCGGTTATGGGTTCACCATATTCAAAATGGAGCTGATCCAGTCGCAGGGTGATGGTGGCCTTTTCACCATCAGAGGCCACGGGCACACGGACAGGGCTGTAACCGTTGTAGCGGTAGTCATCAACGGCTCCCTGATCAATCGGAAAGGAATAGGGCGGGAACTGCGAGCCCGCTTCGTACTGATCCGCGATACGCGCAAATTCGCCTTGCAGCCGCTGCGCCACCGCGGCCTCAACTGGAGGATCCGAAGGCGGTTCATCATCAGCCGCCCCGGAAGTGGATTCGGGCTGCGGGGGTTCAGAAGTCACGGCCGGTTCCGGGCTGGATTCCGGCATGGCGGTGGTGATCGCGTACAAGCTCGCGATCACGCCCCCCAGAAGTGCCAGGGCTGCCCCGCTCGCCAGAAGCCATCGCCACATAACGTGCTCACTGTCTGTTGTTGTTATTAAGGAGTCTTAATCCCAGACCCTAAAACGGCGTGTCCGATGGCGCTAACAGACTTTTGCATTATGGGACGAAGGTCACACTCCGGGCCTGCCACAAAAAACCCACCGGCACAGCATCCGGAAAAGCGGCAATAGGAGCGCTGTCATGCCTCACTCAGATGCTGAAAGCGGCCCTGAACCCGTTCACCCACTCGGGCACTCCCTTGCTTGCAGCTTTGCGGATAACCCTGGCCCCGGGCAGGTTCATGCGTGCGTCTGGGTCAACAACACTGATTGGCACGCCCGGTTCCACAAACTGAACCAGCGAGGCAGCGGGATAGACATTCAGCGACGAGCCCACTACAAGAAGGTGATCCGCGCGGCTGACCAGTTCCACCGCGCGCTCCATCGCTGGCACGGGCTCTCCGAACCAGACCACATTCGGGCGCATCGGGTGGCCGCCGCTGCAGGTCAAATTCTGGGTCAGGTCCTGCTCGCCCAAAGGCATCTTTTCGTCCGGGTCCACCACGCTGCGTGCTTCCATAATGGTGCCGTGAAGGTGCAGAACGTGGGAGGAGCCAGCCCGCTCATGCAGATCATCCACATTCTGGGTAACGACACTGACCTGGCAGCGGTTTTCCAGAGTCACCAGGGCTTCATGCCCCGCGTTCGGTCTGGCCGCCAGCACCTGCTGGCGGCGCTGGTTGTAAAAATCCCGGACCAGCTCGGGATTGCGCTCCCAGCCCTCTGGCGTTGCCACATCCTCAAGATCAACCTGTTCCCAGAGTCCACCTGCGTCCCGGAAGGTGGACAGGCCACTTTCAGCACTGATACCGGCGCCCGTCAGAACCACGACATGCTCACTCAGCTGAAATGGTGAGCTGGTGCGTCTGCGCCACATTTGACCTCCTGATTGCATTCCAACCCATTGCCCGTGCGTCCAATGATGCCTGAGCCAGCAGCCCGGTAAAGCCCTGTCACGGGCAATCCCAATGGGTAAACGCCTATTTCCATGCTATCTTGAGGGAAATCAAATTCCACTTCAGGGCTCCGGAATGCGGCAGAATCTCCCAGTCACCGACAGAGAAGTACCGGTACGGGACGACCGGCCTCTGATCTCCTCCACCAATGAGCGGGGCGTGATCAAGTACGTCAACGATGCGTTTGTGGAAGTCAGCGGCTTCCGGGAAGACGAACTCATCGACCAGCCGCACAATCTGATCCGGCATCCGGACATGCCGCCGACGATTTTTGAGCACATGTGGAACCATCTCAAGGCGGGCAAGCCCTGGATGGGGCTGGTAAAGAATCGCTGTAAGAATGGCGACTTCTATTGGGTCAGTGCCTATGTCACCCCAATACGCCGGAATGGCCGCATCACCGGGTATGAGTCCGTACGCGCCAAACCCAAGCGTGAATGGGTAGACCGGGCCAACCGAGTCTACGCCCGGCTCAATGCTGGCAAACGTGCCGCACCTTTAAGCCTCGAAACGGGTGCCTTTGTCATGCAGAACCTGCCTCTGGCGCTGGTCGCCGGTGCCGCACTCGTCCCTCTGGCACTCGGGTTCGGGCCGGGCGTCATGGCTGGCACCACCGTCGGGGGGCTTGCGACTGGTGCGGTCTGGAACCGCCAGCGGCTGCAGGCCCATCTGAATGAGGCGCTGGCGCTGCGTCCGGATGCCTTTGCCGATCCGCTGGTGGCCACCACCTACTCGCCCCGCAGCAGCGGCCTGCGCGAGCTCGACATGCTGATCATCAGTGAGAAGGCCAGGCTGGTTACGGTTCTTGAACGCATGGAGAACCTGGCCGGGCAGCTTTCCGCCAAGGCTGCCCAGGGGCACCAGCTGATGCAGACCAGCCGTGACCAGATCCGCAACCAGCGCTCTGAGACGGACCAGACCGCTTCAGCGATCAACGAGATGACCGCATCGATCAGCGAGGTCTCCCAGAGCGTTGGCCAGGCCGCGCAACAGGCTGATGAGGCAAACACGGCCACCAGTGAGATCACGCGTATCGCGAGTGATAATTCCCGCGCTATCGAGGAACTGACGGGCAGTGTTGATCATGTGGCGCAGACGGTGAACCAGCTCGGCGAGGCCACCGACGAAATCGGCTCCGCGGCCCAGCTGATCACGGATATTGCCGACCAGACCAACCTGCTGGCGCTGAACGCCGCCATTGAGGCGGCACGGGCGGGCGAGACCGGGCGCGGCTTCGCGGTAGTGGCGGATGAGGTGCGCAATCTGGCCAAGCGCACCCGCGAGTCCACGGATCGTATCCACCAGATCATTGAGAATTTCAAACAACAGGTCCAGGCGTCTCTGGATGCCACGGAAAACAGTCGCAGTATGGCCCAGACAGGGCTGAACACGGTCCAGGAGACCGAGCACAAGGTCCAGGAGGTAGCCGGTTATATCGATACCATTGCCTCCCAGACCATGCAGATGGCCTCAGCTGTGGAAGAACAGAGCCAGGTCGCGGACCAGATCAACCAACAGATCACCCGGATCGCGGAACTGGCGGATCAGACCAGCGGCGAAGCGGATCAGAACGCGGACGTCAGCTCCGGCGTGGAAACGCTCGCAGAAGATCTTCACGTGCTGGTGGACCGGTTCCGATCCGGCCAGGACGATAACACTTAAGGGATTCATGGAATTATTGATGAGAGGCTCAACCAATGGCTACTTTACTCAAGACGGCCACACTGGCTCTGATGCTGGCGCTGGTTTCCGGCTGTGCGCGTTACGCGGCTACGGATTACGACAGCAGCGCCGGATTCGACCGCTACAGCACCTATCAGTTCGCCAAGCGCGGTGGTGAGGATGCCGTTCAGGGACTGGATGCCGCGCGTATTGAACGAGCTCTGGAAAAGGCACTGGCAGGCGACGGATTCACCAGGGCCGACAGCGATCCGGACGTTCTGGTGCGCTACCGCATTGAGGATGAAGTGCGGACCGAATCCCGAGGACCCAGCGTTGGCTTTGGGTTCGGGTTCGGACGCAGCCCCTTCACCTTCGGGATGGCGCACTCCCCGGTTCAAACCCGCGAGATACGCGAAGGCCAGCTGGTGGTGGAAATGGTTGACCCAACCATTGAGCAGATCGTCTGGGAAGGCCGTGCCCGCCGCAACCTGAGTGAATCCCAGGACCGTGAGGATCGCACCAGGCTGATTGATCGGGTTATTGAGGCCATGTTCGAGCAGTACCCGCCTCAGCCCTGATCACTTGGTGCTTCTGGCCTTCATAAGCGCGGGCCGGAAATCCACCCAGGTGGGATCATGATCCGAGGCTCGCCAGGGTGCCTGACCGGAAACGGTCAGTGATTCCGGTAATCGCTCGCGTGTTTGAGCACTGTAGTGGAGCAGCGATGATTCATCGGCGTTGATCGCGTGAATGCCCGCTGCCTCCACGCTACGATCTAATGCCTCTGACAGTAGAATGTAGTCCAGTGTCCCGGATGCTGCGCGATAGATGTAGCTGCTGGCCGGGCGTTCATGGCGACCATTGAGTCCGTTGCGGTAACCGGCCTGCCGGAGCAGCGATAGCGGCGTCTCCATAGCGTAAGCGTTCAGATCACCAACGAGCAGAACGTTCCGGGTCTCCATAGTCCCGGTGAGACGATCCAGCCATTGCAGCAGGCGGCGGGTTGCCGCATTCCGGTGGGCACTCCAGCAGCCCTCGCCGTTACCCTGAGCCGCGTTAGCGCCCTTGGCACCGCCACAGCGTTTGCTCTTGAAGTGATTCACCACCACCAGAAAAACGGTTCCGGACCCCTGATGCCGGAACCGCTGGGCCACTGGTGGCCGACTGCCGTGATTGAAAGGCGGTGACAACAACACCTCTGGTTCTCCCACGGGCACAACCCGATCACGGCGCCAGGCAAGGCCCACGGCGATGGCATCGTCGCCGGGACGACGCTTCAGCTGGGCATAATCCCAGTTGCCTTCCAGATCCGCCACTAGCGATGCAATGGCGCTGTGCTGCCCGGTCCCATCATTTTCCAGCTCCACCAGCCCGACGATGTCCGCCGCGAGGCTGTCCAGCGCCGCTACCAAGCGCTGGTGCTGTGCCCGCCAGGCATCAGCCGTTTGCGCGCCGCGCGCGGTGGGGAAGCCGCCACCCCGACCATCGCCATTGAAGTAGTTTTGCAGGTTGAACCCCGCAACCCGAACCAGGCCCTCGCCGGGCCGCTCTAAAGGATCTGGCGCTGGATTCAGGACCTCAACCGCCGGTGCTGTCGTGGGCTGCAGTCGCCAGTCGTCATAGCGGTAATCAAGTATACCCTTCACCCCGCTGAGGGCATTGCCCACCCGCAAACGCCGGCCGGCTTCGTAGTGACGCTCCACCCAGTCCGCCAGCCCGGGGAACTGGCGCCGGCTGCCATCATCCAGAAGCAGACGACGCGCCTGGTTGCGCTCAGCGACATTACGCGCTGCCTCACCGGGTGCCGCAATCTGCGTGGGCTGGAAGAGACGCCTGTCAGCCAGCGAAACCACCCCATAGCGAGCCAGATCATAGAGGCCGGTAACGGTCGCACTGTCCATCAGCTGCACCCGCATGCCCTCGAGCGCCTCCTTCTGTTCAGCATCCACAGGAAGCGCCAGGGGGCGCGGTTCCGGCAGCCCCAGCTTAGCGCATCGTGCTTCAATACGGGCACTGGAAAGCTGGGTCATACCATGGTGCTCACCGGCCTCACCACGCACCCGCAGCTGCTCTCCCGGCGATACATCCGCACCCGGGGCATAGACGAAAAGCCCCCGGGAGGCCTGACTGGCCGACGCTTGTTGCTGCTGGATGAAAAAACCACCCAGGGCCTCACGCCCGGTAAAATCGGCTGTAACCACGCCTTGAGTGAGCACAGTGCGCCCATCCAGCGGTGTAACCGCGCCGGAACCCTGAATGCGCTCAACAGCCGTTACGTTACCGTAACAGCCGGCTTCACCCGCAGCGGGCAATGGCCAGAACCAATAGCTGAGGCCGAACCAGAGTCCGATAGCCAGAAACACCAGCCATGCCGGCACCCCTCTGAGGTTGTGCATCAACCCGTTCTCTCCCCTGAAACCTGTGGACAACCCCTATGGGTGAAGCCATTTTCCCGCATTAGACTAACAGAACGTTTCACGGGGTTGTGGTTGCGGATCTTGCTCCGCGAAACCACAATCGTTTCAGATGGGGCATCAGACCCCCCCGCAATAAATAGCAGGCAAAGCAATGGATGGTAGGATTGCAGGCAGGCAGGCCGAGCAGAGTTCGGACAATACGAACCGGCGCCAGTTCCCATTCAGTGTCGCCCGCATCGCACGTCGCTGGCGCAAACTGCTCGACGAGCGCCTCAGGGATCTCGGCGTTACCCAGGCGCGCTGGAGCACCATGGTCGCTCTCCACCGTGGTGGTGAAGGCGTCACCCAGCGTGAACTGGCGGAACTGATGTCAATTGAGAATCCCACACTGGTGCGACTGCTCGATAACCTTGAAACTCAGCAGCTGATCGAGCGTCGCCCCTGTGAGCAGGATCGGCGGGCCCGCCGCCTGCACCTGACCGAGCATGGTGAATCCTTCATCAAAAAGCTGGATGAACGTGCGGAAGGACTGCGCGAGCAGCTTCTCAGTGGCATCAGTGAAGACGAGCTGGCAACATGCCAGAGTGTGTTTAACCGCATCCTGGCCAACGCCGAAGCCACGAGTACGGATCATCAGGATCTTGCTGCCCCAGACGAAAAGCAATAGCGCCGCCCGACCCCTGATCGCCCTCTGCCTGTGGGCGGTGGCTGCTGCCGTGGCGGCCGGTGATCAGGTGCATGAATGGCAACCCGGCCAAGCCATCGTCGGTGACCCCACTTGGACCACCACCGTCTACGAAGATACCTTTGCCGATATCGGCGAGACGCTCGGTTTCGGCTTTCTGGAAATGGTCCGTGCCAACCCCGACGTCGATCCCTGGCTGCCGGGTGACGGCACCCGCATAAGACTGCCCTCGCGGCGCGTGCTGCCGTCTGGCCCGCATGACGATATTGTCATCAATCTGGCTGAATTCCGGCTCTATCACTTCCGCGAGGGCAAGGTTGCTACCTATCCGGTGGGCATCGGCAACGCCAGTACGCCCTCGCCACTGACTAACACCAGTGTGCGCATGCGCCTTGAATCGCCAGCCTGGTATCCTCCGGAATCCATCCGTAAGGAAGCGGCTGAGGAAGGAAAGCGGCTTCCTGCGGAGATCCCCCCCGGTCCCTCGAACCCACTTGGGCCCTTTGCGCTGCAGCTTGAGGAAGACGGGTACCTGATCCACGGCACCAACAAACGCTTCGGCGTGGGTCAGCGTGTAAGCCATGGCTGCATCCGGATGTTCAATGACGACATCGAGCAACTGGTATGGGCCACGCCCAAAGGCAGTGAGGTCCGCATTGTGAAGGAGCCAGTGAAAGCGGGCGTTCAGGGCAACACCATCTGGCTGCAGGTCCACGGACAGCAAGAATCGCTCAGCAAGGCGGATCACGATCGGCTGTGGCGGGAAGCCGAAAAGGTGCTGAGCCGAATCCGGGAACGGGAAAACGGTGTCGAGATCTACCGTGGACGGGTAGAGAACGCCGTTGAACAGGCCAGCGGCCTAGCTGTTCGGGTTGGCATGGTCCTGGGCAAAGCCCCGGGCTGGCGCTACTGGCGCTCGAGCAGATAATCCAGGCTGGCGCCATAGTCCGGCGCAAACACCTCCAGAAAATACGCCACTTCAGGCAGTTGCTCGGCCTCAAGCCGTGACCGGATCTGCTGCGCTGCCTGCTCAAATTCCCGGTTCCCTGCGCGCAGTTCCGCCTCGCACTTGAGCAGTGCCGCCAGCCGGTCTGAAGCCTTGATCAGCTCCGCAGTACCTTCGTCCCAACCACTTTCCTGCAGATAGGGTGCCAACGCCGGGCGCAGCGTCTCCGGCAGAAGATCCAGAAGCTCCTGCTGGGCGCGGTGCTCCACGTCGGCAAAGGCCTCACGCATGACGCTGGAGTAATACTTGACCGGTGTGGGCATGTCGCCGGTGATCACCTCGGACGCATCGTGATAGAGCGCAGTGGCGGCAATGGCATCCGCATTCACGTCACCGTCATAATGTGTATTGCGGATGGTTGCCAAAGCGTGCGCCAGCACCGACACCTCCCAGGAGTGGGTTGCCACATCCTCTTCGATGGCGTTGCGCATCAGCCCCCAGCGTCGGATCCAGCGCAGGCGGCCAAGGTAGGCGAAGAAAGGACTGGTACGGCGTCCCATGATCAGATCACTCCAGTTGGCGGTGGTTGATTACAATGACAGCATTATACGGACATGGAGCAGGCGCCGGGCAACGAAGGCCGGAACATGTTAGTGTTCGGCTCGGGTAAGCGAGGAGGTAAGCCGTGGACATTGGCGATATGCGCCGGGACTTTGAAAGCGAGGGACTGGAACAGGATCAGCTGGATGATAGTCCCTTCCGCCAGTTCGAGCACTGGTTCAATCAGGCTCAGAACGCCGGTATTGAGGACCCCAACGCCCTGACTCTGGCAACTGCGGATGCCGAAGGCTGGCCGAGTGCCCGCACAGTCCTGCTCAAGTACTTTGATAGCGACGGCTTCGTGTTCTATACCAACTACGGCAGTCGCAAAGCGAAGGCACTGGCGGCCAATCCGCGCGCAGCCATGCTGTTTCCCTGGGTTCCCCTGAACCGCCAGGTCACCATTGAAGGGCATGTTGCAAAAGTAAGCCGCCAGGAATCGCTGCGGTACTTCACCTCACGCCCGGAAGGCAGCCAACTGGGCGCCTGGGTCTCCCAGCAAAGCGCGGTTATCGAGTCCCGCCAGGCTCTGGAGGCGAAGCTTCAGAGCATGAGAGAGCGTTTCCGCCAGGGCCGCATTCCGCTCCCGGATTTCTGGGGCGGCTATCGGGTGATCCCGGAGCGGATTGAGTTCTGGCAGGGGCGGCCCAGCCGACTCCATGACCGTTTTGAATATCGCCGGGTAGGAGATGAATGGCGGATTCAGCGCCTGCAACCGTAACAGCCCCACAGCTTTTCAGCGTCCATGAGGCACCTCACGGCGGCCCGGAATTTCCCCTCAACGCCGCCGAACAGGCCCGTTTGGCCTCAATGGCGGATCGCGGACGCCGGGGCACCTATGCGGCATCCCGGCAGCTATGGCGCCGTGGTGCACTGCATTTCACGCACACCCATGGACTCAGTTGCCCGGATTTCACGCGCTTGGCGCCCCGGGGCGCCATCACACCCCGGGGCGCAGCCTTCCGGAGCAGTCTCAGCCATACCAATACGCTAATTCTATTGGGGTTCAATCAGGGTGCCATTGGTGTGGATGCCGAACCGCTGAACCGCCGCCCGCCCTGGCAGGCACTCGCGCGGCGTTGGTTCAGCTCGCCAGAAACCGACTGGCTGCAGGCGCAAGCTCAGCCAGCGGATGCCTTCCTGACGCTGTGGACCCTGAAGGAAGCCTGGATCAAGGCAACCTCAAGGGGTATGGCGGGTCATCTGCAGGCACTGACGTTCGACCCTTTGAGAAACCAACTCATACTGGACCAGCCAGACCCAACCTGGTGTCTCGCCACCACCACGGCTCACAGCCACCGGATTGGCGTGGCCTGGCAGGGCGACGCAACGCCTGGGTGGTGGCATGACGGCATGAGCTGTGAAGCACACTGGTACTTTCACGAGGTAGCAGCCCAATGAAAAACGTCGCGGCGCGCAGCGACGGGCGCTGCCCCTGGTGTGGCGACGCCCCCGATTACATCGAATACCACGACCATGTCTGGGGTCGACCCATAACCGGCCGCAATGAGCTCTTCGAGAAACTCTGTCTGGACGGCCAGCAGGCGGGCCTGAGCTGGCTGACGATCCTGCGCAAGCAATCAGGCTATCGCCAGCGGTTTGAAGCGTTCCAACCAGAGCAACTGGCCGCCTGGGGAGAGGAGCAAATCGTGGCTGCTCTGAACGACCCCGGGATTGTGCGCAATCGCCGCAAGGTAGAAGCGATTATCGGTAACGCCCAGGCCCTGCTGGCGATGGAACAGGCAGGCGAGGACTTCAGCCGCTTTCTGTGGTCGTTTGTGAACCATCAACCGATCATCAACGAATTCCGCGATGTGCACGAGATCCCGGATGAAACAGCCGAATCCCGGGCGCTGTCCCGGGCCCTGAAGAAACGGGGATTGCGCTTTGTTGGCCCCACCATCTGCTACGCCTTTATGCAGGCGGTGGGCATGGTCAATGACCACCTTCTGGGCTGCCCGGTCCGTTCTGAGACCGTGGCCCAGAGCCGGGAGATGGCCCAGTGATGGCGGAATTGCTCGCCGTGGCTGCAGGCAGCGCCCTGGGCGGGCTAGCGCGCTTCCACCTGACGGTCTGGATCGATCGCCGCACCCACACGCCGCTCTCCTTCGGTACCCTGACCGTAAATACTCTGGGCGCCTTTCTCGTTGGGCTGCTGGTCGGGGCAACAGGTGGCTCATCCGGCCAGCCGGTGGTCTCCGCTCTGGCTATGACCGGCTTCTGCGGCAGTTTCACCACAGTGTCCTCGTGGTCACTGCAGACGCTCACCCTGGCGCACGCGCACCGGCTGGCCAGCGCTTTGTTCAACCTGGCTGCCACACTGGTGGCCGGGCTGGGGGCGCTTGTTCTGGGGCTGGCGATAACTGGAGGAATGCAATGAATTCAACCCTGACGGCCTTCTGGGTCGCGCTGGGGACCGCGCTTGGAGGTGTTCTGCGTCACGGGCTGGATCGATTCATGGTCTCCGGGCACGCTTTTCCCTGGAGCACTCTGACGGTGAACATCCTCGGCTCCCTGCTGATCGGGTGGATCGCCGGTCGCGCCGCTGATCCTGCTTCAAGACTCGCGCATGCCAACCTCCACGCCTTTCTGGTGCCGGGTTTCTGCGCCGGACTCACCACCTTTTCAGTATTCAGTCTGGAAACCCTGACGCTGCTGCGCTCCGGTGCGATTACGGCGGGTATTGCCAATATTGCAGCCACGCTGGTGCTGATGCTCCTCGCCGCCACACTGGGGCTGGCGGCCGGTCAGACCATGAAAGATCACGAAGACTGATTGCCGGGCAAACCAGACCCCACATGACCATCGTATTTGAAAAGACATCATAGCGCAGAAATGGGAATCAGTTATGCGCATTCAGTTCGCCGCCCTCCGCGACGCCGCTAATCGCGTCGAGAACACGGAAATCCGCTCATTGGAAGGTCAGTTCTACATGATTCAGGTGCTGCTGGACGGACAGCGTCTGGTGCTTTCGGACAACGATAACCAGACGCTGCTGCTGCCCAGCATCCCCGCTGCCAACGAGCTGCTGGATGAAGCCGGTATCGCTACACGCGAGCTTGTCCATGACTCCGCCTACAACGAAATGGTGGGACTTGACGATGTGGGTATTGACCCGCTTCGGATCCCGACCGGGAGATACCGCTGATGCTTGCTATACGTCCACTTGCATTCATCTTCGGTCTGGCTGGGCTGATTCCCTTTCTGGCAACACTTGGGGTGGTGGTGTTTTCAACCCATCACGACGCACTCGGCATCCAGCTTTTCTACCTTTACAGTGCGGGCATTCTGGCCTTTCTTAGTGGTGTCTACTGGCCCGTGAGCATGCAGATCGGGGCACACAGCTACCCGCTTTCGCCCATCCACGCGATGTTCCTGAGTCAGGTCTTCTTTGTGTCGGCAGGCGTTAC
This sequence comes from Salicola sp. Rm-C-2C1-2, assembly GCF_040196175.1. Classification (NCBI taxonomy): domain Bacteria; kingdom Pseudomonadati; phylum Pseudomonadota; class Gammaproteobacteria; order Oceanospirillales; family Halomonadaceae; genus Salicola; species Salicola sp. Rm-C-2C1-2. Next base: position 224,045 of record NZ_JBEFNF010000003.1, on the reverse strand, counting down.
GCTGCTGCTGGGCTGGCATCTTCAGGCACTGATCTTTCCAGTGCTCTACATTCTGCTTTTCCTGACGGATTGGTTCGCTATGCCGGCTTATTGGCCGCGCTGGTATCTGCATCTGAGGCTGATGCTGACAACAGGCGTTGTGGCTTGCCAGGTGGCCGCGGCCACCTGGCTGTATCTGATGCATTAAGGAAGGCGTCAGTTACCGGCCACATCCGCGAACATGACCGCGTGCTCACGCAGCTTGCGCAGGGCACCCTTCTCAATCTGGCGCACCCGTTCACGGCTGATACCGAGCTCTTCGGAAATGACCTGGAGTGTCTCAGGCTCATCCCGGTTAATGCCGAAACGACGACCCAGGATATCCGCTTCGCGCTCGCGCAACAGATGAAAAAGGTCTTTCAGAAGACGTGCCTGATCGCGCTCTTCGAGTGGTGACTCCCCGTTGTCACTGCCCTCATCAGCGAGGGTATCACCCAGCTCCAGATCCCCATCACTGGAGATCGGCGTCGCTGTGGAGACTTCGGGGCGAGCAAAACCAAGCAGCTCATCTACCCGGGCCGGATTGGTTCCCGCAGCTTCCGCAAGTTCATAGCGGTCAGGCTGGGAGCCCGTTTCACGCTGGAGACGCGCTTCCACTGCCTGAAGCCGACGGATCTCGTCCACCACGTGGTCCGGCGTGCGCACGACACGGCGGCCTCGCTTAATGGCTCGCTTGACCTCTTCCGAAATCCACCAGTAAGCGTAGGTGGAGAACTTGAAACCACGGGTCGGATCGAAGCGTTCCACGGCTTTGATCAGGCCCAGATTGGCTTCCTGAATAAGATCCGGTAATGCCAGGCCACGGCCCTGCTGGCCACGGGCGATATAAACCGCCAGCCGCAGGTTGCTCTGTATGAGTTCACGTCGCCACCGCCGCAGGTCGGCAAGGTGCTGGCGCGCCTGCTCACTCAGGGTGCCGGTGTGGCTCTCCACCTGGGCGAGTACCTCCCGGATGGTCAGCGCCTCGGGTTGCGCTTCGTCGATTTCAGAGAGAAGCCCGCGCAACGTCTGCTGCAGTGACGCTCCCAGATCCCGCTCTTGCTCTTTACCCAGAAGAGAGAATCGATGCGCATCACGAAAATAGTGACCGACGACGGAGGCTGGCTCTTGATCATCCAGCAATTCCGGTTCGGCTGACGCCGGTTCCTTCCAGTTCTCCGTCGTATCGGCCCTGACGTCGTCAACCAGCTCCCGGTCACGCTGCTCCATTGGGTTTAACAGCGTATCCATAATATTCCCCTGGTTGATGGCTGTACTTAAATATACTTTATGCGGCCATTTATGGATGACTCAATGCATCCCTGAGTGTTACCTGGCGGGAGAGTGTGAGCCCCTGTCAGACAGGGGCTCAGGCGCGATAGTAACGCCCCATCAAAGCCATTGACTCGTGCAATTAGGCCGCAACAATGGCGTATTCGTGCTTGTGGGGCTCGATCAGCTTACCGTGCAGTGTGGCGATAGCCCGTTCGTAGTCGCTCTCCTCCACCACAAACTGCATATCCACCTGACGCATGCACTGGTGCATGGCCAGAACCGGGATTTCAGCTTCCTGCAGCGCATTAACAGCTGTAGCCAGAAGCCCTGGAACCTGCATGTCACTGCCAATCGCCGAGACCATGGCGACCTTGCGGGTGGAGATTTCAGCCGACGGGAAGACCTCTTCCAGCGCCTTAACCAGCCGCTTCACGTTACGCAGCGAGGTATCCACATAGTGTGTAATGGTGTTGGCGTTGGTGTCCTTGCTGATGAAGTGCACCTTGAAGCGCGACAGGATCTCCAGGAACTTGCGGTCCGCCCCGGGCTCGCCGAGCATATCCTGATCAAACACTTCGATACCGAAGACATGCCGCATTCCGGCCACAATCTCCACCTGCGGCTTTTCACTTACATAGTCGCGGGTGATCAGCGTGCCGGTGTGTTCAGGCTCAAACGTGTTCTTGAGCCGCAGCGGAATATCCGCCTGGCGCATGCCCTTGGCCGCGCGTGGGTGGATCGCTTCCATACCCAGGTTGGCCAGCTGGTCGCCTACGTCGTAGTTGGTGCGGCCCAGTGGCACCACCTTTTCAGCGTCCACAATTTTCGGATCGGCGGAACTCAGGTGATATTCTTTGTGGATCACTGCTTCGCGAGCTTCGGTCATGCACGCGATCCGGGAGAACGTCATCTCGCTGTAGCCACGGTCGAAGGTGCGCATCAGCCCTTCCTGGCACTGAGCGTATCCCGTGACGATGGCCAGTTCACGGCTCAGGTCGATCTTGTCGAAAGCCTGGGAGACCTTCTCATCCAGGGGCAGGGTCTCGGTATCGCGCCAGCCGGTGAGGTCCACCAGGCGGGCATTGTAGCCTTCGTTCTGCAGCAGCAGCGTGGTGTTGAAGGCGCTGTGTGCCTCGCCAATGCCCGCCAGCATCTCACGTACCGTCAGCAGGTGGTCCTCGAGCTGGAAATGCCCGTAAGAGCACAGGCGCTGGAGGTCCAGAAGACAGTTGCGTACCCCCTCGATGCGTTCGGCGATGAACTGGTCCGCCTGCTGGCTCAGCAGTTCATCACCGAAGAGCTCCTCATTGATCTCACAGAGAAACTTCGAAAGCTTGGTGAGCTCATCACCCCAAGCCCAGTCGGAATCCGATTGGGAGAACAGGGCATAAACGCCGGCATCGCCGGTTTTCTTGTGCTCCAGAAGCCGATCCGTGACACCGCCATAAGCGGAAACCACAAAGATGCGATTGTAGACGTCTCCGTCCTCGCGATTCGCAAGGATGATGTTGTCGCGAACGGCGGTATAATCCGACATGGACGTACCACCGATTTTTTCTACCGTATGATCTGCCATAGTACCGTTCTTGCGTTGATTCTGACTTTGCGCCCTGGAACCGGCCCATTGTTCTTGCATCCAGTATAGCCGGTTCCGTGACTGTGTGCTGTTTCAGTGCGCGTTCACGTCGAAGGGACCGATTCGCAACAGAATCTCGGAATCGTGATGCCCGCCGAAATGAACGTCACCATCAAAGAAGGTTTCCTTCTGGGTCTCCGCTGCCAGCTCCCGCGCAAAGGACATGAAAAGACCCCATGAGGCAGCGTTATCCTCGGTTATGGTCGTGTCCATGAAGCGTACATTGCGGCATGCCTGACGCTGCGCCACAAAACGCAGCATACGCTTGCCCAGACCAGTGCCACGCGCTTTTTCATGCACCGCCACCTGCCAGACAAAGACGGTCTCCGGCTTAATGGGTGGAATATACGCGGAAATGAAGCCCACCAGCTCACCGTCGAGTTCGGCAGCGACGCCGGTCTCCGCGAAGTGAGTGCACTGGAGGAGATTGCAGTAGATGGAATTAGGGTCGAGAGGCGGGCATTCGGCAATCAGCCGGTGTAACCGGTAGCCGTCTGTATCCTTCGGTTGCCTGAGCTCGATTGCCTCCGCCCTGGAGGTCTCGCTGGTCATTCGGTCTTGAGTTCACCCAGCCATCGGAGCTGTGCCCGCTGTTCTGGCTGAATGCCTTTGCCGTTGATTTTAAGGGCGTTTACCCAGCCCCGTATGGGATAATACGTAGTCCATTATAAAGGTTGGCTGGTGAAAATGGAACCAGCGCCAATGGAAGGGCTTTGTCTTGACCCTGAAAATCGCCCTGGGGTATTTTTTCATTTGTCGATCTGAAGGACCAGGTAACCGACAGTCATCCGTCTACCTCCGGCTGTCAGACGCCTCACTTGAAAGGAATCAAACCCAATGAAGACAGACTCCGTACTCTCCCGATACAACACAGCCAATTTCGATACCAAGCCCGTTCTGGCACTGGCCAACCTCATGGGGCTTTCCAAGCCCTGCCTTGATGAGATCAAGAGTTCCCCATCAAAGTACGCACCCCATGTGACTGGCGTGGCCCTTTACCGCCATCTCCCGGAACAGAAACAGTGCCTGGTCCTAAGACGCATGCTCGATCAACTACCCCGGGACTCCCGTGTCCTGAGGGATCTCCGGAAGTTGATCGGTTTCCAGCGAGTCCAGCCTTACTGGTTTATGTGGTCACTCAGTGATGAGGAGCTAAAAGAGTTTTTTGCCTTTAACCAGAAAGTTGCCTCTGTTACCGATCAAACGAAGATACCGGAAGTCACAACCGATGTGACCGTCGCTGGCGTCGCGGGAACGATCCTGACGGTGCTCAGCAAAGGGTTTAAAGGGGCGGTTTCGGATACAGTCCGGGCATTGTGCTCAAGCCCATTGGTCAAGGCAGTCGCTGATCGATTCGGCAAGGATCCTGAAAAAGCCCTGCGCTATGGCGGTGCAACCGTCTTTGTTTTCATCCTCATCGCGGGCATCAATATCCTAGCTAGGAACAGTTCCGAAGAAGCCCGAAGAGAGCTTGCCGCGCGGGGCCTCCTAGTCTATGAGGATCTCTGAATGTACGGCTTCCTAGCCCTCATAGCGACCTGGTTCCTCCGCATGACGATCATCAACGGTATGAGCAGTGGGAGGATAACCTCCGGTCTGTGGGCATCCCTGGCGCACGGTCTGCTTAGTGCGGTGCTGTTCGCGTTTTCAGGTGTGTTGCTGTTTGCTCCCTTCATTGAAACGGAAAGCTCCAGGGCGCTTTTTCTTCTCCTGGTTGCGTGTTTCGCTTCTTTCACCTATCTGGGCTACCGAAGAGCCAGCGACCAGAGACAGGCAATACTGGATACACAGGATTGGAGAAGCAGGACATGAGCATGAGGCGACATCTGACAACCCTCCTGGTTTCAGCCCTATTACTCTCGTCAGGTGTGTCACAGGCTTTCGCTAATGAATCTGCACATTCCCCTGAAGCATTGCTGCCCCTGGCTCGTCTTCTATACAAGATCAGCTTTTGCGGGAGTGTCGCCGAACACGAGGGAAGACATAAGCATAGTGAGTCCTTTCTTGAGATCAATGCGCAGCTGGAAACCACCATACTCAAAGCTGGCTGGTCTTCCTCGCAGCTCGCAAATGCTATGCAGTTGGTTACCAGGGAGGGTTTCCCAGAGCTTAAGCCCGACCCCGATGAAACCATGCGGGAGTTCGCCCGGCGACATTTCACCGAGAAACGATGTCAGTCCGTCCGGCAAGATGCTTCTTCCAGAATAGACGCCGGAATACCTTCTCCTGAAGCCAAGAGGATTGAGAGAGAAGAAAATGGGGACAGCTCCTCATGATGCTCGCTGGAGCAATACTGGCACTCGGCGCTTCGATCATTTTCTATCACTGGCAGGTCGGCCGACTGCCACCCGAGTCGTGTATCAGTACAGTGGAGAGCTGGATTAAAACTATTATTCCTGCCTCAGCATTGGCCTCATCCTCCACAACTATAATGGCAATAAGCCTGTTCCCGGAATTTGAAATGGCGCTGGGACTGCTGCTGTGGGCTTGTTTTGCAGGATTGATGGATGCTGACTGCAGAGGCCTCCTGACAGGGAGCTGCAAACGGATTTCATGAGTAACCTCACAACCCCGTTGGCACTCAAAACCAAATTCAAGCCCAACAGATCAACATTGCGATCTTGTCGAGAAGGGCACAGCACAAGCTTCTTGTGTAACACTCCGTGATCCGAAACGTCTAAAGCTGTTCGTGCCAGCTTGAGGAGTTCAATGATGCTCCGAGAAAGAATTGAAAACGCGCTCTGGGGCGCGTTCGTGGGGGATGCCCTTGGAATGCCCTCACACTGGTATTACACCGATGACGAGCTGAAACGGGACTTTCCAGACGGCATCAGGGGCTACCAAGCCCCACCGCACCCGCACCCGAGCTCCTTCCTGGTGGGGGCCCGCTATCAACCCGACACCGACAGCGCCACGACGCTCTCCAGACCCTATGACATCCTCCAGGAACACGCCCGCTTCTACCGGACGTCCTACAGTCATTTCGGGTTTACCACCGACGCCCGGGAACAGGCCCACGGCAATGCCGCTGCAGGTGAATCCAAACGCTACCATTACCACCACGGGCTAGAGGCCGGCGAGAACACACTGGGGGCGGATCTCCTGCGCCTGCTGATGCGCTCCGTTACCCAGCATGGCGGGTACAGCCAGACAGGTTTCCTTTCTGATTTCATCGGCTTCATGACCACGCCCGGCGCCATCCCGGATCCCTATAGGGAGACCTACCTCCGAAAGTGGTTTTAGGCCTACGCCACTGGCATGGCCATGACCCACCAGCAGCTGACCCATCGCTCCGAGCTGGTCAGTACCGGGTTGGCCGTCTTCATCCCGATGCGCCTCAGGCTGATCAACGGTGACGCCCTGACCCGGGTCATCACCGACACGGCCCCAACGCTCTGGAAGCCGACCATTACCGGCGACGAACCCGGGCGCGAATACCGTACACCGGGGTATGATCCTGGGAGTGCTCCTGGGAACAATACAGCCTGTCGATGAGTCATTCAGGAAGGGCTTGGTGCAAAATGAGGCGCTCGAGGCAGACATCAGTGGGATGGCTTCCACCCCCAACGCTTCCGCCAGTTCTGGCAACAGACCACGGACGAGGCTCTTGAAGCAGAATGACCCACATCAGGAGACGCAATAATGAGTACCTCAGGATGGTTCTCTCCACTGGCGATGGTGTTAGGAACAGGCGGTCAGCGTTTGGATGTTCGAGCTCGACCTGCGCCCCCGGACGGAGCCATTCCGACGGTTCGAGGGCGAGCATGGAAGGCACTCGACTATACTTGCTCCGACAGATCCAACAAGTTGCCGAACATACAGGCCAAGACAAAGGTGATTATGACAGAGTCCAACCAATTACCGCCGATTCTTCGCGATAAGCATTGGCACGAGCCCTCCGCTTTCACGCCAGAAAGCCTCCTGCGAGAAGCACGCCGCCAGAAACAGGCATCGACCTCACCAGTGCCTGAGGTATGCATTCTCGATCCGGACGGCGACATTGTGCGCAGCAAACGCGCCGCAGGGCTGACCCGACGTCACACAGACTGGGTCTGTTATCACACCGAACTCGACGTGATCTCGCTGGGAGACCGGGAGGTGGGCATCGTCGGATGTGCCGTAGGGTCCGCTTTCGCCGTTCTGGTGGCAGAGGAGCTCTTCGCCTGCGGTTGTCGGCTTCTACTGAGTCTGACCTCGGCAGGCCAGCTTACGCCGGTGCAGCAACCGCCCTATTTTGTCCTGATCAACCGGGCGCTTCGGGATGAGGGGACGAGTTATCATTACTGCCCACCCTCCGATTACAGCCACGCGCCTGCCAATCTGGTAACCGCATTTGAGGAAGGCTCGGGCGTGCTTCCCGCCCCAGTAATAACCGGAGCAAGCTGGACCACGGATGCCCCTTTCCGTGAAACCGAAACCGCGATCGACCACCACCGGGAGCAAGGCTTGCTGGCCGTCGAGATGGAGGCAGCGGCACTGTATGCCTTCGCCGAAGCTCGGGCGTGTTCAGTGCTTTGCTTCGCGCACGTGACCAACCAGATGGGCCAGGAAGGTGATTTCGAGAAAGGAGACGGCAACGGCGTGAACGATGCACTAGCGCTTATCGAACGGGCCGCCCAGCGGCTTCTTCCTCTTTAACCGCAGCCGCCTGAACGCACCCCTTCCAGGCGGCCATCATGCATCCAGGCTAGGGGATTCAGCTTTTCAGACGCCGACGGTGATAGCGCCCCAGCCACTGGATCACCTTCTGCGGCGCATGGGCTTTCTTCCACTCGCCCGCCGCGAACTTAACGCTCTCGTTCCAGGTCGGGTAGGGGTGGATGGTGCCCAGAATCTTGTTCAGGCCGATCCCGTGCTTCATGGCCAGGATGAACTCAGTGAGCAGTTCACCGCCGTGCTCCCCGGCCACCGTCGCGCCCAGGATCCTGTCCTTGCCGCGCGGCGTGATGACCTTGATGAAACCGTGGTCTTCGCTCTCGGCAATGGCGCGGTCCAGGTCGTCCAGGCCATAGGTGGTGACCTCATAATCGATGCCCTGTTCCCGGGCTTCCGCCTCATTGAGGCCTACCCGGCCTACCTCCGGTGAGGTGAAAGTTACCCAGGGCGTGACCGAGTAATCCACACGGAAGCGCTTGAACTGCCCGAAGAGCGCGTTCACCGCCGCGTGCCAGGCCTGGTGGGCGGCCATGTGGGTGAACTGGTAGGGCCCGGCCACGTCGCCGCAGGCGAAGATGTTGGGATAGACCACACTCAGGTCTTCATTGGTGGGAACCGTGCCTTGAGGACCGGGCTCGATGTTCAGGGCCTCAAGACCCAGACCTTCGGTATTGCCCTTGCGCCCCACGGCCACCAGGACCCGGTCAAACGGAATTCGCACCGTCTCGCCGCCGTGTTCGCAATAGACCACGCGCTCGCCGTCCTCGACCGCGAAACGGCTGGCCTTGTGGCCCAGACGGACGTCCGCGCCTTCCTCGCGGAAGCGGTCGAGGACCAGTTCCGAGACGTCGGTATCCTCGCGGGGCAGGAGCCGATCCCCCTGCTCAATCTGCGTGACCATCGTACCCAGCCTCGCAAACGCCTGGCTGAGTTCGGAGCCGATGGGGCCGCCCCCGAGCACCACCAGGCGCCCCGGCTGCTCCTCGATCTCCCAGAGGTTTTCCGAGGTCAGTGGATCGACGTCCTCCACGCCCGGAATCGGTGGCACGAACGGCTTACCACCAGTGGCGATGACCACAGTCCGGCTGGTGATGCGGCGTTTGGCGCCGTCCTCGTCCAACTCAATTTCCCAGGGCGTCACGAAGCGTGCTGAGCCCTGGATGCAGTCCACGCCCAGGCTGGTAAACCGCTCCACGGAATCATTGGGCTCGATGGTTTGAATCACGCTGTGAATCCGCTTCATCACATTGGCGAAGGGCACCTTCGGCTCGCTGGCGTCCAGCCCGTAACGGTCCGCTTGGCGCATCATCTGGGCAACCTTGCCTGAGCGGATCAGTGCCTTGGAAGGCACGCAGCCGGTATTGAGGCAATCACCGCCCATCTTCCCACGCTCCACCAGCGCCACCTTAGCGTTCACGGTGGCCCCGATGTAGGCGGAGACCAGCCCGGCGCTCCCGCCCCCGATCACGACCATGTTGTAGTCAAAGTGCTCGGGTTTGTCGAAATCCGCATAGAGGCGCTTTTTCTGGACGCGACCCACCACGAATTTGGCGATGAGCGGGAAGACGCCCAGCAACACAAAAGACAGAAGCAGTTCCGGCGAGACAATGTCGCTCATGCGCTCGATCTGCGCGAGCTGAGTGCCGGCGTTCACGTAGACGGCGGTGCCCGGCAGCATGGCCAGCTGGCTGACCCAGTAGAAGGTCCAGGTCTTCATACCGGTCAGACCCAACACAATGTTGATCACGAAGAACGGAAACACCGGGATCAGGCGCAGGGTGGCGAGGTAAAAGGCGCCGTCGCGCTGGATGCCGTCATCAATCTTTTTCAGATAGGTCGCGTAACGGGCCTTGAGCGTGTCACGGAACAGGAAGCGGGCCACCAGGAAGGCCAGCGTGGCTCCAACCGTGGAGGCAAACGAAATCACCAGTAGACCCCAGCCCAGCCCGAACAGGGCGCCGCCGGCCAGCGTCATGACGGCAGCGCCAGGCAGGGAGAGTGCCGTGACAGCCACATAGACGACGAATAACACGGCGAGGCTGAGCAACAGATTACTCTCAATCAACTCGCTCAGTTGCTCCTGTTGCGCCTTGAGGACCGACAGTTCAAGAAAGCGGCCCAGGTCAAACAGGAAAAAGGCACCCACCAGCAACGCGATGACGCCTAAAACGATCTTTTTACTGTTGCTCATTCCGGAATCCTTCTGGTTGTGAATGGCTCACTTGCGTTGAGACGTCACCGGATGGCTTACGTTACAGCGACCGCACCAGTTTGGACACCGGGGGAGGGGATTGGAACAGCCAGTATCCGTGTAACAGTCCATACTTTGCTGTGTCTGTCTCCCTGAACGCCCACCAACAAACTCAAGGAGGTGCTTCATGGCGACCGCCACAAATACAACGCAGGCAGCAGGCATTTCATGGCCTCGCACGGTGGAGGTCGGGCTGATCGCGGCCATCATCCCATCGTTTTTCATGGTGCCAATGTTCAATCTGGGGCTCTCGCCCATGCCGGCGCCGCCCAGCCTGGAATTCGCCGAGATGGTACTCGGCACGGACCTTCCGATGCCGGTTGGTTTACTGTTCCATCTCGCTTATGTGATGGCCTGGACCCTCGTCTATGTGATCGTCCTCAATCCAAGATCCCTGAAGTCAGCTCTGGCCCTTGCGGGCGTGCTCTGGCTGGGGGTTCTGTTCGTTTTCTTTCCGTTGTTCGGCTGGGGGATCGCGGGTACGGCGATCAGCATGAAGCTGATTCCCGCTTCTTTCATTCCCCATATTCTGTTCGGCCTCGCGCTCTGGGGCGGCAGTCGCCTGCTTACTCCCAGGCGTTGAGCAGGCCTTTAATGCGGCCCTTGTGTCATGGTCGTTGGCGCTGGGTGACAGCTCTCAATACCCGCAAGACTGCTCACCCCGGATAACCGTTGAAAATATGAGCAAGGGCTGGCCTCATTCGGTTTCGTCAATCCAGGGCATTGTCCGGTGATCAAAACCCGCCTGGATCGACGATTTGATGATGTCGAAATAGGGGGATGCATCGAAATCACGCGGTACAAACAGCGAGTGATGACGGATTCGATAATAGGCGTCACGACATCCTTCACAGTTCGGGTTATCGGACGGGACATGGATGCGCTGGGGGAGAATCGGATACCGGATATGCTGAAAGCTCTGAGCGATGAACGTTGAACAGATGGCACGGGTCGGATCGCCACTGCCCAGAGCCAGCATCTGACGACGATAGCGCGTCGGCACCGGCGGCGTTGGGCACAGGTAGCGTGCCAGGTCCACCACATTCCTCAGATCATAGGTGTCCCCGACCCGGTTTCTGGCATGGGTCGTCAGCGTCCGCACATCCTGTTCGTCCAGCCCAACCGGCCGGCACACCCGTGTGTGCATGTGACGGTAGAACGACAGTGGCAGCGTTCGAATGCCCGCCTCAAGGTCGGCCTCGACCAGAACATGCGGTTCGCCGTCACTGGCGACCGGCAGACCGGCATCCGGCCCGAGATAGAGAGCCGCATGCGACCAGGTCGATTGGGTCAGGTACCGAATGGCGACACTAATGCGTGCATCACCTTCCACCAACAGTACATCAGCCGGTTGCAGGGCTGCACTGAGCGCCTCAAAGGTTGCGGTACTGACCGAGTGCGTGACCACCTTCCGTGACAGGTAAGCAGCGAGTAAACGAGATAACCAGCGGAACAGCATGCAAACCTCCTGAGCGGGGACGCTCCTTTTCCGCTGGGACGCTCGGGCCAGGGCCGCGTTACACCTCGCGGCAGGAACTGCTCCGGAGCAACACCACCATGTCTTCGGCAAGCTGTTCAACTGACGCCGCATCCACCTCACGGTGGGCGAAGGTTCGCAGTGCCATGATCTGTGCTTGCCAGAGCCGTGCCAGACGCGCGCAGTCGCTCCCACGGGGCAGCTCACCCTGATCCATGGCGCTTTCCAGCAGGGCGGTCAGATCACTTTCGATCCGATCAAAAAGCTGGTTGACAGTGTGACTCAATCCGGGTGTATCCGCTGTCACCTCGAGCAGCGTCTTCACCATCATGCAGGCCGACACCGGCGCGGACTGCGCCCCCGCGCTGCCTGTCGCTTCTGTTGCAAGGCGACGGAGGTAGGCGGACAAACCTTCCAGAACCCGTTCATGGGCCTCCAACACTTCCTCCATACCCTGAACGAGCTGCTGGTAATAGGTCATAAGTGCTGCCTCGAACAACTGCTCCTTGCTCCCAAAGGCGGCATAGATGCTGCCCGGGCGCATATCCAGCGTGGCTTCCAGGTCCTTGAGCGAGCAGGCGTGATACCCCTTTTCCCAGAAAAGATGGGCGGCCCGCTCCAGCGATATGGCGTAATCGTGTCGCGCAGTGCGTGGCATAATGGAAAGCTTTTTGAGTTTTCGCTCAATTATAACTTGAGTGATCGCTCAAAACCAGTTATTGTTCTCCTTTTCTTGAGTGGTTACTCAAGATTACACAGTCATTACAAGGCAGGAGATCCCATGACCACATTCCAGCTTCACGACACCCAGAGCGCACCCTCGGATGCCAAACCCATTCTTGAAGGCTCGCAGAAATCCATGGGCATGATCCCGAACCTGCATGCAGTACTCGCCGAGGCGCCGCAGACGCTCAAGGCCTACGGTACACTGCACGAGCTATTCACCAACACCAGCCTCAATAACGATGAGATCACCGTGGTCTGGCAGACCATCAACGTTGAGCACGAGTGCACCTATTGCGTGCCGGCCCATACCGCCATTGCCAAGCAGATGGGTGTGTCGGATGACATCTCCCAGGCACTGCGTGATGAAACGCCTCTTCCGGATGAAAAACTGGAAGCACTGAGGACATTCACAAAGCAGGTCATCGCCAAACGCGGTAATGTCGAAAAGACGGACTTGGCCGCGTTCTTCAAGGCCGGCTATGGCCAGCAGCAGGTGCTCGAAGTCATCCTCGGGCTCGCGCAGAAGACCATCAGCAACTACGTTAACCATATAGCGGAAACCCCGGTAGATGAGCCATTCCAGGCACTCGCCTGGAAGCGTGCATAACCAGGACCGTGGAGACGGCCCGAATCCGTGGAACGGATGCTAAGGATTACTTCAAGACGGTCCACAGTGTGCGGGAGCTGAGCATGTCCATGCCGGATCCGGACGGATCCGGCATCTGCTTTTGCTCATACACCGGAGGGCCGTTATGATTCACAACCATGACAGGCCGCAATGAGCGAAGACATGGAGCAGGCAGCAACGGAAGAACAGCACTTGGTTGGCCGTCTTCGCCAGCGCGACGCCAGCGCCTACCACGAGGCCGTCCAGCGCTTTTCCGGTTCCATGCTGGCAACGGCGCGCAGCATGCTCGATCCGGCCACGGCGGAGGATGTCGTTCAGGAAACCTGGGTGGCGGTGATTGATGCCATTGATGGCTTCGAGGGGCGCTCGGCGCTCAAGACCTGGCTCTGTACCATCACGGCGAACCGCGCACGCAACCGGCTGCGCAAGAGTAACCGGGAAACACTGACGGACTTCCAGTCCCCGCTCGATCCATCGCTGGAGCGGCGATTCAATGAGGGTGGCAGCTGGGCCCAACCTACTCCGCCCTGGGGCTCGGAATCCGCCGATGAGCTGCTGTCCAACGAAGCCCTCAAGGAATGCCTCGATAAGCACTTCGAAGCCCTGCCCGAAACCCAGCGATCCGTATTGATGATGCGCGAGATCCAGCAGATGGAGGCGGACGATGTCTGCCGGATACTGGGGCTCAGCTCCGCTAACCTCAGGGTCAGCCTGCACCGGGCGCGGCAGAAACTCTTTACCATGATTGAAGGCTTCCGGGAGACGGGTGAATGCTGAAGTGCCACGAAGTAACCGCACTGGCAAGTGACTGGCTGGACGGGGAACTCACCGTCGGCCAGAGGATGAAGGTGCGCCTCCACCTGATGATGTGCCGGCATTGCCGAAACCTGGTTGATGGCCTCGCGACAACCCAACGCATTCTGGGACAGCGGGTCGAATCCGAGGCGGCGATCCCCGATCAGTTTCTCCAACGCACGACCAGCGCTCTGGAGGCTCGCCTGTCGGAAGGTGCATCACAGGGACCCCCCAACGGCAATATTGCCGTTTCCGACGCAGCCGGCAATGATCCGGCTTTCCACCCGCTTCAGGAAACGTCCGACGACAGAGTCCTGGCCATTTTCGATGAAATCCGCCAGAAAGAGGGCTACGTGCCCAACCTTTTCAGGACCTATGCCCATAACCCGGATCTGCTCGAACAGGCCTGGAGCCGCGTGAAGTCGCTGATGTATAACGGCCAGCTGTCGCCGCGGCTGAAAAATGCGATCGCTACCATCGTTTCCCAAGACAATGGCTGTGACTACTGCGTAGCCCACCATAAACGAATGCTGAAGACGCTCGGTGTCGAGCCAAGCGATCTATCAACCTTCATGGCGACATCAGAGCCTGTTTTCCTGGGGCCGATGGACGCCGCCCTACTGCAACTCGCCCGCGAGGCAAACCGCAACCCCCATGGCATGCCGCCGGACCTTATCGCCAACACACGGGCGGCTGGTGCCAGTGATTCCGCCGTCATGGAAGCAATCGGCGTAATGGAGCTCTACAGCTCCTTCAACCGCATGCTCGATTCCCTGAACGTGGCGCTGGAACCGGAGATGGCCAGCGAACTCTGAGCCCCGATCCCCTGTAACAACACTGCCTCCAGCGTGTCTCCTGCCCATCGGACCAGGATGGTGGTATGGACATCCACCATGCGGCCTGAAACGGAGGTCAAGTGCCAACAGGCGGGGACAACCTATGGTGAAATGTCGCGACATCACGCTAGTCGCCAGCGACTACGTCGACGGTCGACTCCGCTGGAGCAAGCGGCTGGCCGTGGTTGCGCACCTGATCATGTGCCCCCATTGCCGACGCTTCATGGCCAACTTCCGCGCCGTTGTTACGGTTATACGCGGTCATTGTCCACCGCAATCTGACACCCGGCAGATTGAAACGTTTAAGCGGACGGTGGACGGCGCACTCGAGAAACCTGACGCTCACGACCTGAATGATGATTGAACGGTAAACGTCATCCTGGGACCAATAAAGCGCAGATTACCGGAACTCAGGGAAGTTCCCGGGACGGTTCAACGACCAGTCATAGTCGATGTATTCGATGGAATCCGTCTGCTCAACCTTCTCCACGATCGTCTCATCCGCCCACTGGCTGATAAAGCCACGGACTGAACCGCCCTCATCGACAAAATCCTGCTCGTACCACTTGAACAGCTCCGTAAGGTGAAGGGTGTCGCCTTCCACCCGGAGATGGCGGTCGGTATTGAACGCCAGACGGGTGTTTTCGGTCATCAGCTCATCGATGTTGTCGCTGGTGTAGATGCTTTCCCGCAGTGGCGGGCAGCCGACCGAGGCGCAATTCACGGTGAAATGGACCCGCGCCTCCTTCCAGCCTTTCTCCTTGATCGTCGCTCCCAGAAGGACGCCCTTCTCGATCTCATTCAGGCTGTAGTCCTTTCCGCCAATGTCGAACATCGCCCGTTCAAACACATTGTCCGTGAAGGGATTGTAGCGGCCGCCGTAATCCCATACGGAGCTGACCAGCTCGCCCTCACCACGTTCGGTCAGGATCTGCTGGATCATGAAGAAGTTATAGGCGTTGTTCCAGAACGCCAGCGCCTGCTCCCGGGTATCCAGGGTCGACACATCAAACGCCGCCAGTTGCTCTGACTGGTCATCCAGCAGCGCCTCCGTCCGGTCATCGGCCAGCGCCGCTTCGTAGTCGAACGCGGAAACGAGCCCTCCATTGGCGGTGCGTTTTTCCTGCAGATAGCTGTTCAGCAGTGTCTGATAGTCGTTGAAGACGTGCTTTACCGCGGGTGCGTCATTGGCGGAAACGCTGGCGGCCGCTGTCGCAACCAACAGCATGGCGCCGATACGCACGGCGGGTGATTGGTGTTTCATATGGGGCTCCTTGGATCAGACAACGTGTTGGAATCGACAATCCCTCGCTCCCTTTCGGACCATGCAGTGTCCCCTTCGTTACAGCCTGAGGCCCAGCAATCTATCTCCGGGGCCCGCATGGGGCGGGCATAGTAGAAGCCCTGCAGAAGGTGGCAGCCCTCACGGGCCAGCCACTGGCCCTGACTTAAATTCTCCACACCCTCGGCCACGATTCCCAACCCAAGTCGCTGACCCAGACTTATAATGGCAGCGCACAGCGCTGCGTCCTGCTGGTCCTCGGGCAGATCCCGCACGAAAGCGCGATCGATCTTGAGCCGTTTTATCGGCAACTGTTTGAGATAGGCGAGGGAGGAGTAGCCCGTACCAAAATCATCCACCGCAATGGCCACGCCAAGCTCACTGATACTGAGAAGGACCTGACGAGCATCCTCAAGGTGATGGATGAAGCTGCTTTCCGTGATCTCAAGTTCCAGGGCCTCGACGGGAAGGTCATGCGCCCGGAGACATTGCGCCACTTCCGCACGGAGATCCGTCGACGTGACCTGGGCCGCCGCCAGGTTCACCGCAACGCGAAGCCTGAGCCCGTGCGAACGCCACTCGGCCGCCTGGCGGCAGGCCTCATTCAGTACCCACTGGCCGATAGGCACAATCAACCCGCTTTCCTCCGCGAGCGGAATGAACTCACCCGGTGAAATCAGCCCCTCTTCCGGATCACGCCACCGTAGCAGGGCCTCGACGCTGATCAGCCTCCCACCGGGATCAATCTGGGGCTGATAATGCAACTCGAACTCGCTGTCCCTCAGGGCGCGGCGAAGCCCCCGCAGGCGTTTCTGCCGGTGCCGGACATCCTCGCCGTGCTCAGGGGCAAAGAAGGCATAGGCGGCCTCGGGGTTGGTCTTGGCGCGGTACATGGCGATTTCAGCATGGCGCATGAGCGTATCGGGGTGCGTACCATCCCCCGGATAGAGCACGATGCCAATACTGATGCTGCACTCAACATCCTCGTTGTCGACCCAGATCGCCCGGGCGACGGCATCGCGCAGATTCTCCGCGAGCACCGCCGCACTGCTGACCACACCGGCATCATGGCCATCATCCATGAGGGCAAAGATATCCCCACCGGTCCTGGCCACCGTGGCGGTTGCCGGTGCCGATTCAGCGATCCGCCGGGCCACCTGCTGCAGAACCCGATCCCCCGCGCCATGGCCCATGACGCCGTTGATGGAATGGAACCCGTCCAGCCCCAGCAGCATGACGATGCCATTGGTGCCCTCAACCTCAGCGTCGCGAAGACTCTGCTGGAGCCGCTCCTCGAACAGGGCCCGGTTGGGGAGATCGGTGAGCGTGTCGTACCAGGTCCGATGGCGCAGCTGTTCGTTGGTTTCATAGAGCTCACGGGTCCGCCTGGCGACCCGCTGGTCCAGCTCCTCATTCAGCTCCCTCAGGCGCGCGAGATTCCGTGAGCTGTTTTCAAGCATGTGATTGAACGCCTCGGTGGCCTGCCCCAGTTCATCGTGGCGATCATCCGCAAGCTGGTAAGACTCAGGATGGTCCGGATCGGCGCCGGCCCGCTGCATCTGGGTTCTGAGCTGGAGCACTCTCGAGAGCACGAGGCGGCCGAAAACCGCCATGGTGACGAAAGTCACGAACAGCGCAATAAGCAGGACGAGACCCAGGATACGGAACAGGAAAGCGCCCAGCTGCGAATCCACTGAGCCCGTGTGCACCAGCACCCGGACGGGACCCGGGGTCGCCATCGTCTCAGCCGGCCATTGCAGCGCCAGGCGGTCCGGAGCATGCCGGTCGCGGCGCTCCCTGAGCGTGTCGTCGGCACTGATGCCTGCGGGCGGCGTCTCACCGAAGTCCCATTGTGGATTGCCGCGGACCGCAACGCCCGTGATCGAGGTGTGCTCGACAAGACGCTCAAGCACCGCCTCCCGGAAGTCGGAGCGACCCGCCAGAGAGCTCCGGGCGCTTTCCAGAGCCGCCTGCTCCATGGAGGCCAGCAGATCCCGTTCGTAGTTGAACAGGGATGGAACCAGGATGAGCGCCTCAATAACAACGATCCCGGCAAATACGGCGGCTGTCACCATCCAGCAGAGTCTGCAGGCAACCAGGGTGCGAGCCGGTAGTTTGTTCGCCATTGCCCTCGTAACTCCCATATTCAGCGGGTTTCCTGTAACAGGGACAAATCGCCAGCCGTCTTGTTACCCGGCCCAGGAAATAGTTGCGACGCACGGTGTAACGCCAGGCCCGAACCGTTGTCCCACTATTGATGGCCTTCCAACGGAGGTACCGGAAGGGCCCGACAAACCGAGACACCACGGAAGACGGAGACCCACCATGACTCAGACATCCGCATTACCCAATCCAGGCGCCCGCAGGCGATTGAACCGCTATGCCCGCGCAGCCGCCCTGCCGATCGCCATTATGAGTGCCTCCTTGAGTGCCGGCGCGCTCGCCGCGTGCTCGCCCTGCAAGGGCCGTTGCAACCCGTGCGCAGCCAAGAGCGCCTGCCGCGCGACCCCATGCGCCGGCACCAACCCCTGTGCTGCTAAAAACCCGTGCGCCGCCAAGAACCCCTGCGCCATGAAGAAGTGCAACCCCTGCAATCCATGCGCAGCCAATCCCTGCGGGACGAAGAACCCATGCGCGGCGGGGAATCCGTGTGCCGCGAAGAAAAAGGTCAAGCGCCCCGAGGATTACGCCCGATACGACGGTAACCCCTGTAAGCTGATGGAAAGGGGCCGGAAACTGTTCAACGACACCAGCCTGAGCGGTAATGGGCTGTCCTGTGCCACCTGCCACTCCAATGGCGCGGGTTACAACGCCACCTTCGCCACATCCTACCCACACCAGGTCGCCATGGGCGTCAACCAGTTCGGCATGGACCAGGTGCACCTGGATGAGATGATCCAGATCTGCATGGTTCAGCCCATGCAGGCAGAACCACTGGAGTGGGGCGGAGCGGACCTGGCGGCTCTTGAGACCTTCATGGAGAGGGAGCAGGCGAAGTACCAGAAGGCCAATCCCTGTGCAGCGAAGAACCCATGTGCCACGAAGAAGAAGTGCAATCCCTGCAATCCATGCGCGGCCAACCCCTGCGCCTCGGTAAACCCGGCGGCGAAGCGCCGGCCCGCCGAAGTGGCTGCGCACTGAGTGGCGGCCCGGCCATTGGCCGGGCCGGATTCAGACCGACAAAGGCTAGCCGCTATGATTGAGCTGACAACACCACGAGCCGCCGAACTGGACGACCTGACGCTGAAGGAACTGATGGAGGCCGGCGCGGAACTCGACACCTGCACCCGGGCGCTGACCAAGGGGGGCATCAACGTGGTTGGTGAACTCCTTCGCGGCCAGGGCACCTTCTACGAGATGGACCATTACCCGGAAGGCGATGTGTACGACGCGGACCATCACGCCCAGTATTATTACCACGCCCACCGGGACGATGCCGACGAGCATGGGCACTTCCACACCTTCCTGCGCGGTTCAGCACTTCCGGATAACATGATCCCGGAAACGGGGTTCCAGGAAACACAACCCTGGCCGCGGGGCGAGGATGTCGTGGCCCACCTGGTCGCGATCTCCATGGACGTCTGGGGGAAGCCAATCGGCCTTTTTGCCACCAATCGATGGGTGACGGACGAGACCTGGTTTTCCGCTGAGGATGTCATCCGACAGATAGAACGCTTCCAGGTGGACCATGCCTGGCCCTCCTGGGCCGTCAATCTATGGCTTTCGGCCTTGATCCGGCTTTACAGGCCACATATCGAACAACTTCTGCGCCATCGCGATGCCGTAATAGCACGCCGCCACCTTGAGACGCCGGACACCGATGTCCTGGAGGACCGGTCGCTGGAAATCACCGGGCAGCTTGCCATCACCCCGGACCAATGGCAGGAGGCTCTCGCCCGGGAATGGCGGAACCGCCATCTATCGACAGCGGATACTCCATCGCGTCAGCAATCCCACGTATCACACTGACACTCAAAAAAGGAGCGATTTATGACTGAATCCACAGCCGGCCGCCTGCCCATCGCACTGCTCGCCCTGCGTCTGGGTGTCTTCATCGTGATGGTCATGTGGACCCTCGATAAGCTTGTGCAACCCGAGCACACGGCCGGCGTGTTCGCGAATTTCTATGGTCTGTCCGGTCTCGGGCCCAGCATTTTCATGCTTCTCGGTGTAGCCCAGCTGGTTCTGGTTCTGGCATTTGTAGCCGGTGCCTTCCGGCGGCTGACCTATGGGCTTATCTTCCTCCTGCACACGGTCTCCACGCTTTCCTCCTGGGCCCAGTACCTCGATGCGTTCAACAACCTGCTGTTCTTCGCCGCCTGGCCCATGCTGGCAGCCTGCTTTGCGCTGTACCTGCTGAGGGACCAGGACACTCTGTTCAGCATCGATGCAGCACGTAGCGCCAAACGGTAGGAACCAAGCCCAAATGAACATCGGAAAGTTGGGGTTACAGCGGCTGCCCCGTCAGTGTCGGCGAGCCCTGGTGCTCGCCGTCACCGACGGTACCCCGTGGCGCGCGCTTAAGCTCGCCGCGGTGGTCGGCACGCTGTTGGTCGCCATCAACCAGTGGGAAGCGTTGCTCGGCCAAGCCCAACTCTCCCTCCCCAAGGTATTTCTAACCTTCCTGGTTCCCTACCTGGTATCCACCTACACCTCCGTCTCAAAAGACCTTCAACGCCCTCAGCAGAAGCCTTTGCACAAGAGCCGGTCGCACACCCTCTCTTAACGAACTATCCTTGGGCACAGAATAGTGACAACCGCCAAGGAGGGATTCACATGCCCGCGCAAGGCGCTCTACGCATTCTGCTCACCGCTGTTGTCTGGAATCTCGTTCTGATCGCCCGTCTCTCGGCCGCGCAAGAGCAGTCGGCAGTACTCAAGGGCGCCTACATTGAGTTTCCCCCACTGACCTACACCAATGAGCAGGGCGCACCGGCAGGCTTGCATATTGAAACCACCAACCGACTCGCACAAAAAGCAGGTTATAAGATTGACTGGCGCAGCCTGCCCATTGACCGGATTTTTCTGTACTTGCAGAAAGGCAATCTGGATGTCTGGCTAGGCGCACAAGACGTGCCAATGCTTGCGGAATGGACGCGGGAGCCGGGCTTTTCATTCGGGCAGATCCGGCTGAACGCCTATCACAAGGAGACAACCGAACCGGTATCCGCTATCCCAGATCTGCGGGGTAAGCACCTGATCATGATTCGAGGGTATACCTACCTGGACCGGTTAGACGACGTTGTAGAGGCTGCCGAAACCCAAGTTGATCATGCATCAACCCACCGGGCTGGCCTACGTATGCTGCAAGCAGACCGCGGTGACTACCTGCTGGACTTCGAGGCGCCGGTGACGCAGGCGCTTGAAACCCTCTCGTTGCCGGCCATCACCGACAGCCCCCTGACAGGGTGGAACACCACGCTTGTGTTCTCTAAGCGAGCGGATCACAGCGAAGACGCCATTATCCGTGATTTCGAAAGCGCCTGGTCAGACAATCCGCATTCGCTCAGGCGTTGAGGACCGACTCGAACACCCGCTCATGCAACATCCGGTCGTCATCACTGAAAAGCACCCACCGCATGCGGCGCACGGACTGCAAGTTGCCTGATCGGGCAAGAACCGTACGCGATGCAACCTCAGCCGCGTGCTCCATGGGGAAGCCAAAAGCACCCGTGGAAATCGCTGGAAAAGCGATTGATTCAAGTCCGGCGTCATCGGCCAGCTCAAGGGCCCGCTGGTAACAACCGGCAAGTATTGGTGAGCCCGGCTCATCCACTCCGAAAACCGGCCCCAGACAGTGGATGATATGCCGGTTAGGGAGATTCGGTGCGGAGGTCATCACCGCCTTGCCCGGGCTTATGGGGGCCAGGGGCCGGGTCTCATCGTCCAGCTCGGAACCAGCTGCCCGATGGATCGCGCCGGCCACGCCACCGCCCATTCGCAGTTCCGCGTTGGCGGCATTCACAATCGCGTCGATATCCGGCTGATCGGTGATGTCACCCTGAACCAGCTCCACCTCAATACCGTTCGCCTGGAGTCCCATAGGGTCTGCCTCCTTTGATCTGTTGAGACTCATTATTGGAGCGCTTGCCCGACGCGTAAAGAGCAGCCAGCCCGTAGCGGGAGAACAGATTGAGCACCAGCGTCAGAATCATCGAGGTCAAGGGAATGGCAACCACTGAAAAACAGTGTCTTCTGGGTTATCCTGCGGCTTTCACCAACAGCGTTCAACGCCCATGGAACCGCAACACGCCTTCAGTGACGACGAGCGTCGGGCGCTCTACCGATGCATCAACGAGCGCCGCGACATGCGCCATTTCCGACCAGAACCGGTCGCGGAGCCGGTACTGATGCGTCTACTTCAGGCCGCCCACAGAGCACCGAGCGTGGGG
Source organism: Salicola sp. Rm-C-2C1-2 (assembly GCF_040196175.1). Lineage (NCBI taxonomy): Bacteria > Pseudomonadati > Pseudomonadota > Gammaproteobacteria > Oceanospirillales > Halomonadaceae > Salicola > Salicola sp. Rm-C-2C1-2. The sequence continues at coordinate 202,073 of NZ_JBEFNF010000003.1, read as the reverse complement.
CTTATGCAGCCGTGGCACTTCATCCGGGTTACCGATACGGACCTGCGCGAGCGCATCCATCAGATGGTGGATACGGAAAGAGAGCGCACTGCCCAAGCGCTGGGCGAGCGTGGCAATGAATTCATGAAACTGAAAGTGGAAGGCATCCGTGACTGCGGCGAACTGCTGGTGGTTACCCTGCGCGATGGCCGTGAAAAGCACATCTTCGGGCGCCGTACGCTGCCGGAGATGGATCTGGCGTCCGCCTCCTGCGCCATCCAGAACCTGTGGCTGGCCGCCCGCGCGGAAGGCCTGGGCATGGGCTGGGTATCATTGTTCGATCCCCGGGCGCTGGCCGAACTCCTGTCCATTCCGGAGGAAGGTCACCCCATGGCCATCCTCTGCCTCGGGCATGTGGAGGCGTTCTACGAACGCCCGATGCTGGAGATCGAAGGTTGGACCGAAGGGCTCTCCCTGGAGCACTTTCTCTCCGAAAACCAATACCGCGCTGCCGAGGAGGACTCATGAGCAAGGACATACTGCGCACCCCGGAATCACGTTTCGAGCGCCTGCTTGACTACCCGTTTGAATCCCACTACGAGGATGTTGACGGGCTTCGCATGCATTACGTGGACGAAGGCCCTGCGGATGCGGACCCGGTGCTCATGCTCCATGGGGAACCGAGCTGGTCCTATCTTTACCGGCACATGATCCCCATCTGTGCCGCCGCCGGTCATCGGGTCATCGCCCCGGACCTGATCGGTTTCGGTAAGTCCGACAAACCAGCCCGGATCGAGGACTACAGCTACCAGTCCCACATGGACTGGCTGGGCGGGCTGATCGAGCAGCTCGACCTCACCCGGATCACGCTGGTCTGCCAGGATTGGGGGTCGCTTCTGGGGCTACGCTACGCGGCGGAAAACCCGGAGCGCTTCCGTGCCATCGTCGTGGGCAACGGTATGCTCCCAACCGGCGATCAGACCATGCCAAGGGCTTTCCAGCTGTGGAAAGCGTTCGCGCTCTATTCCCCGGTGTTTCCACCAGCGCGCATCGTGGATGTGGGCAGCTTCCGGCGATTGAGCCGCGATGAGCGCCGAGCCTATGACGCGCCCTTCCCGTCACGCCACTACAAGGCGGGCGCCCGGGCCTTCCCGGCGTTGGTACCAGCATCCCCCAAAGATCCGGCAACAGAGGCCAACCGACGGGCCTGGGAGGTTCTAAGCCAGTGGCAAAAGCCGTTCCTTACCACCTTCAGTAATGGCGATCCGGTCACACGGGGTGGTGACCGCTATATGCAGGAGCGCATCCCCGGAGCCCAGAGTCAGCCGCACGTCACGCTCAAAGGCGGCCACTTCCTGCAGGAAGACTCACCGGTGCCTTTCGCTCAGGCCATCAATGATCTGCTTGCGCGCCTGAACAGCTAGCCCTGGGTCAGAGCCACGAATTCGCCGGTGAGGTGCCCCGCCGATTCACCGGCGAAGGTCAGAACCGATTCCACGCGAATACGCGCACGGCCACGGCGCTCCAGGGTTTTACGGAAGCGTTCCCAGCGTTGCGGATCCGCCAGCCTCGCCTCGGCGATAAAGGACCCGTGAATAGGCCGCTCGTAATCCATGACGTTACGCTGGATCACCAGTTGAGCATCAAGGCCGGCATCCCGGACTCGCAGGTGCAGTAAGGACCAGGCGGCCAGGGTCGCCACAGCCGAGGCACTGCCTCCGAACACCGTTGCCCGATGATTGATGTTGGGCTCCAGCGGCGCTTCCACGCGCACAACATCGCTTGCGACGTCCAGCACTGACACGCCCATGGCAGAAGAGATCGGAATGTGCTCGTGGAGGTACTGCTGTATCTCAGACGGGGACATAGGCTTCTCCAGCATGAGGTTGAAAAGGGTGACCTGAATCACAAGAATACCGCGCAGAGCCGGCCACAGGAATGGGGTGACCGTTACGCATGCGGGAAAGGCGCGGTTACATCCGGTAGCGTAACGTTGATTGACCAGCAGACCACCGACTATACCCTTATGCGGGCATCTATATTCATTCCATAATTGGGAGTTCTTTCATGAAAACATTGCGCATACTCACAGCCTTTGCCTGCATTGGCCTGCTTCCGCTGACGGCACAGGCCGAGACCATTCAGCTCACCTCACTGGAATGGCCACCTTATACCGGCTCGGAACTGCCGCAGCAGGGTGCCTCCATGGCTGTGGTTGACGCCGCGTTCGACGCCATGGGGCATGACCTTGAAGTACAATTCCTGCCTTGGCAGCGCGCCGTAGATCAAGCCCAGCAGGATAACGCCATCGCTGGTTACTTTCCGGAATACTATGCCGAATCGCTGGAAGAGGATTTCATCTTTTCCGACAGTATCGGCACCGGCCCGCTGGGGCTCGTCGAAAACATGGATCAGCCGATGGAATGGTCCAGTCTTGACGATCTGACGGATCACACCATCGGAACGGTCTCCGGCTACGTGAACACTGCTGAATTTGATGCCATGGCGGAGCGTGGCGAGATTGAGACCCAACCTGTAACCAACGACGCTACCAACCTGCGCAAGGTGGCCGGCGGGCGCATTCCGCTGGCGGTTATCGATAGCAACGTGTTCGACTACCTGGTGTCGGATCAGCTGAGCAACCTGGAGGGCAAACTCCAGATGAACGACAAGCTGCTGGAGCAGAAAGAGCTCTACGTCGCGTTTTCGCGCAATGATCAGGGCGAGCGGATGGCCGAGATCCTCAACAAGGGTCTCAAAAAGATTGATCAGGAAAAGATCATGAAGGACGCCCTGCAGCGCATCATGAACTGATCCGCTCAATGGCCTCGCGAAGCGGCCCGGGTATGGGCGTTGGCTCATTATTCGCGCGGATAACAAATACATGCACGAGCCGTCCCTGAGCCAAGGGGCGGCCATCGTGGCTACCGAAGATACCGATACCCCAGGTCACCGAGCTGTTACCAAGCCGCTCCACACGAAGCCCCACCTCCACTGGTTCGGGGTAGGCTATAGCCCGGTAATACTCACAACCTGAGCTCACAACATACGCAATCACCGGCCCATTGTGGATATCCAGACCACCCTCTTCGATGAGAAAACGGTTCACCGCGGTATCAAACCAAGCGTAATAGGTCACGTTGTTCACATGCCCGTACACATCATTGTCGTGCCAGCGGGTGGTGATCGTCTGGAAGGCATCAAAGGCAGCGCGTGGCAGGGGCTCTTCCTGCACCATCACAACGCCTCCTTGTAGATCGCCAGGGCATGCTTCTCGGTTACTTCGCGGCGATTGTTCACCAGAAGCCGCTTCTGCTGCATGGCATCGGAGGCCAGCGTCGGCAACCAATCCTCGCCAATATTCATTTCACTGAGTGTGCGCGGCAGCGCCACAGCCTCGATCAGCGCCGTCATGCGGCTGATCAGGTCACCGTTACCCCCATTGCGTACCAGAGGTGCCAGTTCCTCATAGAGCGCACCGGCTACCGGCTGATTGAAACGCAGAACCTGCGGCAGGACCAGCGAGTTACTGAGCCCATGCGGAATATGAAAGTGCCCACCCAGTGGGTAGGCAAGTGCATGTACAGCCGCCACCGGCGCATTGGCGAACGCCTGCCCGGCCTGAAGCGCACCCAGCAGCATCCCGGCCCGGGCATCGCGGTTCTCACCGTTGTGGACCGCCTCCACAATGTTACTCGAGAGCTGCGCCAGTGCCTCACGCGCCAACGCGTCCGAGACCGGGTTTTTGCGATGGGCGGTGGTATAGGCCTCGATGGCGTGCACCATGGCGTCGATACCTGTGGCGGCTGTCACCTGTGGTGGCAGTCCCAGCGTCAGATCCGGATCCAGCAGCGCCAGATCTGGCAGCAACAGGGGCGAGACAATACCGGACTTGGTGGTTTCGCCGGTGGTTATAATCGCGATGGGGGTCACCTCGGAACCCGTTCCGGCAGTGGTGGGCACCTGAATCAAGGGGAGACGGCGACCACTGGCCATGCCGACCCCATAGAGCGCTTCCAATGCCTGGTCGCAGCCGTCAGAGGCGAGCAGAGCAACCACCTTGGCCACATCCATGGAGCTGCCACCACCAAAGCCGACCACCAAATCAGCGCCACAGTCCCGGGCACGCTCAGCTGCCGCCCGAACCGCAGTATGCGGCGGATCCGCTTCCACCCCGCTGAACCAGTCCACGGCCAACCCTTCATCAACAAGGCCGGCCTGGGCTTCATCCAACAGACCCGCCTTGATGATACCGGGGTCTGTAACAAGGAAAACCGAGCGGGCCCCACGCTCACGACAGTACGCGGCAAGGTTGGCCGCGCCTCCGCTCGCCATGACGATCGAAGGCGTGGTGTTGAAAGCGAAATCACGCATCAGCGCAGATCCGGATTCAGGGTGTAGGTGGCCATCACCGAGGCCTCATCCAGAATGTGCCCGGCCATCGCTTTCTCTACATCAGGCCCACGGAACTCATCTCCCAGTTCCAGGTGCTCCACGTCGAGCGCGAACACCGTGAAAATGTAGCGGTGCACGATTTCATCGTTCCAGGGTGGGCAAGGGCCGTCATAGCCAGCATAAGTGCCGGCAAGGTCAGGATCTCCGGCCAGAAAGTCAGTGTAATCATTGATGCCACGCTTACCCAGAGCGTCCTTGCAGGGTGCTTTACCCTTGGGCACCACGCCGTTGGATTCCTGCCCCTCCTCAATACGGGCCACTGTCGGCGGCACATCCACCAGAAGCCAGTGGTAAAAATCCACACGCGGTGTCTTCTTCGAGACAGCTTTGCCTTCCTGGTTCACGTCACTGGCGTCACCGGGTACATCCGGATCCTTGATCATGACCACGAAACTGCGTGTGCCTTCGGGCACACCGCTCCAGGTCACCTCAGGGTTGAGGTTGCGGCCCAGAGCCATATGATTATCCGGGTCATATACGCCGAAAGCGAAGTGCTCCGGTACAGGCTGCCCCTCGTTGATGTCTTTCACTTTGATGTCCATGGAAACCTCCTCAAGCGGGATGGATTGCTCCAGCCATTGAGCCTCGTGTGAGGCTTGCTGTGCAACCCCCATCATGGTCGTAACAGCCGGGCCGTAACTGCACGGGGGGCTGTGCCGCCAAAGCCAATGCAAAGGCGACCATGGGCACTACACTCATTGGCTGCCAGCAGTCGCAGCCGGAAGGCCCCGCCATGGTCGAAGATGAGTCGAGCACAGCCGCTAACCCTGGACCACAATAGCGCTCAGTTTTTGATCCAGGTCGGCAACATCCGGTGGAGCATCCATGATGATCTCAAGCCGGCTTTCCCGACCGCGATCAACGCTGGTCTCGCTCAGCGCATCACCGGCCATATTCAGTGCTACCCAGCCCTGATCCGTACGCATCACCCCTTTGATGCGACGCCAGCTGCCACTATGACAGAGCGCCTGCAGGCCCTGATGGTCAAAACAGTAGTCCGGACTGATCCGCCAGCCACAGCTGTAATGGCCATTACCACTGTTGCGGAATCGCTGCCAGGGCTGTTCGGAAAGCGGCAGTTCGACGTTAGATTCCGGGCCATGGTGGTGGCCATGGGCATGGGGATCCTCCGCCTGACGATCACTATGGGACTTTGTGAGCCAGTCCAGTTCCAGACGCCCCTGAGCGGTTTCAGCCACCAAGGCTTTGGATGGTTCAAAAGCACCGGCCCATTCGTGGAACCGGGCCCGATCCGCGTCAGTGCACAGATCGCATTTATTGGCGACAAGTACATCCGCCACTGCCGCCTGATCCCGGAAGTGAACATTGTTCAGAACCCGTTCTTCGGCCAGGCGACGCGGATCGATCAGGCAGAGCACGGATCTCAGGTGAAGCACTCCGTCATAGCTGCCACCGGTCAGGGTGTCGATAACCTGACTGGGGTGACCCAGACCAGTGGGCTCAATCAGCAGCCGGTCCGGCTTCTCCCGCCGGATCAGCTCATTCAGCGCCACTTGCATGGGCAGACCCGCAACGCAGCACATGCAGCCACCCGGCACTTCACGTACGGCAACGCCACCGGCTTCCATCAAGGCACCATCAACGCCAACCTCTCCGAACTCATTCACCAGAACGGCCCAGCGCTCGCCTTCCGGGCGCCTCTGCATCAGATCCATGATGGCGGTGCTCTTGCCCACGCCCAGGAATCCCAGAATCAGATGTGCGGGGATACTGCTCATCGTACAAGCCTTCGGATCAGCCGCTCATCCTCTGGAAAAGCCGCCATCAGAGCTTGCGGATCACCCCATTCAAAATCCTCAAAATCAAAGCCCGGGCTCACAGTGCAGCTCACCAGAACGTAACCGGTCTCGGGCGCGGGCTCAGCGGCAAACCAGGTATTGGGCTCAATGGTCAGCGTCAGCTCTGACTGGCTGCCGAGCTTGTGGCTGGCAATGCCGTTGTCGTCAGCGCAGTGGACGAGGACCGGCCCGCCTGCGTGCCAATGCCAGAGCTCATGGCTGCGCAGCCGGTGCCAAGCGCTGTACTGCCCCTGTTCGAGCAGATAATGGATCGCCGTCATGGTCGGTCGGCTGCCATGCTCAGTGCGTACATTAATCGGGCTGGCGAAGAAACGACGATACCAACCGCCCTCCGGGTGGGGTGCCAGTCCCAGTTCCTGTTTCCAGTGTTCTGCGTCCATTATGGCTCCATGTTTTGCACGTTGGCGCTACGGCTGTGCAGATTCAGGCCAACACGGGTTACTTCATCACCGGAGACAGCTTTGGCCACCAGTTTGATTGGCCCCATCCGCAGCTTGTCACCGACGACCGGATGCCCGTGGGCCCTGAGAAAACACCCTGACAGCGTTTCGGGGGGATCATAGCCGGAAATGTCGATGCCATAGAAGAGCTCCACATCGCCAACCGTGGCGTCACCGTTGAGAACGAACTCGCCGAAGAACTGACGATCCTCGAGTGGGCTGGTGCGCGGATGGGTATCAAAGAGCTTGCTCATCTCCTCCAACTGGCCGGGCGCTGCCATCAACGCGACCAGATCCCCCTCAGCCAGTTCCGTCTCCGCCTCAGGATGGAACAGCTGTGAATCGCGGAAGACACCGGCGCAGATCACATGTCGGGGCAGCTTCAGTTCACTGAACGGCAGCGGTTCACGCCAGCGTTCCCCGGTTAGCTCAAAAACCATCAATTCGTGGTCACCGGAGCCCGGAAGATCCAGTGGCAGACGGCGGCGCGGCTCCTGCCCCGAAGGCACCTCCAGCCGCAGGCGGTGGGCTAGTGGCGCCAGCGTTGTGCCCTGAACCAGTAATGATACCAGCACCACACAAAAGGCAATATTGAATAACAGGTGCGCGTGCTCAATGCCCGCCATAACTGGAAAAAGTGCCAGAACGATGGGCACCGCGCCGCGCAGCCCAACCCAACTGATGAAGATCTTTTCGCGGGTATGGAAACCAAAGGGCCAGAGTGTTGTCACAACGGCAATGGGTCTTGCCAGCAGAATCAGTACCGCGGCAATAGCCAGCCCCGGAACCAGTAGATCCACCAGCTCGGAAGGCGTGACCAGAAGTCCAAGGAGCAGGAACAGTGACATCTGCGCCAGCCACGCCAGCCCGTCATGCATCTGCAGCACAGCCGGCAGCATCCGGATCCGGCGGTTGCCCAGCACCACGCCACAGAGGTAAATCGCCAGAAAACCGCTGCCCCCCAGGCTGTTGATCCCAGCAAATACCACCAGCCCACCCGAAGCTACCAGCAGTGGATAAAAGGCGGGCACCAGCTGCACCCGGTTAATCAACGCCGCAATCAGACGCCCGCCCAAAAGGCCACCGGCCACACCCAGCCCGAACTGTTGCACCAACAGCCAGAGACTTTCGAGCACCGGTGCTCCGTCACTGTTCTGGATGAACGAGAGCAAAACCAGGGTCAGGAAGATCGCCATGGGGTCGTTGCTGCCGGACTCAATCTCCAGCGTGGCGCTAACCCGGTCATTCAGGTGGAGCCCTCGCCCCTGAAGCAGTGAGAATACGGCAGCCGCGTCCGTAGAGGACACTATCGCTCCCATCAGAAGCGCCACAGCCAACGGCAGATCAAACAGCCAGACCGCGGCAATGCCTGTTAGCCCCGCCGTAATCGCCACACCGAGAGTCGCCAGACCCAGTGCTGGTTTGAGGCCAACACGGAAACTCCCATGGCGGGTTCTAAGCCCACCATCCAGCAGTATGATCGCCAGCGCCAGATTGCCGACCAGAAAGCCGGTTTCAAAATCATTGAACGACAAGCCACCCGGCCCCTCCTCACCGGCCAGCATACCGATGGCGAGAAACAGCAGCAGCAACGGCATCCCTACCCGGCTGGACAGGGGGCTGAGCAGAATACTCAGGCTGAGCAGCAGACCAATGAACAGCAGCAGGTCAGTGGTCAATCCAAACCCCCGTGAAAACCTGTTTGACGCTTCTTTAAGTACAATGACTTCATACGATCATGATTTCAGTTTGAATACGGGGCGTATTACCCTTAAAAAGGCTGAATGGAACCGTCCATCAATCCAACAGTCTCAGCAACCTGGAGAACCCCTCTATGACCAACGAGGTACTGGTTCTGGACGTGCGCTTCGCCGTTCACCAGCTCAGAAGCACCGACCTGGTCCCCGCTGAGGTCTTTCGCACCCCCTATTACTGGATCGGGCGCACAGGAGGGTTTCTCTCGCTCATCTGTGACGAATCGCTGTCACTGCCTGCCGCGGATACTACCATTGGCTGGCGCTGCCTCAGTATCCGCAATGGCGATCCGGTTCTGCCGGAGGTAGCACAGAACCTGCGCAGCAGCGGCATCGATTTTGTGCCTCTGCCTTCCGGGGCCGGCGCCTACGGGCTGATTCCGGAACAACAGCTGTCCAAGGCCCGCGCCCGGCTTGAGGCATCAGGCTACCGGCTTAGGGACCACGTCAGCACAGGTTCCGACTGAAGTATGTTTTTATCACCCTGAGTTCCCGCACATCATGCACGACCTGACACAGCATCGCTATTTCCGACGCAACCAGCGTGGTCGCGATTTCATTGTCAGTGACCTTCACGGTCGCCTGGATCGACTCGATCACCGACTGGAACAACAGGCATTCGATCCGGACCGCGACCGGCTGTTCGCCGTGGGCGATCTGGTTGACCGCGGCGACAACAGCGCAGCCCTGATCGAGCGTCTGGAGCAACGCTGGTTCTTCAGCGTGCTTGGCAATCATGAACTGATGCTGCTGGACGCGCTGGCGGATCCCGCCGACAGAATGCTGCACGAACACAACGGCGGACTCTGGTTCCACCGTCAACCCTCTAGTGCGCAACACTATCAAAGCGGTGTTCTCCGCCAGCACCTGTCGCTTGCGTTCACCATTGAAACCATGAACGGCAGTGTCGGCATCGTACACGCAACCGCCCCCTCAGACTGGCGCACTGTCCAGGAAGTTGCGCTTGGTGACGGCCAGTGGGAAGAGCTGGTCTGGGATCGAGCCGACTACACCCAGGCTCTGAAAGTACCCGGTATGATTCCCCCGGTACGCCATGTAACCCGCGTGGTTCACGGCCATGTATCCTGTGAGCAGCCGGTGAACGCGGCCAATCGTTTCTGGATTGACACGCTCTACCGGGGTGGCGATATTACCCTTATCCCTATTCCGGCACTGCTCGGCATTCCAGAACACCAGCGCTCCAGCTCCGGCTTAACCCCGTAGAGATGATAATGCGCCTATCCACAAAAGCCGTCATTTTTCTACTGTGCCTGCTGCCTATCATTATGCCGGCACCGTCAGGAGCAACCAGTGAGAGCGTGGCGCCGGCAGACCGGGTTCTGGTGATCAAGAGCGAGCGCCAGCTGTATCTGATCCGTGATGGCAAACGAATTGCGCGCTTCCGTATTTCGCTGGGACAGCAACCGCAGGGACATAAGCTTTCCGCCGGTGACAACCGCACTCCCGAAGGCAAGTACACCCTGGACTGGCGCAATCCCAACAGCGACTTCTACCGCTCCCTGCATATTTCCTACCCCAGCCCTGATGATCGCCGCGAGGCCCGCGCGTGGGGGCTGGATCCTGGTGGCAACATCATGGTGCACGGCCTCCCCAATGAAGCAGGCGATCTGGCTTTTGCCTTTGAGGGGCTCGACTGGACAGATGGCTGCATCGCGGTCAACAACCGCGCAATGGATCGAATATGGCGCCGGGTTGAAGTCGGCACCCCTATTGAGATACGGCCGTAAAAAACGGTTTTCACAAAGGGACACTTTGATACACTTACGGTGGCAAGGGCCCCGGACACTGAGCCCACCGAACATCAACCCGAACAAAAAGGGGATCACTATGAAAAAACTGACGCTTGCCAGCGTTGCAATCACTGCGGTTGCACTGGGCGGTTGCGCAACCACCGATCAGGACGCGCGTAACACCGCGGACGACGCTCTGGACACTGCCAACGATGCTATGAGCACGGCGGAAAGCGCCGATAGCAGTGCCTCGAATGCCCAGACACGGGCGGACGAAGCCTATGACATGGCCGAGAAAGCACTCGAGCGCGCCAAGAGTGCCGAGCAATCGGCTGAGCAGGCCAATGAGCGCGCCAAGCGCATGCTGGATCGTGCTACCGGCAAGGAATAAGCCGCTTACCGGAAGCCGCCGAAGGGCGGCTTCGTTTGTTCACCCAATCCCCACCATCTTGTGCATCTGCACACTCAGTCGCCAACGCGGATTCGCCATGCAGTAACGGATAGCCTCACGCGTGCTTGCATCTCTTACCAGATCCCGCTCCGCCTCTGCATGTGGGGATGACATGGGCGAAAGCAGCCGTGCCTGTGCCACGATGTCATCATAGTCTTCCGGATCCTGCCCCTGCTGGGGATAAACCAGCTTGAGCTCGTCACAGTGTGTGATCCGAATGGCGGTACCCCCTTTGGGGCTGACGCAGAGCCAATCAATGCCCGGCGGGGCTGCCAACGTGCCGTTGGTCTCCACCGCCACGAAAAAGTGGCGCTGATGAAACGCCTCCAGCAGCGGTTCATCAAGTTGCAACAGCGGTTCACCGCCCGTACAGACCACCATTGGGGACTCATCCCTGCCGCCAGTCCCGGGCCAGAGCGACGCGATATGGTCGGCCAGCTGTTCCGGCGTTGCGAACACACCACCGTTCGTTCCATCTGTACCCACAAAATCCGTATCGCAGAACTGGCACACGGCAGTGGCGCGGTCCTTTTCCCGACCGCTCCACAAATTGCATTTGCTGAAACGGCAGAAGACGGCGACCCGCCCGGCCTGAAGCCCCTCTCCCTGTAGAGTGGCAAAAGCTTCCTTGATCCGGTACATCAGCGCGTTTCCTCATAGGACAGGGGATCAGTGACCCCATGGGCGGCAAAAGCCTCCAGCCGCTCGGTGCAGGCACTACAACGCCCACACGCCTGGGCACGGCCGTTATAGCAGGTCCAGGTCTGACAGTAATCCAGCCCCAAGGCCAGTCCCTCACCCAGAATCTGGCCCTTGGTCAGATGCATGAACGGCGCCTCCACCCGCACAGCCTCATAGTTGGCCACCCGCGCCACACGGTCCATATGCTCAATGAACTCAGGCCGACAATCCGGGTAGATGGCATGATCGCCACCATGAGCGCCATACCAGACCGCATCCGCCCCCCGGCTCACTGCATGGCCGATGGCCAGCGACAGCAGGATCATGTTGCGGTTTGGCACCACTGTTGCCTTCATGGTGGCCTGCTCATAATGGCCTTCCGGAACCGGTTCCGAGTCGGTCAGCGCGGAGCCGGCCAGCAGGTTCTGGATACCGGTGATGTCCACCACTTCATGGTCGATGCCCAGCGCCTGTGTCACCGTGCGCGCGCAATCAAGCTCACGCGCATGACGCTGGCCATAGTCAAAGGACAGGGCATCTACCCGCCAACCCTGCGCCAGCGCTCTGTGCAGCAGGGTGTAAGAGTCCATGCCTCCTGAATAGATTACAACAATACGACTCATCTGGATTTCCGTTACGGTAGGGCTTTTAGTGCTTCATTCTACCAACCATGGACGGGTTGCGGAGAACTCTGTAGGGACTACCCGCAGCCACCCTTGAAAAAGCCCGGCGCAAGGATACACTGATGGTATGGAGTCAAAAGGCGTATATACCATGACAACAGATGGTAACCCGGCAAGGGTGACATCCATTACGACACGAAAGCACCCGCGGACGATCGCGGGCTCCTGACCGGTATACCAGACCGGAGGGAGCCCTGCGGGGTCGCCTCCGGTCGGTCGGGCTGATGCCCTGTCCGAAAACCCGGAGGTGACCGCCTTCGGGTTTTTTTGTTGCATTGAAAATGAGCAACGCGGACAGGAGGGGTATCATGAACCAGAAAGCGAATCACAACAGTAACCACATCCGGCGCCCGGGGCGTCTACCGTTTCTGGACGCCATCTGCAAACGCCTCAATCAGCGCGTGAACCTGGAGGACGAACGCTCGGTTCTGGCTCTGTATGAACGGGGCTGGATTTTCCATGGCGTGCTGGGCACACCAAGCGAGGCGGAAAGCCGCTATATCCGCTCCCTCGCGGGCAGGTATAACTCCTGGATCCAGAAGCAGGTAGCCTGAACGCCAGCTGGCAACACAGCAGCGGCTCACGTGCCGCTGTTGTGGATCATCATGTAGTTGTTAACCACATCCTGGATTTTTTCCCGTGAATAGGGTTTGACCACATAACCGTTGGCGCCAGCGGTAATCGCCCGCTGAATGCTGTCGATGGAATCATCAGCGGTAACCAGCACTACGTGCTGTTGCCGGCTTTGCGCTTTGATTTCCTTCATGATCTCGTGGCCGTCGCGATCAGGCAGCCCAAGGTCCAGCATCACGATCTGGAAGCTGTCGCCTTTGAAGGCTTCAAGCCCGGCCTCCCCGTCGGCCGCCTCAACTACCCTGTCCACGCCCACAGCATAAAGCATTTCGGTGAGCATCTGGCGCATTGTGGGTTCATCTTCCACCACAAGAACGCTGAGATTCGTCATCGGAGTCCCCTCGCTTGTTCTCCCGCTTTGCAACTATAGCAGGCGTGCGTTTTTACGCGTCATCACGTGACATTCTCTGACTTTCTTCGTCCCTTCGCGGAAGATCAAGCTGACGCTCCCCATCTGATTCGCCCGTTTGCGACGACTCACCAGGGAACAGGACCGGATCCGGCCGCGTCAGCAGATTACTGATGCTGATAGCCGTGGTGTAGAGTGAAATGGCCACGATCAGCAGTATCGGCTGGACAAACACCACGACCCGGGGTACCTCGTCACTGGCGGTGATCAATAGCAGCACCAGGATTGTCGGCCCCAGAACCAGCAACAGTGTCAGCGCCAGAAAAAACACGATCCGCTCCCGGAAATGGCTGAGACTGTGGTCGGTCACCAGCCCGAGAACGAACTTGCCAAGCGCCAGACCACCCAGAATAGCCGCTGCAATCGAGAGATCCGGCGCTGTTAGCGTAGCCTCGGCATTGCCCTGCCAGGCGCGCGTCATGGCGATGACAGCGAACGGGAAGAGAATGAAGATCACATCCGCATAGGTCCCGTACATCATGTTAACGGTGTCGTGACTCGTACGATTATCCGCAAGCTTGTGCATGGCGTCGTCCTGTTGCTGTTTGGCTATGCCCGTCCATCCAGAGCCTGCCGGATCAATGCAGCAAGTTCTGGGTAGAGGTTAACCGCCTGGGTCACGTCCTGGGTTTTGAGGGCACGCTCCACTTCGGCGGCTTTCTCCGTGATCAGCGGGTACCCCATGGCTCCCGCCGTTCCCTTGATCTGATGAACCTGTCGCTGCAGATCCACCCACTGCTCACCCCGGATCGCGTTCTCCATAAGGTCGATACGCTCCGGTAGACCATCCAGAAACTGATCCACCAGGTGCTGCACGTCCGGGTCAATTCCGGCATCCGGCGCGGCATCTTCCAGCTCCGACCCCCCAAGGTACTTCTGCAATAGAACCCGCAGCTGCCCTGAATCAATGGGCTTGTGCAACACGCCATCACACCCGGCTTTCTGGAGTTCGTCCACTTCCGCGTCGTCACCGGCGGTGAAGGCAATAACCGGACGCCGGAAACCGGTCTGGCGCAGCATCCGGGTTGCCTCTGGGCCGTCCATCTCCGGCATGTGGCTGTCCATCAGCACCAGGTGCACGGTCTCGCTCATCGCTTTTGACACCGCCGCTGATCCGGTATCCACCGTTACAACCGTCACCCCGAAACGTCGCAGTAGCCGTTCCACCAAACGACTGTTGTCTTCGTTGTCCTCCGCCACCAGAACGGTCCCCTGATACTGCTGGACCGATTCCGTGCGCGCTTCGCTGCGCACCCGCAAGTAGCGGGCCAGGGTCTCGTAGAAACGGCGCTTGTCGATGGGTTTGGCCAGATAATCATCACAGCCCGCTTCCTGATAGTCCTCAAGGTCCTCGGCCATGACATTCGCTGTCAGAGCGACAATCGGCGTGTTGATGCCAGCCTCCCGGATGGCCCTGGCAGCGTCCCGGCCATCCATCACAGGCATCTGAATATCCATAAGAATCAGATCCCATGACTCGCCCGAAGCCCGCTCCAGTGCCTCAGCACCATTGCCCACATGCGCCACCTCGGCGCCGGTGCGGGTGATGAGGAGGTCCACCAGCTTGCGGTTTACCTCATTGTCTTCCGCCACCAGGATCCGGCCACTGAGGTGGGGCGCATGCAGCATGGGTAGCTGGCGGCGGCGATGGGTCATTTCCGAGGCATCCCGGATCAGATGCACGTCTTCCAGAGGACCACTGTCGATGGTCACCGCGAATTCACTGCCCTCGCCATAGACACTGGCCACACGGATGTCGCCACCCAGCAGTGCCGCAAGATGCTTGGAGATGCTCAGCCCCAGACCAGTGCCGCCATACTGGCGAGCTGTCGCCGCCGTGCCCTGGGCAAAGGGGTCAAACAGGCGCTCCAGATGCTCCGGCTTCATACCGATGCCGGTATCCACTACCTTTGCAAGCAGTTTTTCCTGTTCCCATTCACACTGAATCGCAATGTGAATGCTGCCCTTTTCGGTGAACTTGAGCGCATTCCCGCAGAGATTGATCAGAATCTGGCGGAAACGGGTGGGATCGGTACGGATGATTTCCGGCAGCGGGTATTCGCACTGAATGAAGAACTCCAATCCCTTTTCACGAGCCCTTGGCGTGAAGAAGGCGCGTACCTCGTCGAGCAGTTCCGGAAGATTGACGTTCAGCCGCTCTACCTCAAGCTTGTCCGCATCAATCTTCGAATGGTCGAGTATATCGTTGATCAGGTCGAGAAGGTGACGCCCGGAGCGAACCACTGTCTCAGCGCTGTCACGTTTTTCGGATTCGTTCAGATCCGGCTCCATCAGGGTCTCGCCGTAACCAATGATCGCTGCCAGCGGCGTGCGGATCTCATGGCTCATGTTGGCCAGGAACTGGCTCTTGGCAGCGGCTGAGTTACGTGCGATCTCTTTCTCCAACCGCTCGTTCTCACGCTCATTCTCAATCTCCTGACGCTGGCGGCGCTCGGTGACATCAACAAAGGTGCCCTCCAGGTGGCTGGGCTCGCCATCCTCAGTGTAAATGGTCCGGATCGAAATATTAGCCCAGCGCTCCTCGCCCTGGCAGGTCTCAAAGGTACCTTCAACACCGTGCACCTCACCTTCCTTTTCCAGCTGCCGGGTTACCCAGTGGCGAACGCTTGACTGGGAGAAACAGGCCCGCAGCGCATCCGGCACGCCGTTGATCAGCTCAGCCACGGAGCCGTAACCAAGGATGCGTGCCATCGAGGGGTTCGCATCCAGAAACCGGCAGCTGGTGGACATCTGGAAGATTCCTTCCATCGCATTCTCGAACAGCGCCCGGTAACGGTGCAGGTTGGCCACAGCCTGTTGGTTCCACTCCAGGGCCTCGCGCTGAACGATCTTTATGCGATTCGCAAATGCGAGGGACAGCAGAATGTTCTGAGCCACGAATCCGATCTGGGGCGCATGACTGGTCAGGCTATTGAGTGGGTAGTAGCCCATGACGGCGGTGCCGTAGAAGCCAACCCCCGACAGAGTACACAACCAGGACACGAAGTAGATCCCAGCACTGGGTAGCTCGTTGCGCCAGGCCCAGAAACTGAGTGCGATGATCACCACCGCCAACCCGACAGAGCCCACAACCGTCCATTCCATGGCCACGTGATAATCATGGAAAAGGCTGATCACGAGCGTGGTGATGGCCGCGTACAGGCAGAGCTTCAACACCTGGTCCAGATGGGTGGCCCGATTGCGCGTATCCAGCAGCTCCCGCGCCATCATAGTGCCGAAGATCCAGCTCAGCTGGATGTAGATGTGCAGGTACTCCTTGTGAAGCCAGGGCTGCAGCCCCCCCAATACCTGCATGCCATGCACCTGCTCGGTCATCACAAACAGCATGGCGAACAGGATGTAGGTGGTGTAGTAGATATAGCCCGGCTCGCGCACCACCAGGGTGACAAAGAAGTTATAGGCGAGGAGCGCGAACAGGGCCCCCATGAACAGCCCCTGGATCCACTCGTCCACCGCAACCTTGCCGAGATAGCTGTCCAGTTCCCACAGGTTCAGTGGCAACCGCATGGTATTGCGGGTCTCAACGCGCAGGTACAGCGTATAGCGCTTGCCCGACTCCAGGCTCAGACGATAGGTCGGGTTGGGCACTGCAAATTCACGCCCGGACCAATCCTCGGAATAGCGGTGCTTTTGCTCGGTCACCACCTTGCCCTGTTCATTGACCAGGAATAGATCCGCCTGATCGACCAGTGGTAGGACCAGTTCAATCACCCAGTCCGCCACCGGGTGGTCACCCTCGCGGTAGACAAGGTCTCGCTTAATCCAGAAAACTGATTCGGTATAGCCGTAATTGAGCACCCCACGGGTGTGCTCATTGAAAGCGGGCGTATCGCCAGCGATCACATCCTGCAGGCTGTATTCATGTGTTTCATCCTGCAGGTAACGGAAACAGCTGCCGAGATTATGGTGTTCCTCACCGTCCTCGATCACCACCGGACTGTCGAGGCAATTCCCCGGCTCCTGCGCACGAGCCCCGCCGGCTGCCAGAATCACACCAAGGCACAGGGCCAGCAGCGTAACGACCTGCCGTGCAGACCGGCTATGTGCGGGCAATCTGGCGTTCAAAACTGTGATCTCTCCAGACGCTGTGAAAGCAATAAAGCATTATGCTGTAAACCATTAGTCACCGGAAAGTATGGTCGCTGGAGTATATAGATGAAAACGCGCTTGTGTTTCAGGGCGTATCCCGCGTTTCTGGCCACTCTCCTGGCTTCAGGTCTTACCGGGTGTGAGCTCGACAGCGGCTCATCCGGCGGTGGCCCGGGCTCATGCACGGATGGTTTCACCTTTGAGGACCCGTCGGAAGAGCAGTACAGCTCACTGACCATTGACAGGGATCAGGCCACTAATCCGGCACAGGCCGATCTGGAAAAAACACTGTTCCGCCAGTTCACGCAAATTACCAAGCCGGCTGGTACGACAGCAAACAAGGAAAGTGCCACACAGGCCTATGATTTTTTCAGCCGGAAGACGGAGGGCTTTATAGGCTTCAACCAAAGTGAACTGCCAGAATACAACTCGGTGAGAAACGGTTTTGACCTTCTCGAAGCCATGATCGCCTCCGGCGACGTAGCGCCTCTTCAGACGGCCCGGGATGCTATGGTGAACTGCGTGCGGGAAGACGCTCCTGGCAGCATCAGAGTCAACACGCTGAAAGTCACTGAAACCGAGCCTTCGCAAAAGGATCGTGACACCTGGGAACTGGGCGTCAACTACGCCCACAATCCGGAACCCCTCACCGATCCCACACCCTTCGGTCCCAACGTCGCGCGCGTGGCTTTCACGCCTGAAAGCTTTGTGTTCACGCTCTACCCCAACGAGGCTTTCGAAGGCGTAGGGCCTTCATCCGGATTCAAACAGCCGAGCAAGCTGATTGCCGGATTCAACGCGGACTTCGAGGAAACCATCAATGAACAAGAAAGCGATGAAGAGGAGAGTGAGGCAGGCAACGCTGCTTCAGTAATCTTCGAATCCTTCCTTGATAATACGCAGGATGATCGGAGAAAAGACCGCAGTAAGACAGATCGATGGTCCTGGAGTTCAGAGCAGGCAACTGACGTATTCACCGGGGTGGCCAACGCGCGCTGTGTTCGGATCACTGCTTACTATGGGAGGGATAATGCCGATGACCAGGTCAAGGTTGAGCTGGACTCGAAGACCTGCCCCGGTATCAGCAGCGCGTCAGACCTCGAAAACCCTGATCATACGTTCAGCTACAGTTCAGCCAAAACGAGTATTCCGCAGGTCCGGGACTGAGCGCAGAACGCGCTCTTACCGACCGCTGCAGCTCGGGTCCATGCCCCAATGCTCCATGAAATCCCGCTTCTTGCGGATCAGGCGCTCGTAGGTACTAACGATGCTGGCGCTGTGTATGGTGGGCGATTGCCGCAGGGCGTCGACGCGGTTCTGCAACGACCTCAGCTCACGGCACAACCGCTGGTGGAGATGGTTGTGGACACTCTCGAACTGATCCAGAGCAATATCGTTCTCTGCCTCAGCTCTCATCACATCCTGTTGTTCGCTGTGTATCATAATAACCCATCCCTGACTGGTTATACTGACTACTTTTTGTGCATTGTGCCCCGGCTGTCACTGGATTGCAATAAGGTCTGAACAGAGTTTCAACGTTTTAAACACTGCTCGGGCGTCGCCTCGCCCCCTGAACGACGCCCAATGGGCGTTCAGACTCCGAAAGAACCGGAAAGCTCCTGCATACCTGATTCACAAACCCCGCCAATGCTGGCAGATGATGACCCACGATGGGGATACCGGTATTGACCAGCGACACACTGATATCGCGGCTCGGATCGGCCCAGCACCATTTGTTGATCAGCCCGACATGCCCGAAAGCCTCATCCGACTGGGAGCCCCATATCCCCACCGGAGCCGCTCCCAGCATGAAACCGGTGCTGAAGCGCATGGGAATCATCATGGTGCGGTCAATCTGCATCCGCCCGTAGGCCTGGACCGCCCCGATGACGGTCTCGCGGTCACAGATAAGGCGACCGTTCCAGGTACCGCCGTTGAGCATCATCTGGAAAAAACGCCCCATCTCCTCGGCGGTCCCGCACAGGTTGCCGGCAGGGATGATCGCCTCCTGAAAACGCGGATCATTACTGATTTCAGCTACGGTATTGATATCAGCGCCCAGCGCTCGCTCCACAATCCAGGACACCGGGAACACCAGTTTCGGGCCCGTGGCATAGTTCCAAGCGAGATCCAGAAGATCGTCGTGATCAATACCGTAAGTGAAGTAGCGCATACCCATGGGCTGGCGCAGGCGCTTATCCAGCAGCGTCGCGATGCTTTCTCCCGTGACCCGGCGCACCAGCTCGCCCATGACATACCCCCCGGTAATGGCATGGTAGGCAACGGTGCTGCCATCCGCCTCAATAGGGCGGGCATCACACAGCAGCTTCCAGATGTGCTGCTCATCCCAGAAAGCATCGATGGGCGTTCCCCTAGGCAGCCCCGGAATCCCGCCACGATGGCTGAGAATCTGTTGAATCGTGATGTGTTTCTTGCCGTTGCGGGCGAATTCCGGGCAGTAGGAACTGACCGGATCAAGGAGGTTAATGAGACCGTCCTCCGCCAGCATGTGCACCAGCAGGGCAGTCACAGCCTTGGAAGCGGAAAAAAAGCACACCGGGGTTTCCGGCGTCATGCGCACACGCGGTCCGTGCGCCCGATCCTCGGGCCCATTACCCTGGGAATGACCAAGCGAACGGTTCAAAACAAGCTTTCCCTTGTGGCGCAGAGTGATCTGCATCCCCGGATGGGTACCGGTACGGTAAAGGGTTGCTACTTTTTCCCAGACGGCATTCAGCGCCTCCGCGCTGATACCAGCATCCGCCGCTGGTTGCTCACCCTGCGTGTCCACCTCTGTAACGGAATCCAGGTCCGCCGGCACACGGCTACTGTGAAGCCGCCTCCTGAGCCATTCATGCATCGGGGCTGATCCCTCCTCGCACCCTTACTCAATGTCACATTAGAGTAGGAGAGTATGGCACGGAATCACTCACAATGCGTGCCATCCCGCCGCTCGAGGCCGTTCTCGATGCGGTCCAGCTGCTGCTGGAGCTGACCCATGCGTTCATGGATGCGATGCACCTCCACCGCCTCGCCCTCACCGCTTTCCTCGTCGACCCTTTGGCTTTCCTTTTCCATAACCTGGAGCACAATGCCGATCATCATGTTCAGAAAAATGAACGCGGTCAGGAACAGAAAGGTCAGGTAATAGATCCAGCTCAACGGGTAGACCTCCTGAGTCTCGTACATCACATCCGTCCAGTCCTCAAAGGTGGCAATGCGGAAGAGGGTCAGCATGGACCGGGAAATGTTCCCCCAGAGAAACTCATTGATGTGACCAAAGAGGAAGCTGCCAAAGGCGCCGTAGATATAGAAGATGATGAACATCAGCAGCACTACGTAGCCCATGCGCGGGATGGCCTTGAACAACGACGCCATCAGAATTCGCAGCTCCGGAATCAGCGACACCAGACGCAGAACCCGGAAAATCCGTAGAAGACGCGCCAGAAGCACCATCTCTGAATCGTCGATCGGGACAAGACTCGCAACCACGATCACGAAATCAAACACATTCCAGCGTTCCCGGAAAAAGTCCCGTAACCGCGACTCCGCAGCCATGCGGATCAGGATCTCGATCAGAAAGAACACCGTGACCGCCCAGTCTAGAACACCTATGAACTGGTCAAACCGGCTGACCCCTTCATAGGTGCGGGCGCCGATGAGCAAGGCAGATACGACGATGATGGTGATCACCGCCCCTTCAAAAAGCCGGTTGCGGTGCAGCGCATCGAGTCGGCGCTTCAGCTCGCTGGCACTCTGGCCCATTGACTGACCCCCTGTATACGGAAAACGCCATTATCACTGATCCGTCCCCTTCCAGACGAGCATTTGACCCTCCCAGGGAGAACAGATAGTGTTCAATTCATTAAATAGACGACCGGTCTAATTGGCACAGACATGACAAAAGCCCAGCGCAACCCCAATCTCCGCCAGGAGCTGCTGCAAGCCGGCGTGCATCTGCTGTCCGAACAGGGCTATCACGGCACCGGCATCAAGGAGATCCTGGAGCGGGTTCAGGTCCCCAAAGGCTCTTTCTATCATTACTTCAGCAGCAAAGAAGGCTTCACTGCCGAGATCATCGAAGATTACACCGAGGATTTGCTGACACTGATGGACGAGCATCTGCGCCACCCCAGGGAGTCGGCGCGCGAGACCATACGCCAGATGTATGGGCTGATGGTTACCGAATTTGAACGCCGAGGCTGCATCCGCGGCTGCCTGCTGGGTAACCTGGCCGCCGAGATCGGCGCCGCCAGCCAGCAATGCCAGCGAGCACTGCAGAAAGGCTACCGTGACTGGCGCGAGCGTTTTGTGCCCCTGATCGAACAGGGTCAGCACAACGGCGAGTTTCGCGACGACATCCCCGCCACCGCTTTGAGCGACATTTTCTGGAATCACTGGGAGGGCGGCATCCTGCGTATGAAGCTGGAGGGCCAGGCCGAACTGTTACGCGCGGATCTGGACTGGCTTCTGGACCGTCTTATGGCGCCCGCCACCTCGTGAACCAAACCTGATTATCGAACCATTCCCTTTTGAAGGAGTAGCCGCTATGACAACCCCCACATTGAACGACGAAAAAGCCCTCCAGCGAGGCCGACCCATCAAGAACCGTTTGGTCAAGTCCGCGATGAGCGAACAACTGGGTAATGCGCGCCATGACCCTGACCAACGTCTTGCCCGCCTCTACCGATCCTGGGCGGATGGCGGTATCGGTCTCGCTATGACCGGCAATGTCATGATCGACCGTAATGCCCTGGGCGAACCCAAGAACGTGGTTCTGGACGATGCGTCTGACCTCGATGCGTTCCGCAAGTGGGCCGAGCAGGGTCAGGCCAATGCCACCCAAGTATGGATGCAGCTCAACCACCCCGGCAAGCAGATCCCGAAGTTCCTGAACAGTAAGCCGGTAGCACCGTCGGCAGTGCCATTGGGTGGCGGACTCGAGAAGATGTTCGCCACACCACGCGCTCTGGAAGCGGAAGAAATCAATACCATCATTGGCCAATTTGCCCATGCCGCCCACCTCGCTAAGGAAACCGGCTTCTCCGGTGTCCAGATTCACGGTGCTCACGGCTACCTGGTCAGCCAGTTCCTGTCACCACGCCACAACCAGCGCGAAGACGAATGGGGCGGGTCACCGGAAAACCGTCGCCGTTTTGTTCTGGCGGTCTACGAAGCCATCCGTGAAACCGTGGGACCGGACTTTCCGGTCGCCATCAAACTCAACTCCGCGGATTTCATGAAGGATGGTTTCAGCGAAGAAGAATCCATGGATGTGGTGCGGGCCCTTTCACAAGCCGGTATCGACCTCATCGAGATTTCCGGTGGCACCTACGAGGCACCAGCCATGACCGGATTCAGAGCGAAGAAGGAAAACGCCCGTGAAGCCTACTTCCTGGACTACGCGGATGCGGTACGCCGCCACACGGACGTGCCACTGATGGTCACCGGCGGCTTCCGCTCCGCCTCGGCCATGCAGCAGGCGTTGGACTCCGGCGCCACCGATTTCATCGGCCTGGCGCGTCCCCTGGCTGTGGATCCCGCACTGCCACGAACCCTGCTCAGCGATCCCCAGGCGAGGCTGGCGATTAAGCGCCCTTCCACGGGTTTCAAAGGGCTCGACAAAGCGTTAATGCTCGACATCACCTATTACGAGTCCCACTTGGCGCGGCATGCAGACGGCAAAAAGTCCAAACCGGGGCTGAGCCCATGGATCACTGTGGCCAACACTTTCAGTGCCATGGGCGTGAACGCCTTCAAGCCGCGCCGGGGCTGATTCAGACGCGGAAGGTACCCACCAGCTGGCGGAGTTCTCCGACCAGCTGGGATACCTCTTCGCTGGCGGCCTCGGTGGACTGGGTATCCTTGGCTGCCGCTTCCGCCACATCCACGATGCGCTGGAGGCTCTGGTTGATCTCCTCAACCGTTGTCGTCTGTTCCTCGGCAGCGCTTGCGATCTGAACATTCATGTCGTTAATCGTCGATACAGCCTCGCGTACCTGCCCCAGAGAGGTTTCGGCTTCAGAAGCCTTTTCAACGGTCGTCTCACCCCGCTCCTTGCTCTGCTGCATCACCGAAACCGCCCGCTGGGCACCTTCCTGCAGTTTCTGGATCTTCTGGTTGATCTCACCTGTACTGGCCTGGGTACGGCTGGCAAGGTTACGCACTTCGTCCGCTACCACAGCAAACCCACGCCCCTGCTCACCAGCGCGCGCTGCCTCAATCGCTGCGTTCAATGCCAGCAGATTCGTCTGCTCCGCGATCCCGCTGATATCCTCCACCATGGAAGTGATGTCGTTGACTGCCTGATCGAGATCATTAATCACCGCAGCGCCGCTTTCAATCTCTTCCGCCAGGGTTCGGATGGCCACTGTTGCCTCTTGGACCACATCCCGGGCATGCACGCCCTCATCATCCGCTTTCTGGGTCGCGTTGGCGGCATTATTGGCGCTTTCCGCCACTCCATGAGCCGTACTACCCATCTCATTCATAGCAGCAGCCACCTGATCCGTTTCCGCCCGCTGATTGTTAACACCACTCGCAGTGCGGGCTGAGAGCTGCTGAAGGGACTCTGTGGACTCATTAATGCGGTCAGCGTTTCCGACCACCTGACCGATAAGCTCCTGGATTTTGCCCACAAACCCATTGAACGCTTCAGCCACAGCGCCCACTTCATCCTGGCGAGAAACGTCCAAGCGTTGAGTCAGATCCCCCTCACCACGGGCGATATCCTGCAGCGCCTGCTGGACGTTGCGAATCGGCCGGTTTACAAGCTGCTGGGTAAGCAGAGCCAGAACCGCCACCATGATCACAATCATGACCAACGTCTGGACCAAAGTCCGGATCAGCGAGGCATGCTGCATAGCATTCACGGTGGAAGGATCCGCCACGATCGTCAGTTGACCGACCTTCTTGCCATCATGGCTCAGGTCCTTCTGACGCAGATGCTCAGCGGCTGATGGCACGGTGTCACTTTCGATCACAGTGTTACTGTCATCGATACGCCGGCCTGCAACCAGTTCGCCCTTATTGTCATGAATGTAGATGCCACCGATGCTGACCCCGCCCATTTCAGACTCAACCAGGGTCTTGAGCTTGTCGAACTCATAGTTCCAAAGCATGCCTGGTACACTCAGCGTCAGGCGCTCCATGGCAGCACCCACCTCGCGCTCCAGCTGACGTTCAAGGGACTGCTGGTCCTGACTGTAGTTAAACCAGCCAAACGCCACCATCAAAACGAACAGCACCAATGCATTAATAAGCACAAAACGGAAAAGAATTGAGCGTGACAAGGCAACTTTCATGACCAGACTCTCGCTTTTAGGTGGTTGTGATGTGCGAACCGTTTGTGGCGAAAAGCTTAGTTAATACATCGCCATCACACCATGAGAAGTTAGTAAATCTTGGTTTCCTTCAGAGCGCTCACTCAGTCAGATCCGTTTCCCGAACCAGGGAACAGACTTGATCCACCATCCGATCGATCAATTCATCCGGCATGTCGTGACCCATACCCCGGATCCAATGCAAGCGCGCGCCGGGAACTAACCGGTGCAGCCGCCGCGCGGCCTGGGGGCGGATCAACGGATCTGCGGTGCCATGCAGAATCAGAGTCGGCGTGCGGATGCGCCGGCTGAAACCCGATAGATCACCGGTGGCGAGAATGCCCCGCATCTGGCGCAGTATGCCTTGGGGCCGGTAGCTGCGGCGATAATCCGCGCGGATGTGCTGCTCCGTTGCCACCAGATCACGCGGGTAGGACGGACTCTGGATGCGCTTCCAGAGTCCCAGCCCTCGGGCAACAGCGGCCTCTTCATCATGCCCCCGAATGCCGCCCCCCTGAAGCCACCAGAGCACGTCCGCCCTGGGCATGGGCATCCGTGGGCTGTTATTGGATGTCATGACCAGCGCCAGGCTGCGCACTCGCCGGGGATGGGTTGCGGCCAACAGCTGGGCGGTCATGCCCCCCATGGAAACCCCTTTCACATGGGCGCTGTCGATACCGAGTGCGTCCATCAAACCAGCAGCATCTCGAGCGTGATCATGCAGGGTATAGGGGGCCTCCGTTGTCAGACCCAGCCTGAAGCGGGCCATGGCCGCAAGAGGGTGGCCATTCACAGGGGCGTCAATCAGCGAGGAAAGGCCAATGTCCCGATTGTCATAACGGATCACGCGGTACCCCTGGCGGGCGTAGCGCTCCAGCATGGGTTCCGGCCACAGGGTCATCTGCGCCCCGAGGCCCATGATCAACAGCAGGGGCGGTCCCTCCGGATCACCCCGCTCTTCCACGCAGAGGGTCAAACCATTGCTTTCAATATAACGGCTAGGTGTCATCGTCGGCTCCTCCGCCGGGCAGCCAACGCTCGCCCAGCAACAACAGAATCGGGGTAATCAGCAGCGTCAGTACGGTAGCAAAAGCCAGTCCCCCGGCAATGGCGCTGGAAAGCTGGGTCCACCACTGAGTGGATGGGGCATTGATGCCCAGCGAGGGCGTCAACAGATCCACATTCACCCCCAGCACCATCGGCATCAGACCGAGTATGGTCGTTACGGCCGTCAGCAGCACCGGCCGGAGACGCAGACAACCGGTCTCAAGCGCAGCCTGGTAGGGGGATTTGCCTTCATTGCGCATCACGTTGAAGGTATCGATCAGAACGATGTTGTTGTTCACCACGATCCCGGCCAACGCAATGATCCCCATGCCAACCATGACCACACCGAAGGGCTGGGCATTGAGCAGTAGCCCGAGCAGAACACCAGCCGTGGACAACACGATGGCGGAAAGCACCAGCAACGCCTGATAGAGGCTGTTGAACTGAGTGACCATGATGGTGAACATGAGAAAAACAGCCACCATGAATGCGGTACTCAGAAAACTTGCGGCCTCCTGCTGGTCTTCGTTCTCACCGGCCACCGCCATGCGAATCCCCTCTGGAAGCGCCGGCATAGCCGCCTGAAGCGTTTCCAGGCGCTCCGTAACCTGCTCGCCAGGAGCTACATCGGCCTTGATGGTGATGGCTCGCTGTCCGTCCACACGCTTGATAACGCCTGTTTTGGGGGCAGGTTCAAGATCCACGAAATTGGTGATTGGTACCTGGCCCGCCTCGGAATTAAGGGTCAGGCGCTCAAACTGGTCCAGGTTACGCCAGAGTTCCGGTAGCCGCACCAGTATATCCACTTCATCGCTTACCCCTTCCGGCCGGTAAGTGGAAAGTACCAGGCCGTTAGTAACCAGCCGCACCACGTTACCCACGCTTACCACATCCGCCCCGAAGCGGGCGGCTTTTTCCCGGTCAACGTCAATCTGCCACTCGATACCTGGCAGGCTGCGATCGTCCTCAACGTCCACAAAACCACCGATCCGATCCATAGTGGCCCTTATCCGGTTCGCCGCCGTCTCCAATGTCGCCATTCCAACACCCCGTACCTGCAGCTCCACAGGCTTACCCTGGCCAGGACCCTGCTGCTGTTTTCGGAATTCCAGAATGACCCCTGGAATGTCCGCGGTACGCTGCTGCAGATCCGCGAGGATACGGCTAGCCGGGCGGCGCTGTTCCCAGTCCACAAATTGGAACTGGATAGTGCCAATGACATCCGGTGCCATCTGGTCCCCGGAAGTGGCGCGGGAGCGGGCGTAAAGGGCCTCGACCTCCTTCAGTCCATACAGCCGCTGCTCCACTTCCCGGACGATGGCATCGCGCTCATGGACGGAAAGATCCCCCCGGGCCCGGATGTGCACCTGGGCGGAGTCCGGCTCCACCTCAGGAAAGAACTCGACGCCATGGTTGAAAACGCTATAGGCACCGTAAATACCCACCATCGCAACCAACAGGACCAGCAGTGTTCTGCCCGGGTGGATCAGACACCGGTGCAGAAGCCGCCGATAAGCCCACCCGAAGCGGCTCAGCTGATTATCACCGCCGCTCGCCCCGCCCCCAGTGATGCCTCCCAGTATGGGGAGAAAAATCAACGCCATGGCCAGAGACATCAGCAGGCAAAGAATAACCGTGATCGGCAGGAACTTCATGAACTCACCGACCACGCCAGGCCAGAAAAGCAGCGGGGTGAACACCGCCAGAGTGGTGGCGGTGGAAGCAATGACCGGCCAGGCCATGCGGATCGCTGCCTCGGCCCAAGCCTGGCGGGAAGGCATGCCGTCCAGCTGGTTACGGTCCGCCAATTCTGAGACCACGATGGCACCATCCACCAGCATACCCGCCACCAGAATCAGGCTGAACAGCACCACGATGTTGAGTGTATAGCCAAGGAGCCAGATCAACAGAATGCCGGACAGAAAAGCGCCTGGGATGGTCAGCCCCACCAGCAGCGCCGAGCGCGGCCCCATGGCGCCTACCACAATGATCAGGACCAGCACGATCGCGGTCAGCACATTGTTGAGAAGGTCGCTGAGAATGTCGTTCACCTCATCTGACTGGTCCATGATGGTGGTGACCCGCACGGCATCGGGCAGCCGCTGCTGTGCCTCATCCATCAGGCCCTGGACTTTGTGAACGGTTTCAATGATGTTGGCGCCGGTGCGCTTGGAAATTTCCA
This sequence comes from Salicola sp. Rm-C-2C1-2, assembly GCF_040196175.1. Taxonomy (NCBI): domain Bacteria; kingdom Pseudomonadati; phylum Pseudomonadota; class Gammaproteobacteria; order Oceanospirillales; family Halomonadaceae; genus Salicola; species Salicola sp. Rm-C-2C1-2. Next base: position 174,356 of record NZ_JBEFNF010000003.1, on the reverse strand, counting down.
GAACCACCGCCGGCTCGCCGTTGATGCGGGCGAAGCCCTGAGGGTCCTTGAAGGTACGCTGAAGTGTGGCGACATCACCGAAAGTCACCACGGAGTCATCCTCGACCTTCACAGGCATGGTCATGACATCCTCAAGCGTTTCGACCACGCCGGGCACCTTCAGCGCCATGCGCCCGGCGCCGGTATCCAGACTGCCGGCCGCCACCAGCTGGTTGTTACGCGCGACCCGGTTGCCGAGGGTTGCGTAATCGATCCCATAGCTGTCCAGGACCTGGGGATTCACCACCACCTCGACCATGTCTTCACGGTCACCAGCAATATCGACTTCCAGTACTTGCGGAATCCCCTCAATCTCATTCTGGAGATCCCGTGCCATCCGGATCAGTTCCGACTCTGATAACGGCCCGGAAAGACCTACACTCAGCACCGGGAAGAGCCCCACGTTAACCTCGTTAACACGCGGCTCCTCGGCCTCCGAAGGAAGATCGGCGCGGGCGATGTCCACTTTTTCACGGACCTCCTGGAGTGCCTGGTCCGCATCAAAACCGGCATCGAATTCCAGCATGACTGAAGCATGCCCCTCACTGGCGGTCGCACTCATCTGCTCCACGCCTTCCAGGGAGCGCAATTCCTGCTCCATGGGACGCACCAGCAATCGCTCGCCGTCCTCAGGGCTGACCCCTTCAAGCGCCATGGAGACGTAGATCATGGGAATGGGAATATCTGGATTGGCCTCTCTGGGAATGGTCTGAAAGGCCAGGATGCCCGCAATCATGAGAAAGATCAGGGTCAGTATGGTAGTGCGAGCCCGGTCCAGGGCCGCATTAATGAGGCGGCGCATGGTCAGCCCCCATCCCCACTGGCCATAACCGGCGTCACGCTGTCGCCTTCACTGACAAAGCCAGCACCCCGGGTAATCAACCTGGTACGCAGCGGCAGTCCAGCGACCCAGGCGCCGTCATCATCCGTACTCAGAAGCCGGATCGGCGTGAACAGCACCTCATCCCCGGCGGAGACATGACGGACTCCGAGTTCACCGGCGTCGTTGAGCCTCAGGTACGCCGGTGAAAGCCGGGTCGCCAGCGCCGGCTCCTGGGCAATTCGCAGTGTTGCGCTGGAACCTGCGACCCGCCAGTTATCGGGGTTCGGAACCTCGGCCTCAACCCGGAAACTACGCGTTCCCCGGTGGGCGGAGCTGGCAATGAAACGGAGTTTGCCGGTGAGTTCCCGACCGTCGAGAAGTTCGACCCGCACGGTCTGTCCCTCGGTGAGTTTTCCAGCCTTTTGCTGCGGCACGCGGCCACTCACCTTGAGGCGATCAGTCTGGACCAGCTCCACAATGGATTCGCCGGGCCGGAGTTCATCCCCGATGACCACCTGACGTCGGTTGATGGTGCCGGCAAAGGGCGCAGCGGGCGTGACGCTTTGCAGTGCAACCCGAGCTTTCTCCAGTTCCGCACTGGCGGCCGCCCGATCCGCGCTGCGAGCGAGGTATTCGGACTGGGAGGCCAAGTCCTGGCCCCGGAGCTGTGATGCAGCTTCCACATCCGCCTGCGCCCGCTCAAGCCGGGCCTGTGCCTGTTCAACCTGCTCCTGGCGGTCCTCTTCACTGAGCCGTGCCACGGGGTCACCTTTTTCGAGGCGCGCCCCCAGTGGCTCCAGTGTCTCAACCTGTGCTGTGATACGGCTGCGGATCATGACCGATCGCCAGGGCTCGACCTGCCCCTGCACCACCACTTGCGGCTGGAACGGGCGCGCCCTGAGTTCACTGACTTCGACACGGGCTGGTCGCGGTCCGGTAGCTTCGTAGGGATCGTCCATGCTCTGGGCACTGCGACGGACCTCACCACTGACCAGCCATAGGCCCAGAACAATCGCCAGTCCCACGGCCAGCGCTACGGGTCCTCGGGGTAGTCGGTTGGTCATTGTGTTTTCTCCCTGCCCTGGGTCGGATCCGTCCCGGCAAGACCCGCGACGATGAAGTCGACCACGTATTCGAAATACGCCTCAAGACTGGGCGTTTCATGGCGGTCCGGACCCACACCACCGGCGGCGATGCGCTCCATTACACCCTGAAAGATGGCATCAACGCCCCAGAAAAGGCCTTCAATGGGTTTATCCGGAGCCTCACCCTCGGCGATAGCCGCCCGGACCATTTCATGGAAAAGCGCCAGGTATTCCCTGTCCAGCGCTTCCATAGCCCGGCGCTCCTTTTCCCCCAGTCGGGCCTGGAGTTCCGGCCGGTCACAGTGCAGGCAGAGCTGGACATCAATGGGGTTAGACCGCATCAGCGCGAAGGCTTCATACAGCACGCAGCGTATGGTCTTCAGGGGCGATTCGGCGGGCTCCATCGCACGGTAATGGGCCAGACACTCGCGCGAAAAACGCAGGGCGAGGCGGGCGTAGATACTTTCCTTGCTGCTGAAGTGCTTGTAGACGGTCCCTTTGGCAACACCCGCGTGCTGGGCGACCTGGGCAATAGTGACGCGCTCCCAGCCGCAGTCGCAATCGCAGAACAGTTGCCGAGCGGTATCCAGCAGCAGGGTCTCCCGTTGCTGAAAGAGTTTATCCTGATAGCGCACTGTTGCTGGATCTCCCCGGATGACCAGCGGTCATTATATGACCATAGGTCACTGCCGGCAAACAGACAGTGTGAAGGTGGCCGGCTCAGTTCTTGCCAGGCTGCCAGCTCTGGATGGCCTCGTAGGTTTCAGCCACAGTCTGAGCGTCAAATGGCTTCTGGATCAGTCCAGCAAGGCGGCCATCCGGTGAGATAATGGCAAGGTGGGCGCTGTGTTCGACAACCGGATCGCCGTTGTCATCCGTGCTGTGAGTGAAGGTCGCGTTCAGATCCGAGGCGAGACTTCGCACGGTTTCAAGTTTTCCCGTGATGCCTCGGAAATCATCTCCGAAGAACGTCACATACCGGCTCAGGACTTGTGGTGTATCCCGTTCCGGATCGGCGGTAATCATCAGGAACTGCGGTTCTGTGGCACGGTCCGAAATACGCTTATCCGCCTTTGAAAGGGTCGCCATGGTGGCAGGGCAGATATCCGGGCAATTCGTGAAGCCCAGAAAGGCCAGGGTCCACTGACCACGCAGCATGGATTGATCCACCGAGTCACCCTGTTCGTCGACCAGGGAGAAGTCATTGATCGCGCGCGGTTTTTCATAGAGGTATACATTCTCCGAAGCCACCTCCGGGGGTTTACTGCCCCCTTCAGAGGCGTACTGGGAGCCCAGCCAGACGTTGTAGATGGTCAATGCCATCACACCGGCTGCAGCCAAAAAGAGGATAACAACAGTGATGGCGATATTGCGATTCTGGGACATCAGATCTCCGGGAAACGGACAAAGTGGTCAACCAGCAGGACCACAAACAAAAGCATCAGGTAAGTAATGGAATACTTGAATGTATCCAGCGCGACACGCCGATCATCGCCCCACCAGAGCCGGAACGCATACTGCAGAAAGCGCAGCCCCAGCAGGGTGGCCCCCACCAGGTAGATCAAGCCGGACATGCCAGTGGCAACGGGCAGTAGACTCACGGCGAAAAGCATGAAGGTGTACAACAGAATATGAAGCTCGGTGAAACGGTTGCCATGGGTAACCGGGAGCATGGGAATATCCACCTGGGCGTATTCTTCCTTGCGGTGGATTGCCAGAGCCCAGAAATGGGGCGGCGTCCACGCAAAGATGACCAGCACCAGCAGCAATGCATTGGGGTCCACCGAACCGGTGACTGCCGTCCAGCCCAGCAACGGCGGCATGGCACCGGCAAGACCGCCGATCACAATATTCTGTGGTGTCGCCCGCTTGAGGAAGACCGTGTAGATCACGGCATAGCCGACCAGAGACGCCAGTGTCAGCCACGCTGTCAGCATATTCACCTGCCAGACCAGCACGAGCATACCGGCGAGGCCGATCGTAGCGCTGAAACCAAGGGCATCGGCGTTGCTCAGGCGCCCGGTAGCAACCGGCCGGCGTCGCGTGCGCGCCATGCGCGCGTCGATCTCGTGGTCCACTACGTGGTTGATCACAGCGGCAGCCCCGGAAAGCAGGGCAATACCCAGGTTGCCCCAGAATACGGTAGCCAGTGACGGCAGACCCGGCTCGGCCACCAACATACCGATGATGACAGTTACCAGCATCACCGCAACCACCTTCGGCTTGGTCAGTTCAAGGTAGTCGCGCCAGGTGATGGTCTGTTTGGCGTAGGCGGTATTGTCACTCATAAAGGATTCGATACTCACGGATTCGGCGGCGCGACTCGCAGTCTTTCAACCCGCACAAGGAGATTGACGAGGCTCAGCAGCAGAAAGGCACCGAACGCATTATGCGCCACGGCGACCCCGAGGGGAATCTGAAGAACTATGTTCAAAACACCCAGGCCAACCTGCACCAGAAGAAGCGCCAGACCAATGCCGGCAGCCCCGGCGATGGCAGTTCCCCGCGCTTTTTTGATTACCGTCAAGAATAACGCACCAAAGGCCACCAGAACCACCACAGCGCCGATACGATGACTCTGGTGTATGGCAACGCGGGCCTCATTGCCCAGTTTGCCGCCAAGGTAGTTCGGACCTACCGCCTGAAAGAAATTGAAGCCTTCGGCGAAATCCATTTCCGGCCACAGCTGGCCCTGACAGGTGGGCAGATCGGTACAGGCGACGGCGGCATAGTTAGCAGCTGTCCAGGCCCCAAGCGCGATCTGCAGAACCAGCAACACCAGCCCACCATAAAGCCAGGGCCTGAGGGCGAGAACGCTTGCCCTGGGCTCGGGTGGCAGATTAGCACTGCCCTGCTGATTTTCCAGTCGTCGGAATAACAGGAACATCAGACAGAAAGTAGTAAAGCCACCCAGAAGGTGCGCCGCCACGACCTGAGGCCAGAGCGAAAGGGTGACAGTCCAGGCACCGAAGGCTGCCTGCAGCACCACGAAGCCTGCAGCAAAACTGGCCAAGCCAGCGGGAGCGCCAAGTTTCCGGTACCGTATGCAGGCAACGGCAATGGCGAAAATCACAAGGCCAAGGGTGCCGGCCGCATACCGATGGATCATCTCGGGCCAGCCCTTGCTCGCGTCAAAAGGGGTTTCCGGGAACCGGGCCTGGGCCTGGGCGATGGTTTGCTCGCCGCTTGGCACTGTGAGATGCCCGTAACAGCCTGGCCAATCCGGGCAGCCCAGCCCGGCATCGACCAAGCGTGTCCAGGCACCAAGCAGGATCACGATAGCAGCAAGAACCAGCGCAAATAGCGCCACCCGACGCAAGCGTGGAAAGTGAGTAACGCGTGAACAGGCAGAAGTATTTTTACTCATGGGAATTTCCGCATTCAGCCCAACGGGGAAACTTCAAGGAGGTGCTCCATGTCCTCGAGAATATCGTCGCCTGAGTGGCGTTGGTCATAACGCAGCACCAGGTTCCCCATCGGATCTACGATGAAGACGGTGGCCTCCGCATCAGCCGCAGCGTATTCGGCCAGTGGATTGGTCGTGGGAGCGGAGAACAGCACAAGCCGCCGGTCATCCACGTCCTCAGGCACACTCCCGTCCCCACTGATGAATCCCCGGCGTACACGATTCCATTCCCGATGCAGAAGCTGATGAACACTGCCCGTACGGTCGAGCCATTTTTTACAGGAATCGCCGCAATCTTCGGCGGTCACGAGAATCCACCATTTGGCGTCCTCGTTTTCCTGCAGCAGATGCTGGCGGAACGGCTTGCCTTCAGGATCCCGGATACCCTGATCCATAACCTGCTCCCGGCCCTCAACGAACTCCCCATTGTTAGTCGTGCCCCCGGGCATTCCCAGGCCGGTGTAGTACATAACTGTGGCCGCGATCAGCGGCACAATCGCAATGAGAAACAGCAGCGCCGCCTTACGGCGAGCATGCCGGGTTTGCTCTTCAGTGAAACTGTTCTGGCTCAATCAGGATTCCTCATCTCGGCGGAAACTGGTCGCAATGGTCAGGGTCAAAAGCACTATCGCCAGACCGAACCACTGAACGGCATAACCGTAGTGGGTCGCTGCATCCATGCGACTCGGGGTCCATCCGGTGCGCAGCGCCCCTGGCTGGCGGTCATTCACCAGCCGAATGGGGACGATGGCCAGTTCCGGAATACTGCTGCGGGCCTTCGCAAGCTTCAGACTGGCGACGCGCCGCGGCCAGTCGTCTGGGTTCACTGCATCAACAGGGCCAAGCACTAAAGGCGTGGGCCAGTCCCAGACCCGCCCCTGAACCATCTGCCTGCCCTCAGGCACCTCTGGTGCAGGCAGCCTTTGTCTGTCTTCCGGCGCCGGAACCCAGCCCCGATTAACCAGAACGGGTCCGTCCTTGGTATGAAACGGCTGAAGGACCTCGTAACCGGGCCTGCCATCGCGGGTACGGTTATCCAGAAGCCACTGGCGCTGGTCATCATAATGACCCGCAAGCACAACGGGCTGCCCCTCCAGAGGTGACGCAACCGGCCACTCAACAGACCCGTCGCTGTCTGACCAACGGGACCGGCGCTCAGCCTTGTCGAAACCACGGTCAAGCTGCCAGGTTCCCAGTCCCACCAACAAGGGAAACAGGCCAAGCGCAATACCCCACACGGCGCGATTCGGTCGCCAGCGCCAATGGCTCTTAGATCCCATCATGGTCTGTTATAGTGATCGCGTTGATCCAGCGTCAAGAGAAGCCGCCATGCTCAAGTTTCTGATCGTCCTCGTCCTGATCGCTATTATTGCCAGTCTTGCCAGCAGTTTCTTTTTCATGATGAAGGATGAGGGCAGTCGGCACAGGGTGGTGAATGGACTGATTGTCCGGGTTTCGCTGTCTGCACTTCTGCTTGTACTAATTGGGGTGGCTGCGATGACGGGCAATCTCGAACTAAACGCGCCGCCCTTCTGAGGACGGCGAGCCAGCTGGTTCAGATCACATAGACAAAAATGAACAGCATAATCCAGACCACATCCACGAAGTGCCAGTACCAGGCACCCGCCTCATAACCAAAATGGTCATGGGCACTGAAATGGCCCTTGATCAGTCGCATCAGGACCACGAACAGGATTATCCCCCCCAGCAGTACGTGCAAGCCGTGGAAGCCGGTCATCAAAAAGAAGATGCTACCGTAGATCCCGGAATCCAGTGTCAGATTCAGATGGCTGTAGGCCTCGATGTACTCTTCGATCTGGAAAAACAGGAAGACGGCGCCAAGGGCGACCGTCGCTGCCAGCCAATAGATGGTCGGCTTGCGCTTGTCGTATTTGAGCGCCTTATGCGAAAGCGTCAGCGTGATAGAGGACGCCACCAGAATCAGAGTGTTAAGTAGCGGCAGGCCCCAGGGAGCGATGACCGCGTCCGGGCCTGCGAATTGGCTGCTGTCCGGGTTACTCAGCAGCGGCCACTGCGCCTGGAAGCCCTCCCAAAGCATATTGGCACTGCCCTTGGCGCCTTCACCGCCAAGCCAGGGTACGGCAAAGAACCGGATATAGAAGAGGCTGCCGAAAAGGGCTGCAAAGAAAGCCACCTCGGAAAAAATGAACCAGCTCATACCCTGACGGAAGGAGCGATCCATCTGAGCATCGTAGAGCCCAGCGCGACTTTCGCGGATCACATCCCGGAGCCAACCGGTGATCATATAGATCAGAACCAGAGTGCCGACCGTGAACAGGACCCACGCTGTAGTTGTGGGATCCCCGTTAGATTGATTCACCAGAAGGGTGGAAAGCCCGAAGAAGGTAAGCAGCATCCCGATGCTGCCCACAATCGGCCAGATGCTCGACTCCGGGACGTAATAGGACTGGTTGCTCGACATGCAGCCTCCGCTGTTCTTGTTCCGTTACGGTTTCCGTTTTTCCGGTCCGCCGGGGTCAGTTGACCCGCGGCGGCTGCTCGAAGGTGTGATAGGGCGCCGGAGACGGAACCGTCCACTCCAGACCTTCCGCACCTTCCCAGGGTTTAGCTTCAGCCTTGCGGCCGTTCTTCACAGCGCGGTAAACAATGAAGACGAGCAGCAGCTGACTGGCGCCAAACAGGAAGGCACCAATGGTGGAGACCTGGTTGAAGTTGGCGAACTGAGTGGGGTAGTCCGCATAGCGCCGTGGCATACCCGCGAGACCCAGAAAGTGCATTGGGAAGAACGCGATGTTCAGACCAATGAACGACAACCAGAAATGGGCCTTACCCAGTGCTTCGCTGTACATACGGCCGGACCATTTGGGCAGCCAGTAGTAAACGGAGGCGAAAATCGCATAGATCGCGCCAGGAATCAGAACGTAGTGGAAATGAGCCACCACAAAATAGGTGTCGTGGTATTGGAAGTCCGCAGGTGCAATGGCCAGCATCACACCGGAAAGCCCGCCCACGGTGAACAGCACCACAAAACCGATGGCGAACAGCATGGGGGTTTCAAAACTGATCGAGCCACGGAACATGGTGCTGATCCAGTTGAAGATCTTCACCCCTGTGGGTACTGCGATGATCATGGTGGCGTACATGAAGAACAGCTCACCGGGAAGTGGCAGACCGACAGTGAACATGTGGTGCGACCAGACCAGAAACGACAGGATCGCGATGGCAGCTGTGGCGTAGACCATGGAGGTATAGCCGAACAGTGGCTTGCGCGAGAAGGTCGGAATGATCTGTGAGATGATGCCGAACGCCGGCAGGATCAGAATATAGACCTCCGGATGACCGAAGAACCAGAAAATATGCTGGTACAGAACTGGATCGCCACCACCAGCAGCATCGAAGAACGCAGTGCCGAAGTGGATATCCATGAGCATCATGGTTACCGCACCGGCCAGCACCGGCAGAACGGCGATCAGCAGGAAGGCGGTGATCAGCCACGTCCATACGAACATGGGCATCTTCATCAGAGTCATGCCGGGCGCACGCATATTGATGATGGTGGCGATCACGTTGATCGCGCCCATGATGGAGGAAATACCCAGAATGTGGATCGAAAAGATGAAGTAGGTGGTGCTGTCCGGCCCGTAGGTGGTAGATAGTGGCGCGTACGCCGTCCAGCCGAAGTTGGGCGCACCGCCATCCATGAACAGGGTGGACATCAGGATCAGCGACCCGGTGACCAGCAGCCAGAAGCTCCAGTTGTTCATCCGGGGCAGGGCCATATCAGGCGCACCGACCATCAGAGGGATCATCCAGTTGGCGAGCCCGACAAAGGCGGGCATGACACCACCGAAGATCATGATCAGGCCATGCATCGTGGTCATCTGATTGAAGAATGCCGGCTGCACCATCTGCAGGCCCGGCTCGAACAGCTCGGCACGGATAACCATGGCCATGGCGCCGCCCGCGAGAAACATCGCGAACGAAAACACCAGGTACATGGTGCCAATGTCTTTGTGGTTGGTGGTGAATAACCACCGTCCAATCCCCTTGGCGGGGCCGTGATCGTGATGATCAGCGGCGTGAGCGTCTGCAACCGCACTCATGATGAACCCCCGTTATTCAAACGCTGCATACTTAACCGTTTTCGCCGGTTTGCTCGGCGACCCATTCACGATATTCGTCCTTCGGTACTGCCTTGACCTCAATCGGCATATCAGAGTGCCCCTGGCCGCACAACTCAGCGCAGAGTCCATGATAGGTGCCGGGCTCCTCGATTTTTGCCCAGTTCTTATTGATGAAACCGGGGATGGCGTCCTGCTTCCAGCCGAATTCTGGTACCCACCAGCTGTGAATAACGTCGTTGGAGGTGATCAGGAACCGGATCTTGGTATCAACAGGCAGAACCAGTGGATTGTCCACGGAGTACTTGTAATCTTCCGTTTTCTCAATCAGATTCTTTTCGGCATCACGCGGCGTGTCCGGTGAGCTGAAGAAGCTGATGTCCTCGTCCATGTACTCATACTGCCAACGCCACTGATAGCCCGTGACCTTGATCTCCATTTCCGCGCCACTGGAGTCGTACATGTCGACCAGGGTTCCGGTTGCCGGGATCGCCATCATGATGAGAATCAGGAAGGGAATCACAGTCCAGATGATTTCCACGGTGGTGTTTTCATGGAAATGAGCCGGTTTCGCCCCTTTGGAATGGCGATAGGCCAGCACAGACCAGAGAATGGCCAGAAAAACACCAACGCCGATCGCAACACAGATCCAGAACACCCACATGTGGATGCCGTAGATTGTATTGCTGATAGAGGTGGCACCTTTAGGAAGGTTGACCCCCCATTCGGCAAAGGCGCTGGACGGCGCCGTTACAGCAGTCGCCAGGGCACCGGCACGCAGAGCCTGCACGCTCATACCTCGTCTCCAACAAGAATTGTGTTTCGGCCCCGCGCACCATGAATCGGGCCGTGGCGTTGGCCCCAGGGGGCGCGGGCTATGTATGGGTCTGTCGCGCAAAGTTACGCAGAGTTTATCGTTTTTTGCGCGTATGACAACCGTCAAGTGCCAATTCTAGCGCGTCCGGCGGTCCCCTGCCACCCGGCGGGCAGTGTGCACAAACTCGTCTATACTGGAAGAATACCGCCTCGCGGTTCATCCACCAGCGCTGTACGGTTCATGACGCCGGAGTCCATTACCCAGATCATCTCGCAGGCAGTTGAGCGCGAATGCGCCAGCGGCCAGTTCCAGCAGGGGCTCCGTGCCAGGGCGGAGGCCCTGCACTCACTGTTCCGGGTGGACGCCCCCGACCCGGCCGCAGCGCTTCACGGCTTCGCTCGAGAATACGTGGAAATGACCCCCGGTGTTATCCATTGCGTGCAGGTCTGCGCCGAACGCGCTGGGGTGGCAGAGCTGTTCCAGCCCTTTATTGAGACAGCGACCGGTTATTTTGCACATCCATCGGTGCTGCTCGCCGGTTATGAAGGGCTCGACGGGTTGCTTGTGAAGGCCTACCAGTGTCATCGCCTGATGGAGGAAATGTACGAAAACAACCGCTCGTTCCGTGAGAGCAATCTGCTGGAGCCAGAAGCCACCCAGGCCAATCTGCTGGTGCATCATCTCATTGGCGAGCCTTTCGCCAATGAGCTCGATCAGGCCATACTGATCACGGTGCGCCAGATTATTGGGTCGGGCCGCTATTACGATCTGAATCTGGCGCCATTTGTGAATCAGGCCAGCGACGAGGCCTGGCAGTGGATGCGCGAATACTGGACCAATCTTCTGACGCGCAACGGAATCCAGTTCCAGTTCTCGTTCCGCTCGGCACTTTAGGAAATCAGCGAAGGGAGCTCAGTTGCTCAATCACCCCGACATTGCCCGTCTTATGCTGCGGCTGGCGCTGGGTTTTCTGGTTCTTTTGCACGGCATCAGTAAACTGTTCACCGGCGTTGGACCAATCGAGAACCTGCTGGCCGCTCACGGCCTCCCCGCCATACTGGCTTGGGGGGTTGTCCTCGGCGAGGTTGTGGCCCCTGCCATGCTGATTCTGGGCATCCACTCCCGTATTGCATCGCTGCTGGTCGCGATCAATATGATTTGTGCCCTTGCGCTGGCACACCAGCACGAGCTGTTGGTTCTCAAGGCCAATGGGGGCTGGGCTCTGGAACTGCCGGCCCTTTTTCTGGTAAATGCTGTGGCAATACTGATGCTCGGCCCGGGACGCTACCGGGTCCATTCCTGACAGGAGCGGATCATGCTGCACGCAGGGAAGCCTGTGATCTTCCTGCTGGCCCTCCTTGTAACCGCCCCTGTGCTGGCGGGTACAGACGGCAGTGACGAAGCCATCACGCTCTGGAAGCGCAACCATGACAGCCCGGCCATCCGCGAACTTGTAAAGATGGTCCTGGCCAAGACACCGGATTACGGCCGTACAGAGATCCGGCCCAGCTTGCCCATGGCCCAGGGCCGGGCCATCCGGAACCTGCGCGCTGGCAACACGGAATCAGTGCGCATTGCCAATGTCGCCTCTTCGCCGGACCGCAATCGCACACTCAGACCGATTCCCATCCCCATTGATCAGGGCATGCTCGGCTTCCGCATCTGCCTGATCCGCAAAGGCGAACAGCAGCGGTTCGATAGCATTTTCTCCGCCGGGGATTTCCAGCGCCAGGATCTGACCATTGGCCAGGGCGCACACTGGCCGGACACCCGTATTCTGCGTAGCGCCGGCTTTGAGGTGATCACGGCGCCGCGCTTCGGCAACCTGCTGACTATGCTGGAGCGGGATCGCTTCGACTGTTTCCTGCGCGGCGTTGGCGAAGTCCTCATTGATCTGGACCAGTACGAAGGCGAGAGATTGGCAGTGGAGGATCGGCTGATCTTCACTTACCGGATGCCTTCTTACCTGTTTGTGGGCCCGGATGACAGCCGCATGGCGGAACGCATTAAAGTCGGTCTACACCGGGCCATGCTCAGCGGCGATTACGATAAATGGTTCAATACCTATTTCCGCAAGCCGATCCGCGAATTGGACGTCATGGAACGGGTCTTCATTCCGCTGCCCAATCCCTTCCTTGAAGACGGCGGATCTCCAGCACAGTTGCCACTGCTTCCGATACGCCCGGAATTTCTGCTGACGGTTCCCGAAGGCACACGCTGACAACAAGCTCAGTGCTCACTGCCCGAGCCCGAGGGCAGAATGCGCACCGGCTGAGGTGTATCATCCCTCTTCGGCGGATCCGGTTCCGTGGCTGTCACTCGGGTTTTCAATCCCTCCGACGCCTCCGACGCCGGCGTCATGTCGCCTGCCTCAGGCTGGCGATCCTCGAAACCACACTCAACACACTCACGGAAAGTGCCCTCTTCAGTGGTGAACATCACGATCCGGTCCATGGCGCTGCAGCGGGGGCAAACGGCTCCGGCAATGAAGCGTTTCTTCACTCTGGTTCTCCCGCGGCTCAGGCCGCTTTATCCGGTTGCACAATACCCGCCTGGCGCAGCAACGGCTCTTCGCTGGGCTCACGACCCCGGAAGGCGCGATAGAGTGCCGCTGGCTCGCGGGAACCACCCTTTTCGAGGATATTCTCGCGGAAGGCCCGTCCAGCCTCCGGATCAAAAATGCCTTTTTCTTCGAACAGCGAGAAAGCATCCGCTGCCAGCACTTCCGCCCACTTGTAGCTGTAATAACCGGCCGCATAGGGGCCGGCGAAAATGTGCCCAAAAGCCTGCGGAAAGCGGTTGAACGACGGCGGATGCACCACGGCCACCTGGTTGCGGACCTCTGTGAGCAGCGCCAGCGGGTCCACGGGGGCAGCCGGCTCATACTCGCTGTGCAGTCGGAAATCGAAAAGCGAGAATTCCAACTGGCGCACCATCTGCATCCCGCTCTGGAAGTTGCGTGCGGCCAGCATGCGCTCGAGCATGTCATCCGGCAGCGGCTCACCGGTTTCATGGTGCCCGGCGATCAGGGCCAGCGATTCCCGGTCCCAGCACCAGTTCTCCAGGAACTGGCTCGGCAGCTCCACCGCATCCCATGCCACGCCGTTGATTCCGGACACATCCGCCACGTCCACCTGGGTTAGCATGTGGTGCAGCCCGTGCCCGAACTCGTGAAAGAGGGTGACAACCTCATCATGGGTGAGAAGCGAAGGCTGCTCGCCCACCGGGGGCGTGAAGTTACAGGTGAGGAAGGCCACCGGTAGCTGGAGACTGCCATCATCATGACGCCGGCGGATCCGACAGTCCGCCATCCAGGCGCCGCCACGCTTGCCCTGGCGGGCGTAGAGGTCAAGATAGAAGAAAGCCAGCGGCCGGCCACCCCGCTCCATGCGATACGCGGTTACGTCATCATGCCAGGCGGGAATGCTTTCATCCGCCACAATACGCACCTCAAAGAGCTTCTCGACAACCCGGAAAAGGCCATTGATCACCCGGTTCACCGGGAACCAGGGTCGGACTTCCTCCTCGGAAATACTGAATCGTGCCTGGCGCAGTTTCTCGCCGTAATACCCCAGATCCCAGGCCTCAAGCGGTTCCGGGCCACCCTGCTCCCGGGCGAAGGCCCGCAACTCCTCCAGCTCCCGCTCGGCCACGGGCTTGGCACGCCCGGCCAGGCGGTTCAGAAAGCCGAGCACCTCCTGCTCACTGGCTGCCATCTTGGTAGCGAGGCTCAGCTGGGCGTAGTTGTCGTAGCCTAGAAGCTGGGCCTGCTCGTGACGGCGTCTCAGGATCTCATCAAGCAGCGGCGTGTTGTCCCAGCGACCCGCATCTGGCCCCTGGTCCGAGGCCCGGGTGGTGAAGGCCTCATAGACCTCTCTGCGCAGCGCCCGGTTGTCGCAATAGGTAAGAACCGGCAGCAAGGACGGCACATCCAGCGTGATCACCCAGCCGTCCAGGCCCCGCTGTTGGGCCGCCTGGCGGGCGCTGTCCAAAGCCGTCTGCGGCAGGCCGGCAAGCTCGGCGTCATTGGTCACATGACGGCACCAGTTCTGGGTGGCGTCCAGCACATTGTCACCAAAGCGGCTTTCCAGGTCAGCCAGCTCCTGGGAAAGCGTTGCGAAACGCGCCTTCTGCTCCGCAGCCAGATCAACGCCCCCGAGCCGGAAATCACGCAGGGTCTGGCGGATCGCCTCCTGCTGGTCCTCGCGCAGATGCTGGAATTCGTCACTGTCCCCCAAGCGCTTGTAGGCTTCGCACAGAGCCTCGTTCTGGCTGATCTCAGAGCCGTATTCGGTGATTTTCTGGAGGCAGCGCTTATGCACTTCACGGATCGCCTCATCGTTCATCACGCCGTTGAGATGGGAAATCACGGCCCAGGCATTATTGAGGCGGTCTTCCAGCGCCTGCATTGGTTGCGCCAGACTGGCCCAGGTCGGTTCCTGCTGATCCGCCAGCTCCGCCACCCGTTCCCGGTTTTCCTTCAGGATCCGGTCAATCGCCGGCTCCATGTGCTCGACATCAATAGCATCGAACTTCGGCAGCTGATCCTGCGCCAGAAGAGGATTGTTCATGGAGCGTCTCCTGCATGTGACCTTGGTACAATTATAATGACATACTTGTGCAAACCACCCTAAGTCAGACGGAGGTACGACCGTGACCCGTATCCGCAGTCACAAGGGCAATCATCCCCAGCTCGGGGACCGTGTATGGATTGATCCCACCGCCACTGTCATCGGCGACGTGACGCTGGGCGATGACTGCTCGGTCTGGCCCATGACCGCTATCCGTGGCGACATGCACCGGATCTGTATTGGCAACCGCTGCAGCATTCAGGACGGCTCCGTCTGCCACATCACCCATGCCGGCCCCTATAACCCTGACGGTTTTCCACTGACCCTGGGTGATGATGTCACCGTAGGTCACAAAGCCCTTCTTCACGGCTGCACCATAGGCAGCCGGGTTCTTGTGGGAATGGGGGCGATCATCATGGATGGCGCTGTGGTACAGGATGAAGTCATCATCGCCGCCGGTACCCTGGTACCGCCGGGCAAGACACTGGAATCCGGCTATCTGTACCGTGGCAGCCCGGTGCGTCAGGCCCGGCCCATCACCGACGAGGAGCGCGGGTTCTTCACCTACACCGCTACAAACTACGTCAAGCTCAAGGATGAATTCCTGGCCGATACCCCTTGAAAATCAGGTGCGCGTCCTTACTTCGGTTACAAGGCGTTAGGGAAGCGGACTGATGATACGGCGCCGGTCAGCCACGCTCCCCTGACAAAGCTGTTGTCGTGAATGATCTCAGATTCGTTGATAGGAGGTGATAATCATGACAGCCATGACCCGCTGGAACCCACTTGCTGAATTCGAAGATATTCTCGACCGGTACAACCGGCAAATCGCCAACCGTGGAACTGACCCGGATACCAGTGGCAATCGGGAGATCCTGCAGAAAACCGACTGGGCACCGTCGGTGGATATTACAGAGAACAACGATGCCTTTGTCATAACCGCGGAACTGCCCGGTATCCGCAAGGAGGATGTCAAAGTCTCGGTGCAGGACGGCGTACTCACCATCCAGGGTGAGCGCAGTTTCGAGAACACCGAAGATGACTCCAGACGGCATCGCGTGGAACGGTTCTACGGCCACTTCTCGCGCAGCTTCACACTGCCGGAGAACGTGGATGACGAGAACATCAAGGCCAACTACCGCGATGGCGTGCTTGAGCTGACCCTGGCCAAGCAGCACAAGGCCAAGCCACGGGCCATCGAGGTGGAAGTCAACTGACCCCTCGGGGCAGCAAGCCCCATGGTGCTCTGGCGCCGGCTCTCACCGGCGCCTTTTTATGCTCGGAACTCAGCCATCGTCACCGGGGTTACAGTCGGGCTCATAGATTTCGATTTCCACCCGCCGATTCTTTTCCCGCCCTTCAGCTGTATCGTTATCCGCAATCGGTCTTGTCTCAGCACGTCCTGCCGCCACTACATTTTCAGCCGGTATGGCCCGGTTGAGCACCAACTCGTGCACCAGTGACACGGCGCGCGCGGCGGACAGGTCCCAGTTTGAACGGTAACGCTCACTGACCATGGGCCTGTTGTCTGTATGGCCGGTAACAATCACCTCACCATCACAGCGGGCTACAATATCGACGATATCGCCCACTACGGGTCGGATTTCCGGGATCAGTTCGGCACTGCCGATCGGGAAGGTGGCTTCGTCATTGAACCGGATTACGACCCGCTGGCGATCAAACCCGACATCAATTTTATCTTCACTGACCGCTGATTCCATCTCCGAGATCAGCATACTGGAAAGCTGCTCCACACCCGGATGCACATCCGGGCTGGGTGGATCCGCCGAAGCCTGATCGCGCAGTATGGCGTCACCTTCAGAAGGTGCCGCAGGGGCGCCCTCGAGGGGAATTGGCGCGTCCTCGCTGATGGCCGGGGATTCCACGTCTTCATCGGCCAGGCCCTGCGGTTCCGGGAGTTCATCAGGGGCCATATTGAAGGCCTCGACCATGGACTGGACCATGGCCCGGTATTTTTCCGTATCCATGTTGGAAAACGACAGCATCAGGATGAAAAAGGTCATCAGCAACATGAACATGTCCGCCAGGGTGGTCATCCACCCCGGCGAACCGCTGCTGGTATTACCGCGTCTGGGCCGGCGCTTGGGCGGCATCGCCATGAACGGTCTCCGTCAGGCCTGCTGGCCCTGGTTGAGCCGCTCACGCGCCTCGGGTGACAGGTAGGCAGCCAGTACATCCTGCATCACGCGCGGGTTCTGTCCCTGCAGGATATTCTGCATGGAGGTCAGAACCAGCGTCATGTTGCGCTGCTCGTCCTGCATTTTGAGCTGAAGCTTGTCCGCCAGCGGCAGAAAGATCACCTGGCCGATGGCGACCCCATAGAACGTTGTCAGCAGCGCCACTGCCATGGCGGGCCCGATGCCCGCCGGATCATCCATCTGATTGAGCATCTGCACCAGCCCTACCAGGGTGCCGATCATGCCCAGCGCCGGGGCAGAGTCGCCGATGCCCCGGAAAACCCTCTCGGCATTTTCATAGCGCTCGAGCGTCTGCTGAAGTTCGTGGCTCATAGCCTCTTCTATGAATTCCGGCGGATGGCCGTCCACTGCCAGCTCAATGCTCCGGGCCAGAAACCGGTAGCGGGTGGCATAATCCTCCAGCCCCAGGATACCTTTCTTGCGCACGATATCCGCCAGGTCCCGAATCTGCAGGATGAGATCCAGTGGATCCTCGGTGCGGTCCCGGAAAGCCTCACCAAACGCCATGCGGAAAGCACTGACAACGGAGGTCAGGCGGTGTTTGATCAGGGTCACTGCGAGCGTTCCCACCACCACGATCAGAAGCCCCGGAATATTCAGAAACGAGGCCAGTCCGGAACTGGTGGCAATCGCCGCAATGATGGTGGTAATACCGACCAGCAGGCCGAGCAGTGTCAGAAGATCCATGGCGCCTCACTGTCTCTGAAAGGGACCGGGCGGAACCAACCCGGCTGACATCCATGACCCCAGCATAGTCCAGAATACGCACAACAGCTTTCAGTCGGGTCGCAACATGGCCATAACCGGTTCCGTCTGCGGGCGTTTGCCACGCCACTGAACGAAGGACTCCGCTGCCTGCTCCACCAGCATGCCCAGCCCGTCCAGACGCAGTGCCACGCCCTGCTGTCGGGCCCAGCCATTGAAAGCCGTCTCCGTCTGGCTGTACATCATGTCGTAACAGACAGTTGCCGGGTTGGTCAGCCCTTCCGGTAGGGGCGGCAGACCGCCCTGTAAGCTGGCACTGGTGCCGTTGATGATTACGTCAAAGGGCCCCACCAGAGCTGCGAACGTGCTGGCAGCCAGCGACCCGGTATCAGCAAACAGATCCCGCACCTCTTCAGCCCGCGCTAGGGTGCGGTTGGCGATCACCACTTGCGCCGGCGCCGCCGCGAGCAGCGGCTCAAGAATCCCCCGCACAGCGCCCCCGGCGCCCAGAACCAGAACTCTGGCCCCAGCCAGAGTCACATCGTTGTTGACCCGCAGATCCCGCACCAGCCCGGCACCATCAGTATTGTCACCGATCAGGATGCCGTGGTTTTCCCGCCACAGGGTATTCACCGCTCCGGCCCTTGCCGCCCTGGGCTGGTGACGGTCGGCCATTTCCCAGGCCTGCTGCTTGAATGGCACGGTCACGTTGAGCCCTGCGCCACCGTCATCGAAGAACTGTTCAAGAGTCTCACGGAACCCTTCCAGGGGCGCCAAAAGGCGCTCATAAACCAGTGATTCCCCGGTCTGTTCCGCAAAAGCGGCGTGGATGCGCGGCGACAGACTGTGCTCAATCGGGTTGCCAATCACGGCATAACGGGCCTTTTCAGTCATCCGTCTCCTCCAGCCAGTTGCGGGGTTGTAGAAAATAATTCACGAGCCGCGCCTCGGGGGTGCCAGGTTCCGGCTGCCAGTTATAATCCCAGCGCACCAGCGGCGGCAACGACATAAGGATGGATTCCGTGCGCCCACCGGACTGCAGCCCGAACAGGGTTCCCCGGTCATAGACCAGATTGAATTCCACATAACGGCCCCGACGGTAGAGCTGGAACTGGCGCTCGCGGTCGCCGTAGGGCGTATCGCGGCGGGCCTGCACGATGGGGATATAGGCAGTCAGATAGCTGTCGCCAATGGATTGCATCAGCTCAAAGCTGTGCTCGAAAGACGCTTCGTTGTAGTCGTCGAAAAACAGTCCGCCAATGCCGCGCTGCTCGCCGCGGTGCTTGAGGTGGAAATAGTCATCGCACCATTGGCGGAAGCGATGCCAGGTGTCATCGCCGGCCGACGCACAGGCGACTCGCGCGGTTTCGTGCCAATACCGGCAGTCTTCCACAAAACCGTAATAGGGCGTCAGGTCGAAGCCACCACCAAACCACCAGACCGGATCACGGCCTTCCGGTCTGGCAATGAAGAACCGGACATTGGCGTGCGAGGTGGGCACATAGGGGTTGTGCGGGTGGATCACCAGGGAGACGCCCATGGCTTCCCAGCTGGCGCCGGCCAGCTCAGGTCGGCTGGCGGAGGCCGAGGGCGGAAGCTCCGCGCCCATGACGTGGGAAAAGTTCACACCGCCCTTTTCGAACAGGCCGCCATCTTCAATCACGCGGCTGCGACCACCCCCGCCGGCGTCCCGTTCCCAGGTTTCCTCACGGAATTCCGCAACGCCATCCAGTTCACCCAAGGTACTGGTAATACGGTCCTGAAGATCGATCAGGTACTGGTAAACGGCGTCCGGGTCGGGGGTGTTATTCATGGAGCCTCCTCGGCTGTCCGCAGGGACGTTATCAGTCACGCAGGAGGGTACCATTCATGGGGTCGATAATGCGGCTCGGGCGGCGTGCCCCGCCCAGCGACCCATTAAGGATGCCATCCAACTCGCTGGCAAAACGCTGATGGATCTGCCATTGCCAGCGCAACGGAGGCCCGCCAGCCCGATTGCAGGAGGTAGATACCAGAACGCCGCCAAAAGCCCGGCAGAGACGCCGCACCTGGGGATGAGCAGGCACTCGCACGGCCACCCGCCGATGCCGGCCACGCACCAGCTCTGGTACCTGCTGACCCGGGTCCGGCAACAGCAGCGTATTGGCACCGGGCCAGCCATCGCGCACTGCCTGCCATACTGGCGGTGGCGCGCCCTGGAGCAGAAAACCGAGTTGATCGATATCGGCAGCGACCAGGATCAAGCCCTTGTGCCAGGGGCGACCCTTGAGGGCCAGGATCCGCTCCACAGCCTCTGCGTTCCAGGGGTCACAACCCAGACCCCAGACCGCTTCTGTAGGGTAAGCCCAGACGCCCCCCATCGCCAGCGAATCCGAGGCCTGCTGGATGTGCCACCAGTCGGGGCTTTGCACTGTCACCGGTCACCTCCG
Organism: Salicola sp. Rm-C-2C1-2; assembly: GCF_040196175.1. Taxonomy (NCBI): domain Bacteria; kingdom Pseudomonadati; phylum Pseudomonadota; class Gammaproteobacteria; order Oceanospirillales; family Halomonadaceae; genus Salicola; species Salicola sp. Rm-C-2C1-2. Next base: position 154,159 of record NZ_JBEFNF010000003.1, on the reverse strand, counting down.
TCTGCCGAATCGTCAGCCGGAAGTCTATCCGTCGCCGGAGGCCGCGTCAGCCCGAACGGCGTCGGTAGCCACCTGATGTGGACTCCACCAGCCCTTCCATTTCCAGCAGCAGCATGGCCTGGAGCAGATCGGATGCCGCCATGCCGGTAGCGCGGCAGAGGCTGTCCGAATCCACCGGCTCGTAGGTCACCGCTTCCAGAACCCGGCGACTCGCTTCATCAAGATGGGCGGGGGCGGTTTCCGCCTCCGGTTCCATCTGAGACGAAACAGATTCCCAGACACCCAGTTCCGAGACAATGTCTTCCACCGTCTCCACCAGCACCGCGCCCTCCCGGATCAGCCGATGACAGCCCCTGACACTCGGCTGGTGGATGGAGCCGGGGATGGCGAAGACCTCCCGCCCCTGTTCCATCGCCAACCGCGCCGTGATCAGGGAACCGCTGCGCAGCCCCGCCTCCACCACCACGACACCCCGGCAAAGGCCGCTGATCAGCCGGTTGCGCTGGGGAAACAGATGCGCGCGAGCCGGGGTTCCGGGTGGCCGCTCTGACACCAGCAGGCCACCTGCCTGTAGCAGGTCCCCGGCCAGCCCCTCATGGCGCCTTGGGTAGGGGCGATCCACCCCATTGGCGAGGATCCCCACTGTAGTGCCGCCGCTTTCCAGCGCGCCTTCGTGAGCGGCTCCGTCGATACCCAGGGCGAGCCCACTCACCACACTGAACCCACCTGCGGCCAGAGCATGAGCAAAACGACGCGCATGGTTATGGCCATCACGACTGGCGTGGCGGCTTCCGACCATGGCCAAACAGGGGCGATCAAGGGCCGCGATGTCACCACGGCAATAGAGAACGGGGGGCGGACCATGAATATGCCGAAGTACCTCGGGATACTCAGGGTGGCACCAATGGATCACACGGATGCCGAGATACCCACATTGCTGCTGGGCGTGAGCCAGGCGCTGGCGCGTGGTCGGCTCCAACCCATGGGCCTGCCATGCGGTCAGGGCCTGGCGGGTGGCGGGCGGTAATCCCAGAGCCCGCAGGCTGTCAGGTGTCATGCCCAGAATCTGGGTGGGATCCTCAAGCTGATCCAGCACCACCTGCCAGTGTTCCGGATTCATACCGGGCAAAAGGGCGAGAAGATGATAGGTATCGCCCGTTTCCAGGCCGGAAAAGGGCGGTCGTTCCATGACCGTCATCGGTGACTTCCTCTGTCAAAGGGGGTGTTTCATGGGTTGCGGACTTCGTCCATGATCTCCAGCGGCCGCGTAGCCTGCAGCACCAGCCCATAGCTGAGCTTGTCATAGGTCCGGAATACCATTACGAGCCCAGCCCGCTCCGACGGCAGCTGAAGCAGTTCGTCCGTCACCGGGTCCCGTGCCTGATTGCCCTGCTTGTAAACCGCCAGCACATTGCCCGATTCCAGGCCCTCGCGCTCGCCGCGATTAATCGTGACCACATTATACTGACCGATGTTGCTCACGCCATCCTCAACATCGATCATCCGCCCGCGGATCTCGGTGTCCGGCGCGCGCGGCTCAAAACGCGTGGTGATCTCGCGTTCCTCAGTAGGCAACAGCCGATTCTTTGCCTCGATCTCTTCACGGCTTGCGGTCAAGTCTACGCTGAGCAGTTCGCCATTGATCTCAGCCACCCGCCCGCGGCCCAGAGAGCGGGCCTCAAGGCCCAGAAACTCGCCCGTTTCCGGATCCACATGCCGGGTGCCACGCTGGAATACGGCCATGGTTTCCCCAGCAGCGGCTTCACCCCGCGCGTAAACGCGATCGCCGGCACCGGATATGGAGCGCCGATCCTGCCCCTGGACAATGTAAGGGGCCTGTTCGAGCGTAGCTTCCCCCACAATCCGGGTATTGGAAAGAAAGCTACGTATCGCCTCAAGGGGAATCGTGGGTATGGGACTATCCAGCGGTGTCTCCTTGACTTCCGGAGACAGCTTGACTTCCCGATCCTGATCGGTGGCGCGGCTCAAACGCGGTTCACCATCCACCCAGGTCAGCTTCAGCACATCGCCAGGGTAGATCAGGTGGGGATTAGCCACCTGCGGGTTCGCCTGCCAGATCTCCGGCCAGTTCCAGGGCTCTTTCAGAAAGCGCGCGCTGATGTCCCAGAGCGTGTCTCCGGGTTGGACGGTATACTGGTCGGGATGGTCGTCCCGCAGCTGCGTCTGGGCGGTAACCCCCGCGGCGCCCAGCGCGAGGGCGACCGTGAGCAGAATCGACAGAATCCTCATGCTCGGTTTCCTTGCTGGCTTGTTTCGATCGATCGACATCATTGTTGCATCACTATAGAAGAAATAACGCCATTTGCGATCCCTGGATGTGGACAACATCCACAACCCTGCAATGTTTTGTAAGCACAGCCGTTTGTACGGCCATCGCCTGATGCGTGATAATGTTACTTGTACCCTTTCGGAGCAGCACCATGACTCTCAGCATACTCGAATTTCCGGATCCGCGGCTGCGAACCGTGGCAGAGCCGGTTGAATCCGTCGATGACAATGTGCGCGCCTTGGTCGATAACATGATCAAGACCATGTATGGCGCCCCCGGGATCGGGCTGGCGGCAACCCAGGTCAATGTGCATCAACGGGTGCTGGTGATCGACCTGTCCGAGGAGCAGAGCGATCCCCGGGTCTTTATCAACCCGGAGCTGGAGATTCCCGAAAGCGAAAAGGAACCCATGCAGGAAGGGTGCCTGTCGATACCGGGCGTCTACGAGGATGTCACCCGGTCCCAGTCCGTCCGGGTCCGCGCCCTGGATTATCACGGTGAACCCTTTGAACAAGCGCACACCGGGCTCATGGCAGTATGCCTCCAGCATGAGGTGGATCACCTCAATGGCAGGCTCTTCATCGACTATCTGAGCCAGCTCAAGCGCAGTCGTATCCGGCGGCGGGTCGAGAAACAGCAGCGCCAGAAAGCATCCTGAGGAGTCCCTGACAGTGCGGATCGTTTTCGCAGGCACCCCGGATTTTGCAGCGACCAGTCTCAGCGCCCTGATTGAGGCGGGGCACGACATCATGGCCGTCTACACCCAGCCGGACCGCCCCGCCGGCCGGGGCCGCAAGGCGCGTCGAGGCCCTGTCTCCCAGCTTGCCCATGACCATGGGCTCCGGATAGAACAGCCAGAGAGTCTGCGTAATGACGAGGCCCAGGCAACTCTGCGCGACATCGCCCCGGATGTGATGGTCATCGCCGCTTACGGGCTGATCCTGCCACAGCCCGTACTTGATATTCCAGATCATGGCTGCCTGAACGTACACGCCTCACTGCTGCCCCGCTGGCGTGGCGCTGCGCCAATCCAGTGGGCCATTGCAGCCGGTGACAGCGAGACCGGCATCAGCATCATGCAGATGGACGCCGGGTTGGACACCGGGGATGTTGTCAGCCGCCACCGGATCCCGATTATGGATGACGAAACCGGTGGCAGCCTGCACGACCGGTTGGCTGAATCGGGCGGCAAAGCGATTACCGGGGCTTTGCACGAACTCGCTCACGGCAGCCTGGCCCCTGAGCCGCAGGATGATCACAGAGCCACCTACGCCCGCAAGCTCGAACGCAGCGATGGCCGCATTGATTGGCAGAGCACGGCGCAGTCGCTGGCGCGGCGCATCCGTGCCTTCAATCCCTGGCCGATGGCCCATTCCACGATGGATGATGACGCCATCCGTGTGCTCTCTGCGGAAGCGGTGAACACCGATGTGACCGATTCCAAGCCCGGAACCGTACTGGCACGCGAGCCCGCAGGCGCTCTGGTTCAGTGCGGTGAGGGTGTCATCCGTATCACCCGGGTTCAGCTCCCCGGCGGCCGGCCCCAGTCTGTCCGGGATCTCATCAATGGCGGCCGGCCTGTGCTGCTGCCCGGCCAGAGACTCGGACAATGAGCGGCGTTACAGGGGGATCGCTGCGTGCCACCGCTACCCGCATTATCCATCAAGTAGTACACCAAGGGCAGTCGCTCGGCCAGCTTCTGCCGCCCGCGCTTGAGGGCCTCCCGGCGGAAGAACGCGGGCGGCTCCAGGACTGGTGCTTCGGCAGCTGCCGCTGGTGGCATCGGCTCAATGCGGAGCTGCAGCAGCGGCTGCACAAGCCTTTGCCCAAACGTCAGGGGTTGCTCGAATCCCTGCTCATCCTCGGTCTTTATCAGCTGCGCCACACTCGTATCGCTCCTCACGCGGCCATCCACCAGAGCGTCGAAACCGCCAGGGAGCTGGGGTCACATCAACTCACCGGGCTGATCAATGGCATACTGCGCAAAAGCCTGCGTGACGGCGAACCAGAACCCGGCTCCGAGGCCATGCGCCACAGTCACCCGCAATGGCTGATGGCCAAGCTCAGCGCCAACTGGCCGGAGCAGTGGCAGACGATACTGGAAGCCAACAACCGCAAACCGCCCATGAGCCTGCGCTTTAATCCCGGCCATCATGATCAAACCTCAGCGCTCGCAGCACTTGCCGACGCGGGCCTGACCGCTCATCCGGGCCAGCTTGCGGCGCATGCCATTCAGCTGGATGAGGCCTGCCCCGTGGATCGCATTCCCGGTTTCAACCAGGGTCACTTCAGCGTTCAGGACGAGGCCGCCCAGCTGTGCACGGAATTGCTTGAACTGGCACCGGGCCAACGGGTTCTGGATGCCTGCGCCGCGCCGGGTGGCAAGACCGGCGCCATTCTGGAAAACCAGCCCGCCCTGGCGGAAGTTGTAGCACTGGATTCGGACCGTGAACGGCTGGGCAGGATCACGGAGAACCTTGAGCGCATCGACGCCAACGCCCGGCTGGTGGCAGCGGATGCAGGCGACCCGGGCGCATGGTGGGACGGCGCCGCCTTCGACCGGATACTGCTCGATGCCCCCTGCAGCGGCACCGGCGTCATCCGCCGCCATCCTGACATCAAGCTCCTGCGCCGCGAGACGGACATCCGCGATCTGGCGGATACCCAGCTGCGCCTGCTCGAGGCCTGCTGGCATACTCTCGCCACCGGCGGGCGGTTGGTCTACGCCACATGCTCTGTGCTTCAGCAGGAAAATACGCGTATCATACAGCGCTTTATCAATGGCCACATGGATGCCCAGCTGGTCCCCATAACGCTGGACTGGGGCATCGAGACCGGTTACGGTCGCCAGTTAATCACGGGGGAGCGGGATCAGGATGGCTTTTTCTATGCCTGCCTGGAGAAGAACCCGGCCCACTGGGCCTGACGGATCCGGCGAGGGAGTCAGTAGTCACCCATGAAGATCATCATCCTTGGAGCCGGGCAGGTGGGGGGAACCCTTGCCGACAACCTGGCCAGCGAAGCCAACGACATCACCGTGGTGGACAACAACCCGGGTCGGCTGCGTGAACTCCAGGACCGGCTCGACATCCAGTCCGTTCTGGGGCGCGGCTCTTACCCCCGGGTGTTGGAGCAGGCCGGCGCCCCGGATGCGGACATGCTGATCGCAACCACCAACAGCGACGAGGTCAATATGGTCGCCTGTCAGGTGGCCTGGACCTGCTTCCGCACGCCAACCAAGATCAGCCGGGTTCGCACTGGTGCCTACCTGGCACGTCCAGAGCTGTTCGACCGCAATAAAAAGGAAGGCTTCCCCATTGATGTGTTGATCAGCCCGGAGCAGGTGGTCACTGAGCACATCACGCGCCTGATCGAATACCCCGGTACCCTTCAGGTACTGGACTTCTCACGAGGGCTGGCTCGGCTGGTCGCGATCCGCGCCACCGAGGGTGGACCGCTGGTGGGGCATGAGCTGTCCTATCTGCGCGCGCACATGCCCCGCATCGATACCCGAGTGGCGGCCATATTCCGACACGATCGCCCCATCATCCCCCAGGGTGACACCGTGATCGAGGAGGGCGATGAAGTCTTCTTCATCGCCGCCAGCGACCATATCCGTTCGGTAATGAGCGAACTCCAGCCCTTGGAGAAACCCTATAAACGCATCATGATCACCGGCGGTGGCAACATCGGCCACCGCCTGGCGCGCACGCTTGAAGACCGTTTCCGCGTGCGGATCATCGAGCGCAGCCAGGACCGCTGCATCGAGCTTTCCGAGAACCTGGACAACACCATCGTCCTGCAGGGGGATGCCGCCAACAAGGATCTGCTGCTGCAGGAAAACATCGAGGACACGGACGTGTTCTGCGCCGTCACCGACGACGACGAAGCCAACATCATGGCCTCGATGCTGGCCAAACGCCTGGGCGTGCGCAAGGTCATGACGCTGATCAACAACCCGGACTACGTGGATCTGATCCAGGGCGGCGAAATTGATGTGGCCATTTCACCTCAGCAGACCACCATTGGCAGCCTGCTCACGCACGTGCGCAAGGGCGATGTGGTCAATGTGCATTCACTACGCCGGGGCGCGGCCGAGGCCATTGAAGCCATCGCCCACGGCGACCAGCGCTCCTCCAAGGTCGTGGGTCAGAGGCTGGACGAAATCCCGCTGCCGGAAGGAACCACCATCGGCGCCATCGTGCGCAACAACGAGGTGCTGATCGCCCATGATCACGTCCGGGTCCAGCCGGACGATCACGTCATCCTCTTCTTGGTGGACAAGACACGGATCCGGGAAGTGGAGAAGCTCTTCCAGGTCGGACTCACGTTCTTCTAGAAGGGCACGCCATGCGTTACGGAGTCATTGCCAGAATCCTCGGCCTGCTGATGATGCTCTTCAGCCTGACGCTGCTGCCACCGATTCTGGTATCGCTGATCTATCAGGACGGGCAGTCTCTCGCATTTCTGGAAGGGTTTGCGGTTGTGCTTTTCTCCGGAGCCCTGATCTGGTGGCCTAATCGTCGGAACAATATGGAACTGAGGGTGCGTGATGGCTTTCTGATCACATCGCTATTCTGGATTGTTCTCAGCCTGTCAGGCGCCGTTCCGTTTTTCTTCAGCTCCGAACCCAGCATGGTTTTCGTGGATGCCCTGTTTGAGTCGGTTTCCGGGCTGACAACGACTGGTGCCACTGTGTTGACCGGTCTCGATGACCTTCCCAAGTCCATTCTCTGGTATCGGCAACAGCTTCAATGGCTGGGCGGCATCGGCATCATCGTTCTGGCAGTTGCCATGCTGCCCATGCTCGGTATCGGGGGCATGCAGCTGTATCGAGCTGAGGTCCCCGGACCAGTCAAGGACAGTAAGCTCACACCACGCATTGCGGAAACCGCAAAAGCGCTTTCCTATATCTACGTGATACTGACTATTGCCTGCGCCCTGTCCTACTGGGCGGCTGGAATGACGCTTTTTGATGCGATCGGTCACAGCTTTGCGACCATCGCCACAGGTGGTTTCTCCACCCATGATGCCAGTTTCGCCTATTTCGACAGCTCAACCATTGAACTGATCGGCTCTCTTTTCCTGTTCCTGAGTGGCATCAATTTCGCTCTGCATTTCATGGCGTGGAATCAAAAGGGGCCCGGTCAGTACATCAGAGACCCTGAATTCCGCTTCTATGCAGGCGTAATGGCCGGGGGCTGCGTCATTACGATCGTTCTGCTTTTGATCAATGACGTCTATGTCCCCCTCAGCAGCATTTCCAAAGGTCTTTTCCAGGTACTCTCCGTTGCGACAACGGCCGGGTTTGGAACGGGGGATTTCGCATCCTGGCCCGGAATCCTTCCGGTCATGCTGATTCTCATGGCCTTCATGGGGGGCTCCGGAAGCTCAACGACCGGCGGAATGAAAGCCATGCGGATCCTGTTGATCTATCGTCAGGGTGCACGGGAAATCCGCCGGATCCTTCACCCCAATGCGGTTATTCCCATCAAACTTGGTAACCGCCCGGTTTCCGACCGCATCCTCCAGGCAGTCTGGGGCTTCTTCTCCATGTATATGGTGGTGTTCGTTGTACTACTGATGATCAACCTCGCGGTGGGCCTGGATCAGGTAACCGCGTGGACCGCCGTTGTAGCCACCCTGACCAACCTGGGTCCGGGGCTCGGCGAGGTCTCGAGCACCTTCCAGACCATGCCGGATCTCACTAAGTGGAGCGGCATGGCAGCGATGATCCTGGGACGCCTGGAAATTTTCACGCTGCTGGTGCTGTTCACGCCCGAATTCTGGCGACGCTAACCCGCCGGTATGACAACCGGCAAGGTTCGACTAGACTGCGAAACATGAAACGATTTTCCGGTGCCCGCCTAATGCTGGTCGTCTTCGTGCTCCTGGCGGGGGTCACCAGCCACGCCAGTGCCCTGGAGGTCGTTAAAGTCAGCGAAAAGCCGGAACGGGATCTCAACCGCCATATGCGGTGGGTAATGGATCCAGACAGCAAACTGAGCGCGCAATCGTTGTTCATCGAGCCCGCTGCTCCGGACTGGCAGAACACGGAAGAAAAAATACTCAATCTGGGACTGGAAAGTGCGCCGGTCTGGATGGGGGTATGGCTCGAAACGCCCGCCGAAGCAGATCGTTACCTGCAGATTGCCTATCCACCGCTGGACGATGTCCAGATTCACCTGATCCGTGCCAGTACAGGCGAGAGGGTCACGCATGTCCGTACCGGTGATACGGTTGCGTTCGACACCCGCCCCGTATCTCACCACGACTTCGTTGCCCGCTTGAGCATGGAGGCGGACTCGCGCTATCTGTTGCTTGTCCGATTGCAGACCGAAGGTGCCCTGCAGGCACCGGTCCGCCTGTGGCAGCCGGATGCCTTCCTGCAGAATGCCCAGGCATCCTCCGCACTGCACATGATGTTTTTCGGCATCATGGGCGCACTGGCCATCTACAACCTGCTGCTCTACTTTGCGGTCCGGGATAGCGCCTATCTCTGGTATGTGCTCTATCTTCTGGCCTTCGTGCTCTCGCAGGCGGCACTGCGGGGGTTCGGTTTCCAGTATCTATGGCCCGGCGCCCCCTGGTTCAATGCCGTCAGCGTAACACTGCTGCTCTCGCTGAGCCTTGCCGCCGTGGGCTTTTTCACACACCAGTTCCTCAACGCACCACGTCACAGTTACCTGTGGTCGCTCGTATTCCGCATCATTGGTTGGTCCGGATTCGGCCTGGCCGCGATCAGTCTTGTGGTGCCTTATCACAGTGCTATCGGCCTGTTGCTGGTGGTAGTCAGCAGCGGGGCCCTTCTGGCGCTGATCGGGGCCTGCTACCTTTGGTGGCTGGGTGAGGTGCTGGCCCGCTTTTACGTCATTGCGTGGGGCATCTTCCTGTTCGCCAATATCGCGTATACCGTCAGCAAGGCTGGAGTAATTCCGACCACTATACTGGTGGATCACGGGACCCAGATCGGGGCGATCATCCAGGCGCTGCTGCTATCCTTTGCTCTAGCCTGGCGGATCAACCAGGAACGCGAGCGACGCCAACAGGCCCAGGCGCAAGCCCTCGAGACCCAGCGTGATGCGAATCTCCAGCTGGAAGCACGGGTGGAGGAGCGCACCGAAGAACTTCGCCAGGCTTACGACCAGCTCAAGCAGCTCAGCGAGCTGGATGGCCTCACGCAGCTCAAGAATCGCCCCTACTTCGACCAAGCGCTGGAGCGCGAATGGCGACGCAGTTGTCGCGAAAAACAGGCTCTATCCCTACTGATGCTGGATATTGATCACTTCAAAGCAGTAAACGACGAGCACGGTCACCTGTGCGGCGACGAGGCGCTGCGCCGGATTGCAGGGATCTGCCAGCAGACCGTCGGTCGGGTCGCGGACACGGTCGCACGCTATGGGGGAGAGGAGTTCGTGATCCTTCTGCCCATAACGGAATCAGAAGGCGCCACAGTGATTGGCGAACGTATCCGCAAAGCTGTAGCTTCACTCGAGTTTGAATGGGAGGGACGCGCTATCCCGCTGACCGTTTCAGTAGGTATGGCCTGCTGTAAACCCGACCGGCAACGAAACTACGAGTGGTTGATCCGCAGCGTGGACGACGCACTCTATGGGGCCAAAGCGCGTGGTCGTAACAAGACCGTCATCGCTCGTGAAACCGATGATGGCAGCATGGAGCTAATCTCGCTTGCAACATTCCATGCCACTCGCAACTGACCCTCCAGTCACACCGTCAGAATCAGCCGGGTAGGTTGCTGGTCTCCACCTGTCGGCGCCAGAGACTGGCATAACGTCCCTCCCGAGCCAGCAGCTGATCGTGGGTACCGCGCTCAACAATGCGCCCACCGTCCATCACAAGAATGGCATCAGCATCACTCACCGTTGACAGGCGGTGGGCAATGGCAAGCGTGGTGCGGTTACTTGTAACTTCATTCAATGCGGCCAGAATATGCTGTTCCGCCACGGAATCCAGCGACGATGTTGCTTCATCCAGAACCATTATGGGCGGATCCTTGAGGATGACCCGGGCGATAGCCACGCGCTGCTTCTCACCACCGGAAAGCTTCAGGCCCCGCTCTCCAACACGGGTTTCAAGGCCGTCAGGCAAGGTCGCTACAAAGTCCGCCAGATGCGCCATTTGAAGCGCGCGCTGCAGCTCCTGCTCGCCAGCATCCGGCTTGCCATAGAGAATATTGCGCCGCAGAGTATCATTGAACATGACCGTATCCTGAGGCACCACACCAATCGCCTGGCGTAGGCTCTGCTGGGTAATCTCACGGATCGCCTGGCCATCAATGCTGATACTGCCCTCATTCACATCAAAAAACCGGAACAGCAACCGTGCCAGCGTTGACTTACCGGCACCGCTGGCACCAACCACGGCTACCCGGGCACCGGGCGGAACTTCAAATGACACATCACTGAGAATAGGCTGGTCAGGACGGTAACCAAAGTCCACGTTGCGAAAATCAATGCGGCCTCCGGTCACCGTCAGTGCCTGGGCATCCGGCGCATCCACCACCGTCGGCGGGGTTTCAAGCAGACCGAACAGGCGTTCCACATTCACCAACGCCTGCCGTATCTCACGATAGACAAAACCGAGTGCGTTCAGCGGGATGAAAAGCTGAAGCAGGTAAGCGTTGATCATGGTGAAATCACCCAGGCTGATCTCTCCCGCTGCGACATCAGTAACGGCCATGATCATGATGGCAGTCAGCCCGAGTCCGATGATCAGTGCCTGCCCGGCGTTCAGAGTCGCCAGGGACAGCCGATTATTGAGGCGGGCCTGTTCCCACTCGGCCAGGTTGCCGTCGTAACGCTCGGCCTCAAATTCCTCGTTACTGAAATACTTGACCGTCTCGTAATTGAGAAGGCTATCCACGGCACGGCTGTTGGATTCGTTGTCCTTGGCATTGGCTTCACGCACGTAACGGGTTCGCCATTCGGTAACCCGGATGGAAAACATCACGTAGATCACCACAGCAACCAGCACGGTCAGCATGTAGCCCGGGTCAAAGGCGACCAGCAGGATACCGCAGACCAGCACAAGCTCCAGAATGGTAGGGATGATGTTGAACAGGGTGAAACGCAGAAGGAAGCTTATGCCGTTGGTGCCACGCTCAATATCCCGGGCCAAGCCACCAGTACGCCGATCAAGGTGGAAGCCCAGCTCCAGTCGGTGCAGATGACGGAAGACCTGGAGTGATACCCTGCGCATGGCGCGCTCCGCGACCCGGGCAAAGACCGCATCCCGGATCTCGTTGAACAGAGTGCCACTGAACCGCAGGAGTCCGTATGCAACCACCAGCAGAACCGGGATCCAAAGGGCAATGCCGCCACTCCCCTCAGTATCCAGATAATCGACAATGTATTTGAGAGCCACGGGTGTTGCCACCGTTGCCAGTTTGGCGACGATCAGGCACGCGGCGGCAATGGCCACCCGGCCACGGAATTCCTTCAGGTAGGGCCAGAGGCTAGCGATCACCCGCCAGTCGGGTCGATAGTCAGCCGGGTAGTCATTATCCGCGTAGGATCGCAATCAAACACTCCGTTATAGATCTCTGTAGGGATTGGGTTCACCCGGGGGACGCTTGCGGAACCGCTTGTACTCCCACTGATACTGCGCCGGAACACGGCGAACGACAGATTCCACTGTTGCGTTAAGGGCCGCCACCGAGGTATCCGTATCGGGCTCGTAGAGCGCCTGATCCACTTGGTCCGCCACTAGACGGAAGCCCCGGGCGTCCGGCAAGCGCTCACAGTAGGTGACCACAGCACGGGCGCCCGTCTTGTGCACAAGGCGCGAAACCAGCTTCATGCTCAACACATCGATCCCGAAAAAAGGCGCATAGGTACCGCCGCTGGCATCCGGCACCTGATCGGGCAGAATCCCCACCACGCCGCCCTCACGAAGAATGCTCACCAACCGTAATACGCCTTTGCGATCCGCGCGGACCAGCTCAGAGCCTCCGCGACCGCGGACCTGCGACATGTAGCTTTCCATTTCTGCCAGCTTGGGGGGGCTATAGAGCGCAGCCATGGAAAACTGTGTGGAGTAATACAGGCCCAGCAACTCCCAGTTCCCCAGGTGTGGCACGATCAGCACGACACCCCGCCCCTCTGTACGTGCTTCATTTAGAAGATGCTGACCCTGGAATTCACGGATCAGGTCGAGACAGCGCGGGACTGGGCTTTCCCACATAATGGGGATCTCGGCGATGAGTTTGCCGGTCTCGCGCAGACTATCGCGGACCAGTGTGCGGCGATCGGCATGTGACATCTGTGGATAGGCCAGGGCGAGGCTGCGTTCGGTTACTTTGCGGGTACGATCGCGCGCAGCCCATAGGCAAAAGCCGATAATACAACCCAGCCGTTGGGCGAGCGCCAGCGGCAGATGGCCAATGAGCCAGAGCAGGACGCGCAGGCTTCTGATACGCAGACTTGTCATGGAAATTTGAACGACTCCCAGGCCGGGGGCTTTCCTAAGCACCGGAGGCGCAGCGTATAATACGCGCCTTTGGTACAACGAGAAACCTATCACCTCAATCCCAGCAGGTGGACGCCGTGAGCGAACAGGCACAACCCGATGTAACAACCTTCCAGGGGCTGATCCTGGCCTTTCAGCAATTCTGGGCCGAACGCGGCTGCATTATCCAGCAACCGCTCGATATGGAAGTGGGCGCGGGGACCTTCCATCCCGCCACCTTTTTGCGCAGTATCGGGCCGGAAAACTGGCATGCCGCCTATGTCCAGCCCAGTCGCCGACCCACGGACGGGCGCTACGGGGAGAACCCCAACCGGCTGCAGCATTACTATCAGTTCCAGGTGGTTCTCAAACCCTCCCCGGACGACATTCAGGAGCAGTACCTGGACTCGTTGCGGGTGCTCGGGCTGGACCCGCTGGTTCACGACATCCGATTCGTGGAGGATAACTGGGAGTCGCCAACTCTCGGCGCCTGGGGCTTGGGCTGGGAAGTCTGGCTCAACGGCATGGAGATTTCCCAGTTCACCTATTTCCAACAGGTGGGCGGCATCGAATGCTACCCGGTAACCGGCGAGATCACCTATGGCCTGGAACGCATCGCCATGTACCTGCAGGAAGTGGACAGCGTCTATGACCTGGTCTGGACACGAACGCCGGCCGGCGAGGTTACCTATGGCGATGTTTACCACCAGAACGAGGTGGAACAGTCGACCTACAACTTCGAGCAGGCGGACGTCGAGTTCATGTTCCATGCCTTTAGCGTGCATGAGCGTGAGGCGCAGCGCCTGGTGGACGCTGGCCTGCCCCTACCGGCCTACGAGCAGGTGCTTAAGGCCTCCCATACGTTCAATATGCTGGACGCCCGGCATGCGATCTCCGTCACGGAGCGCCAACGCTACATCCTGAGGGTACGCACTCTTGCCCGGGCCGTGGCGCGGGCCTACTACGACCGGCGCCGAGATCTCGGCTTCCCCATGGCGGACGAAGCCATACGGCGCGAACTGCTCGCCGACGACACTCAGAAGGAGGCATGATCATGGCCACACCGGATTTCCTGGTTGAAGTCGGCACGGAAGAATTACCGCCGAAGGCTTTGAAGAAGCTATCGGAATCCTTCGGAGAAGGCCTGCGCAGTAGGCTTGCGGACGCGGGCATTGAACATGGCGAGATCGAGACCTTCGCCACACCACGGCGACTGGCTGTCCGAGTGAATAAGCTCGCGGATGCCCAGCCGGACACGCCTTTTGAGAAAAAGGGCCCGGCCGTGAAGGCCGCCTTTGACGGTCAGGGCAACCCCACCCGTGCCCTGGAGGGCTTTGCCCGCAACCTGGGCATCCAGCCGGACGAGCTGGATACCATGGAAACCGAGAAGGGCGCCTGGCTCGTCTACCGTGGCGTGGAAAAGGGCCGTCCCACCGCCGAGCTTCTTCCCGGCATGGTGGAACAGTCGCTCAACGGCCTGCCCATCCCCAAACGCATGCGCTGGGGTGCCCGCCGCGAGGAATTTGTGCGGCCAGTGCACTGGCTGATCATGCTGTACGGCAGCAAGGAGGTACCCTGTACCCTCCTTGGCTGCGAGGCCGGTCACGCGACCCGTGGACACCGCTTCCATCATCCGGGCGAACTCATCATTTCCACACCCGCTGATTATGAACTGGTACTGCGCCAGAACGGCTGGGTCGAACCGGATTTCACCGCCCGACGTGAGCAGATCCGTAACGGGGTTACCCGTGTCGCGGACGAGCAGGCCCGGGGGCGGGCGGTGATCAATCCCGGCCTGCTGGACGAGGTTACTGCCCTGTGTGAATGGCCGGTGCCCCTGCTGGGGCGGTTCGAGGAGCGCTTCCTTGAAGTACCGCCAGAGGCGCTTGTCTCCTCCATGGAGGAACACCAGAAATACTTCCACGTTGTAGACGGTAACAACACAATGCTGCCGTGCTTCATCACGGTGGCGAATATCGAAAGCCGGGATCCATCTGCAGTAATTGCCGGTAACGAAAAGGTCATACGGCCACGCCTGGCGGATGCAGCCTTTTTCTATGACACGGATCGCAAGACACCGCTCATTAACCGGGTCAATGACCTCAAGCCGATTGTGTTCCAGCAGGATCTGGGCAGTCTGCACGATAAGACCTTGCGAATCGCCTCCCTGGCCGGACGCATCGCCGGCGCTATTGGTGCTGATACGGAGGAGGCCCGCCGTGCGGGTACGCTGAGCAAGACTGACCTGCTGACCGAGATGGTTCAGGAATTTGATGACCTTCAGGGTGTGATGGGCGAATACTATGCCCGCCATAACGGTGAGCACGATGCGGTAGCTCGGGCACTCAGTGAGCAGTATCTGCCGGGCTTTGCCGGCGACCGCATTCCAGCATCCGACATCGGCGCCTGTGTTGCACTGGCGGATCGGCTCGATTCACTTGTGGGCCTGTTCGGCGTCAACCAGCCGCCCAGCGGCACGCGCGACCCGTATGCACTGCGTCGGGCAGCTCTGGGCGTGATCCGCATTCTGGTGGAGCGCGAGCTTAAGCTCGATTTGGAGGAGTTAGCCGGATGGGCGGCGAGCGAATTCAACAGCCTCACAGTCGCTGACCCCATCAACCCAGTGGTCGACTACGTCCTTGAGCGGTTCCGCGCCAGTTTCGAAGACCAGGGCGTCGCGGCAGAGGTGTTCCTGTCGGTTCAGGCGCGCCGACCCACTCAGCCGCTGGATTTCAACCGCCGGGTAATGGCAGTGAATAACTTTATCGCGCTTCCTCAAGCGCAAGCGCTGGCTTCCGCCAACAAACGGGTATCAAACATTCTGGAGAAGCAGGGCGGCACCCAGTCCGATCAGGTCAAACCGGAATACTTCCACGAAAATGCCGAACAAGCGCTGTTCGAAGCGGTTCAGACACAGCAGGAGAAGGTGGCACCGCTTTTCGCGCAAGGTGACTATGACGCCGGCCTGCAAAGTCTGGCACAACTGCGTGAGGTTGTGGATATGTTCTTCAATGACGTCATGGTGATGGCGGAGGATGAATCGCTCAGGGCCAACCGCCTGGCATTGCTTGAACAGCTGCGGCAGCTATTCCTCCGGGTTGCGGATATCTCGCTGCTGCAGACCAACAGCGAATAGGCGGATGCGCCGCTCATTATGGGTGCGAACAATTCTCATTGACATATAGGGTAGGGACGGCAATACTGATGATTCAATGATCCGTCAGGGCCGCGTTGAATCATCATGAGCCAACCTCCCACTAGCCTATTACCTGAACTTCAAGCCAGTATTGGTGCCTGCATCGAAACCGCGTTGGTTCTGCATGCCACAACCATGCCTCAGATCAGGCATGTCATGGCAGGCGATGCAGTGATCGAGGATTACGTGAGAACACTTGGTTTCGGTGACAGACTCGTGCCCTGGCAGCATCTGGGCAGCGATGGTGTTGCGGATCCGGATCTCATCCTTGCTCATCAAATCGCCGGTGGTACCAGCCTTTGCCCTACGTGGCTTCCCGCACGCTACGAACCACGGCTTTCACTGGTCCAGGCTGCCCAGACGCCCGGTGAGGTCCAGAGCAATCTCAAGCGTATTGCCCGGGTTCTGGGCAATACCATGGGAGAAATGGTGCCCGCCCAGCGCTTTAGGGAAACCTTTGAAGGATTGCGTGAACGACTCCATATTTCAGGGCCATGTGTTCTGGTCCTGGTGGAAACCGGCCGAGGGCGTTACCGTCTTGCGGGGCATAATCACCCCTGTCACACGCTTTTTGCGCAGCTTGGCTGGAGCAGTGCTCCTTCAGACCGAATCGCCGGTGAGAAGATCAGCCCCCGTACTCTCGATAAGCTCAATTACGACGCCGTTCTGATTCTCGAAGCCTGGCCGGGCGAAGCAGGGGAACACGCACTGGAACGCCACTGGCCATTGATGCTGTCGCTCGCTTCGGAGACGGAACGATGGGCCCGGATGCCGGTGATGGAACTGATGTGTCTCGGACCATCGCTGCCCGAGAGACTGGCGGATCTAGCCTCCCGATTCCAGGCTCTGAAACCCGGAATCTGAAAGCCTTACCCCTCAGATATCCAGATTGGCCACTTCAAGTGCGTTGGTCTGGATAAAGTCCCGTCGTGGCTCAACCTCGTCACCCATCAGGGTCGTAAAGATCTGGTCCGCAGCGAATGCGTCCTCAATCGTTACTTTCATCAGCCGGCGGGTTTCCGGATCCATGGTGGTCTCCCACAGCTGATCCGGGTTCATTTCACCCAGGCCCTTATAGCGCTGAATAGTCAGCCCCTTCTGACCCTCACGCATAAGCCAGTCCAGGGCACCTGCAAAGGTATCCACTGGGTGCTTGCGTTCGCCACGTTGAACGTAAGCGCCTGCCTCCAGCATGTCATCGAGTTTTTCACCAAGCCGCGCGATTGCATTGTACGAAGGTGATTCAAAAAACTCATGGCGGAACACATACTCATAGGGAATACCGTGGATCAGCAGGGTGACCTTGGGCAGCGTCAGCTTGCGTTCCGGATCTTCCTTGGTTGAGAACTCATACCGAATTCCGGTGCGGGTATCGAGAACCAGTCTTTTCCCCAGATCGGCTACCCACTGCTCAATGGCTTCAGAGTCTTCAAGGTCTGCCGGCGTCAGTGTTCGGTGCGTGATCATCTCCTGAAGAACCCGTTCCGGATAAACGCGGGTCAACCGGTCGATGGTTTCCATCACGCTCTGGTATTCCTGCACCAGCTCTTCCAATGCCTGACCAGCAAGAGGTGGTGCATCCGGATTTACATAGAGCCCCGCGTTTTCCAAGGCCGACTGAGTGACATAGGCCGTCTTGGCTTTTTCATCCTTAAGGTACTGCTCCTGCTTGCCACGCTTGACCTTGTACAGCGGCGGCATGGCGATATAGACATGACCGCGCTCAATCAGCTCCGGCATCTGCCGATAGAAAAAAGTAAGCAGCAGAGTACGGATATGGGAGCCATCCACATCAGCGTCCGTCATTAACACAATACTGTGGTAACGGAGCTTGTCCGGATCATAATCTTCCCGGCCAATACCACAGCCAAGCGCTGTAATAAGAGTTCCTACTTCCACCGAAGCCAGCATCTTGTCGAAGCGTGCCTTCTCAACGTTCAGGATCTTGCCCTTGAGAGGCAGTATTGCTTGGGTACGCCGCTCGCGTCCCTGCTTTGCACTACCGCCAGCCGAATCACCCTCGACTATGAACAGTTCAGAAAGAGCCGGATCTTTTTCCTGGCAGTCTGCCAGCTTGCCCGGTAACCCAGCGACATCCAGAGCCCCTTTACGGCGAGTCATGTCTCTGGCTTTACGAGCGGCTTCCCGGGCGCGGGCCGCATCGATCATCTTGTTGACGATGGCCTTGGCTTCCTGGGGGTACTCCTGAAGATAATCAGTGAATGCCTGATTCATCTCCTGTTCGACCGCGGTTTTGACTTCGGACGAAACCAGCTTGTCTTTGGTTTGAGAGGAGAACTTAGGGTCCGGCACTTTGACACTGACGATGGCCGTCAGGCCTTCGCGGGCATCATCACCGGACGTATTGACCTTGACCTTTTTGATCAGGCCTTCCTGTTCCATATAACTGTTAAGGGTCCGGGTCAAAGACGCCCGGAAACCCGCCAGGTGGGTGCCCCCGTCGCCCTGAGGAATGTTATTGGTAAATGTGAAGATGTTTTCCTGAAACGCGTCATTCCACTGCATTGCGATTTCCACCACGATGCCGTCATCACGCTCCCTGGTGAAATGAAAGACTCGGTTCAGGGCTGTTTTATTCGTGTTCAGATGCTCGACAAAGGCTCTCAGGCCTCCCTCGTACTCGAACACTTCATCTTTACCAGTCCGCTCGTCAGTAAGCCGGATTCTTACGCCACTGTTCAGGAACGCCAGTTCACGAAGCCGCTTGGCGAGGATATCGAAATGGAATTCGATATTCGTAAAAGTCTCATGCGACGGTATGAAATGGACCTCGCTGCCTGACGCCTCTGTGTCGCCAACAATCCGTAGCGGCTCTTCCGGGATACCATTGTGATACACCTGCTCATGAACCTTACCACTACGTCGGATCGTGAGCCTGAGGGTAGAAGAGAGGGCATTGACCACAGAAACACCCACACCATGCAGACCGCCGGATACCTTGTAAGTATTGTCATCAAACTTACCACCGGCATGCAGGACGGTCATTATGACCTGGGCAGCTGAAACCCCTTCATCTTCGTGGATATCGGTTGGAATACCACGTCCATCATCCCTGACCGTTACCGATTCATCAGGGTGGATAACGACACCGATTTCGGAACAGAAACCCGCCAATGCCTCGTCGATGGAATTGTCCACCAGCTCGAAAACCATATGGTGGAGACCTGTACCATCGTCGGTATCACCGATGTACATACCAGGCCGTTTGCGTACGGCATCCAGACCTTTAAGTACTTTGATGCTTGTAGAAGTGTAATCAGACATTCGCAGGGTTCCCCCAGCTTGGCGTTCATTGTTCCGTGAATCGCCCATGTTCCACGTGAAACATCGACGGTTCATGCTCGCGCATCAGGTTCCCCAGCGCTCCGGCATCAGGAGTTTTGATGCCGGTTAGGAAAACCTGAGTGTTCAGTGCTAGAAGTTCACTGGCCAGGAGAGCCTGATTATCCGCATCAAGCTCTGCATGGATATCATCAAGGAGACAGATGCCCTGACAACCAACTGATTGAAGAACCCGCATTTGGGCGACCTTCATCAGAACCACCAGCGACCGCTGCTGCCCGCGGGACAGCACCTCGCTAGCTGGCTGCTTGCCAACTCGGATTCGGATATCAGCCCTGTTGGGGCCGTAAAGACTAAACCCGGCGCGCGCCTCCGCCTCCAGATTACCTGCGAGAACGGCGTCGAGACGTTTCTCAGTATCCCAACCAGGGCTAAAAACAAGAGAGACAGTTGCCAGCCAGCCGGTACCAGACCGCTTCTGCATTGCCTCAAATTCGTCCCGAAAACGCCGAAAACCCTCTTCGCGACCCTGATTCAGACGCTCACCTAGGTCAGCTACCCGTGCATTCCATGGGCCAATAGAAGCCGCATCAATTATACCATGACGAAGGAGGTGATTGCGCTGCTTAAGTGCCCTCTGTGCCTCCTGCCAGACCCCACTAAACCAGTGTTCCACGTGGAACACCAACCAATCCAGAAACCTTCGACGATTACCCGGGCCACCTGCAACAAGCTCGAAAGTACCAGGCTCAATTACCGACACCGGGAGCAAACGCGCAAGTGCGGCAATCGACCGTATCGACTCACCATTGCGTTGCAACCGAACCCCTCTCTTGTTCCCTGGTTCCCTTTCAAGGCCAAGCCTAATTGACCCCCTTACAGGATCGGATACAGACCCGAAGAGCGTTAATGAAGCGTGCCCTTCCTGGACCACGCGTCTATGGTTCGAAGAACGAAAAGAGCGCGCTGTTGCAAGATAATAGACCGCTTCAAGCAGACTGGTTTTACCACTGCCATTGTCACCATGGATAAGATTGAGGCGGGGAGAAAACTGTAGTTTCTGATGTTCTATATTGCGGAAGTGATGGATGCGAAGCTCGTCCAGCGCCATTGATCAGATCTGATAATAATCGCGCAGGTGCGCCAGAATCGCACCACTTTCAAAGAGTGCTGTATCTTGGTTCGGATCGACCAGATAGGGCACCGCACCCCGTCCGGTTATGTTAACAAGCTCTTGACGGTTCCTCGAGCCAGGCCGATAACCGATTCCCATCCAATCACCGATCACCGGAAGAAGTAATTCGCCAACTCTTGATTTTCCACAATTGCGCAAAACATAAGGAATTTCGAGTTCGCAAAGGCGTTCACGCACCTCCCGCGAATAGGGGCTGGATTCGAAACTATAGAGCTCCAGTAAACGTGCCGGCGTACATGAGGGCTTCGCATAAAGACCCTTGCCAAATCTAGCGAAAGACGCCAGTAGCACGCGCCCTTTATCAACCGGTTGCCGACTACTCAATCCTGGAACAGAGCGCCCTCCGTACTGTTGCCACAGGTACTCCCGAATCCGCTGACTGTCATAAATCACCTCGCCCTTAACCGGTTCCACAAGCAGCGGAAATTCACATCGTCCACCCAAATCAAAAGCCCGATTACGGAACCGATGGCCCCCTTTAGGGCAGGGGAAAATCACCGCATCAATACCAAGCTCCGTGAGCGTTTCCCGCACCAATCGACAGTGGGGACACCCTTCCATCTCGAACAGCTGGAGTGGTTGCTCAGGCACTACGACTTCTGAACGACAGATCCAAGTTCCTCGCCAAAGCGCAAGCGACGACGTCAGAAGCTGAGGCACAAGCGCCATTATAGTGGCCTCATTGCAGCATGCTCAGCCGTTCGTCCAGAAACATGTCCATTTCTGGCGCTAGAATGTGGACGTAACGATCAAAATACAGAAACTGCTTTATCAAAAGCGCAAACTCACGAGGGAAGTGCAGACCCTGATCCTCACCAATGCGGACAAGCTGCATGAGAAGCTCATTCACATCGTCGTCAGTTTCTTCAGACAGTGTCTCTATATCTGGCATCTGATCCGGATCCGTCGGTACAACGGTCTCCATGTGCTGTTGAAGCCCCGACAGATCGCGTGCCAGAGCACTGACATCCACCCCCTCACGCGTGACACCGATACGCGTCATAGCATCCGCCATCGCTTCGAAATCACTCCCCATCAGTGCGCCCATAAAATCGGAAACTGCCGTCCAGGTGTCAGGAGCAATCCGACCAACGATGCCAAAATCAATAAACCCCACACGCCCGTCCTCCAACACCATCAAGTTGCCGGCGTGCACATCGGCATGAAAGAACTCACACTGTGTCAGACTCGCAAACCATGTATTCATCGCCGTGATCAGGGTCCGCTCAGGATCATCACTGTAACGCCGGATACTATCCAGATCGGTCAGAGACACCCCTCTAAAACGTTCCATCGTCAGAACCCTGCTCGTGCTCAATTGGCGATATACCTTTGGCACAGTTGCCTCTGTATTCCCTGTACGATCAAGGAACTCCCGAAATGCTTCGAGGTTATTCGCCTCCTGGACGAAATCACACTCTTCCATCATGGTTCGCTGGATTTCCTGAATGATACCGGAGAGCGATGTCCATGCCAGTTTAGGGGCAAGCGTTTCCACCACCCGTGCCGATACATACAGAAAATTCAGGTCAGTCAGCAGAATATTCGAAACACCGGGCTTCTGGATTTTCAGCACCACCTCTTCGCCACTGGCCAATCGGGCGCCATGAACCTGAGCGATTGAAGCAGAAGCCAATGGCGCCCGGTCGATACGCGAAAACTCCGTATCAACCGCTTCGCCCAGTTCTTCTTTCAGGATCCGTTCCATGAGGGTATAGGGAAGGGGCTGGGTCTGGTCCAGACAATTCTGAAACTCGTCGACGTATTCACGCGGAAAGAAAGTCGGAGAAGACGCAATCAACTGACCCAGCTTAACGTAAGTTGCGCCCAAGCGTTCAAACGTATCACGCATCAACCAGGGCATGGGCTGTCGGTTACCCCAAAGCCACCGCACGCTCTGGCCTCCAAGCACCATTGCTGTCTGTCCAATCCGGAGCGCACCTTTAATACCATCACCCACGACACGCGCCGATCTGGCTCCCGAATAAGCTATCTGACTCTTGTCGCCGCCGCTCGCATTCTTGCGCCGCATGAACGGCGACTTTTCAATTAATGCATTCATACCAAGCTTCCCTGTTTTGTCTGACCCTATAACCGCATCGGCATCACAACATAAAGATTGTCGTCCGGCCCGGTACTTTCGATAAGCGCACTCGCGTTCGGTCCGGACAGCACGATCCGAACCTGCTCTTCCCGTATGACGTTCATCACATCAATGAGATAACCAACATTGAACCCAATCTGAAGGGCTTCACCCTGGTACTCCACCGCCATGGTGTCCTCAGCCTGTTCCTGATCGGGGTTGTTGGCATACACGTGCAGTTCCCCCGGCTCCAGCTCAAGCCGGACCCCACGGATATTCTCATTGGACAGGATGCCCGCTCGCTGCAGGATGCTGCGGAGGGTCTCACGGTCTGCAATCACCGTTTTATCACCCCCGCTGGGAATGACCCGATTATAATCCGGAAAACGCCCCTCGATGAGTTTGGACGTAAAAGTGAACCCATCGACTGTTGCCCGTATATGGCTGCCTCCGATCGTAACTGCAACCGTCTCTTCACCGTCTCCCAGTAACCGGATAAGTTCCTGAACCCCTTTTCGAGGCACAATGATCTGACGGGTTTCATCCAGATAGGTGGGCGCCGCAAGGTTCGAAAGCGCAAGCCGATGCCCATCGGTCGCCACCGCTCTCACCAGGTCATCGCTAATTTCAAGGAGAAGTCCATTCAGATAATAACGAACATCCTGCTGTGCCATGGCAAAGGCTGTACTGCTGAGCAGACTCTGGAAGCTTCCCTGTTCCAGATTGAGCGTAAAACTATCCTCATCATCCTCTACATTCGGAAAATGATCCGCAGGCAGGGTCGCTAGAGTGAACTGGCTTGCCCCAGCGCGGATCCGAAGCCGATCGCCTTCCAGCCCCAAAGTCACCTCCGCAGCGTCAGGCAGCGACCGGCAGATATCCACCAACTTACGCGCCGGCACGGTTATGCGTCCTTCCTGTTCCAGATCCAGATCAGTCAGCGTAGCAACCAGCTCCACTTCCATATTAGTACCGGTAAGCGTCAGCGCCTGGTTCTCCGCCACAAGCAGTACGTTCGCCAGAACGGGCATAGTCTGTTTCTTTTCCACCACGCCGGCGATCGCCTGGAGTGGCTCGAGAAGGGATTCACGACTGGTCCGGATTTTCATGATTGTCGGATTCCGCCTGATTCGGATGTGGGTTTTGGTCGGTAATTCAGGTCGTCAGCAGCCGAAGAAAGTTCTGATAATCCTCACGGATATTAGCGTCTGACTCCTGCAGCTCTTCAATTTTCTTGCAGGCGTGGAGAACCGTGGTGTGATCCCGGCCCCCAAAGGCATCGCCGATCTCGGGCAGGCTATGACTCGTCAGCTCTTTAGCAAGCGCCATAGCCATCTGGCGGGGCCGCGTGATCGACCGCGTGCGGCGTTTTGAGTGCAGATCCGCCACTTTCATTTTATAGTACTCTGCCACGGTCCGCTGAATATTGTCGATGCTGACCTGTTTTTCATGCAGTGCCAGCAGGTCCTTAAGACTTTCTCGGATGAACGCCGGCGTAATCTGTTGTCCGGTAAAATGAGAATTTGCAATAACCAGCTTGAGTGCTCCTTCCAGCTCGCGCACGTTAGAGCGAATCTTTTGGGCAATGAAAAAGGCTGCCTCATTGCTGATACTGACCTGAGCCTGCTCCGCCTTTTTCATGATGATTGCCACCCGGGTTTCAAGTTCTGGTGGCTCCACCATCACCGTTAAGCCCCAGCCAAAGCGTGACTTGAGACGTTCTTCCATGTTCACAATTTCCTTGGGAAATCGATCACAGGTAAGAATCACCTGCTGGCCGCCCTCAAGCAGGGCATTAAAGGTATGGAAGAATTCCTCCTGGGAACGCTCTTTGCCGGCGAAGAATTGGATATCATCAATCAGAAGGGCATCTAACGAGCGGTAATACCGCTTGAAGTCATTGATGGCATTGAGTTGCAAAGCCTTGACCATATCCGCCACGAAACGCTCGGATCGCAGATAGGCCACACGTGCGCCGGGATTACGCCGAACAATCTCATTACCTACGGCATGCATCAGGTGCGTCTTACCCAGGCCAACACCACCATAAAGGAACAGAGGGTTGTACGACCCCCCGGGGTTTTCCGCCACCTGACTGGAGGCTGCCCGCGCAAGCTGGTTGGATTTACCCTCGACAAAGGTTTCAAACGTAAAC
The DNA here is from genome assembly GCF_040196175.1 of Salicola sp. Rm-C-2C1-2. Lineage (NCBI taxonomy): Bacteria > Pseudomonadati > Pseudomonadota > Gammaproteobacteria > Oceanospirillales > Halomonadaceae > Salicola > Salicola sp. Rm-C-2C1-2. Next base: position 129,470 of record NZ_JBEFNF010000003.1, on the reverse strand, counting down.
TGCTGGTTGAGAAATGTCTCATTATGCTGGACACCCCCTTCAACATTGGCCCGCCGGTCGTCGCGTCCGCCATTAGCCCGACCCGCAATCCGGGCCGCCACCGGTGAATCTTCGACCGGCCGTTCATCAGCCGTACTCAATTCCGCGTCATTAACCGGAGGAGCCACTTCGGCACGCGCCGATTCAACTTCCCTTCTCTCACCCTGTGACGACTCAGACTTTGCCGCAGAACCCCCGCCATTAACCCCTGCCGGACTACTACTATTACGGCTCCTGGCGTCATCCGCTGACCCGACTTTCACCTCGACCTGAAGCCCTTTGGCCCCGTTGAGGTCACGGACCAGCTCTTCAATTCGATCCAGATACTTCTGACTGACCCAATCCCGAACAAACCGGTTCGGCGCAAGAAGAACCAGTGCGCCCCCGTCATCCCTGGACTGCAACGGCCGCAGCCAGGTATTGAACTGCTGGGCAGGAAACTCATCCTGTAAAAGTTCGAGACATTGCTGCCAGATTTCCTGCGCCACGACTGCTGACCCCACCTAATTCTTCTCGGAGCCGGATCCTCTCCGGCAGGGACGGTATTCTACGCTGACCACAGCGCCCGTGAAAGCCCCCAGACTCACGATATAAACAGCATGTGGATATTTTTTTCTTTTATCATCAGATTTTTAGCTACTTACAAACAGACTCGTGCACAGAATTACAAATCGATTCCATGAGATATTTTTATCCACAGGAAACTGTGCACACACCGTTTGTCACTCCCTGCATAACCCCCGCATAACCCCGTTGATAAACCGAGGCCCCTAAGCACCCCATGATTTGCACCCATACCATCCCTCCTTAAATCTCAGGTTACGCACCGCTCCTGAACAGACCTGTCCCAACTCTCAGCATGCCCCACAACAGCCTCTAATGAGGTTATCCACAGAAATCGACTCCCTTAATAATAATAACAACAGTCTTATTAATCCCTTAAAGATAAAGACTTTGTGTCTGTTATAACTAACAGGGAAACAACACTGCCCATTGTCTGAACGCTTCAAATTGACTAGAATCTCGCATCCCGGTGGCGCTCCGTGCCTGGCCCATCGGCCGAGACCATTGATCCGACATTCGCAGCCCTGAACAGGACCACCACCATGAAACGAACCTTTCAGCCGAGTAATCTCAAGCGCAAGCGGACCCATGGTTTCCGTGCCCGCATGGCAACCCAGAATGGCCGCAAGGTTATCGCCCGGCGTCGCGCCAAGGGCCGGAAGCGTTTAAGCGCCTGATTCCGACCAGTTGCTCCCTGACCTGAGATTTCCCCGCGAAGCAAGACTGCTCAAAAGTCGTGATTACACGCGGGTATTCAACAGCGTTCAGTTCAGAGCCGGTAGCCGCGGGTTTCTAATACTTGCCCGAAGTTCTGAGGAACCTGAGGCACCGGCAAGACTCGGCGTCATCGTGGCCCGAAGACATCTGCCGAAGGCGACGGCACGCAATCGATTCAAGCGTGCAGCACGTGAATCGTTCAGACACCGACAGTGCGAGTTACCGTCTTTTGATGTCATCGTACTGGCGCGGCCTGGTGGCAACACCATGGAAAACTCCGAACTTTTCCATGAACTGGATCGAGCATGGCGAAAGCTAGGCAAACAAGCACGGTCTCAGTCTCCGGCAAAAACAGGGTAAGCCCATGCGCTGGCTGTTTCTCATTCTGATTCGAGCCTACCAGTACGGGATCAGTCCGATGATGCCGCCACACTGTCGGCATGTACCCTGCTGTTCGGAATACGCCATCATTGCGATCCGCCAGCACGGCATAATCCGTGGTGGACGTTACGCATTGAATCGTTTTCTCAGATGCCATCCCTGGGGCACATCCGGATTTGATCCGGTTCCAGGCACTTCCCCGTCCCATCAATCCTGTTCACGTAAAGGATGAACCAATCAATGGATATCCCCCGCGTCGCCATATGGCTTGGTCTGGCCATTGTCAGTTACCTCCTCGTCATGGCATGGAACGAGGATTATTACCAGCAGCCAATTTCCAACGAACCAGTAGCCGCTGAGGAATCTCAGCCGAGTTCCAGTGACTCTGCATCACAACAGGCCTCGGATGGCCAACCACAGGGCGATACCGGGAATGCTTTTGATCGTCCAGAATCAGGTATGGGACCTTCCAGCAACCAACAGAACCCAGAGCAAAATAGCGAATCAGCCAGCAGCGGCGTTGTGGATAACAGCAACACGGTCAGTGTGAAAACCGATGTTCTGGATACCCGCATCAGTCTGGATGGCGGTCATCTCGTACAAGCTTGGTTGCCTGAGCATACCCGCACGATGAAGTCTGACGAGCCGTTGCAACTGTTGCATAACAACAGTGAGCTCACCTATATCCTTGAAAGTAGCCTTCTGGGTGACGGCGGTACTGAACGTGGCCATGGTAATCTGACGTTCAGCAGCAAGGCTGACAGCTACCAACTCGATGAGGGCGAGGATCAACTGACCGTTGACCTAACCCATAAAACCGATTCCGGTATAAAAATCATCAAACGTTATACCTTCGAACGGAATCATTACCGTTTCAGGGTGACGTACCACATCCGGAACGAGTCCAGTCAGCCTTGGAGTGGCTATTTCTCCGGACGCATTGTGCGTGACGAAAGTGGCGATCCCACTGGTCAACGTATCCTCGGTGTCCAGGCTTTTCTGGGGATGGTTCTGAGTACACCACAAGAACCCTATACCAAATACGAATTCTCTGACCTGAAAGACACCCCTCTGAACCGACAGGTGGAAGGCGGCTGGATGGCCTTCTTGCAGCACTATTTCATGAGTTCCTGGATCCCGGATCAGGGTGAGACACATCGTTATCAGACTCGCCAGCGTGGCGATAATCTCCATGTCATGGGATTTGTCAGCCCGGGAACCAAGGTTGCACCCGGGGAAGAAAAAGAAATTGGTTCCCGCGTCTACGTTGGTCCCAAAGTCATTGAACGACTTCAGGGCGTTGCACCAAACCTCGACCGAACGGTTGATTTCGGTTGGCTGTTCTTTATCTCTCAGCCGTTATTCTATTTGTTGGACTGGTTCCACGGCCTGACGGGTAACTGGGGCGTCGCCATCATCTTACTCACCGTGGTTGTGAAGTTGGCGTTTTATAAACTTTCGGCCACAAGTTATCGCTCTATGGCCAATATGCGCCGTGTTCAGCCAGAGATGCAGCGTCTCAAAGAACAGTACAGTGACGATCGCCAGAAGCTGTCCCAGGAGATGATGAATCTCTACAAGAAGGAAAAAATCAACCCACTGGGGGGCTGTCTGCCCATACTGGTCCAGATGCCCGTGTTCATTTCCCTCTACTGGGTGCTGTTCGAGAGTGTGCAGCTGCGCCACGCGCCCTTTATGCTCTGGATCAATGATCTGTCGGTGATGGATCCGTACTTCATCCTGCCAATCCTGATGGGTGGTTCGATGTTCCTGCAGATGCAGTTGAATCCGACGCCACCAGATCCCGTTCAGGCGAAGGTGATGAAGATCCTGCCAATCATGTTCACCTTCTTCTTCCTGTGGTTCCCGGCAGGTCTGGTGCTGTACTGGCTGAGCAACAACGTGCTCTCCATGGCGCAGCAGTTCTTCATCTACCGCCAGATCGAGAAGGAGCAGGGACAGCCCGCCAAGGGCTGATCCCCTGACCACGCCATGAGCGGTGCCGACCGGGATACCATTGCCGCCGTCGCCACGCCGCCGGGCCGCGGCGGCGTGGGCGTTATCCGGCACTCAGGCCCCCAGGCCCAGGCCCTCGCCCGGGCTTTCCTGGGCTTTGAGCCCCGAGCCCGTTACGCCCATTACGGCCCCTTCCTGGATGAGGCCGGGGAGGTTCTGGATGAAGGTATCGTCCTGTACTTTCCGGGTCCGAACTCCTTCACCGGCGAGGACGTCCTCGAGCTTCAGGGTCACGGTGGGCCGGTTCTCATGGACCGGATCCTCGCTTCGGCCACGGCCCGGGGAGCCCGCCTGGCGCGGCCGGGAGAATTCTCCGAAAGAGCCTTCCTGAACGATAAACTGGACCTGGCCCAGGCCGAAGCCATTGCCGATCTGATCGAGAGCAGCTCGGACCAGGCGGCTCGCAGTGCGCTCCATTCCCTGCAAGGGGCCTTCTCCCGGGTGGTCTCAGGACTGATCGATGAGCTGGTCCAGCTGCGGGTCTATGTGGAAGCTGCCATCGATTTTCCCGACGAGGATGTGGACTTTCTAGGCGACGGCAAGGTGGCGGCAGATCTTCAGGCCCTCCTGGAGTCACTGGACCGCACCCTCAACGAAGCCCATCAGGGGACTCTGCTGAGAGACGGTATGCAGGTCGTGATTGCCGGTAAACCCAATGCCGGAAAATCCAGCCTTCTCAACGCGCTATCCGGTCAGGACACCGCCATCGTGACCGAGATCGAGGGTACCACCCGTGATGTCCTCCGTGAGCAGATCCAGATCGATGGTATGCCGCTGCATATCATCGATACCGCAGGTCTGCGTGACAGTAACAATGAGGTGGAGCGCATCGGCATTGACCGGGCCTGGGCGGAAATTGAGAAGGCGGACCGGATACTGTTGCTGGCCGACAGTACAACCACACCTGACACCAGCCCTGACAGCCTGACCACAGGGCTACCCCGCGATTTGCCGGAGGAACTGCCGGTAACCGTGCTGCGCAACAAGGTAGACCTCTCCGGTGAAAGCGCCGGCTATACCGACGACCATCACGCTCCGGTCATCCGGCTTTCGGCGCAGTCGGGCGATGGCGTGGAGGTGCTCCGGGAACACCTCAAGGATTGCATGGGGTACCAGACGGCGTCTGAAGGGCGTTATATGGCCCGCCGGCGGCATCTGGATGCGCTGGAACGGGCACGCGCCATAGTGGTTCAGGGTCAGGCCCAGCTCAGTGAATTCGGGGCCGGAGAGCTGCTCGCCGAGGATCTGCGCCAGGCCCAGGATGCGCTCGGCGAGATTACCGGCGCCATGACGCCGGATGAACTCCTGGGCGAGATCTTCGGCTCGTTCTGTATCGGTAAATGATCGGGCCCGAGATCTTCTAAAGCACCCGACTACCCCCAAAATCAGTTTTTATCCGTTGTCGTTGCGCTTTCGACCCGCAATTGGATTCACTTGCCTTCTGTTAAAGTTATGGTATAACATTATGTACTGGCTGATCGCGGTCATTGGTTAACCAGCACTAAAAGCTGTGTAGCGGTATTTTTTAATGTAACGATATAACGTTTTATAGGTGACATATGGAACTGAAAGGTTTAATCGGAACGATACCGACACCACCGGTTGCCCACGCTGTCTTGGCCCCAGGGCTGTTGGTCCTCGCTTGCGCTGTGTCGGTACAGGCAGAGGAAACCTCCCGAACAATGGCGCTTGAGGACGTCATTGTGGAAGCTGGAACACCTTCACCAGGGTCCCCGTTGTATCAGGCGTCCCAGATCAATGTTCTACAGGGGACGGAAAAGGCTCGACGCGAGAGTGCGACATTGGGTCAGACCCTGGATCATCTGCCAGGTGTTGATACCGTCAGTGCTGGCAACCAGGTCGGAAAACCGGTTATCCGGGGGCTTTCCGGTAACCGGGTGCGTATCCTGTCCAATGGCATAGGAACAGACCATCAGCAGTTCGGCACCCGGCATTCGCCGAATGTTGAACCTTTCCTGAGTGAACGGATTGAAGTGGTGCGTGGTGCATCAAGCATCCTTTACGGATCCGATGGGCTTGGCGGAGCGGTTGATGTCAAACCTCTGCCATTGACCTTCAGCGATGATGGCGGCCGCCACAACGGCGGTCAGGCGCTGCTCGGGCACGCCACTAACAATGATCAGAATGATCTCGGGCTGAAGGGATCGAGCGAAGGCGCCAACTGGACCTTCGCGGGCGGTCTTATTCATCGCAACGCCGGCAACGTAACCGTGCCGGATGATCCTACCTTCTTTCCGCCACCCTCAAGTGATCCGAGTAAACGCCACGCTCCTGCCTACACGGGCGAGCTGGACTATACAGATTTCGAGCAACTCAACGCACAGCTTGGTGTAGGGTATAAAGCCGGTTTCGGTGAACTGCGCCTGCGTTACACCGGATGGCGTAATGAGCACAATTTCCTGCTGCCACCCCCGGCGGGTAAGAAACCACCGGCGGAAGGCTATGAGGGTGTTGGCCAGCGCCTGGAGAACGATGAGCTGCGCCTCGATGCCATGATTCCGCTGGACGGCAACTGGACGTTCAAGCCAACTCTGGCCTGGCAACGCAACCAACGTCAGTCCAACGGTGGCGGTGTGCCGAGGAACGAGCTTTTTGACGGCACCATTGATATTGAATTCGATCAGTACACCACCCGCCTCGAAGCAGAGCACGCTCAGCTCGGGGTCTTTGATGCCGGGCGTGTCGGTCTTGAATACCGGACGAAACAACAGGAATCCCGGGGCACCACTCAGCTGAGCCCTGGTGGTCAGGTTGATAACCTTGGTGTTTTTGCCTTCGAGGAACGCACCCTGGGTCGCCTGACACTGCAGGCCGGGCTGCGTCAGGATTGGACCGAAACGGTAGGCGAGAGTAGCGAGACCGCCGCGCCAACCTCATTCAACGGGCGTGACGGGAATGACTACTCGGTGACATCGGGCTCCTTTGGGGGGTCTTATGCCCTGACCGACAGACTAACCCTGGCCAGTAATGTGGGTCGGGGCTTCCGTGCTCCCAGCCTCTTCGAGCTCTACGCGGACGGCCAGCATACCGGTGTTGCGGCTGTCCAGAAGGGCAACCAGGACCTGGATGCTGAAAAATCCCTGAACACGGACCTTGCCCTGCGCTGGCGTTCCACGCGGACGGCTGCGAGCGCCACCGTCTACCGTAATGCCATCGACGATTACATCTATCTCCAGGATACCGGCAATAACGACAATGGCCTCCCTGTTTTCCGCTATCGTCAGACCGACGCCGTGCTGAGCGGTGTGGAGCTGACCGCCCGTGCGAATGTGACGGAAACTCTGGAACTGAGTACGACCTATAGCGCCGTGGACGGGGAAAACGACCGCACGGGGAACGACCTGCCGTTGCAACCCGCGGACGAACTGCAGGTGGAAGGCACCTGGACACCCAGCAGCTGGGGGCCACTGCGCAACCCCAGGGTCCGGCTCAGCCTGCGGCATAACGCCTCTAAGAAGGCCGCGCCGGGTGAACCCTTCTCCCAGTTCGATAACGCGCCTTTCGGTACTGCCTCTACGGACTCGTACACGGTTGCGGACCTCAGAGTGGGTTTCTCCATTGGCAGCAGCGTGGGTAGTCCGGTCCGGTTCAATCTTGAAGTACGCAACCTGACGGACAAGAGCTACCGGGATTTCCTGGATACCTACAAAGGGTATGCGCTGAGTCCGGGGCGTGATGTGCGCATGACCGTCAAAGTGCCACTCGGGGGTTGAAACGTAGAAAGCCGGCCCGAAGACCGGCAGGGGGAGGGGTAAAGCGTGCGTCAGTAATCGAAGGCGAATGCCTCGTTGCTGAGCTGCATCAGCGTCTCGCTGGGGCTCAGCATACTGTCGGCGTGACCCTGGGCCTGGGGCAGCATGCGTTCGAAGTAGAACGCGGCGGTCGCCAGCTTGGCGTTGTAGAAATCCTCGCTCTGGTTACCTCCTTCTTCTAGGCCCCTGCGGGCAGCCGCGGCCATGCGCAGCCACATGAAGGCCAAGTAAACGTAGCCGCTGTACATCAGGAAGTCGTGGGCGGCGGCCGAGACCATGTCGCGGTCCTTGCGCGCGATGACCATCAGGCGCAAGGTCAGCCAGTTCCACTGGGTGGCCAGCTTCAGGATCCGCCACGCCCAGGGGCGCAGGGTGCTGTCGGTGAGGTGCTTACGGGCCTCGTTGCTCATGCGCAGGGTGAACTCGCGCACCGCGCCCCCCTGGGTCATCATCAGAACCTTGCGGCCGAGCAGGTCCAGTGCCTGGATGCCGGTGGTGCCCTCGTAGAGCGTGGCGATCCGGGTGTCGCGCACGATCTGCTCCATGCCGTGTTCCCTGATGTAGCCATGGCCGCCGAACACCTGCATGCCCAGGTTGGTGGCCTCGTAGCCTTTCTCGGTGAGGAAGCCCTTGAGGATCGGGGTCAGGAAGCCGAGTTTGTCGTCGTACTTCTGGATCTTCTTCTCGTCCTTCTCCAGGTGCCCGCAGACCATGTGGTCAGCGTACTGGGCAGCGTCATAGAGCATGGCACGCCCGCCCTCGGCCACGGCTTTCTGGGTCAGCAGCATGCGGCGCACGTCGGCGTGATACATCAGGCTGTCCGCCACCTGGTTCGGTTCCTTCTTGCCGGAGAGCGCGCGCATGGAGCGGCGTTCCTTGGCGTAGGCCAGGGCATTCTGGTAAGAGAGCTCCGCGGGACCCACGCCCTGGATGGCGGTGCCGATGCGGGCCGTGTTCATGAAGGTGAACATGCACTCCAGGCCCTTGTTCTCCTCGCCCACCATATAGCCCTTGGCCTCATCGAAGTTCATGGTGCAGGTGGCGGAGGCCTTGATGCCCATCTTCTGCTCGAGCGCACCCACGGAGACGCCGTTGACTTGGGCCGCGTTGCCCTCTTGGTCTGGCAAATACTTGGGCACGATGAACAGGGAGATGCCCTTGGTGCCCCTGGGCGCTTCCGGCGTGCGCGCCAGCACGATGTGAACGATGTTTTCAGCCAGATCATGGTCGCCGGAGGAAATGAAGATCTTGGTGCCGGTAACGCGGTAGGAGCCGTCGTCCTGGGGCACGGCCCTGGTGCGGATCTGGCCCAGGTCGGTGCCGCATTGGGGCTCGGTGAGGCACATGGTGCCGGTCCAGCGGCCTTCGGTCATGGGCGTGAGGTAGGTCTGGCGCTGGCCCTCGTCTCCATGGAGCTGTAGGGTGTTCATAGCCCCCATTGACAGGCCCGGGTACATGCTGAAAGGCCAGTTGGCGGTGCCCATCATTTCCTGTTTCATCAAGCCCAGGGAGGCGGGCAGACCCTGGCCGCCGTATTCCTCCAGGCTGGAGAGCCCTTGCCAGCCGGCGGCGACGTATTGGTCGTAGGCTTCCCTGTAGCCGGAAGGCGTCTTGACCTCACCGTCTACCAGCTCACAGCCCTCCTGATCGCCGCTTTGGTAGAGCGGAGACAGGGTGTTCTCACAGAACTTGGCGCATTCACCCAGGATGGCGTCGACCATGTCCGGCGTCGCCTCGGCTCCGTTGCTCAGGGTCTGATAGTGACCCGGAAAGTCAAAGACTTCGTTGAGCAGAAAATTCATGTCGGTCAGAGGCGCCTTGTAGGTAGCCATTACGGACCCTCCCTTCAGGTAGCTGTACGACACAGTCTCAGATAGTGTTGCTTGCGGAACCAATGGCGACCTGTACAGTTGCGTACGTCGCTGCGGCCACCCACTGAACCCGGAAGGCCCTAACCACGTAAGGTCTAGAGTCACTTATTATTTGGAGATTAATTCATGGCAGCTCTTTTAAAGAGTCGGTATTTAACCCCCATTTTACTGCTCATTCTTCTCTTTATGTCCGGCTGCTCTGGACCCGCCATTAACGATTACGCGGGACAGGAGCCGGAGCTAGTGCCCAGTGAATTCTTTCAGGGCGAATTGAGTGCTCGCGGGGTGGTCAAAGATCGTTCCGGTAAGGTGATCCGTCACTTCGATGCCACCATTGATGCTTCCTGGGATGCGAATGGAGTAGGCACTCTGGATGAGGTCTTTGAGTACAGTGACGGCGAAACGGACACTCGGGTCTGGACGCTAGAGCCCAGACAGGGCGGTTATCATGCGACTGCCGGGGATGTAACGGAACCGGGTTCCATGGAATTTGAGGGTAATGCCATACACATGAATTACGTGCTGGAAGTGCCTTACGGTGACAGTACCATCAATGTCCGCATGGATGATTGGATGTACCGTGTTACCGAGAATACCGTCATCAATGAGACAGAAATGACCTATTGGGGCGTAAAGGTTGGTGAGATAGTGCTGGTTATCCAGAAACAGCCGTAATGCGTAATCTGTGGAAAAGTCTGTTTACAGAAAAGGGAGAACGCTGGAATAAAAATAAAAAACCGTTCAAAACCAGGAACCTGTATTTCCTTTAAGGCCTTTATCCCCTGTTTATTTTTGTGGATAATTTTTTGAGCGGTTTGTGATGACTAGGCGCTAGTGCTCTGTTCTTGAACGATTCCCTAAATCTGTGCAGAAAGTGGCCATCCTAGCTGCAAAGGCTTGACGCCTCGGGTTATACTTCTCGATTCATTCAAAGAATCCGGTAAGCCCTGAGGTCCAGCGTGGAATATCCCAAGCACTTCGACGTCATCGTGATCGGCGGCGGCCATGCGGGCACTGAAGCGGCGCTTGCCGCGGCCCGCATGGGGCGCGACACATTGCTTCTGACGCACAACATAGAAACCCTCGGTCAAATGTCCTGCAATCCCGCCATCGGCGGCATCGGCAAGAGTCATCTGGTCAAGGAGATCGATGCGCTGGGCGGTGCGATGGGTCTGGCCACCGAACAGGCTGGCATCCAGTTTCGGGTGCTCAATTCCAGTAAAGGCCCTGCGGTGCGCGCCACTCGTGCTCAGGCGGACCGTGCTCTGTATAAAGCCGCCATCCGGAACATGCTTGAGAACCAGCCCAACCTGCATATTTTCCAGCAGGCGGCTGAGGATCTGGTCGTTGAAGACGGCCGGGTTCAAGGTGTGGTCTCTCAGACCGGCGTAACCTTCCGCGCCCCCACGGTGGTGCTGACTACGGGCACGTTCCTGGGCGGCGTCATCCACATTGGCATGCAGAATCAGCAGGGTGGCCGTGCGGGCGATCCACCGACTATTGGGTTGGCAAAACGGCTTCGGGAGCTGCCGTTTACCGTTGGCCGCCTCAAGACCGGTACGCCCGCCCGGGTTGACGCCAAGACAGTGGATTTTTCCAAGATGGAAGTCCAGCCCGGCGACGAGCGTGAGCCGGTTATGTCCTACATTGGTAGTGCGGCCTGGCATCCAAAGCAGATGTGCTGTTATATAACCCATACCACGTCGGAGACGCACGAAATCATCCGTGGGGCCCTCGACAGCTCGCCCATGTTCTCCGGCGACATTGAAGGCGTTGGGCCACGCTACTGTCCGTCCATTGAAGACAAGGTTCACCGTTTCGCGGACAAGGGCTCACACCAGATTTTTGTTGAGCCGGAAGGTCTTAACAGCCAGGAACTCTATCCGAACGGTATTTCCACCAGCCTGCCGTTCGACGTACAGATGGCCTTCATCCGAACCATTCCTGGTTTCGAGAACGCCCATGTCACCCGGCCGGGTTATGCCATTGAGTACGACTACCTGGACCCGCGCGACCTTCACCATACGCTGGAGACAAGGTTCATCGGCGGTCTTTACCTGGCGGGTCAGATCAACGGTACCACTGGATATGAGGAGGCGGGCGCCCAGGGGCTTTTGGCCGGGCTCAATGCGGCTCTGGCCGCGCGCGGTGAGCAACCCTGGTACCCGAGACGTGACGAGGCGTATCTCGGTGTTCTGGTGGACGATCTCATCACCATGGGGGCTAAAGAACCCTATCGCATGTTCACAAGCCGCGCGGAATACCGGCTGGTACTGCGTGAGGACAATGCGGATCTGCGCCTGACTGAAACCGGCCGTAATCTGGGACTTGTGGATGACCAGCGCTGGGCGGCCTTTGAGGCTAAGCGTGATGCCATCCATGCGGAGCGCCAGCGTCTCGACCGCACTCGTGTACAGCCGGGCACCGAGGCGGCAGCTGTGGCCGACCATTACCTCAAGCAGCCGTTGAAGAAAAACCAGACCTTGTCCGATCTGCTGCGCCGGCCCGAAATCAATTACGAGGCGGTGGCTGCGATTGGTGGTGAGCGGGCTGATGATCCGGTGGTGGCTGAGCAGGTTGCCATCCAGGTGAAATATGAGGGCTACATCTCGCGCCAGGAGGCAGACATCGAGCGCCTGCGTCGGCATGAGAACATGGGTCTGCCAAAGGACCTGGACTACGACAGCGTCGGCGGTCTGTCCAATGAGGTGAAACAGAAGCTCGAAGAGACACGGCCAGAGACCATCGCGCAGGCCTCGCGTATTCAGGGGGTGACGCCAGCAGCGGTTTCACAGCTGTTGATCCATCTGAAAAAACGCGACCTCCTGCAGCAGGAAAGTGCCTGAATGAACGCGGAACGCCGTGAACTGGAGGCGGGGGCCCGGGCGCTTGGCGTCAGTCTAGTCCCGGAGACGGCGGATCGCATGTGCCGCCTCCTCGACCTGCTGGAGAAGTGGAACCGGGCCTATAACCTGACGGCTGTGCGTGAACGCATGGCCATGTGCGCCCGGCATCTTCTCGACAGTCTGACGCTGGTGCCCCGGCTCCATTCCGGTCCCCTGTTGGATGTTGGCTCCGGTGGTGGCTTTCCGGGGCTGGTGCTGGCATTGCACTCGCCAGCGAGACAGGTGACACTGCTGGACAGCAACAGTAAGAAGACCCGGTTCCTCACCCAGTGCCGGCTGGAGCTGGGTCTGGATAACATGCAGGTGGTGCATGCTCGTGTTGAAGACTGGCAGGGTGGCCCTTTCCCGCAGATTACCAGTCGCGCGTTCGCCTCATTGGCGGACATGGTACCCATGACGGCCCATCTTCTGGCGCCATACGGACAGCATCTGGCCATGAAGGGCCCGGAGGCCACTGCTGAAGTCGCGGGGTTGCCAGCGGGGTGGGACGTATTTGAAGACAGCCGTGTAGCGGTTCCGGGTGTGGATGCGGAACGGCGGATTCTGCGTATTGAACGCAGCACGGTGGATTCCACGGGCGAGACAGGAGATTGAAGGCAATGGCGCGCATCGTGGCGGTAACCAACCAGAAGGGTGGCGTGGGTAAAACTACGACCTGCGTGAACCTGGCAGCCTCGCTGGCAGCGACTAAACGCCGGGTGTTATTGGTGGATATGGACCCACAGGGCAACGCCACCATGGGTAGCGGGCTTGACAAGAACGAACTCCAGGTCAGTGGTTTTGATGTTCTGACCCGCCGCCAGGAAGCCGCCGATGTGTGCACGCAAGCGCCGGATTCCGGTTTTGATGTGCTCGCCGCCAATGGTGATCTCACGGCTGCTGAGGTCGAGCTGATGAACGAGATCGGCCGTGAGCACCGTCTACGCCTCGCTCTCAAGCCCATCACCGAGCAGTACGATTTTATCCTGATCGACTGCCCGCCAGCGCTTAATCTGCTGACAGTCAACGCCCTGGCCGCTGCAGACTCCGTCCTCATTCCCATGCAATGTGAATATTATGCGCTGGAGGGGCTGGCCGCGCTCATGGGAACCATCGAGCAGATCCAGGAAACAGTGAATCCGGAGCTGAAAATCGAGGGCCTTCTGCGTACCATGTATGACCCCCGCAACAGCCTGACCCTGGACGTATCACGTCAGCTCAGTGATTACTTCGGCGATCGGGTGTATTCGGCCGTGATTCCGCGCAATGTGCGGTTGGCGGAGGCACCCAGTTATGGCATGCCAGCACTACGCTATGATCGCAGTTCCAAGGGCGCGATCTCCTACCTGGCACTGGCAGGCGAGATGGTACGACGTAATGGCAGTGAGCAATCGCAGGACGCCGTTGCCGTCTGACGGCAGGCTCCGGACCCAGACACAGACAGGATAATCAACAACCATCATGGCATCGCGCAAACGCGGACTGGGCCAGCGAGGCCTCAACGCCCTTCTTGAAGGGTCTCAGACCAACCTAGAGGACGCCCCGGATCCGGCCATTGAGGCTGAACTGAAAGAGCTGCCCCTGGATCTTATCCAGCGCGGGCGCTATCAGCCGCGCCGGGATATGGACGAAGAGGCGTTGCAGGAGCTGGCTGAATCCATAAAGCAACAGGGCGTCATGCAGCCCGTCGTGGTGCGACCGCTTGAGAGCGGCCACTATGAACTGGTTGCCGGTGAGCGCCGCTGGCGCGCCACACAGCTTGCTGGCTTTGACCGTATTCCGGCATTGATCCGCCAGGTCCCGGACGAAGCAGCCATCGCCCTGGGACTGGTTGAAAACATCCAGCGTGAAAACCTCAATCCGATTGAAGAAGCCGCTTCCCTGCACCGTTTGCAGGAAGAGTTTGGTCTGACCCAACAGCAGACAGCCGATGCTGTGGGTAAATCGCGTACCACCATTACCAATCTATTGCGGCTCATGGGACTGGTGGAAGAAGTCCGGATCATGCTCGAGCATGGCGATCTTGAAATGGGGCATGGGCGTGCTCTTCTGGGCCTGCCAGAGCAGCAGCAAGCGCCGATCGCCCGCCAGGTGGTGAGTAAGTCATTATCCGTGCGCCAGACCGAGGCGCTTGTGCGCAAGACACTGGATCAGCCGCAGGATAATCCAAAGCCTGAACCCGAAAAGGAGGACCCCGATATCCGACGCCTTCAGGATCGCCTTGCGGATCGTCTGGGTGCCCGTGTGGCAATCAATCACGGCAAGCGGGGTAAAGGTAAAGTAGTGATTGAGTACAACAATCTGGATGAACTGGACGGCATTCTCGAGCACATCCAGTAGCGGCACAGGGCAGTCAATGGTTCGAATTTTCATCCAAATTTATTGATCCGGATCACCCAAAGCCCTATAATCTGCCCGGCTTAAACGGCCGACAAGGGTTGGCAATTTGAACATCAGGCGGCCTCCGGTAGGCCGACTCATCATGCTCCAGCTGGGAATACTGCTGCTGGTCAGCGGTCTTTTCCTTTTCGAGTCGGCGCTTGGTGCACGCTCCGCTCTGTTCGGGGGGCTCGCTCACTGGATTCCGAACAGCCTGTTCGCCCTGCGCTTTTTCCGTCATCGCGGAGCGCGGCGGGTCGGAGCGGTTTTCGCGGCCTTGATGGCAGGCGAGATGTTCAAGCTGTCCGCAACAGTGGTTCTACTGGCGGGCGCGCTAATGCTGATCCAGCCAATTAACGGGCCGGCCCTGTTTACGGGGTTCGGCACCATGATCCTCAGCCACATGCTGACGCCGCTTGTGTTCAGTAGGGTTGCACACCGATGACAGGGCGAGAGTAGAACATGGCAGGTGAATCTCCAGCGGAATACATACAGCACCATCTGACGAACCTCACCTACGGCAAACTGCCGGAAGGCTATGAGCGTGCCAACGGCACCGTGCTCGACGAAGCCACCTGGACCATTGCCAAGTCCGGAACCGAAGCCTCTGATATGGGCTTCATGGCGTTTCACGTTGACACTCTTTTCATGTCGGCATTGACCGGCATCATCTTTCTGGTCCTGTTCCGGATGGTTGCCAAAGCCGCGACCCCCGATCAGCCCGGTAAGCTCCAGAATGCCGTGGAAATGGTAGTGGAGTTCACCCAAGACCTTGTGAAAAATACCTTCCACGGGCGTAACCCAATGATTGGCCCGATCGCGCTTACCGTGTTTGTCTGGGTGTTCCTGCAGAACTCGCTCAAGCTGATACCGGTTGATTACATCCCGGCGTTGACCTCAGCGATGGGCATCGAGTACAGCAACATCGTCCCGACCACCGACCCCAACGCCACGTTTGGCATGGCTATCGGTGTGTTTCTGATGATGCTCTATTACAGCATTAAGGTGAAAGGGCTCGGGGGCTTCACCAAAGAGCTTAGCTTCTCGCCTTTCAATCACTGGTCAATGACCTGGTTCAATCTCGTCCTTGAGACCGTGGGCCTTCTGGCCAAACCGTTCTCTCTCGCGCTGCGGTTGTTCGGCAACATGTACGCGGGTGAAGTGATCTTTATCCTGATCGCGTTGCTGCCATTATGGGCTCAGTGGACGCTGCAGGTGCCTTGGCTGATTTTCCACATACTGGTGATCACGCTACAGGCCTTCATCTTTATGGTGCTCACGATCGTGTATCTGAGCATGGCCCATGAAGAGCATTAACCATCAAACTTTGATGACCCTAAACCCCTAAACCGTCGTTAAATCAGGAGTTGTTATGGAACTCGTAATCATCGCTGCCGCAATCATGATCGCCTCTGGTGCTCTGGGTACTGCTGTCGGCTTCGCCCTTCTGGGTGGCAAACTGCTTGAAACCACCGCGCGCCAGCCGGAAATGGCTGCTGAGCTTCAGACCAAGACCTTTATTATGGCGGGTCTTCTGGACGCGGTTTCCATGATCGGTGTGGGTATCGGTCTTTACCTGATCTTTGTTGTTGCATAACACCGGATGGTTGAGGGGTGGTCATGCAGTGGCTGCCCCATCGTCCCGAACGCAACGAATCGGAAAGAGGTAGAACGCCGTGAATATCAACCTCACGATGATCGGGCAGACCATTGGCTTCTTCATCTTCATTGTGTTCTGTGTGAAATATGTATGGCCGCCGATTGTTCAGGCCATGCAGGAACGCCAGAAGAAGATCGCCGATGGCCTTGCTGCCTCCGACCGGGCGAACCAGGATCTTGAACTGGCCCAGCAACGGGCAACTCAGGAACTGCGTGAAGCTCGCGACGAAGCGGCTGCAATCGTGGAAAAGGCGAACAAGCGCGCCAACCAGATTGTGGAAGAGTCCAAAACCGAAGCCCGCGAACAGGGTGACCGGCTGCTGGCTCAGGCCCGCGACGAGATCGAACAGGAGCGCCAGCAGGCGCGCGATGCGTTGCGCGCTGAAGTAGCCAGCCTTGCCATTGCCGGTGCGGAAAAGATTCTCGAATCTTCCGTCGACGCCAAGGCCCATAGCGAGATGCTGGATAAGCTCTCCGCGGAACTGTAGACGAGGTCCAACATGGCAGAGTCAACGTCACTCGCCCGACCCTATGCGCGGGCGGCATTTGAGGCGGCACGCGATAGTGGTCAGTTCGATGACTGGAGTCAGTCGCTCAATCTGCTGGCGGCCATCACCAGCGATGGCCGCATGGCCTCGGTCCTGCGGCATCCGGGCCTCAGCGCCCAGGAAAAGATCCAGCTCATCCGGGACGTTTTTGAAAACCCGCTCCCGGAGCCGGTTGAAAACTTCATCCAGATCATGGCTGAAAACCGCCGGTTGCCTTTGTTTCCATCTGTGGCAGCGATTTTTGCAGCCTACCGCCATGAGCATGAGCGGATTGTGGACGTTACGCTAACCACCGCCTTTGAATTGACCGATGAGCACAAGCAACGGCTCACTCAGGCTCTGGAGAAGCGTCTGGATCGCACGGTTGAACTCAGTGTTCAGACCGATCAGTCCATCATCGGCGGCGTGGTTATCAGTGCGGGTGACGAGGTCATCGACGCTTCGCTGCGCGGGCGCCTGAACAGGCTGTCGAATGCCATGGGCGCCTGAGTCCGCCAGGCATGGCAGGCACCGAATTCCGACACGCGGTCATTTGCAGAATATTTTGAGGACACAGGCATGCAGCAACTGAATCCATCCGAAATCAGCGAGATCATCAAGAAGCGCATCGATAAGCTCGATGTGTCTTCTGAAGCTCGCAATGAAGGGACGATCGTTAGCGTTTCCGACGGCATCGTCCGCATCCACGGTCTCGCCGACGTTATGTACGGTGAGATGGTTGAGTTCCAGAACGGCAACTACGGCATGGCCCTGAACCTCGAGCGGGATTCGGTCGGCGCCGTTGTGCTTGGTGAGGACGAGGGCCTTGCGGAAGGTCAGACCGTGCGTTGCACCGGACGCATTCTCGAAGTACCGGTAGGCCGCGAGCTTCTCGGCCGGGTCGTGGATGCCCTGGGTAACCCTATCGACGGTAAGGGTGAGGCGGCAACCACCGAGACTACGCCAATCGAAAAGGTTGCGCCTGGTGTAATCGCCCGTGAAGAAGTGAATCAGCCGGTCCAGACTGGCCTCAAGCCGATTGATACCATGGTTCCCGTAGGCCGTGGCCAGCGTGAGCTGATCATCGGTGACCGCCAGATCGGTAAGACCGCTGTGGCCGTTGATACCATCATCAACCAGAAGAACAGCGGCATTAAGTGCATCTACGTGGCGATTGGTCAGAAGCAGTCCACCATTGCCAACGTTGTGCGTAAGCTTGAAGAGCATGGCGCCATGGATAACACCATTGTTGTTGCTGCAGGCGCCGCCGACCCGGCATCCATGCAGTTCCTGGCGCCCTATGCCGGCACCTCCATGGGTGAATTCTTCCGCGACCGCGGTGAAGACGCACTCATTGTTTACGATGACCTGACCAAGCAGGCGTGGGCCTATCGTCAGATCTCGCTGCTGCTGCGTCGCCCGCCGGGTCGTGAAGCTTACCCAGGGGATGTGTTCTATCTTCATTCCCGCCTTCTGGAACGCGCCTCCAAGGTCAACCCTGAATACGTTGAGAGGGCGACCAATGGTGAGGTAACTGGTAAGACGGGATCACTGACGGCGCTGCCGATCATTGAAACCCAGGCCGGGGACGTTTCCGCCTTCGTACCGACCAACGTGATCTCTATCACCGACGGTCAGATCTTCCTGGAAACCGATCTGTTCAACTCCGGCATCCGTCCGGCCATGAACGCCGGCATTTCAGTTTCCCGTGTGGGCGGCTCCGCGCAGACGAAGATCATGAAAAAGCTGGGTGGTGGCATCCGTCTGGCGCTGGCGCAGTATCGCGAGCTTCAGGCCTTCGCCCAGTTCGCTTCGGATCTTGACGAAGCCACGCGTAAGCAGCTGGAGCATGGTGCTCGGGTTACCGAGCTGATGAAGCAGCAACAATACGCGCCCATGTCCGTTGGTGAGATGGCCACGGTACTGTACGCCGCCAACGAGGGTTACCTTGAGGGCGTGGATGCCAAGCAGATCGTGGCATTTGAAAAGTCGCTCATGGACTATATGCGCACGGAACAGTCCGAGCTTCTGGCCAAGATCAATGAGTCCGGTGATCTGAACGACGAGGTTAAAAGCGGCCTCAAGTCAGCGCTGGAGAAGTTCAAGTCGACCCAGAGCTGGTAATACCGGCCGGGGCCCAACGGGCCCCGACACGGTTGCGAAGCGATTAACCGGAAAAAGGGCACTGAACTATGGCCAGCGGAAAAGAAATACGCACTCAGATCTCCAGCATCCAGAATACGCAGAAGATCACCAACGCCATGGAAATGGTGGCGGCGAGCAAGATGCGTAAAGCTCAGGAGCGCATGGAGCTGACCCGCCCCTATGCGAACAAGATCCGGGACGTCATCGGCTACCTTGCGGAAGCTGATTCTGATTACCGGCATCCGTTCATGGAAGCACGGAATGCGAATCGCGTGGGCTACATTGTCGTCTCCACGGATCGCGGTCTCTGTGGTGGACTGAACAACAATCTGTTCAAGACCACGCTCAAGGACAGCCGGGCCTGGAATGACAAGGGCGTGCCGTCGGATTTCTGCACGCTCGGTCAGAAAGCCAACGTCTTCCTGAACGTGGTGGGTGCCAATATAGTGGCGTCGGAAACCCAGCTCGGGGATCGGCCCAGCGCCGAGCAGGTCATCGGCAGCGTTAAGGTGATGCTGGACGCCTATCGGGACGGCACCATCGATCGCCTCTATGTGGCATATAACAAGTTTGTGAACACCATGACCCAGACACCAGAGATTGAGCAGCTGTTGCCGCTCCAGGCGGAAGCCGAGCCGGACGGCAAGTACCGTTGGGATTATCTCTATGAGCCGGATCCGCGGACTCTGCTTGACGGGCTTCTCACCCGCTATGTCGAATCCCAGGTGTATCAGGGTGTGGTTGAAAACATCGCCTGTGAGCAGGCCGCTCGGATGATTGCCATGAAGAGCGCGACCGACAACGCCGGCGAGATCATCGACGATCTCAAAACCGAGTACAACAAGGCCCGTCAGGCCAACATCACGCAGGAAATTTCCGAAATCGTCAGTGGTGCAGCGGCCGTTTAAGGCGATACCGAATACTGAGTTAGTGAGGAAGCAAGCATGAGTAGTGGACGTATCGTTCAGATCATCGGGGCGGTTATCGACGTGGAATTCCCGCGTGATTCCGTACCCAACATCTATGATGCCGTGCAGCTGGATGACGTGGGTACCATCCTGGAAGTCCAGCAGCAGCTTGGTGATGGCGTGGTGCGCACCATCGCCATGGGTACCACCGAGGGGCTCAAGCGTGGCATGAGTGTGACCGGTAGCGGTGAAGGCATCAAAGTACCGGTTGGCGAAGAGACTCTTGGTCGCATCATGAACGTACTCGGCGAGCCCACGGACGAGGTGGGTGAGATTGGTGAAAAGGAACGCTGGACCATTCACCGCAAGGCACCGGGATACGCGGACCAGTCGGCATCCGAGGAATTGCTGGAAACCGGGATCAAGGTCATCGACCTTATCTGCCCCTTTGCCAAGGGCGGTAAAGTAGGCCTCTTTGGCGGTGCTGGCGTGGGCAAGACTGTGAATATGATGGAGCTCATCAACAACATCGCGAAGGAACACTCCGGGCTTTCGGTGTTCGCTGGTGTCGGTGAGCGTACGCGAGAAGGTAATGACTTCTATTACGAGATGAAGGGATCGGGCGTTCTGGACAAGGTCTCGATGGTGTACGGCCAGATGAACGAGCCGCCGGGTAACCGTCTGCGCGTCGCTCTGACCGGCATGACCCTGGCCGAAAAGTTCCGCGATGAAGGCCGTGACGTCCTGCTGTTCATTGACAACATCTATCGTTACACCCTGGCGGGCCAGGAAGTGTCCGCGCTGCTGGGCCGTATGCCCTCCGCAGTGGGCTATCAGCCGACTCTGGCTGAGGAGATGGGCAAGCTTCAGGAGCGGATCACCTCCACCAAGACTGGCTCCATTACTTCTGTGCAGGCAGTCTATGTACCGGCTGACGACCTGACAGACCCATCACCCGCGACTACCTTTGCGCACCTTGACGCGACCGTCGTACTGGCGCGCGAGATCGCTGCCAAGGGCATCTACCCGGCGATTGACCCGCTGGACTCCACCAGTCGTCAGCTTGATCCGCTGATTCTGGGCCAAGAGCACTATGAAGTGGCTCGTGGCGTTCAGGGCGTTCTGCAGCGCTATAAAGAGCTGAAGGACATCATCGCCATCCTGGGTATGGATGAGCTCTCCGAGGAAGACAAGCAGACCGTTGATCGTGCGCGTAAGATCGAGCGCTTCTTGTCGCAGCCGTTCTTTGTGGCCGAGGTCTTCACCGGTTCTCCCGGGAAGTACGTGTCTCTGAAGGAGACCATCCGCAGCTTCAAGGGTATCCTTGACGGTGAATACGACTCCATGCCTGAGCAGGCGTTCTACATGGTCGGCAGCATCGACGAGGCGGTCGAAAAAGCGAAGGAAATGGAAAACAAAGCCGCGTAATCCATTTCCGACTGAGAGAGGCGTAACCAATGGCTAACACCGTACAGTGTGACATTGTGAGCGCGCAGGAAAGCATCTTCTCCGGCGAGGTGGAGATGCTGACCGCGACCGCAAGTAACGGCGAGCTGGGCGTCATGGCAGGCCACACGCCCATGCTGACCGGGCTGGCTCCGGGGCCGGTTAACATCCGGATGGAGGATGGCAAAGAAGAAGTTTTCTTTGTTTCCGGAGGCTACCTCGAGGTCCAGCCCAAAAAGATCTCAATCCTGGCTGACACCGCCGAGCGAGCCCATGATATGGATGAGGCCGCTGCTGAGAGGGCACGCCAGGAAGCTGAGCGTGAGCTGGCCAATCGCAGCAGCGAAATGGACTACTCCCGTGCTGCTGCGCGCCTGGCTGAGGCGTCTGCTCAGCTCCGGACCCTGGAAAAGCTGCGGCGCAAGAAGCGCTGACAAGCATCGGATCCGGACAATCGGGTTGTTCCTGAGAACCGCATTGCCGATTATGTCCCTTCTGGGGCACGATCCGATGCGGTTTTTCTGATCCAAGGAGTACGAACGGATGGCGACACCTTTGCATATCGTCGTCCTGGCCGCCGGCCAGGGCTCCCGGATGAAGTCTTCCCTGCCCAAAGTCATCCATGCCCTCGCGGGGCGGTCGCTTCTGAATCATGTTCTGACCACCGCGCGTGGCCTTCAACCGGATGGGTTGCACGTGGTGATTGGTCACGGCGCTGACCAGGTGCGGGAGCAAACGCCCGGTAGTGACATCCAGTGGGTGATCCAGAGGGAACAGTTGGGCACCGGCCATGCGGTCGCCCAGGCTCTCCCCGGAATTCCGGAAACTGCCAGGGTTCTTGTGCTCTACGGCGATGTGCCCCTGACCTCCCCTGAAACCCTGTCACGTCTGGCTGCTGTTATAGCCAGGGATTGTCTGGGTCTGCTGACGGTTAACCTCTCCGATCCCGCTGGCTATGGGCGTATTTTGCGTGATAGCCGCGGTGACGTTACGGGTATTGTGGAACAGAAGGATGCGACACCGGAGCAGCTGCAAATCAGCGAGGTGAATACGGGTCTTCTTGGTGCGCCCGCTGAAAAGCTGAAACGCTGGCTACCGGCACTGTCCTCAAACAATGCCCAGGCTGAGTACTATCTGACCGATGTGATCGCGCTGGCACGGACGGAAGGTCTCGGCATTCAGGTTTCACAGCCCGATGAACCGGAAGAAGTACAGGGTGTGAACAATCGCGCACAGCTTGCGCAGTTGGAGCGCTGGTTCCAGCATCAGCAGGCCCTGATGCTTATGGCTGGCGGCGCAAGCCTGGCGGATCCCGCCCGGATAGACATCCGGGGGCGGGTGGAAACCGGCCATGATGTGGTGATTGATGTAAACGCGGTTATGGAAGGCGAGGTGGTTCTGGGCGATCGCGTCCATATCGGCCCCGGAGTGGTTCTCCGCGATTGTCGTGTCGGTTCAGATGTACGAGTAGACGCTTATTCGTTGATTGAAGGCGCCAGGGTGGATCAAGGGGCGGTAATTGGCCCCTTCGCACGTCTGCGCCCGGATGCCCTGGTTGGGCGTAACGCTCGCGTGGGCAACTTTGTTGAAATCAAGAAAAGCAGCATTGGCGCGGAATCCAAGGTGAACCACCTGAGCTATGTCGGCGATACGACGATGGGCGAAGCCGTGAATATTGGCGCCGGTACAATCACCTGCAATTACGATGGTACAAGTAAGCACCATACAACCCTTGGCCATGGGGTCTTCATCGGCTCCAATACCTCCCTGGTGGCCCCGGTTACGCTGGGGGCGCGCAGCGTAACCGGAGCGGGATCCACCATTAATCGGAACGTGGCTGACCGGGAATTGGCCGTCGCCCGTAGCCGGCAGCGTAATATCCCGGATTGGGTGGCGGAAACGGATGACGACCAGGACAGCAAAAAGAAGGGAGAAGACTAGGCATGTGCGGAATCGTGGGAGCGGCAGCATGCCGTGACGTTCAGGGGATTCTGATTGAGGGTCTCAAACGGCTGGAGTACCGCGGCTATGACTCGGCCGGTCTTGCCGTTCTGGAGCCGGGAAGGGGCGTCCAGCGTCAGAGGGAAGTCGGCAAAGTGGCCGCTCTGGAAGAGGCTGTTGGTCAGAACCCGCCGGAGGGTCACCTGGGGATTGCCCATACCCGTTGGGCTACCCATGGTAAGCCCTCCGCCGCGAATGCCCACCCGCATATGTCTGGTGAGCAGCTTGCCGTCGTGCATAACGGCATCATCGAAAACTTCGAATCGCTCCGGGAGGATCTCCAGGCGAGTGGTTACACCTTCACGTCGGAGACTGACACCGAGGTTCTCGCCCACCTCATTGCACGCGAATACGATAAAGCGGCTGACCTGATCAAGGGCTTTCATAATGCGGTTGCTCAGGTTCAGGGCGCCTATGCTTTGGCGTTGCTGCACGCGGATGAACCAGAGACGCTGCTCGTGGCGCGACAGGGTAGCCCGTTGGTGATCGGTGTGGGTATTGGTGAGCATTTCGTGGCGTCGGACCAGCTCGCTCTGCTGCCGGTGACGGATCGGTTCATCTACCTCGCTGAGGGGGACACAGCCCTTGTCCGCGCTGGCACTGTCACGATCACCGATTCTGGCGGCGAAACGGTGGAGCGAGCCGTTAATCGCTTTGAGCATAACGCGGATGCGGCCGAAAAGGGTAACTACCGCCATTTCATGCTTAAGGAGATCCACGAACAACCGGATGTGATTGACGCCACGCTGCAGGGGCGAGTGACCGAGACCCGCGTCCTCGAGCAGGCTCTGGGCACCGAAGCGTCGAGATTGCTCGGTGACATACGCCATGTCCAGATTATCGCCTGCGGTACCAGTTTCCACGCCGGTATGGTGGCCCGTTACTGGATTGAGGAACTGGCGGGCATCCCTTGTAGCGTTGAGGTAGCTTCCGAATTCCGTTACCGCCAGCATGTAATCCAGGACGGTACCCTCTTCCTGAGCATTTCCCAGTCCGGTGAGACGGCTGACACGCTGGCTGCTCTGCGTCAGGCCCGGGACGCTGGATTCCGTGCTGCGCTCGCGATCTGCAATGTGCCGGGCAGCTCCCTTGTGCGTGAGTCGGACATGGTCATGATGACCCATGCCGGCCCCGAGATCGGGGTGGCCTCGACCAAGGCGTTCACCACACAGCTTACAGCGCTTCTGATGTTCACGCTGGCGCTGGCACGCCACCATGGCCTTAAGGCCGAGCGTGAGGCGGAACTGGTCCAGGCCCTACGCGCTATTCCGGAGCAGATGCGAACCATTCTGAATCTGGATGATGCCATCCAGACGCTGTCGCAGTGGTTCATGGACAAGCATCACAGCCTTTTTCTGGGGCGCGGTGCACTCTATCCCGTGGCCATGGAGGGCGCGCTCAAGCTCAAGGAGATCTCCTACATTCATGCCGAGGCGTATCCCGCGGGTGAGCTCAAGCACGGGCCACTGGCGCTGGTCGACAGCGAAATGCCGGTGGTGACCGTAGCGCCCTCGAACGATCTTCTGGAGAAGCTCAAATCCAATCTCCAGGAGGTACGTGCCCGTGGCGGCGAGCTGTTCGTGTTCGCTGATACCGAGACTGCCATGGCCGATGGGGAAGGCACTCACGTCATGACCATCCCTCACACTGATCCGGTTTTGGCGCCGCTGCTGTGTACCGTGCCGCTTCAGCTGCTGTCGTACCATGTGGCCGTTCTCAAGGGTACGGACGTGGATCAGCCGCGGAATCTGGCCAAGAGCGTAACGGTGGAATAACGGACAGCGGTGATGATGGCGTCAGTCGACGCCGAGCGCACTGAGTGACTCCGGGTCAGGATAGCCATCGGCTCTAAGACCTTTTTCCTTCTGGAAGCCTCTCAGTGCGGATCGCGTTCCTGAGCCCAGAATGCCATCGACAGGTCCGGGCTCATGGCCTGCCTCTGCAAGTGCTGCCTGAAGCGCTTTGACGGTTTCCCGGCTGAGCGGCTCGTGGTCTGGTGGGCGGGTCTGCAGCGGGCCAGCGCCCACGATCCGATCGGCCAGGTGGCCTACGGCCAGAGCGTAGAACTCGGATTGGTTCCAGCCCATGATGACGCGGAAGTTGTCATAAACCAGAAAAGCCGGTCCCTGGTGTCCCGAGGGAAGGAGTAAGGCCGCTTGCATATCGGCCTGTGGCAATTCACCCCCAAAGGCATTGCGTAATCCCAGTTTCCGCCATTGCGATAGAGTGCGTTTGCCACTGAGGCCCTGCGCAAGGCTGTAGTCGAAGTTGTCGGGCAGCTGGACTTCCCGTCCCCAACGCTCGCCATCATTCCACCCCAGACTTTTGAGTAAATGGCCTGCAGAGGTCAGCGCATCCGGCACACTGTTCCATAGATCCACTCGACCGGATCCGTCGGCGTCCACGGCATATTTGAGGTAGACCGAGGGCATGAACTGCATCTGCCCCATGGCGCCAGCCCAGGATCCCTTCATGGCGTCAGCCGGCACATCACCCCGCTCAATCAGGCGCAGTGCCGCGATGAGCTCATCGGTGAAGTAGCCACTGCGGCGCTGGTCGCAGGCAAGGGTCGTCAGCGCGCGCGGGATCGGCATCTTGCCGGTGTAGCTTCCGAAGTTGGTTTCCAGTCCCCAGAAAGCGATGAGATAACGCCCGGGAACGCCGGTCTCCCGGGTGATCCGGTCCAGCAGTTGTGAATGCTGCTGATACAGGATCCGGCCCTTTTCAATACGCTGCTCCGTTACGCGTTTCTCCAGGTAATCACGGAGGGAGCGAGTGAACTCGGGCTGGCTGCGGTCCAGCTCAATCACCCGCTGTAGTGGTTTGATACCAGCCAGTACCTGGCTTGCTACGGATTCGTCGATGCCCTGCTCAAGTGCCTGGTCACGCAGGTCCGCCACGCAGCGGTCAAAATCATTTGCAGCCATTGCCGGGACGATGCTCGCTGCGATCAGCAGCGCCATGAGCAGGTAGATACGCATTGGGGCAATCCTTTGTAAAAGCTGGGCTTGTTTACGCATTCTGCACGAAACCATCGGTGTGTCGAGGGATCAGGGTTGCTATCATGCAGTTAACCCGCGTCTGATGTTGTGTTGTTAAATGGGAAAGTTCGACCCGGTTGAAATACGCGTCTCCGTCACTGAGCTTCAGCTCGGTATGAGGGTAACCTGTCTTGATCGCCCATGGCTGGAGACCAATTTCCCGGTGCAGGGCTTTGTGATCCAGCATGCGGCGGACATTCAGGCTCTGCAGGAGCAGTGTCGTTATGTGTACGTTGAAGGTGACGAGGTTTCCGAAAACCAATCCCGTCGTTTCGGTATACGAAGCAGCCGCCGCAAACGCCAGGTACCCCGCCTGGCCACCGTTGATATCGAAACAGAGGTCCCCAGTGCGCGCGCGGCGTTTGAGCAGACCCGGGCGCTAGCCGAGGAGATCATGCAGAATGTTCGCCTCGGGCAGACGATCGACGCCCGTCGCGCCCATACAGTGGTCAGGACCTGTGTGGACAGCGTGATGCGCAATCAGGAAGCGATCCAGATGCTGCTTCAGGTCCGGAGCAAGGACGACTATACAGCCGAGCACGGCATGAATGTCTGTATTATGGCGGCGATCTTCGGACGCCGTCTCGGCCTGCTCAATGGCGAAATCGAAAAGCTGGCGCTCAGTGGTCTGCTGCATGATGTAGGGAAGATGCACACGCCCAAAGAAATCCTGCACAAGCCGGAAGGTCTGACAGAGGAAGAGCGCCGGATCATGCAACAGCATGTGGACCATGGTCGCCGGCTGCTCATGACCGTCAAGGGAGTGGATCCAGTAACGGTGGATGTGGCGCATGCCCACCACGAACGGATGAACGGGACCGGGTACCCGCGCGGTCTGCTGGCCCACCAGATCCCCTACTTCGCCAAGATCATAGCGATAGTGGACGCCTACGATGCCATGACAAGCCACCGCGTATTCGCGTCGCCACGCTCATCCAAGGAAGCCCTTGAAATCATCTATGAAGAGCGCGGCAACCAGTTTGATGAGGCACTGGCTCTGGATTTCATCCAGTGTATAGGGGTTTATCCTGCCGGCTCTATTGTCGAACTCAATACTGGCGAAGCTGGCATCGTGATCACGACCTATGCGCTTAATCGCCTGCGCCCGCGGGTTCTGGTGGTGCGTGATCGGGAGGGTGAACCCTGTCGTCAGCGCGTACTGGACCTGCGCCGCCGGGATGAATACCGTTCCGGCATGCCCTACCAGATCAGTCGTGAGCTGCCCCTGGGCAGCTACGGGATCGATCTGAAGGTCTTCACCGACGAAGGGTTGAACCTAAAAGACGAAGAGCCCGATCCGGATGTCCGGACACTGGTCAACGCGCTTCAAGGCCTGGATACCGGCTGATCAGTAGCTGCTCCAGCCGGTAAACTCTGTCACCCGGTAGAGCAGGTAGCGACGCCAGCGATGGTCCGCCCAGGCGCTATAGGGCACGCTGCACTGGAAACCCGGCGGGTTGCTCCAGCAGCGCTCGAACCAGTCCCCAGTTGCGCGCAGCGCGGGCAGCTTTTCGTTGCCCACCAGCTCACAGCCGGCTTCAAGGTTGAGATCATCCAGGTTGCGCCGGGTCAGATTGGCGGATCCGAGGATCAGGTCCACCCGTGCGTCCCATCGTTCCAGACGCACCAGCTTGCAGTGGAACTGTTCACCATGGGTGCGGTACCAGCGCACCGGGATTCCGTGGGCGTTCAATTCCAGCGCCACCTGCCGGTTGGGGAGACCACCCTTCACGCGCCCGAAGGCGTCCTTGTTCGGATCCAGCAGCACTCTGAGCCGGCAGCCTCGGGAATGTGCCCGCTTCAAGGCCTTTATGACACGTCTGTGGCTCAGGTAGAACAGGGCTAGGTCCAGTTTTTCCCCTGTTTCGGCACTGTTGATCAGCGCCACGCTGGCCTCGCGGATCCGGGATTCGGTCAGAAGCCGCAGCCGTGGTGTATCGGCTGCTGGGGGCGTTGACGGCCCGGACGGTGCTCTGAAATCGCAGCTGAAGCCGCGTGCCCAGGCCAGCAGGGTCTGCTCCTGGTCGAGCAGGGCAAGGGCTGCCTGGCCACTGACCAGAAGCCCCGCGTTGGAATGGGCGCTGCTGGCATCATGGGGGTTTCCGGAGCTGACCAGCCCGCGCCAGCCGTCGCCGCTGTCCGCCACCATGACCTTGCGATGGTTGGCGCGGAAGTTGATCAGGGTCAGCCAGCTGCGCAGGGTCACGGGCCAGGGGCCGATGGGGTTGGGCAGCCAGCCGTGCTGGGGCCAACGGGACCAGGGCTGGACCAGAAGTCGCCAGAAGACCGACCAGCCCGGGTTCGAATCCCTCAACTGTGCCAGGGGTGTTTCCAGAATTTCCACTCCGGCAGCTTCCAGGCGCTGAAGGTGTTCCGGCCAGTGGGCGCCGTAATAGCTGTTAATCGGGTCCACCAGGACCGTGGCACGCAGGCCGGGGCACTGGCGCCGGCGTTCAATCAGCGCCCTAGTCAGCGTCTCCGTGACCGGCAGGTGTTTGGCTGGATCAGAACCGTCCGGGTTGAACAGAAACATGTCCATCACCAACCGCTGCTGGGCGCCCCGGATCAGCTCAAGCATCGTCGCCACCAGTTCCCGGCGGCTGCGGGAGCGGCCGCGCGCGTCCACGTAACGGTGATCTACGAGGAAGCGGGCATCGCCCGGCTCGAACCAGCCGGACTCCATGGCGACCGCCGCCGGCAACGGCTTATAGCGGTGGTACAGACCCACGCCCAGCACGACCGCCAGGAGTATCAGGATCAGTCCTGTCACCATCACGGGGAATACCCCAGTCCTGTTGAACGAGTTGAACAGAATCCTTTGATTGTCTGGCAACCGGCGCTGGGAAATACTGGCCCTATCATTAACCGGTACCAACCTAGGGAGTCAGACATGACCGAACGCATTGTTGAACGCCTTATCCGGGGCGAGCACGCCTCTGATGGTGACGGAGTCCGGCTCAGGCGCAGCCTGGGTCAGGGCCCGTTTGCACGCCTGGACCCCTTCCTGATGCTGGATGAATTCCAGGCCGATGACAGCAGCGGCCAAATTGGCGGCTTTCCGCCCCACCCACACCGGGGCTTTGAGACCGTCACCTACATGCTCGCAGGTAGCATGCATCACCGGGACTCACTGGGCAACAGTGGCCTCATCGGTCCTGGCGGGGTGCAGTGGATGACTGCTGCCGGCGGCATTGTGCATTCGGAAATGCCGGAACTGCACGATGGTTATATGCGCGGCTTCCAGCTCTGGATCAACCTGCCGGCCGCGGACAAGATGAAGGCGCCGCGCTACCAGGACATCCAGGCGGATCGAGTACCGGAATACCCATTCGAGGGTGGCCGGATACGCGTGGTCGCCGGCGAGGTGGTGCTCGAAGGCAATACCCTGGTGGGCCCGGTCTCTGGCGTGGCCACGGCGCCGACCTACATGGACCTGGTGATCGAGCCGGGTCGGGAACTGACTCTGCCGATCGAGGCGGACCAAAATGCCATGATCTACGTGTACGATGGGGAAGTATCGGCCGGCGAT
The DNA here is from genome assembly GCF_040196175.1 of Salicola sp. Rm-C-2C1-2. NCBI lineage: Bacteria > Pseudomonadati > Pseudomonadota > Gammaproteobacteria > Oceanospirillales > Halomonadaceae > Salicola > Salicola sp. Rm-C-2C1-2. Next base: position 99,589 of record NZ_JBEFNF010000003.1, on the reverse strand, counting down.
GACGGCTTCTCACCCGTAGCCGCCACCAACGCCGGTCTCCTGTCAGGCGGAGACGAGGTCCGCCTGCGTGCCGGGGATGAAGGCGCCGGCCTGCTTCTGCTTGCGGCAAACCCGGTGAAGGAGTCCGTAGTCCAGCACGGGCCCTTCGTGATGAACACCCGGGATGAGATTGAGCAGGCGATCCGGGATTACCAGGAAGGCCGGTTTGAGCGGGAGGATGTTGCACTGTCCTGAGGCTTGACTGTCTAAAACCGCCGGGGCGGATCAACCTGAAATACCCCTGTTAACTGAGACAACCTGGATACAAAAAACCCCGGCAGGGCGAACCTGACCGGGGTTTTTAACGCTCTGGTACTGCTTACAGCACGTTGTGCTTCACCAGCTTGCGCTTGTTGTGGGCCAGCCCGTCGAACGGGAAGTCGTCCACGCTCAGCATCTCCAGCACTTCCGCCTCGTACTTGCGCATGAACTCGGCGTCGTCCTGGGAGATCAGGCCGGCTTCCAGCCCTGCCTCGAACTTCTGCTCGGGGTGCAGGGCCTCGGCGGGCAGCTCGCCCTTGGCGTGCGCCTTGTCCAGGGTCTTGTAGAGCTTGTCCGCACGAGGGTGATCCGCCAGCAGCTGGTTATAGTGCGCCAGCGGGTTGAAGACTTCGCCCTCTTGCTCAAGGCTATTCCAAGTATTGCTGGTGAGCTTGGCACGCAGTGACGAGTCCGCGCTGATAGCCCGGGCGATCGCTTGTGTGCGCTTATCGGACGGCGCCTTCCAGCGCCGGCCCAGTGGCATGGTGACCCAACGCAGAGCCACGGCAACCGAGCGGTCAGGGAGGTTATCCAGCAGCTCGTCCAGCGCCTTCTCAGCCCGGTTGAGAAGGAATTCACAGCTGTAGGCCATGAGCTCGCGCTCGCCCTCCACGGCCTGCCCTTCGTGCCAGTTCTTGAGCACCATGGAAGTCAGGTACAGGTTGGACAGCACATCGCCCAGCCGCGCTGAGAGCAGCTCACGCAGCTTGAGGTCCGACCCGAGGGTGGACATGGCAGCGTCCGAGGCCAGGCCGAAGGCCGCGCTGAAGCGGTTCACGGCACGGGCGTAGGGGGCCGCAGCGTTGTCGAAGGGCACATCGCCGCGGCCGATACCAATGGCTTGGGTGAAGGCGCGGGCGGCATTGCCGAAGACCAGGGATGCGTGGTTGAAGAACGCATCGTCGAACGCATCGATGTCATCGTTGTCCTTGGCCGCCAGTTCATCCAGCACATAGGGATGGCAGCGGATGGCGCCCTGGCCGAAGATCATCAGGCTGCGCGTCATGATGTTGGCGCCTTCCACCGTGATAGAGACGGCCGAGCCGGCGAAGGACAGCCCCATGTAATTGCGTGGCCCAAGGGTTACGGTCTTGCCGCCGTGCACATCCATCGCGTCGGCCATGATGTCGCGCTGGTACTCGGTCATCTGACTCTTGAGGATGGCCGAGGGCACCGCCGGCTTTTCGCCGTTGTCGATCATGTTGGCCGTCTGCATCACAGCGGACTGGGCGATATAGGCTTTGCTGGCGATGCGTGCCAGTGGCTCCTGCACGCCTTCCATGTCCGCCACCGGGGTATTGAACTGGCGGCGAATGCGGGTGAAGCCCCCGGCGAGGCCCGTTGCATAACGGCCAGCACCGCTCGCACCTGAGGGCAGGGTGATGCAACGGCCTACGGACAGGCATTCCACCAGCATGCGCCAGCCCTGGCCGACCATAGCCGGCCCGCCGATGATGTAATCGAGCGGGATGAACACATCCTTACCCTTGATCGGTCCGTTCATGAAGGGGGTACCGATGGGCGCGTGCCGGCGGCCGATGTCCATGCCGTCGGTGTCACGTGGGATCAAAGCACAGGTGATGCCCAGATCCTCCTGCTCACCCAGCAGGTTGTCCGGGTCGAACATACGGAAAGCCAGACCCACAACAGTGGCGATGGGCGCCAGGGTGATCCAGCGTTTCTCGAAGTTGAGGCGCAGCCCGACCACTTCCTTGCCGTCGATCTCCTGCTTGCACACCACACCGGTATCCGGCAGAGAGGTGGCATCAGAGCCGGCGCGCGGGCCGGTCAGGCCGAAGCAGGGGATCTCGCGGCCATCGGCGAGGCGCGGCAAGTAGTAGTTTTTCTGGTCATCGGTGCCATACTTGAGCAGCAGCTCACCCGGACCCAACGAGTTGGGCACGCCGACCGAGACCATCAGCGCCTCGTTCACGGACAGTTTCTGCAGTACTGCGGACTGGGCGCGGGCTGAAAGCCCAAGACCTCCATATTCCTTAGGGATGATCATGCCGAAGAAGCGTTCCTTCTTCAGATAGTCCCAGACCTCTTTGGGCAGGTCCGCGCGCTCGAAGGCGACGTCCCAGTCGTTGCACATGCTTGCCGCAACGCCGCACTGGTGGTCGACGAACGCCTGCTCATCCTGGGAAAGACCGGTGTCTCGGTTGGTCAGCAGGCGGTGCCAGTCCGGGCGGCCGGTGAAGAGTTCGCCATCCCAGCCCACGGTACCTGCTTCCAGGGCCTGTTTCTCGGTCTCGGAGACTTTGGGGGCGACCTTTTTGAACATTGCGAAAGCGCGTGGCGTCAACCACTGGCGACGTAGGCCGGGAAGGCCCGCGAGCGCGGTGACACCGGCGCCGATGAACAGCACAAGACTGAACCAGCCGGTGTGCATGAACAGCCCGATAATACCGACAACGACCATGACGGTGACGGCGGCCGCGGCGCCGGATTCGCGCCGCAGCACAAAAAGCAGGCCGGCTAACGCGAGCAGAACAACGATGAGGAGATTCATAGCGTATCCCTGTGTTGGTCTTGGAATTGGATTGTCTGGCTGCCTACGATACCAGTAATGGGCTAGATTGTATCGCCGTTGGGACCGCTAATGGCAAGCGCTTTGGTAGGGCGTGTCGGGTCAGAAAGGGTTTGATTGGTTACAAATCACAACCGGGGAGCCAGCAATCCGGGTTTACCTCTGATCAAAACTTGTTCAATATAGTCAGTAGTCAACCTGCCTGATTGAGGTGAATGACATGATTGAAGGTATGAATCCGCAGGCGGCGAACCTTGCACGGGATAGCGGCGCCCAACAGCTGCAGTCGCGCGGTGGCCAGGAGAGCGCTAATCAGGGGGCTCAGGCCCGTGAAAATGTTGCGGGTAACAGCAACGCCCGGCCCGCGCAGGATGTGAGCGTGCAGATTTCCCAGCAGGGTCTGGATTCTGCGGCGGCTAACAGTGGCGAAGCCGTACCCGATGCGTCCGCTGCGGACACCAACACAGCAGCGACGCTGTCCAGTGCTGACGCCGGCAACAGTGCCAACAGCCGTGCTGAGGCCACGAATAGTCCAGACGGTGGCTCCGTAACCGGTAACCAGTCTGTCAGCGCGGGCGAGCAGCTGGGCACCAACCTCGACGTGGAGGCGTAAACCGCCTCCCGTCGTCACTTCCTTACTGGGTCTCTTCCAGTGTTGGGTAGTCGGTGTAGCCGCGTTCATCACCACCATAGAAGGTGCTGTGGTCCCATTCGTTGAGCGCCGCATTGCGACTGAAGCGTTCGACCAGATCCGGATTGGCGATAATAGGCCGACCGAAGGAAGCCAGGTCACAGCGACCGCCGTTAATCCGCTCAATGGCCTCATCACGGCTGTAGGCTCCATTTCCAATGTAGCTGCCGCTGAACTCCTCGCGGATAGCCTCGATCACTGATTCTGGGCGACCGTTCTCATGGTTGCCCTGAAACGAATCCTCTACCACTTCGATGTAGGCGAGGCCTGCTTGTTGCACTTTGCGCGCCAGCGCTCGGAAGGTGCTGAGCGGGTCGTCGTCGTAAATGCTGCCGAAGCTGCCGGTGGGGCTGACCCGTATGCCAATGCGCGACGTAGGCCACACCTGCTTGACCGCTTCCACCACCATCATCAGGAACCGCAAGCGGTTCTCAACCGAGCCGCCGTATTCGTCGGTGCGGTGGTTCGTACCTGACTTTATGAACTGGTCGAGAAGGTAGCCGTTGGCCGCGTGGATTTGAATACCATCGAAGCCGGCTTCACGGGCGTTTTCAGCGCCTCGGCGGAACTGTTCCGCGATGTCAGGCAGTTCGTCAGCTTCCAGAGCGCGTGGTGTGGGAATGTCCACCATGCCGGATTCAGCACTGATGAACACCTGGGAGCCTTCCGGTTTGAGAGCGGACGGCGCCACTGGCAGGTCGCCATTGGGCTGCAGTTGCGGGTGGGAGATGCGCCCCACATGCCACAGCTGGGCGTGCATGCGTCCGCCCGCATCGTGTACCGCGTCTGTTACCTTGCGCCAGCCAGCTACCTGTTCTGGCGTATAGATGCCAGGGGTGTAGGCGTAGCCCTGCCCCTGCTGGGAGACCTGTGTCGCCTCGCTGATGATCAGCCCGGCGCTGGCGCGCTGGGCGTAATAGCGGGCGTTCATGTCACTGGGGATGTCGCCTGGCTGGCTGGCCCGGGCTCGGGTCAGCGGTGCCATGACGATGCGGTTGGGTAGTTCAAGATCACCCAGCGTGTAGGGTTCGAAAAGGGTGTTGTCCGTGTTGTTCATTACGGGTCTCCTCTGGTATTTGACTGGGCTATAAATGGAGATAAGCCACAGCGCCCGATACGATTCAGGCTACCTATCAATGTGAGGGTGGAAGGAGACCCCTTCAACCGCACGGGTCGTCTCAGGTGGTCAGTACCATCCGTAACCCTTCCAGCTCCACGCCAGCCCGCTCGATGGCGGCTGCGCCTTGTTCGCGCTGGTTTTCCAGCGCCTCAATTTCTTGGTTTTTCAGCCCATCGCTGGAGGCCTTCAATTCCCGTAGCGCCACAATCTCTGCGTTGTAATGGGCTTCCAGAGCTTTTTTGGCGTCGGCGATGGTCTCCGGCAGATCAGCTTCGGCCTTTTCGCGGATACCAGGCAGCAGGGCTTCAATATCGTCACGCAGGCGCGGCAGAATCTGCTGGGCGTCTTTACGCTTGATGCGGCCGCCGATCTGATTGAGCTTGTCGTGGGTGAGCATGGCGCTCAGGTCGCGGCCGTCACTGGTCAGCAGCAACCGGCCCGGGGCCAGCGGCAGGAAGCGGCCCACGGCCACGGATCGCGGCGCGGCAGTTGTAACGCGGTAGAGCGCCTCCAGCATCAGAGTGCCGGGCTGCACGCCCTTGAGCTCGAGGGTTATGAGGGCGGCGTTGCCAAGCTCGGAGTCGGTCACCATGCTCATCGCGTCACGCATCATGGGGTGTTCCCAGCTCATGAAAGCGAGGTCTTCCCGGGCCAGCGCCAGATCGCGTTCCAGAGTGAAGCTGAGACCGTCGTCCGGCAGGTGCGGGAAGTGTTCGGTCTTCATGTGGTCTGTGGGCCGGATGGTCCACTGTTCTTTGCCGGTTTCCTCATGCTCGATACCGTACTGGTCCAGCAGCTGGGTCAGATAGGCAGCAAGCTCGTCCGGTGCCTCGTCTTCCCGGATGGTGTCGATGCAGGCATTGGCGGCTGCCTGCTCATCACGAGTGAGCGAGGCGATCAGGCGGCGCTCCTCCTGTAGCTTTTGCTCCTGGGTTTCACGCGCACTGCGTGTTGCCGCCAGCAGTTCATCCAGGGGCCCTTCCGGGTTATGGAGCGCGCTTTCAAGCTGTGCTTCAACCTCGTGCTGCACTGCGACCCCAGTAGGGCAGTAGGTTTGAAGCGCGTTCAGGCCCTGCTGGTACCAATGGAACAGCACCTGCTGTGCTGAGCCGCCGATGTAGGGCACATGGATCCGGATCTGCTCGCCCTGACCGATGCGGTCCAGCCGGCCAATTCGTTGCTCCAGCAGGTCCGGGTTCCAGGGCAGGTCGAACAGAACCAGGTGCTGGGCGAACTGGAAATTGCGTCCCTCGCTGCCGATCTCGGAGCAGATCAGAGCCTGAGCGCCCTGTTCGTCGTCCGCGAACCAGGCGGCAGCGCGGTCGCGCTCGATGATGCTCAGCCGCTCGTGGAAGGCAGCGCTGCGGATACCGGCGCGCAGCTGCAGGAAGTGTTCGAGGGTTTCGGCCGTGTCAGCGTGGCCACAGATCACCAGGACCTTCTGGTTGCGGTTGGCTTTGAGCATCTGCTGCAGCCAGGCGACGCGGGGGTCATTTGAAAGCCAGGTCTCGCTTTCCATACCGGTCTCGGGGAACAGGCCCTCGGGGCCGGTCAGCTGTGCCTGTTTCGTATAGTCCGGTTCTGCCTCCAGGGGGGCGGGTTCCACGACCCGTTCCGGGAAGCCGCCAACGTCTTCGCGGGTGTGACGGAAAAGAACCCGGTGCTGCTCGGGCAGCCCCCCGTGTTCACGCACCGTCTGCTGGAAGGCGCCATAGTCTGTGAAGCGGGCAGGATCGATCAGGCGCAGGCGCGCGAAGTGGCTGTCCAGGCCCACTTGTTCAGGGGTGGCGGTCAATAGGAGTGCGCCTGGGATGCGCCCTGCGAGTCGTTCCACAGCCCGGTAGCCGGGGTCGGCCTTCTCTGGTGTCCAATGCAGGTGGTGCGCCTCGTCCACCACCAGCAGGTCCCAGCCAGCTTCTTCTGCGGCGGTCAGGTTGCTGTTGCTGTCACTGAGCAGGGAAAGAGGGCAGAGCACAAACTGTTCGCTTTCAAAGGGGTTACCTTCCTCGGCTTCCAGGCGCTCCTGGTTGAAGAGCGCGAAGTGCAGGTTGAAGCGTCGGCGCATCTCCACGAACCACTGGGTAAGGAGCGCATCCGGGACCACAATCAGCACTCGTTCGGCCTGGGCGGTGATGACCTGGCGATGAAGGATGAGGCCGGCCTCGATGGTTTTGCCCAGGCCCGCCTCGTCCGCCAGCAGCAGCCGCGGATGGGGGCGGCGCGCGGCCTGTTCGCCAATCGCGACCTGGTGCGGGAGCAGCTGGGTTCGGGGGCCGATGAGTCCGCGCGCCGGCGAAGCTTGAAGTCGCGCCTGGTGCTGCAGAGTGGCGTAGCGCAGCTGGAAGTCGCCGTTACGGTCAAACTGGCCGCAGAAAAGGCGCTGTTCCGGGTGTACGAAGCGTGCATGGGGGCTGAGCATAACCTCGGTCAGGGTGACCGGCTCGCCGGCCTCGTCTTCACACTCGTAGGTGAACAGGCCCTCGGAGTCCTCCACTTCACGCACGGTCAGTACGCGTTCGTGACGGTCTCTGAGGGTCTCTCCCACGCGGTAGCGCACCCTTGCAAGAGGGGCGTTGTCCATGGCGTAGGTGCGTTCTTCCTCGGCGGCGGGGAAGGCAATGGTGATGCGGCGGCCGCTGACGTCAGTGATCAGGCCAAGGCCGAGATCGGATTCGGTCTGGCTGACCCAGCGCTGGCCCACTGTGAAGGTCATGGAGACTCCGGACTGGCTGTTTTTCGGGAGCGCAAACGTAGCGGCTATGCCTTCTTATTGCAATGCGTGATTGGCCGGGGGTGGCGGGCGTGGCTAGAATGCCGGCAAAGAGGCCTTCACAGGAGCCGGACGTGGCGCCCATCAGTACGGAGACACTGCATGGTTGAAGCTGACAGCGGCATACTGGCTGCTCTGTTCGCGGTGTTTTACGTGGGCCTGGCCCTTGCGGCCTCCGGCCATGCCATACTCAGTAAAGAGGACAGTCGCGCTGCCGTAGCCTGGGTTGGTGTTATCTGGCTGGCACCGCTGATGGGCTCACTGCTTTATCTGATGTTCGGCATCAATCGCATCCGGCGCCGGGCCTCCGAGCTGCGCGGCGAAATGCCCAGGGTGGAGCAGGGGTCGGCGGTGCGTGCCTATGCCCCGGAACATAGGGAGCGAGCACTACCGCGGGAGATGCGGTCGCTGGCGCGCCTCGCCGATCACGTCTCGCGCCAGCCGCTGCTCACTGGCAATCGTCTCACGCCCCTGAGCAACGGCGACGAAGCTTATCCCCGCATGCTCGAAGCTATCGCCGGCGCCCGGCAGAGCATCACATTGAGCACCTATATTTTCAGCAATGATTCCGTAGGGCGGGACTTCGCTCGGAGTCTGGGGCAGGCCGTGCGCCGCGGAGTGAGTGTGCGGGTTTTGGTGGACGCTGTCGGGCTGCGCTATTCCATTCCCTCCATCATCCGGCATCTGCGCCGCGAGCGGGTACCCTATGCCCGCTTCATGCCCACGCGTACTCCTTTGGCCATGCCCTTCATGAACCTGCGTAACCACCGCAAGATGCTGGTGGTGGACGGCCTGTTGGGATTCAGCGGCGGCCTTAATATTGACGCCGGCAACTGCATCGAGGCCCAGCCACGGCACCCTATCCGGGATCTTCATTTTGCCATTGAGGGCCCGGTAGTAGCCGAGCTCCAAACAATCTTTGCCGAGGACTGGGCGTTCGCATGCCGAGAGCGGCTCAACGGGAAGCGTTGGTTCCCCCGGCCCTATGCGCCCGGAGCCACGCTTAGCCGCGTTATTCCCGATGGGCCGGACGAGAATCTGGATACGTTGCGCCAGATCATGGTGGGTGCGCTGTCTTTAGCCCGCTATCACGTGCGGATCATGACGCCCTATTTCCTGCCCGACGCCACTGTCCAGGATGCGCTCAAAACGGCGGCCCTGCGCGGCGTTACTGTGGATGTGGTGCTGCCGTTGAGGAACAATCTGCCCATAGTGGACTGGGCTTGCCGCGGCCAGCTTGAGGGGCTGCTCCAATGGGGCGTCAGGGTCTGGTACAGCCCTGGCGAGTTTGACCATAGCAAATTGTTCACGGTCGACGGCCGCTGGTGCATGGTCGGCTCCGCCAACTGGGACCCGCGCAGCTTGCGCCTGAACTTCGAGTGCAATCTGGAATGCTACGAACCACGCCTGACCCGCTCCCTGGAGCAGCTGGTTGATCAGGTGCGAGCCCGGGCGCACCCGATTGGGCTGGATGAGCTGCGCAGTGCCTGGCTTCCGGTGCGGCTGCGTAACGGCATCGCGCGGCTGATGTCGCCCTATCTGTAAAAGTGTTAATGAAATGATGGACTGAATGCGTGAAAGACCCCCTGGAGTCGCGTTATGCTCACGAACTCATACATCATTAACACCAAAACCGGAGTGTTCCCTATGAAAACCTTCCGACTCCTCGCCGCCGGCCTTGCCATGGCGATGGCCTTCACCGCCGGTGCCCAGCAGATGGGTCAGCAGGGTGGTGACCAGGTGGATCAGCTGGCAAAGATGGTTGATTTGAGCGATGATCAGCAGGAAGAAATCCGCGGCATCCTTGATGAAATGCAGGGTGACATCCAAGATACCCAGAAGGAGATCCAGCAGCTTCAGAAAAAGCTTGATGGCCGTGTTGGGCCGGACTATGACGAGCAGGCGATCCGCGAGGATGCCAAGAAGCTGGGTGAACTTACCGGTGAAATGACCGCTGAGAGTATTCTGCTGCAGTCGCGTGTGGAATCGGTATTCACCGAAAAGCAGCGCAAGGAACTTGAAAAGCAGATGAAGAAGCAGCGTCAACAGATGCAGCGTATGCAGCAGCAGATGCAGCAGCAGCGGAGTCAAGGCCAAGGTCAGAAGTAAGGCAGACCCGCTTAACGCGAACGGGCGCTTCACTGTCCCCAGGGATCGGGGCGCCCGTTAGAACATGCCCGCATCCAATCCTGCCGCCATGTATAATCCCAGCTCCTCACACTGGGTTATGAATTCCTCCTGAAACTCTCCGTGGCAGAGCAGAGGTTCCTGAATGGCCCGCCAGCGGAGCCCTGTGGTGATGCTGCTGATGGCTCTCAGGGTTCCGGTGCCGTCCTTCCCAGCCCGCACGAAACTGGCAAAAGGCAGAGCCTGTGTCTGTTCCAGGCAGGGGTAATAGATCCGGTCAAAAAAATCTTTTAGCGCACCGCTCATGGTTCCGAGATTCTCCGTGGTGCCGAGAATGATCGCGTCCGCTGCAAGGACATCATCCGGGCCTGCTTGCAGGGGAGGTAGGTGCTGGGCCTCGACGTTTTCGATATCCTTGTGGTGGGCACCCCTGACAACCGCCTCCGCCATGCGCGAGGTATTGGGTGAGGGCGTATGGGCAACGATCAGAAGTTGCTTGGCGGTCATCGAGTCGCCTCCTGCAGGAAACCAGCTTTCATGATGGTGCGTATGGGACTCAAGTCAATCCATTCCAGTACAACGGGGAATCCAACCGTATGAAATACCGCGGCATGAGTGAACACTTCACCCACGACCAACCGGCAAAGGTGGGGGTGCTTATCACCAATCTGGGCACGCCGGACGAACCAACCACGCCGGCGCTGCGTCGCTACCTGGACCAGTTCCTTTCGGATCCCCGTGTGATCGAGCTGCCGCGGCTTCTGTGGTGGCTGATTCTGCATGGTATTGTGCTGCGCACTCGGCCGAAAAAATCTGCTGAAGGTTATCGCAGTGTCTGGAGCGAGGAGGGGTCACCGCTGCTGGTGCATACAAAGGGCCAGAGCGAAGGCCTGAAGCAGCGCTTGCAGTTCCGCTATGGGCAGAACATCGAGGTGGCCTACGCCATGCGCTACGGCAACCCATCGATTGCCTCCGCCATTGATGACCTTCAACGCCGTGGCGTGCGCCAGCTGCTGGTGCTGCCGATGTACCCGCAGTATTCCGCTTCCACGACCGGCTCCACCTTTGACGCGCTGGCTCAGGACTTCCAGCAGCGGCGCTGGCTGCCGGATCTGCGCTTCATCAGCCATTATCATGATTTTGATCCATACATTGAGGCTGTAGCGCGCAAAATTGAGCGCTTCTGGGATGACAATGGCCGGCCGGACATGCTGGTGCTGTCCTACCATGGGGTTCCCAAGCGTTATCTGCTTAACGGCGACCCCTATCACTGTGAGTGTCATAAAACCACGCGCCTGCTGGCGAAGCGACTGGGGCTGCGCGAGGGTGAATACATGACCACTTTCCAGTCCCGCTTCGGCAATGAGGAGTGGCTGCAGCCCTATACCGACGAGACCATGAAGTCATTACCGGGCCAGGGCGTGAAGCGGGTCCATGTGGTCTGCCCTGGCTTTTCGTCAGACTGCCTGGAAACCATTGAGGAAATCGATGAGGAAAACCGGGAGTACTTTATGGAGGCCGGCGGTGAGGATTTTCATTACATTCCGGCGCTTAACTCAGATGAGGATCATCTGGACATGATTACCACACTGGTGGAAAAGCACCTCCAGGGGTGGACGCTTCCTGAAAACAATCCGGATGAGCTGACGGTCAGCCGCGAGCGCGCTGAGGCACTCGGGGCCGATCAGTAGGAGTGGAAGCGGTCAGGCGTCGACCAGGTTGAAGCGGATCTGGCGGCGCTCCTCATCGACTTCCTTGAAGCGCACCGTGACCGGCTGATCCAGCCGGAAGCGGCGCTGATCGCTGGTAATGGTGTGGGTGACCGGGTCGAAGCTGAACTTCTCCGGTAGATCGCGTGCTGCCACAAAGCCGACGAGGCCTGTATCGTCGAGCTTCACCTGGAAGCCTCCGGCGTTCACCTGAACGATGCTGCCCTCCAATGGTTCTTCCCCCAAGCTGGGTGCGAACTGGCACTTGAGGCTGTTCTCCATTTCGTTCACCGCTTGGCGCAGCTGCCACTGCGACTCCTGCAGCGCTTTGAGTACAGCGTCATCCCATTCGGGTTTACTGGCAAGGCCCAGGTGGTAGCGGATCAACCGATGCACAAAGTAGTCACTGTACTTGCGCAGCGGCGAGGTCATGGTGGTGTAGAGGGCCAGGCCCATTCCCTGATGGGGGGCCGCCTCGGTGGCCATTTCAGCCCGTTCCAGCTGACGCATCACAATGGCCTTGACCGGTAGGTCTGTCTCCAGAGCCGAGGCTCGGCGAACGAGGCTGGTGAAGCCTTCCGCTGTGGTGGGATCGAGGTCCAGCAATTCCGGGCAGTGCTGCTCCAGTAGCTGGCGGATATTATCCGCTTTCTCGTCCCGCACGCCTGCGTGGGTGATGAAGAGTCCATCGCCGCTGCGCTGTTGCAGGAAGTCCGCCGCGCAACGGTTGGCCGCGATCATGCATTCCTCGATCAGACGGTGGGCACTGGTCTGGTAGCGTTTTTCAATGCTTCGGATCTTGCGATTCTCATCCAGCCGGATGCGGTAATCCGGCCGTTCCTCGTTGACCAGGGCGTTGGTCTCGCGCCACTGGCGCAGGGTCTCGCCCACGGATTTGAGCTGGTTGAGGCTCTCCAGGGTGGTGTCGTTCAGCGCCTGGATCTCCTCGTCGGTCCGGCCCTCAAAAAGGGCGGCCACGCTTTCGTAGGCAAGTTTGGCGTGAGAGCGGATGGTGGCGGCCTGTAGTTGGTAATCGCCCATGTTGCCTTGGGCGTCCAGCCGCAGGTCACAGACAAGTGCCAACCGGTCTTTGCCCGCCATGAGTGAGCCCAGATCCTGGCTGATGGCCGATGGCAGCATGGCCCTGGGCTGGCCGGGAAAGTAGGCGGAGCTGGCGCGCAACCGCGCTTCCTGCTCGGTGGCGCCGTCTTCCGGCAGCAGTGCCGCTGGGTCCGCAATGGCGATACACAGGCGCCAGCCGCCCCCGGGTAGCGCCTGAGCCATCACGGCGTCGTCCATATCCTGGGTGCTGGGGGCATCAATGGTCACAAAGGGTAGGTCCGTCAGATCCTCACGCCCGGTGGTGGCCTGTTCAATGGCGGTTTCCGAGAGGGTTGCCACCTCCTCGTTCACGGTCTCGGGCCATTCGTCGCGCAGCTGGTACTTGGCCACGGCGTAGCCACGTTCGATGCCTGGGTCCGATTCGTTGCCAATGACGCTCAGCACCTCGGCCTGGGCATTGCCGCTACTGAAGGGGTGGCGTGTTACTCGGGCATGGACGAAATCGCCATGCTTCGCGTCGTTACGCTGTTTCGGGGGTACGAAGAACCATCGGCTCAGGCCGTTGATGTCTGGCGCCACAAAGTGGCCTTTGCCTCTGACGACGTATTGGCCGACGAAAGAATCCAGGACCCGCTCATCGACAGTTTCAAGCTCACCCGCTTGTTTACCGTCATTGCCCTCGGTGATCTGGATCTGGACGCGATCACCCAGCAATACCTTCTGGGCTTCGTCCTTAGGTAGATAGATGTCGCGGCCGTCATCAAGGGTAACGAAACCAAAGCGGCCGGTTACGCGCTTAATGGTGCCGGCAAACAGCGCCTTGTCGGACTGGATATCGGTGCGGAGCTGTTTGAGCTGGTTCAGTGCGTCGGGATTGAGCATTAAAACGGGTACCTGTTGCTGGGCTGGCGATTGCGATGATGCAGTATAATGGAATCAGAGGCTGCTCTGGGCTGGGTAATGCTGGAAAACTTCCTGGTTCCCGTTTTTGCGGAAGAGAATCACATCGAACGCATCCCGGCCACGGCCTTGTACTTTCATTCCGGGCGAGCCCATTGGCATACGCGGTACGCTCAGCCCGGCCGCCTCTGGTTGCTCGCGCAGAAGGCGCTTGACGTCGGAGGCGGGCACATGGCCCTCGATGATGTAACCGCCGATGAAGGCCGTATGGCAGCTGGCCAGTGCGCGTGGCAGGCCGGCTTCCTTTTTCACGCGATTGATGTTGCTCACCTCGCGTTTTTCGGCCTGGAAGCCTTTGTCCCGCATGTGCTCAATCCAATCGCTGCAGCAGCCGCAGGTTGGCGAGGCAAAGACAGTGAGGGTTTCCTCGGTCGGAGCGGATACCTCGTCTGTCGTGGCTGTTTCCTTGCCGTTGTTGGCGACCAGTTGTGTGGCTCCAAAGGTGACGATGGCGATAGCGGCAAAGCTGAGTGTGGTGATGATCAGACGGCGCATGATGGTCAGGGATACTCTGCTGTATTGGATTGCTTGCGACCGATGCGTTCCGCCAGCTCATCCGGGGCCAAGGCTGGGCTGATCCGTTCACCCTGGGCGAAGTCGCATCGGTGTGCGTTGATGAACGTCAGGTGGGCGTCGGTATCGACACCTGTAGCGGTCACCTGCATGCCCAGATTATGGGCCAGATGAATAATCGCTCTGACGATAACGCTGTCATTATGACGGCTGGTGACGCGGCGTACAAAGCCCGGCTCGATTTTTACCTGATGCACCGGGAAATCGCGTACCCAGGCCAGTGACGCCGTGCCTTGCCCGAAATGATCAATGCTGATGGGCAGACCCAACTCACTCAGTGCCCGCAGCCTCTGTTCACGCTGTTCCGTGTTATGAGCCAGGCTGTCTTCGGCCAGCTCTAGTTCCAGTGTTTCAGGGGCAACTTCATTGCGCTTCAGGATCCCGGCGATATGCGCCACCAGTCTGCTGTCGTCCAGCTCCGGCCCATAGAGATTGACGGCCACGGTCAGGTCAAGCGCGCCGCGGTGACGCCAGCGCCGCAACTGTTCGCTGACCAATGTGATGGTATGACTGGTAATGGCTGACGCCAGGCCCGTCTCCAGAGCCGCCTCCATGAACGATTCCGGCTCCAGCTCCCCACGTTCGGGATGGTCCCAGCTGAGCGTGGCTTCCACCGCGACCCACTCGCCGGTGGCCATATCCTGTTGCGGCTGATAGCGCAGATGGAAGCGGTTCTGTTCAAGCGCATCATGCAGTCCCCAGTGCAGCTCCATCCGCTCCCGGATCTGTTCGTGCAGACGTTCATTGTAGAATTGGTAGCGCGTGCCGGGCAGCTCCGCAGCTTGATTGAGCGCGGCCTCGGCGCTGGCGATGAGAGACTGCGCGTCTCTGACGTGATCCGGGAAGAGCACGACACCGATGGAGGCGGAGAGATAACGGTCCTCGTCCTCCATCCGGATGGGGAGTCGGAAAAGATCCCGTACACGGTCCATCAGATGGATCAGCGATTCCAGGTCCGACAGCGGGTAGCAGCGCAGGTAGAAATCGTCGCTGCTGGCACGGCAGAACAGGTGATTGCTGTCCTCCAGTGTCCGCAGGCGCTCGGCCACTGCAACAAGCAACTGATCGCCGTAGTCGTGCCCCATCGTGTTATTGAGGGTCTGGAAACCGTCCAGATCGAGTGCAATCACCGCGATCTGCTCCCCGGTCTGGTGGGCGCGCTTCACAGCGTAGTCCAGATCTTCCATGAAGAAATGGCGGTTGGCGAGGCCCGTCAGGGGGTCGTTGCTGGCGATGCGCTCGAGATCGGCTACGGCGCTCAGACGCCGGTCGGTTTCCTGGCGCAGGGCGCTTCGGGTCTGCTCCAGGAGCTGGCTTTGGCGGCGAAGTCCCTGGCATAGAGCCAGCAGCAGGATGATCAGAATGCCGGCGGTGACCAATAACGGCGTCCAGAATTGCCCTTGGTGCCATGCCAGTATGGTGCCGGCTGCAACCATCACTAGGGCGCTGAGCCAGGCCAGGATAAGCAAGAGGGAGGGGCGGTTGTCAGCGCTGAACAGCGAACGCAGGAACATTGCGATGGGGCCTCACGGCCGATAGAGGTGAGCCCCTCAGTGTAAGAAGGTGTGCACAAATGTCCATGGGCTTTAGGAGCTGTAGCGGTTGGCCCTCAGCGCCACGGATACTGAGTCCGAGAAGCGCAGTGCGTGGGGCTTATCGATTTCGGCCTCAGCTTCCAGTACGGCCTCGGGAGCCATCGCCAGGTCGAGTACCTCCCTGGTCATCCGCTCCAGTAAAGCAAAGCGATTGCCTTCGACATGGGCGATGATGTTTTTGGTGATGGTGCGATAGTTCAGGGCCGCCTCAATATCATTATTGCGGATGGCCAGATCAGCATCATACACCAGCCGTACATTGATCACGACATCCTGGCGGTTGTTGATTTCTTCCTCTTTGATGCCCACAAAGGTGCGCAGACGGAGATTCTTGATTCGGATGGTGGCGGTATTCGCGTCGCTCATGGCGGCCCCGTAATGGTCAGCTGTGGTTGAGCAGGGTCAGGAATTCCATACGTGTAGCCTGGGACTCGCGGAAAGTGCCCAGCATCACCGATGTCTTCATGGTGGAGTTTTGCTTTTCCACACCGCGCATCATCATGCACATGTGGTAAGCCTCGATCACCACGGCCACCCCTTTGGCTCCGGTTACCTCCTGTACGGCCTCGGCGATCTGGCGCGTGAGCGACTCCTGGATCTGAAGGCGGCGGGCGAACATGTCAGCAATGCGTGCGCACTTGGAAAGCCCCAGAACCCGGCCGTTAGGCAGGTAGGCGATGTGACACTTGCCCACGAATGGCAGCAGGTGATGTTCGCACAGGGAGTAGAGTTCAATATCCTGAACAACGACCATTTCATCGTTAGAGGATTCGAAAATTGCGCCGTTGACGATAGAATCCAGATCCTCGTGGTAACCGCGGGTCAGGAACTCCATGGCCTTGGCGGCGCGCTCCGGGGTGTTCGCCAGGCCCTCGCGCTCAGGATCCTCGCCCAGCCGGTGGATGATGTCCCGGTAATCCGCCGCCAGCCCCTCAGTGTTGTTTTCCATGGTGTACTCCCGGTTTAACCCATCGTTGATCAGCTAACTATTATGCCGCGCTCTTCCCTGTCATTCATAGAGAGGGACAATTGGAAACAGCGTGCAGATTATTCTGACCCTTTGGTTACGACTCAATAAAAACATTGGATGACCGCGCTATGGGTTCGTTGCAGATCGCACATTGCGATAGACTCGGTGGCGCCAGGCTGATCCGTTTCAGCGCCAACAGGGAGAGCACGCGATGCCATGGAATAGAGATGCCACTAACCCGCAGGGCCGTGTTGAGGGGGAATCCCACCGGCTGCAGCGCTGGCAGGAGACCGGGTGCTGGTTCATGTTCGGCGAGTACGCTGTCTTCAGCCGAATAGGCGGGCGCGGAGCGCCGTTGCTTCTGATCCATGGTTTTCCCACCGCTTCCTGGGACTGGCATCGACTCTGGCCCGCATTGAGTGAGCATTACCGGCTGCTGGCGCCGGATATGCTGGGATTCGGGTTCTCGGATAAGCCTCAGGACCACCCCTATTCACTGATCGAACAGGCGGATCTCATTCAGGGCTGGCTGGAACAGATGGGCGAGGAGCGGGTTCACGTTCTGGCCCATGACTATGGCGCAACAGTGGCCCAGGAACTTCTGGCCCGGAATCTTGAGGGCAGCCTTGGGTTCCGTATTGAGAGCGTGGCTTTGATGAACGCGGCTCTGTTTCCGGAGGTGCATCAGCCCATCCTGATTCAGAAGCTCCTGCTGGGGCCACTGGGTGGGCTTGTCAGTCGGGTTCTGACGCGGCGAGTGTTCGAGTCGAGCCTGGCGCGCCTATTCGGCGCGGCCACCCAGCCGACAGCAAGGGACATTGAAGACTTCTGGCAGCTGCTGATCCACAACAACGGCCGCGGTGTCATCCATCGGATCATGCACTACATGGAGGAGCGGCGCATCCATAGACACCGCTGGGTGGGCGCCCTTCAGTCCATGGACCAGCCAGCGCTTCTGATCTGGGGGGGCGCGGATCCGGTCTCTGGGCAGGCAATGCTCCAGCGCTATCGGGAACTAGTGAGCGATCGCGGGATTGCACTGCTGGACGACATTGGCCACTATCCCCATTTTGAGGCGCCTGCGGAAACACTCCAGCACTACCTGGCCTTCCGACGTCGTATTGCTTTGGGGAATGACTGACGGCACTGATGACTGATCCCAAACCACCGTTGAATATCCATGCTGGTGATCGTGCGCTGGACCGTATCCGTGAGCGCGGGCTCCGTCCTGAGGATGTGGGCATCATCCCCGGCGCGGCCGGAGGCCCCAAGGCTCTGGGTCTGCAGGGGCTGGATCGGGTGCTGTTCGGAGACTGGCTGGAGCGGGCGCCACGTGAGCGCGCGCTCATCGGCTCTTCCATCGGCAGCTGGCGTTTTGCCTGCGCCTGCACGCCGGAACCGGTCGCCGCACTGGAGCGCCTGGGCGAGCTCTACACCGCCCAGCGTTTCCCCAAGGATGTGACACCGCAGCAGGTCTCCAGGCAGTGCGAAGAGATGCTGGAGGCGCTGATCGGTGGGCAGGAAAGTGGCATCTTCGAGCAGCAGCGCTACCGGTTGAACGTGATGGTGGCGCGCTCCCGCGGGTTGGTGGCGTCAGATCACAAAGCGCTCCTGATGGCGGGGCTGGCGCCTGTGGTATTGGCGAATGCCATCCATCGGCCCTGGATTCAGCTCGGGTTTGAACGCATCGTGATGCACGACGAGCGTGCCGCGCCCCCGCTTGAAATCTTTGATGATTTTCCGGGGCGCCATGAGGTCCTTAATGCGGACAATCTCCAGGCTTCACTGCTGGCGTCCGGTTCTATTCCCATGGTGATGCGGGCTGTCGAGCGAATTCCCGGTGTGGCGGGGCGTTGTTTCCGGGACGGTGGTCTTACGGATTATCATCTGGATATGCCCTATGCTGGCGATGATCTGGTGCTGTATCCGCATTTTACACCACGGGTGGTGCCCGGGTGGTTCGACAAGACGCTGCCGTGGCGACACGGCGACCCCGAGCGCCTGCGCAACATGGTCATGATTACGCCTACGCCTTCCTATCTGGAGACACTACCCGATGGCCGCCTGCCAGACAGGCGCGACTTCCCTGCCTATCAGGGCAATGACGCCACGCGCGAAGCCCATTGGCGGCGGGCCATGGCCGAGAGCGAGCGCCTGGGAGACTACTTTCTGGAGCTTGTGGACAACGACCGTGTCGCGCAGGTTGCGCGGCCGTTATCCGAGCTGGGTTAAGCCTCAGTCACGCATCAAGTCCCGCTCCAGATCATCCACTCGCCGGCGCAGTTCACGGAGCTCCTCCAGCAGGTCCAGGGAAAGCGCCACCCCGGGGAGGTTGACCTCAAGATCCCGTCGTAACCGTTCCGCCTTCTTCACCCGGACCAGATCCTCACCCGCAAAGATCCACTCACGCGGGTTGCGGCCTTCGCGCGGCTGCACAACACCGAATTCAACCAGCTCGATGACGTATTCGGCGTTGACCTGGCAGTCGTGGCAGACATCACGCAGGGTCAGCCGCACCAGGTTGTCCATCATTTCGGCTTGGGGCGTTCTGCTGCTCATGGTCAGACTCCCAGGTGTTCGCGTGGGTTGAACGGCACTTCGTCGCTCAGCTCACGGAAGAGCTCGCGACTGCGTTCCGTCTGTTTCGGTGGCATGGCAACCTGCAGGACCACGTACTGGTCACCCGGCTTCTTGCCGGGCATGCCCTTGCCGCGCAGGCGCAGTTTTTTGCCTTCGCGCGAGCCTTCGGGGATGGTGAGCGTGGCCCTGCCACCCATGGTAGGCACTGTAATGCGACCTCCCAGAGCGGCTTCCCAGGGCGTTACCGGAACGGTCACATACAGATCCCCTCCTTCCAACCGGAAGTGTGGATGGGGGGCTATCTGGATGTCCAGATAGAGGTCGCCATTCGGGCCGTTGCCGATGCCGGGGCCGCCCTGACCGCGCAACCGGATGGTTTGGCCGTCGCGAACGCCGGCAGGTACCTTCACGTTCAGTGTGCGTTCGCGGCGCTGGACCCGACCGTCCTGCCCGGGTTCGGGCTGCTGCATACGTAGGGACTTCTCACAGCCGTTGTAGGCTTCCTCCAGAAACAGCGACAGCTGATGGTGAAGATCCTCGCCACGCATGGCGAAACCCTGCCCGCGCTGCTGGCGGAAGCCACCGCCAGCACCACCGAATATGGACTCAAAGAAATCACTGAAGTCCATGCTGTCGGCGCCGGTGAAACCACCCCGGGAGAAGCTTGCATCGGACTCCCAGCCGGGCGGCGGATCAAAACCGCCGTCACTCGTCTGACCGTGCTTGCGGAGCTGGTCATACTCGGCGCGTTTCTCGTCGTCCTTCAGCACCTCATAGGCTTCACTGACGTCCTTGAAGTGATCCTCCGCGTCCGCCTCCTTGCTCACATCTGGATGGTACTTGCGTGCAAGCTTACGATAGGTGGACTTGATCTCGGATTTGGAGGCGTCTTCGTCGACACCCAGAATCTTATAGTAATCCTTGAATTCCATCGGTGATCCTCTGTTCAGCGTCTGGCGCTATGTTCAGGCTATCTCTGTTAGCAGAGATGGAGGCGCAATGCCGCTATTCAATGGGACCGCGTGGCGACGCGACCACACGGAAGCCCTGACAGTGGGACAGCGCATCCACCACCGTACACACGCGCAGGTTTACCGCCAGGGTGTGCCCCTCAGGATCCCTGAGCCAGGTATCCAGGCTGGTATGGCGAGCCTCGCGGCGACTGGTATTGAGGGCCTCTTCAAGGCGTTGGTATTCGGCCTCCGGCAGGAGGAGATCAACGCGCTCCCCTGCCAGGGTCGAGGGCGTGTGCCCCAGCAAGGCTTCCACCTGGGGTGAAACATAGCCGATGGCGCACGCATCATCCAGTTCCAGGGCGATGGCGGTTCCCAGTTGGATGAAATCCCGGGTACGCTGCTCACTGTCAGATAGTGCCCGGCTCATTACCTCTTTTTCCAGGCGTTTGTTCTCCAGGGCACGGCTGTCGCGTTCGCGAAGGCGCTCCAGTCTGACCTGACGGCGGATGGTCAGGCGGTGGGCACGTACAACTCGCCAGGTGATGAAGGCCAGCCCAATGCTCAGCACAATACCGCACACGAGCAGGAGGTCGGGGAATACCGGATCGTTGCCGGTGGTTGCGGCGCGGGTCAGGGCCTGGCGTGTCTCAGCCCACAGCAGCAGGCTCAGCGCCAGACCCACGCCCAGCACGAGCGGGGCAAGCACACGGTACCATCGCGGCTGATCGGTATCGGGTATGCTTTCCGGTTCCATCGTCCTGGCTCCCGCGCTATCTGCTTAAGGTCACTGTAGCTCAGTGGCGTGTGCAGACCAAGCGGCAAGCCTAGGCGGGTGAGCGCGCTCGTATCACCCAGAGCACCAGGAAGAAGCCGAAAGCGGCAACGACTACCGAGGGGCCGGCAGGGGTGTCCATGTGCCAGGACAGAGTCATGCCCGCCACTACCGATCCCATGCCCAGTACAGAGGCGATCATTGCCATGCGCTCGGGCGTGGCGGCCAGCGGGCGGGCGGCGGCGGCGGGGATAATGAGCAGGGCGGTGATCAGCAGAACGCCCACGATCTTCATGGCGGTGGCGATCACCAGCGATAGCATCAGCATCAGAGCCAGCCGCAGAAGGCCAGTGCGGTGACCCTCCACCGCCGCCAGTTCCTCGTGGATGGTGATCATCAACAGGCCGCGCCAGAGCCAGATTGTGAGCATCAGGATGAAGGCGCCGCCCAGAGCGATCCAGAGCAGATCCTTCTGGTTGATGGCAAGCAGATCGCCGAACAGGTAACCGGTCAGGTCGATGCTGAAATCCTGCATCATGCCCAGAACGACTAAGCCGATGGCTAGTGAGCTGTGGGATAGGATGCCCAGAAGGGTGTCGCTGGCGAGCGACTGCTGGCGTGAAAGCAGCATCAGGATCACTGCCAGCAGTACGCACACCAGTACAATGCTCAGGTTGAGGTTGGTCTGGAAGGCGGTGCCCAGAGCAATGCCCAGCAGGGCGGAATGCGCCAGGGTGTCTCCGAAGTAGGCCATGCGCCGCCAGACAACGAAACAACCCAGAGGCCCGGCCACCAGAGCCACCATCAGGCCACCGGCCATGGCCCGCCAGAAGAAGTCGTTCAGGATCAGGTCGATCATGGCACGGTATCTCCGTGCACATCGTGGCTGTGATTATGGTGGTGATGGTAAACTGCCAAAGTATTGGCGAGGTGTTCGCCGAAAAGCTGGGTAAAGGCTGGATCCTGTGAGATCTGTTCCGGTTGGCCACGGCAGCAGATGTGGCCATTGAGACACAGCACAGTGTCCGTTGAAGCCATGACCACGTGCAGGTCGTGGGAAACGGTCAGTACCGCGCAGTCCAGTTCATCTCGCAGGGACTGAATCAGTTCGTAGAGCGCGGACTGGCCGTTGACGTCGAGCCCCTGGGCGGGTTCATCCAGAATCAGCAGCTGCGGGCGGCGCAGTATAGCCCGAGCCAGCAGGACGCGCTGGAACTCGCCGCCGGACAGATGGTGCACGGATTCGTCTGCCAACTGAGCTACGCCGGTACGCGCTAACGCTCCCTCGATAGCCCTGCCATCGCCGCCAGCTAGCCCGAGAAAGCGCCGCACTGTGAGGGGCAGGGTAGGCTGTAGCGTCATGCGTTGCGGCACGTAACCCACACGGGTCCCGGCGCGCTGGCGTACAGAGCCGGAGCTGGGCTTTTCGATACCTAGGATTAGTTTGATCAGGCTGGTCTTGCCCGCGCCGTTGGGGCCGATGACGGTGACGATATCGCCTTCGCTCATGCTGAAGGTCAGGTCGTGCAGGACATGGGTTTCGCCATAACGCAGGCCGGCATCCTCGAGCGATACCACGGGCTCAGTCATAATTGCTGGCCTTCTCCCGGCAGGCTGGACACAGGCCGGTTACCTCAGCCACCGTCTCCTCGTTACGGAAGCCATACACTTGGGCTTCATCGTCTATGGCCTTCTGGATACCGGCCGCTTCCAGCTCCAACACGTTATGGCACTGGCGGCAGATCAGGAAGCAGCCGGTATGGCGGTGGTCAGGCTGGTTGCATCCGACGAAGGCATTGAGTGAAGCGATCCGGTGAACGAGACCCATCTGCAGCAGAAAGTCCAGAGTGCGATAGACGGTGGGGGGCGCCGAGCGCCGGCCTTCGCCGTTGAGGATATCGAGGATGTCATACGCACCCAGTGGCCGGTGCGACTGCCAGACCAGCGCCAGAACCTGTTCCCGAAGCCGGGTAAGGCGTGCGCCTTTCTCGGCGCAGATACGCCGGGCATCATTCAGGGCCTGACTGACGCAGGCCTCGTGATCGTGGGAGCGGTAGGGCAGTGGATGCATCATATGTTATACGGTAACATTCGCATGAGAACAACGGAACCTCAGCCGCCAGCGCGCTGGGCCAGGTCCTCGAGGACTGACATATCCGGAATCACACAGTGCTCACCCTCAAAAACCACGGCCATCAGGGTGGCGTCGCCGCTGGCCTCGGGTTCTTTCCGCAGATCCTCGGGATTGACCTTGGCCTGACGGGGAATGCCCCGCGTTGCCATGGCCATGAATGGCATTGCGGCATGGCGTTCGGTAATGGTGTTGAGTACCAGTATCCGGCCACGCCGACCCTCGGGTGGGAAAGGGTCACCTCCGTTGGCGCCCTCCCAGGACAGGACAGGAAGGCTGACGCCCCGCCACTGGAGCCTGCCGAGTATCCATTCCTCATCCCCGTCCGCAGGGTCGGGTTCGTAATCCACGATCTCGGCAACGGAGACGTTGGGTAGAAGCAGGGTGGTGTCCTGAACCGGGATCAGAACGCAGGCTAGTTGTTCGGGGTTCTCCGCCATGATGGTTTCCTCGCAGATCGAGTCAGGCTGAATGGCACTGAGAGCGGCCGGACAGGAGGGTCCGCTGCGAAAGTACTCGCAGCAGGCGTTCTGCCAGTTCGCGCGGGTCGCCCTCGAACTCTGTCGTACCGGTTGCCAAGATGGATTCGGGCATGGCCGGACTGGCGCAGGTATCCGGGCGCTGCACCCAGATGTCGCCGCCCGCCTGCTGGAGCGCCGGTGCGCCAAGAGCGCCGTCATTGCCCATGCCGCTGAAGAGGATACTGTGGCAATAACCACCGTGAACCCGCGCAAGATTGGCCATGAGCTGGTCAATCGACGGACCATAGGGGCCAGTCCAGGGGCTATCGCGGAGCTGGACGCGCGCTTCTTCGTCCAGCCATAGTTCCTGATCCACTGGCACCTGTAGAACGTCACCGCACCTCAGCCTGCGGCCGGGTTCGGCGGTGACCACCGACCACTCCGAGTCACGGGTCAGCACGCGGCTGAGCACACCACTGAAATGAGCATCAATGTGCTGTGCGTAGACGAAGGCGATTGGCAAGCGACCGGGCAGGGCGTCGAGAAACGCCTTGACCGCCGCCGGGCCACCCAGGGATGCGCCCAGAACCCAGAGCTCCCGCGCTGTCTCGTCTTCCCCGGCAGGTGCCACCCAGGTTGGCATAGGCAGGCGATCGCGTGTTTCCAGTTCTGAAGCCAGTGCATCGAGGCTGTTCTGGTTTTCCAGGGGCTCCAGGCTGCCCAGCTGATCCTCCAGCTTGGCGAACAGGCGCCGTTCCCAGCGCACGTACTCCTGGTGGCCGGGCTCCGGCGCCGCACCCGGGCCGAACAGAAGGGGGCGATCATCCGCCGCCAGTAGCGTCTCGATGAGTTCCGGGTATTCCTGCTCATCAGCGAGTGCGATCAAGCAGAGGGCTGCTTCAGGGCTTTTATCAAGAGCCGCGAAACGCTGTGGATCTCCCATAAAAGCGACGGGTACCCCGTGCTTGTCCAGCGTTTGTTGCAGCCGATGACGCTGCAGTACGTCATCGGCGATGACGATCACAGCGCTGTCTGTACTCATTGTTCAGCCCCGATACTGACATGCTCCATGATAGTGTCCAGTAGCTCCTGCTCCTGGAACGGCTTGCCGAGGTAGTGGTTGACGCCAATGGCCTCGGCCCGCTCCCGATGCTTATCGCCGGTGCGGGAAGTGACCATGATGATGGGCACGTCACTGAGCTTGCTGTCATGCCGGATGAAGCTGGCCACCTCGAAGCCGTCCATGCGCGGCATCTCAATATCCAGCAGCACCACATCCGGGCGACGATCCTGGAGCTGGCCGACGGCGTCGAGCCCATCCTTGGCCAAAAGCACTTCCATGCCGTGACGTTCCAGAAGGCGCGACGTGACCTTACGCACCGTCACCGAGTCGTCCACGACCATGACCTGGGTCGGGCGCTGTTCGCGTGGTGTCTCGCGGGTCTCGACCTGGGCCAGCATGCGTTGGCGCTGGGCCAGAATGTCGCCACGGATCATGGCCGGCAGGTCAAGTATCACCACCACGTTGCCGTCACCCAGGATGGTGGCGCCGGAGACACCGCGCACACTGCCGAATTGCGGCCCCAGGGATTTGACCACGATCTCGCGGCTTCCCATGAGGCTGTCCACCTGCAGAGCCATGGGCTGGTCCGCGCCGCGCACGAGCATCACCGGCAGTGGCAGGGCCTGGCCCTGAAGCTTGGGTTGGCTTTCGGAATTGAGCAGTGCCCCCAGGTACTGCAAACGGTACTGCTGCCCTGCGTATTCGTACAGCGGGGCGTCGGGCTGATAGTACTCCTCCAGTTCATAGGTGGAGACCCGCACGATGCCCTCGATGGTGTTCAGCGGGATGGCGTAGTAGTCATCGCCGATGGTGACCATCAGCGCGCGGTTCACCGAGACGGTGAACGGCAGCCGGACCGTGAATACACTGCCGCGGCCCAGGGTGGAGTCGATGTCCAGACTGCCGCCGAGCTGCTTGATCTCGCTGGCGACCACATCCATGCCGACGCCACGCCCGGAGATCTGAGTCACGGAGGCGGCGGTGGAGAAGCCGGGCTGCAGGATGAATTGCAGGATCTCATGATCGGTGAGGTCCTCGCCGCTTTCAAGAAGCCCCTGTTTGATGGCCTTCTGGCGGACTTTTTCCGTGTCGACCCCGCCGCCGTCATCTTCCAGGCGCAGAACCACCTCGCCGCCTTCGCGGCTGAGATCCAGGCGAACATTGCCGGTGGTGGGTTTACCCGCTTGCTCGCGTTCGGTGGCGTCCTCAATGCCATGGTCGATGGCGTTGCGCAGCATGTGTTCAAGCGGTGCCACCATGCGGTCCAGCACGGTGCGGTCGAGCTCGCCCTCGGCGTTGCTGACCTCGAAGTGAGCCTTCTTGCCGGTCTCACCGGAGATCTGGCGCACAATCCGTCTCAGGCGCGGCACCATGGAGGAGAAGGGGACCATGCGCGTCTTCATGAGCCCTTCCTGAAGCTCAGTGTTGGTGCGTTGCTGCTGCAGGAGCAGGGTCTCGGCGTCACGCACCTTTTCACTCATGGTCTCGCGCAGATCAGCCAGGTCCGAAGCGGATTCCGACAGAGCCCGGGAAAGCTGCTGGATGGAGGAGTAGCGGTCCATCTCCAATGGATCGAAGTCCTGCTCATAGTCCGGGCCGTATTCCTGCTCAGCGCGGTGTAGGATCTGGGCTTCGGTTTCGCTCTCCATCCGGCGCAACTGCTCGCGCAGACGATCAGTAGTGGCTGCCATCTCGTCCAGTGTGTGGCTGAAGTCACTGATCTGCTGCTCCAGGCGGCCACGCGTGATACTGGTTTCGCCGGCCAGGTTGACCATCTCGTCCATCAGCTGCGCGTTGACGCGCAGGGTCTCCTGGGCGCTGCGGGCCAGTTCCGCCTTGCGCTGGTCGTGCGCCTGCTGCTGTGGTTGCGTCTGCTGCCCCGGCGTTTCGCTCTCGCTTTTCGCGGCCGTTGTTTCCGGGGCAGGTTGTGCCTCGTATTCCGCGGCCTGTTCCGGCGTCTCAGCGGTTTGCGCTTGCTCTGCTTGCGTTGTTGGCGCTGCTGCCGGTGGCCCAGGCTGTTCACCGCCGACTCCCGCCTGCCAGGCGCTGCGGACCTGCTCAATGCGGTTGATGATTTCGTCGTGGAAGCTGTTGATTGTCTCCCATTGCTGCTCACTGGGCCTGGTGCTCTCGGTTTCGAGACGTGAGAGCAGGCTCTCGAAGTGGTGGGCCTTTTCCCCCAGCGTGGTCAGTTCGGCCAGTCGGGCACCGCCTTTAATGGTATGCAGGGTCCGTTGTGCCTGTTGACTGTGGGTGGCTTCGTCGCCTTCTTCAGTCTTATGCCAGGCGGCCAGGGTGTGGTCCAGGGTATCCACCAGTTCGCCGGCTTCCTCGAGAAAGATTTCAAGGACTTCCGGATCCACATTGCGGGGGTCATCCTCCGCTTCCTCTGCGGTGGCCGCTTCTGTGGCTTCGGTCTCTGTCTCTGTCTCAGTGGTGTCCAGTGGTTCGCCTGCTTCGACACGATCCAGCATCGTGCGCAGTTGTTTCAGGCTCTGCTGGCTGTAGTTCAGAGCCTGGAGGCTGTCGCCGGCTCCCTCGATGACGCTGTCCAGGGTGCTTTCCCAGGTGTCCGCGAGCTCCGCAATGGGGGTGAGCTCTGACAGGCGAGCGCCACCCTTGAGGGTGTGGAGTTCCTCGCGCATCCGGGCCATCGCCTCACCCTGATCGGGGTTGCCTTCCCAGTCCCGGACAGCCTGGTCTAGAGCACCCTCGATCTCTTTGGCTTCGTCCAGAAAGAGCACGCTGAGTTCGCTGTCGGGTGCACTTGTGGGCTCTGCCTCTGATTCGGCGGTGGTTTCCGACGGCGTGTCCGGTTCTGATGGCTCCGGCTCCGGTGCTGGTTCAGCAGATTCGCCCCGCATCAGGGTGCGCACCCTTTCAATCAGGTTGTCCGCTGGCTCACAGGGTTGAAAGGCGGCGACCTGCTCCACCATGCGCGCCAGCGCGTCATGACAGGCGAGCAGTGTTTCGCCGGTGGCCTCGCCCAGTGCCAGTCGGCCTTCAGCCACGAGCTCGAACAGATCTTCCAGCGAGTGTGAAAGATCAGCGATCGGTGCGACTTCGGCCATCCGAGCGCCGCCTTTGAGGGTGTGCAGGTCACGCTGGAGTGTTTTGGCCAGCCCGGTGTTGTCCGGCTCCGAAAGATATTGGTGCAGTGCCTCACCGGTGCTGTCGATCAGCTCGTGGGCTTCCTCCAGAAAGATCTCAGCAAGTTCGGGATCGATATCCGCGCTGGCTTCATCGCCATGTTCAGCCTCATCCTGTTTTTCAGGTTCAGGTTCAGGTTCAGGTTCAGGTTCAGGTTCAGGTTCAGGTTCAGGTTCAGGCTCAGGTGCTGCTTCCGCCTCGACGTCTTCGTTCAGAGCTTCGTCCATGAACGCGAGATCCTCGCCAAAACGCGCCTCGAAGGCCTGTTGCTCGGCGTCGCTGCGTGCCTGGCGCAGGTCAGCCGCCTGCTCGTTCAGACGGGTTACGAGATTGGCGGGGGCTTCAGTGGCGAGTCCGGCCGCCAGCTGGTCCATAAGGTTGATCAGAGCCTCGTGGGCTTCCCGCAGCAGCGGTGTCAGACTGGCCACGGGCAGATCCGGCGTTTCGACAACTTCTTCATAGAGGTGTTGCAGGGCACCGGCAAGCTCGCTGACATGATGGACATGGGCCCGGTCTGCGCTGGCGCTGAGTGTTGCCAGGCTGTTGATCAGTGCCTGCAGCGGCGCTTCGCCCGTGTTGCCTTCCAGCCACTGTTCGAGGGTCTGGTCAGCATCCAGAAGCTGTTCAATACCCTCGTTGAGGAAGATGCTGATCAGACCACTGTCCCCAGCCTCCTCCGTGGGCGGTGTGGTGGTGCCGGTGGGGGTTGGTTCGTCCGGGTAACGGGACTGGTGCAGCGCCCGGAGATCCTCAAGAAATGCCTCCATTCCATCAAGAGGGCTCAGAGGGTCGCTGTCCAGGCGTCCCAGCCCTGCGCGCACAAAATCGCGCACCCGCCGAACCATTGCAATGACGTCGCTGTCCGCCTGATCGCCAGCCGCCCGGGCTCGTTTGACGAATTTTTCCATGGGCGCGGTGATCTGTGCGATGGGCTCGATGCCGGCGGTGTGCGCGCTGCCCTTGAGGGTGTGCAGCGCCCGGGAAAGGTCATCAGTATAGTCCACTGCCGCCTGCCCTTCGGCTTCCACAAGGAAGCCATCGAGCGCGTCCAGATGACTGTCGGCCTCCGAACGGAATATATCCATGAGCATCGGATCGAGCTCAGCGTCCTCGGTATCCTCTGCTTCCGAGTGGGCAGCTTCCGGTGGCCGCGCCTCGGGCGCCGCCTCAGCCTCAGGCATGGGTTCCGTGTCCAGAACATCACCGCGGGCCAGGGCATTGGCGCGTGCTTCGAGTCTTGCGGTGTCAACTGAAGGCGGCCGCTGCTTCCGGAAGTCCTCGACCAGAGTGGGAATGGCTTCGGTCACTTCCCGCAGTACCGACGCCATGTCATCGCTCATGAAAAGGGTGCCATCGAGAACCCGATTAAGTGCGTTTTCCACCGCCCAGGCCAGTTCGCCAATACGTTCCGCCTCGACCATTCGGCCGCTGCCTTTGAGGGTGTGGAAGGCTCTGCGGACTTCGGTCAGGGCATCTGTGTTCTCGTATCTTTCCAGCAGCCTGGGCAGGTATTCATGGATGGTTTCCAGGACTTCTTCCGCTTCCTCAATGAAGATATCGAGGATTTCCTGGTCAATCAGGGGGTCGCTTTCAGGGCCGGCGTTGTTCTCAGCTTCTGGCGCTGCCTCTGGCTCTGGCTCAGGCTCAGGTTCCGGGTAGACACCGTGATCGGCATCCGTGTCCGGGGGCTCCTCTGCATTGCGGGCGTCCGTGAGGCTGTGTGCCTCGCCCATCAGGTCATCCACATCGCCGGTGGCCTGACCGTCCCGGAACGCCTGGATCAAATCGGGAATGCGCTCAATGACACGGTCGAGAAGGCTTATGATGCTTTCGCCCGGCTGAATTGAACGATCCAAGACCCGGTTAAGAAGATTTTCGACCGACCAGGCCAGCTCGCCAATACTTGTCGCTCCCACCAGGCGACCGCTGCCCTTGAGGGTATGGAAAGCGCGGCGCACCTCGCTGAGGGCGTCATGATTATCGTGGTCCGTCCGGAACGTTGGGTAGTGCTGCTGGATGGCCTCAAGAACTTCGTCGGCTTCCTCTACGAAGATCTCAAGGATGTCGTCATCCAACAGTTCGGAATCCCGCTCCTTGGGAGCTTCTGCCGGAGCAGTGGAAGCGCTGTCGGTGGCCGCATCTGTCGCCGGTTCGGAGGCCTGCCAGGTGGGGTCGCGACCGGGTGGGAACCCGAGGCTTTCCAGTCGTTCCTCGGCCATGGCCAGGATGGCATCGTCGCCGTCGACGCCGTCCATTAGCCGCTCCAGGTGGTACTCGATGCTGGTGATGGCGTCTGCCAGGGTGTCGAGCTGCTCCCAGTTGGGTGTCCAGGCGCCGTCGAGCAGAACCTCCTGGATGAAGTTCTCGCAGGCGCCAAGAGCGGTCGCAGTGCGCTCCAATGGAATCAGATGCAGGCTGCCGCGGATGCTGTAGAGCAGTTCCGGAACCGCGCTGATTTCGTCGGTGTTCCATCGCGACGCGATGAAGTTGACCACACCTGTCTTCACCTGTTCCAGCGCATTACGGGATTCGCGCAGTACGGCGCTACCCGCCTCAGTGGCCTGCAGGCCGGTGATCTGATGGTTGTGCTCCTGGCCCGCCGGGGGGTGCTCCCCGTCCTGCTCGCCATTGTTCTCCGAGAGCCCGGAGATGGTGGCTTCCACGTAGAGCAGTGCGCCGGCAATGTCCATCAGGGTGCCATCGTCCAGCGTGTCCGAGCTGGCTGCCAGTCGGTCGATGCGTTCGACCTGGTCATTGATGACCTGCTGGCTCGTACTCTGGCGCAGCATGGCTAATGTGTTGGCAATCTGACGCAGGCCTGGAAGCAGTTCCGCAAGATCGCCATTGCTGCGATCGTGAGCGCGCACGAACAGATCCAGGCGATCCTTGATGCCGGTAAGTTCCTCGGTGAGCACATCCACCACGGAGGCCATGGCGGCCCGCGCCGGCGCTTGGCTCTGACCGTGGTCACCCGTGTCGCCCGGCAGGGCCTCGAGCAGGCCATAGCGTTGCACCATGGTGCCTACCCGCTCGCTCTCGCACTCGCCACCCCGGGCTATGTAATAGAGCAGGTTCTTGAGGGTATCCTCAGGTACGGATTGGCTGAGAATGGTATCACTCTCACTGATCAGCCGTTCCAGCTCGCCGTCGAGCTCGTTGATCAGGGCGAGTGTGGCCGCACCCATGCCATTGTGGCCGGATTTGAGGGTGTCGATGAGGGCGCCTGCGGCCTGCCAGATCTCACCCTGGGGTGTCTTCTGGCAGAGCTTGATCAGACGAGTGATGACCTTGTCGAGGTAATCAAGATGCGTGTCCAAGTCCACGCCCCGTTCGAGACCGGAGCGGGCGAATTGGAACATCTGCTGGAGCTTGTGGACCTTGTCAAGAACGCCGGTTCCGGCGAGTCGTTGATTGACTTTCGCCGGTGCCTCAAACTGTGCCGGCCCCAGGTCCGGTTTGAAGAGCACGCTGGCGGAGAGAAAGGTCTCGCCGCGGGCAGCGCGCAGATCATTAAGCAGCGGCAGCAGCCGCAGCGGCACATCTTCACTGCGTGATTCAAGGGTATTGAGGTAATCCGGCAGCTGCAGAATGCTCTGCATCAGGCTGCCGATGGCGGTATCGCTGTCGGCAGGCTCTTGGTTGAGAAGTGCCTCGGCCAGTGCTTCCATCTCCGCTGCGACCAGGCCAGCACCCTCAAGCTGCACCATCCGGAGTGTACCATGGACCTGGTGTAGGTGGTTCAGACAGAACCGCAGCTGCGCAAGGTCCTCGCGGTTTTCCGCAAAGGCTTCCAGCGCCTTCTGGCTCTGTCTGAGCGTGTCCTGGATTTCACCCCTCACCCAGTGGAGGGAGAGGCTGTCATCGTGCTGGGCCATGATCACTCCGGTTGCCATTCTGGGATTCCGACCGCTGCCAAGCGAGTACCTTTGAAGCTGCCACGGGGGTCAACTCCGGGTGCTCCCAGCCCGTCAGCTCGCCCTGCCCGAGGATCAACAGTCCACCCGGGGCAAGCCGGTCGGCCAGACGGTTGGCGATGTCCCGCCGCCGCCACCGCCGGAAATAGATGAGAACATTCTGGCAGAAAATGATGCCCATGCCGTACATGGGCGCGTGTCGCAGTTCAAGAATATTGAGCTGCGAAAAGCTGGTGCGTTTCCTGAGTTCCGGGATCACGGAAACACTGTCATCCGCCAGAGTCTGGAAATAGTGTGACTGCCAGTATGGGTCCATACCCGCGAGCCGGCGTGGGCCATAGACCGCGCGGCGTGCCTTCTCCAGTGCCACCAGACTGATGTCGGTGCCGGTTACGCCATAGTAACGTCGGCCTGGCGCTTCATTGGCGGCCCAGTGCAGCAGCATGGACAGGGAGAAAGCCTCCTCACCGGTGGCGCAGCCTACGCTCCAGGCCTCCAGCGTGCCGTGTCCGCATTCGCGGTAGCGGTTGCGGGCATGCTCGGCCACTAGATCAAATGCGTCAGCGTCGCGGAAAAAGCGGGTTTCCTGGACAGTGAGTCGGTCCACCAGGGTCGCCCACTCGGCAATGGCCCCAGGGCCATACAGGATTTTTTCGTAGTAGGCTTGATAGCTGGGAAAACCGAGCTCCCGGAGCCGGGTGCCGACATTGGCTTCCAGGAAAGAGCGCCGCTCGGGAGTCAGCGTCATGCCGGTCCGTGACTCCAGAAGATCCCGCCACTGCTCAAACTGGGCGTCATCCATGGCCATTCCCGGCGCTAGATCGCGCCGGAGCTGTGTGGATGCATTGTTGCTTTCAGCATTGACCATGATACGCCTGCCGCTGACCGGTGATTCTGATTAGCGAACCGTCGGCACATCCTGATCACTGTCATCCCCGTCATCCATGGGCGCATTGTCCTCAGGAGCCTGCTCTATTTCCTCAGGCTGCGCCTGCTCGGTTGTCTCCGGGAGCTTGAAGCCGGCTACGGACTCACGCAGTTCGGCGGCCATCGCTGCCAGATTGCCGATGGACTCGGCGGTCTGGTTGGTGCCTGAGGAGGTCTGCGATGTGATCTCCTGGATGACATTCATGGTGTTCGAAATGTGCGCCGCCGAGGAGGATTGCTGGCGTGCGGCATTGGAGATGTTCTGGATCAGCTCCGCCAGGTTGGTGGATACGTTCTCGATCTCTTCCAGGGCAACACCCGCATCCTGGGCCAGACGAGCACCACGGACCACCTCGCTGGTGGTGTGCTCCATGGAAATGACGGCCTCGTTGGTGTCTGACTGGATCGTCTTGACCAGAGCCTCGATCTGCTTGGTTGCCGCGGAGGAGCGCTCGGCGAGGCGCTGAACCTCGTCCGCGACCACCGCGAAACCGCGGCCCGCATCCCCGGCCATGGAGGCCTGGATAGCGGCGTTGAGCGACAGGATGTTGGTCTGGTCGGCGATGTCGTTGATCAGCGATACGATATCGCCGATCTCCTGGGAGGATTCGCCCAGGCGCTTGATCCGTTTCGAGGTTTCCTGGATCTGCTCGCGGATATCGTCCATGCCCTTGATGGTGTTCTGTACCACCTCGGCGCCTTTCTTGGCGATGGATACGGAGCGTTCCGCCACCTGGGAGGACTCGGAAGCATTGGACGACACCTGGTCGATGGATACGGCCATTTCGTTCACGGCTGCCGAAGCACCGGCAATCTCCTGGGCCTGATGCTCCGAGGCCTCGGCCAGCTGCTTCGCTGTGGCCTGGGTCTGCTCGGCGGAGGAGGCCACGTTCACGGCCGTGTCGCGGATCGACTGCACCAGTGTGCGCATCTGGTCGATGGCGTAGTTGATGGAGTCGGCGATGGCGCCGGTGAAGTCCTCGGTGACTGTGGCCTCGGTGGTCAGGTCACCGTCGGCCAGGTCGGCGAGTTCGTCCAGCAGCCGCAGGATGGCGTTCTGGTTCTGCTCGTTCTGTTCCTGGGTTTCGCGCAGCCGGCGCTGGGATGCCTGGTAAAGGGCAACACCGATAGCGATGATATTGGCGAGTACAGCGAGCAGGATCACATAGGCCCAGATCGGTGTAACGATGTGGCTGCGGTTCTGGATCAGCGATACCAGCTCCGAAGTCTCGTTCAACAGCTCAGGGCTCTGGGTGAAGATGGTGTTGGCGGACTCCCGTGCCTGGAACAGGTCAGGTGAAAAGTTGAGGATGCGGTCGACGTTTTCGTCCACCACGCTGAAGAGCTCGTTTTCGACGTATTCCAGAATGAACTGCGCGTCCGGGTCTTGCAGTGGGCTTACGTCCATGGATTCGTCGCCGCGCAGCTGGGCGTTGAGCACCCGGCCGAAGCGCTGTGCGTCCTGGCCGAACTGGTTGGCGGCGACAACCGCGTCTTCGTCACCACTGAGGATGTTGTTCACGCTCCGGGCAATGCGCTCAGCCAGCAGCGACTGACGCTGGGCCAGCGAAATCTGCTGGGGCGCGGCCTCGGTGTTGATGAGGATGTCCACCACGTCCTCGTATTCCACCTGCAGATCCGGAATAATGCTGTTGAGTTCACCGGCCACCTGATGCAGTTCAATTACGCTACCGCGGGTGGCCAGGATCTCGTCCGCATTGGAGCGCACATCGGTCCAAAGTGGCTGCACGCTGGTTTCACTGGTGAGCTCGAGCGGCGGCAGGCCGGTTTCCGGGTTGCCCTTGCGGAGGTAGCCCCATAGTTCGTTGAATCGGTCCCGCGAGCTCTGGAGCTGGTCGAAGGCCGCCTCTGTGCCGCCGGCCGCCTCGGTGGCGTTCTTGGCAATTTCCTGGGACAGCACCCGCAGATCGCCAGCGTAGTCGATATACTGGGCGTCATGGCTGCTGTTGCGGTTGATCAGGAACAGCACCACCACCAAGGCGATGGTCAGCATCCCGAGCAGACCGATCAGCCCCACAATGGGCCGGTTGGCGCTCTGCGCTGAGATGAATTTTCCGGCACGGTTCTGCATTTTCGGCTCCTGGCCTGTCACTCTGATGTTGTTTTTGATCGATGAATCCGGTGGTTACAGCACACGCACTACCAGTGCGCGACATCCAGAAACTGTTCGTTCTCCGCCAGCGCCTGAGTGGAAAAAACGTTCCATACCTCATCGCTGCGCAGGTAAGCCCCCCGCAGAAACGGTTTTACCGTGGCGGTGGATTCTTCCGGTTCCGACATATGGCTGTCGACGCTGAAATACTGCATACCCAGGACATCGTCCACGATCAGGCCGCTGAACAGGCTGCCCTGCTCGATCACCAGCACGCGGCGCTCGCGCAGATTGCCGGCGGGCCTGGGAAGGCCGAAGAACAGGGCGAGATCAATGATCGGCAGCAGGCGGCCACGGACATTGGCGACCCCGAGCATAAACGTACGCACGCCAGGGACCGGAGTGAATCGGGGGACATCCAGAATCTCGACTACCTCACCCATGGGTGCCACATACCGCTGGCCCGCCAGAGAAAAGCCGATACCGCTGAACAGTTCGACCGCTTCTTCCTGCTTGGGCAGCCCGGCAGCCATTTCGTGGCTGCGCTGGGCAATATCCGTCAGGACGCTGAACGGGTCGGAGCCAGGAGAGGTGGCCTGCGCGGACATCCGGCGCTCCCGTTCAGGTCAGCAGGTCATCGATGGTCTTGAGGAGCTCGTCCTCAGGCACTGGCTTCACCAGGTACCCGCGGGCCCCCTGGCGTGTGCCCCAGACACGGTCGGTTTCCTGGTCTTTGGTAGTCACGATGACTACCGGAATGTGCTGGGTTTCCGAACTGCGGGTCAGCTGTCGTGTTGCCTGGAAGCCATTCAGCCCCGGCATGACCACGTCCATCAGGACCAGATCCGGCTGTTCCGAACGAGCGATGGCAACACCGTCGGAGCCGTTGTCAGCACTCAGTGCTTCGTGGCCGTTCTTGGTCAGCAGTCCGGAGATCTTTTTCACCTCCGTGGGTGAGTCGTCAACGATCAGGATACGAGCCATGGGTTCCTCTGTGCTGGGTCGTCAAATAATGGGGCATGCCTATACGGTCATTCCTGGCGCGTGGGCATGTGATCACGGATGGTGCCAAGCAGTTCATCCTTGCTGAAAGGCTTCGTCAGGTACTGATCCGAACCCACGATGCGGCCCTTGGCCTTGTCGAATAGGCCATCCTTACTCGACAGCATGATCACGGGCGTCTGCTTGAAAGCATCGTTGTTCTTGATCAGGGCGCAGGTCTGGTAGCCGTCGAGCCGTGGCATCATTATATCAACAAAGATGATGTCTGGCTGGGAATCCGCGATTTTGGCGAGGGCATCAAAACCATCGGTGGCCGTGATGACTTCGCAGCCCACTTTCTTGAGAAGCGTTTCAGCGGTGCGACGAATCGTCTTGCTGTCGTCGATCACCATGACTTTGAGGTTTTCGAAGTTATCGTCCATTGTCCAAAAGCCCTGCGCTAGAGAAAGAGATCGTTGTTGTTGTCGGCGGCCCAGCAGGCGTTCCATGCCCTGAGTTCGGCCTCAATGCGTGCGAGGCGCCGTTTTAACACAGATCTCCCGCGTGTTCTATACGACCCCATTGTTATAGCGCACCGAGGCTCGGGCCTCCACCGGTGCCGTGTCACTGATTGTGATCTGTCTCACTATAGCGGCGGTAGGCAAGAGCCTGTAAAGCCAGCTTGCACAACTACTGCCCTTTTTCCAGCATAGCAGGTATTCTCTGGCACGCATTTCCGGCACATTGCCGGTTCTTTAATATGGCTCCGGGAGGCCCTCTGATGAATGTGACCCTGGGTGTGGTCATGGATCCGATTGAACGGATCAGCTTCAAAAAGGACACCACGCTGGCGCTGCTGCTGGCAGCCAGGCGTCGAGGCTGGTACCTGCGCTATATGGAGACGGACGATCTCTACGTGCGCGATGGTGAGGCCCGAGCCCGGACACGCGCCCTGGAGGTGTTCGATGACCCTCAGCAGTGGCATGAATTCGGCGAAAGCCGGGATCAGAACCTGGGGGAGCTTGACGTCATCCTGATGCGCCAGGATCCACCGGTGGACGACGCCTTCATTATGGCCACCTGGATCCTGGAGATGGCGCAAGGCCAGGGCGCGCTGGTGCTCAATCCGCCACACGCCCTGCGCGACTGCAACGAAAAGCTGTTCGCCACGCGCTTTCCCCAGTGCATCCCGCCGTTGTTGGTCAGCCGGGATCCGCAGAAGCTGCGGGAGTTCCACAGCGAACACGGTGACGTCATCATGAAACCCATGGACGGTATGGGAGGCAAGTCCATCTTCCGGGTGCGCCCGCAGGATGAGAACCTGAGTGTTATTCTTGAGACCCTCACCGAGGACGGCACGCGTTCTGCCATGGCTCAGCGCTACCTGCCTGAGATCCGCGACGGCGACAAGCGCATTCTTATGATCGATGGTGAACCGCTGCCGTATTCACTGGCGCGCATTCCCGGAGCGGGTGAGAGCCGGGGCAACCTGGCTGCCGGCGGTCAGGGGGTCGGGCGTGAACTGACCGACCGCGATCGCTGGATCTGCGAGCAGGTGGGTCCGGCACTAAAGGCGCGGGGGCTGTTGTTTGTAGGTATTGATGTGATTGGCGATTATCTCACCGAGGTCAACGTCACCAGCCCCACCTGCGTGCGCGAGCTCGACCGGGCCTTTGGTGACGACATCGGCGGGCGCCTCATGGCGGCCATTGCCGTCCGCCTGGACAACCGGTCCGGGCGCTGAGGCTGCCGTGGCGGAAGTAACGCATGCCGATCGCCTGGGGCTGACCCTCTTTGCAGCCCTGGTTTTCCATGGGGTCTTGATTCTGGGGGTGGGTTTTGCCCCCGAGGATCCCTCAACCACCGACCCCAGTATGGATGTGACAGTAGCTACCCGTCCGAGTGCGGAGGCACCGGAGGACGCAGACTTTCTGGCTGAAGCCGCTCAGCAGGGCAGTGGTGACGCCGAATCGGTTCAGGAGATGACCACTACTGAGCCAGCGCCGCTATCTGATTCTGAAACCCGCCAGGCTACACCCCCTCAGCCCAAACCCCGGCCAGAGAGTGGTGGTGCCTCCAGCCGTGTCACGACGGAAGCCGAGTCCCGCCGACGGGTGCCGGAGCAAAGCAGGGAAGACCCTGAGGCGCCGGAACGGGACACCCCCCATGAAACGCTCATGGAGCGCAGCCGGGATATTGCCAGCCTGGAGGCCCGTCTCAGCCAGCAACAGAACGAGTACGCCCAGCGTCCCAGGATTAACCGGGTAACCTCCGTTTCCACCATGGAGGACGCCGGTGCTGCCTATGTCCGCAAATGGCAGCAGTCGATCGAACGGACCGGTAATCTCAATTATCCCAAGGAAGCGCGTCAGCGGGGGCTGCACGGTCAGGTCCGGATGCTGGTCGCCATTAACAACGACGGCAGCCTGCGCGAGATGAAGATCCTGCAGTCCTCCGGCTATGCCGTTCTGGATGATGCGGCGCGGCGCATTGTCCGGCAGGCGAGCCCCTTCCAGGCCTTCAGTGGGCGCATGGCGGAGGAGCAGGACGTGCTTGAGATCATCCGCACCTGGTCATTCCAGCCGCGTGGTCTCAGCGGTAGCGCCCCGGATAGGGGGTAATCCCTCTTGTACGCAAGCCGCAGTCAAGGAATACTGCGGTCATGAGTACGCAGCCGCAATTCCTGACCAACCAGTTCCTTATCGCGACCCCTTATCTGGCGGACCCACGCTTTGAGGGGTCACTGACCTACATCTATGAACACAGCGATGAAGGCGCCATGGGTCTGACCATCAACCACCCGATGGATCTCGAGCTTGGCGACCTGCTCTCGCAGCTGTCGATGGATGGCGACGCCCCCCAGGCTCCCGTCTATCAGGGTGGGCCGGTGCAACCCGAGCGCGGTTTTGTGCTGCATCGGCCCGTGGGCCATTGGCAAAGTTCCATCGCGCTTACGGATAGCCTGGCCGTGTCCACATCGCGCGACATTCTCAGTGCCATTGCGGCAGGCGAGGGGCCTGACGACTTTCTGATGCTCCTGGGTTACGCCGGCTGGGGGCCGGGGCAGCTGGAGGAGGAGCTAGCCGGGGACGCCTGGCTCACCTGCCCGGTGGATGAGTCCATTGTCTTCGAGCGCGAATCGGAGCAGCGCCTTAATGCAGCCCTGGAGAAACTGGGCGTCAGCCCCGGCCATCTCACGGGAGGCGTGGGACATGCCTGAGAGCCGTAGCCTGATGGCTTTCGACTTTGGCGAGAAGTGGATCGGCGTGGCGGTAGGGCAGCAAATGCTGGGGTATGGCGCCGGCAAGGCGCGGCTGAAGGCCCGGGACGGGGTTCCGGACTGGAACCAGGTGGGCGAGCTGGTCGAGACCTGGCAGCCGGATCTGTTCCTGGTGGGCCTGCCACTGGACATGGATGGTACCGAAACCTGGCTGTGTCACCTGGCACGCAAGTTCGCACGACGGCTTGAAGGACGCTATCATCGCTCCGCAACCATGGTGGATGAACGCCTGACCACCCATGAGGCCAAGCAGGAATCGCTGGCACAGGGCCGGGTTCCGGACCACGCGGACGAGGGCGTGGACCGGCGCGCGGCGGAGTTGATCCTCGAAACCTGGTGCGCCTCGGCCAGTGACTGACAGATAGGAGCCTCCGTGCAGGACATTGAACAGCTTCTGAACCGCATGACCGACGACCTGCGCGCCCACATCAGTGCGCAGGGTCTTAGTAGTCTGTGCCCGGTGGGGATCCGCACCGGTGGTGTCTGGGTTGCTCAGGCGCTGCGTCGCCGCCTCGGCATTGAGACCGAATGCGGCGAGCTGGACATCACGTTCTACCGGGATGACTTCAGCCGCATCGGGCTCCATCCCCGAATCAGTCCGTCGCGGCTGCCATACGAGACTGAGGGGCAGAACCTGCTGCTGGTGGATGATGTGATCATGAGCGGGCGCACCATCCGTGCCGCCATGAATGAACTCTTCGACTATGGCCGGCCGGAATCGATCACCCTGGCCACGCTGGTGGATCTTGGCCGGCGTGAACTGCCTATCCAGCCGGATGTGACCGGCATCCATCGGAGCCTGGGCGCGTGCCAGCGCATCAAACTTCAGGGCCCGGAGCCGCTGGAACTCACGGTGGAGGAAGTGCCTGATGCCTGACAACAGCCGCCGACTGCAGCTGACCGCCGACGGAGAGCTGCGCCACTTCCTCGCCATTGAGGGACTGGACAAACCTCTGCTTACCCGCATACTGGATACTGCCGACTCGTTCATCGAAGTGGGCGAGCGCACCATCAAGAAGGTGCCACTGCTGCGTGGGCGAACCCTGGTCAATCTGTTCTTCGAGCCCAGCACCCGCACGCGCAGCACCTTTGAGCTGGCGGCCAAGCGGCTTTCGGCAGACGTGCTCAACCTTGATATTGGCACCTCCGCGACCTCCAAGGGCGAATCTCTCTCGGATACTCTGCTCAACCTGCGCGCCATGGCCAGTGATATGTTCGTAATCCGCCATTCGCAGAGCGGGGCGCCGCATTTCATCGCCCAGTCCGTGACGCCCGATGTCGCCATCATCAACGCCGGCGACGGACGCCATGAACATCCTACTCAGGCCATGCTCGACGTTCTGACCATCCGCCAGCATATGACAACCTTCAGCGGTCTTCGTGTGGCGATTGTGGGTGATATCCAGCATTCGCGGGTGGCCCGATCCCAGATCCGGGCGCTCAACGCCCTGGGTGTGGACGAGGTCCGGCTGATTGCACCGGATACCCTTTTGCCCCATGACCCCGAGGCTCTGGGCGCGCGGGTTTTCCACCGCATGGAAGAAGGCCTGCGCAACGTTGATGTGATCATCATGCTGCGGCTCCAGCGCGAACGCATGGAAGGGGCGCTGCTGCCGAGTGAGAGTGAGTTCTATCGCATGTACGGCCTCAACCGCGAGAAGCTGGCTTATGCCAATCCCGGTGCGCTGGTCATGCACCCAGGCCCCATTAACCGGGGGGTGGAGATTGAATCCGCCGTGGCGGACGGCCCACAGTCGGTGATCCTGGGGCAGGTGACCAATGGCATTGCAGTGCGTATGGCTGTTATGTCCATGGCGATGGGCGGCCAGCTCAATGAACGCCAGTCTGCAACCGGAGAGGGAGTGGCTTCACCGTGAAGTGGCGCGTCGATAACATTCACCCTGTCACCAATGGTGAGCCGGCGGCGGAATGCACCTCGGTGCTCGTAGCCGATGGTCGTATTGCTGCGCTGGGCAGCGATCTTTCCGGTTACCGGGTGGAGCGTGTGGTAGACGGCTGCGGCCAGTGGTTGTTGCCGGGGCTGATTGATCTTAACTGCCACCTGCCTGAACCGGGCAGTGACCGTGGTGGCAGCATCGAAAGTGAAACCCGCGCCGCGTCGCGCGGTGGCTTCACAACCGTCTGTACCACCCCGAATACCAGCCCGGTCAACGACTCCGGCGCCGTGACTCACCTGATTCTGGACATGGCCGCACGCAACGGCCACACCCGGGTTCTGCCAGTAGGCGCAGTGACGCGGGGGCTGCAGGGTGAGCGCCTTAGTGACATGGTGGCGCTGACCCGGGGCGGCTGTGTCGCCCTTGGCAACGGCGGCCATGCCACCACCAGCTCGCGGGTGCTGCGCCGGTGCATGGCGTATGCTCACACTTTCGGTCTCCGGCTTTTCCTGCAGCCCGAGAATGCCTCTCTGGCCTCCGATGGCTGTGCCCACGATGGGCTGGTCGCCGCCGGCCTGGGCTTGCCGGGAATTCCGCAAGTAGCTGAGACAACGGCCGTGAGTGAACTCCTGATGCTGGCCGAGGAAACCGGCGCGAACCTGCATCTTGGACCGCTGAGCTGTGCCCGCTCGGTGGCACTGGTCCAGGCCGCCAAGGAGGCCGGGCACAACGTGACCGCTGAAGTGGGCATCAGCCATCTGGTGGCTACTGAGCAGGCCATTGAGGGCTACAACGGGACCTTCCACTGCCGTCCGCCGCTGCGCACGGAAGCCGATCGACGGGCGTTGCTCGAGGGCGTGGAAAGCGGCGTGATTGATGCCATCGTCAGCCAGCACCGCCCCTCGGATGAAGCCGCCAAGCTTGCGCCTTTCCCGGAGACCCAGCCCGGGCTTTCCACCGTGGAATCAACCCTGTCGCTGGGGCTGGAACGGGTGGCCGCCGGGGAACTTTCGCGCGAGGGGCTGCTGCAGGCATTGATCACGGGGCCCGCGCGGGTGCTGGACCTGGAGGCACCGGTGATCGCCGAGGGCGCGCCGGCGGATCTGACGCTTATAGCACCGGAGCAGCGCTGGATGCCCGCAGCTGGGTCCCTGTTTTCCGCCGGGGCCCACCTGCCGGTGAGAGATCGGGAATTGCCCGGCATTGTTACGCTGACCGCGGTGGACGGTCGTATCCGGCATGAGCATGGGGGAAACGGGTCATGAGCTGGATTGCAACACTGCTGCTTGCCGTCATCGCCTGGCTGTTGTGGCGGATTGCCCGCAACACCGGCGATGCTCTGGATCGCCAGGCGGCCATGCAGACGGAACTGACTTCTATCGAGCGACGGCTGGCACGGCTTGAGGCAGGTAAGGATGACAATCCCGGGTAAGGCCGGTGCCCGGATCTTACTCGATGGCCTCGCGCAGAGGTTTGCCCGCTTTAAAGCCCACTGATTTGCTCGCCGGAATCTGGATGGAGGCACCCGTCTGTGGATTCCGACCGGTGCGCGCGCTGCGTTCACGCACGGTGAAACTGCCAAAGCCCGGCAGGGTAACGCCCTCGTCCTTTGCGAGAGCCGCGGTGATCTGATCCGTGACGGCGTTCAGCACTTCTTGAGCCTTGCCTTTGGATAGCCCTGCTTCCTCGGCGATGGCCGATGCCAGTTCCGGTTTACGCATGGTTTGGTTCTCCTCTTGATCGTTGCGGTCAATACCGTCCAGGTATAGCCCACCTTCGTCTGCTGTCAAACCCTTTTTGGAAGCCTTTCCCAGCGTGGGAACAGTCTCATACCAGGCTTTGTGGTATTGGTCTCACAAATTGATCCAAGGGTTACGCATAATGCCGCCTTGGATATGACGGGCTATGACGGTGCTGCGGGTATTCGCTGCACACGCGCAACAACAATCAAAAAAAAGTTGAGGACCAACCATGACCGCAATCCTCTCTGGTGTGGCCAGGCCCCGATTCTGGGCGCGAACCATCGTGCTGCTTGTGCTCGCGGCCATGCTGGGCGGTTGTTCGATGATCCGCCATCACATGTACGCCACGAGTGGCAACGTGATGCAGGGGCTGTCAAAGGAACATACCACGCCCTATGTGCTGCAACAGGCTGACGTCGGCATGTCCTGCGCCATGAGTGAGGCGACGACCCCATTGATGATGTCTTTTGGACGGGTGACAGATGACCCCAACCAGCTTGGCATCATGATGCAC
Organism: Salicola sp. Rm-C-2C1-2; assembly: GCF_040196175.1. NCBI lineage: Bacteria > Pseudomonadati > Pseudomonadota > Gammaproteobacteria > Oceanospirillales > Halomonadaceae > Salicola > Salicola sp. Rm-C-2C1-2. The sequence continues at coordinate 56,700 of NZ_JBEFNF010000003.1, read as the reverse complement.
CTCTCCGCTGCCGGTTGCTCCGAAACCCGGGCGCGTGAGCAGGACCTGCAGTACGAGCGCCTGATGCGTGATCGCGACCCGGATGCTGCACAGGACGCTCGTTATGCCGCCAGTCGTCATTACCGGGAAGCGGCTCTGCGCTTCCATGAAGCCTGGAAACGCATGAATGAGCATTACGGCCATGTGGGTAACGGCAAGTGCCCCGCAGAACGCCTTGAAACGGAGACGGACCAGTTCATGTTCCTGGCCGGTTTGATTTCCGGCCTGCAGGCCATGAATACCCAGGTGCGCGCGGGCGAACAGCTGGGTATTCCCAACAACATCGGCTCGCGGGTTGCCCGAGCAACGGAGTGTCTGGATGACGATCGCTGGTGGGGCGCTCCGGGTGCTATGCAGGCCGCTGTCTGGGCCATGCTGCCCTCCGCCGCGCCGGATGATGCCGAACCGTTCAAACAGCTGGAAAAAGCCAGCCGCAAGGGCGAAGAAGCCGGCGTGCGGCTTGCCCACGTCTTCCACGCGGTCGCCGCTGAGAATGCGGGTGACCGCGCCATGATGCGGGACGTGATCCGTCGCCATGCGTCGGCCATTGAAGCCAAGCCCGCCGCTGAGGACTGGGTGATGATTGACGAGACGGCGACGCGCCATATTCAGGCCCTTTCAGATCGGCTCTGGACGCGAGCCCAGGGCCATCGTACGCCCACTGGCCAGCTGGGCGAGTTCTGGGATGATCCGGACCCGGAATCCGAAACCATTGACCTGAATGAACTGATGTAACGGGCGTGGAGGAATAGAGATGACAACCCTGAAACGCACACTCATGATCGCGCTGGCTGCCGTAACGCTGGGTACCCCCCTGAGCGCCAGCGCCCAGCAAGACGATGTCATCAAGCGCAGCTTCTGCGTTTTCGATCCCGTGGGCGCCAACGGCCCGCTGTTCGAGTTGATGCAGTCGGCCCGCCCCATGGCGCTGGAACACGGTGTGGAGCTGGATATGCGCGCCTACACCAGCGAGAAGATAGCCGCCGAGGAATTCCGCAACGGCCAGTGCGACTTTGTCCTTCTGACCGGAACCATGGCCCGCGACTTCAACCGCTTTACCGGCTCGCTGGAGGCCATGGGTGCGATTCCGGGCGAGGAGGAGATGCGCATGCTGATGCAGATCCTCAGCCAGGATAATGCCCGCAAGTACCTGCGGACCGACAAGTACGAGGTGGTGGGCGTGCTGCCGGCGGGCGCGGTTTACCTTTTCCTGGATGACCGCGCCATCAATACCGTGGAAGAGCTCCAGGGCAAACGCATCGCCACGCTGGACCACGACAAAGCCTCTATCACCATGGTGCGGCATGTGGGTGCCTCCGTGGTTGGCTCCAGCACCTCCAATTTTTCAGGGCGCTTCAATAACGGCAGTGTGGATGCCGCCTATGCTCCGGCGGTGGCGTATGAGCCGCTGGAGCTCTATAAGGGGCTGGGTGAGAATGGCGCCATTCTTGACTACACCCTGGCGCAGATGAACTTCCAGGTCATTGTGCGGCGCGACGCCTTCCCTGAGGAGTACGTGAGCCAGGTGCGTGACTATGCCTTCAGCCGCGTGGACGAGGCTTATGGGATTATCGAGGACGCTGAGTCCAAGGTTAAGGAAAAGTACTGGATGCAGCCCACGGAACAGCAGCGCCATGAATACGATGCCATGCTCCGTGAGGTGCGTGATCAGTTGCGTGACGAAGGCGAGTTTGACGCGACGGCGCTCAAGCTGATGCGTGGCATCCGCTGTCGGGTGGAGCCTTCACGTGCGGAATGCGCCCGCTCTGAGGGCTGAAGCCACCAACTGACCGGGTCTGCTGTATGGGTCTGCCACGCCGTACCGGCATCGAATGGTTCTCGTCGCTGCCGGCTTGCCTGATTCTTCTTCTGTTTGTGTTCCTGGCCACGACCACGGACTTCCACAATAAGGCACTCCAACTCGGAGAGCATTTCTGGTCCGGCTATTACCAGCTGCGCGAGGACCCGCAGAAGCCGGATTGCAATCCCATGGTGGACGTTGAGTCCAAAGTCGACCGAGTGGCGGAACGCAAACTGGACGACGAGATCGCGGGCCTGCTGGGTGAATCCGAGGTCGACCGCGGGGCCATTCGCCGTTCCGTGATCGCCGCTCAGCGCGCTTGCGAGGCCAGCCATCTCCAGTACCAGGCCACAAAGGAACGGATCACTACGCCGGTAAGGCTGTACCGCAGCATGGAGCAGGGCTTGGCGGAGCTGACGGCGGTCGGCCTCAACTGGCAACGCCCGCTGTTGATCCTGCTGGTCGCCATCTGTGCGGCGACGGCGACGCTGGGGCGCCACCAGATCGCTATCCGGGGCATCGAAACTCGCACGGACTACCGGATCTCCTACAGCGCCCAGACCATTGCCAATGTGATGTTGATGGCCTCTAGCTGGATCTACCGCAACCATGTGCACCAGTCCATGGACGTAGTGCCACCGGCCCGGGATATGCTGAACCTGCTCTGGGTGTTCTGCTTCGCGGTGCTGACGGTAGCCAGTATCTACCGGCTGCTGCGGGAGCCGTTGGGCCTGCGCAGCGGCGGCCGCCTCCTGCCGGCACTGGCAACAATCCCGCTGTATGCGGTGATGTGCTTCATCTCTGGCGCCTACTTCCTGAGCTTTGGTTACATGCAGGGCATCGGCGTCTATCTGGGTGCGCTTATGGAGCACTCGGAGATCTTCGTGAACGTGGCGCTTTACGTCTGGGCGGGTATGATGCTCAAACAGACCCGAGTGGCGACCCTGGTGTTTGACGTCTTCCGGCCCCTGGGCATGCCACCGGAACTACTGGCCACTGTGGCCGTGGTGGTGGCGGCCATTCCCACCGCTTATACCGGTGCCTCGGGTATTTTCGTGATTGCCGCCGGGGCCGTCATCTACCACGAGCTGCGCGCCGCCGGTGCCCGCCGTCAGCTGGCCCTGGCCGCTACTGCGATGTCCGGATCCATGGGCGTGGTGCTGCGACCTTGCCTGCTGGTGGTGGTTATTGCCATGCTTAATCGTGAGGTCACGACGGATGAGCTCTTCAGTTGGGGCGCCATTGTCTTTATGCTCTCGGCGGTGCTGTTCTTAGTGGTGACCATGCTGGTTAACCGCCAAAGCCGGGTGAAGCTGGCACCGCCGGGGCAGGCCATCCCGGAGATGCTCCAGGCCCTGCGGCCGCTGATTCCGTACGCGCTGGTCGTGGCCGGTGTCGTCCTGGTCTACAGTTGGGGGCTGGGCGTGACTCTGGATGAATTCTCCGCACCACGTATCCTGCCGGTGATGTTGCTAAGTGTGCTGGTTTTTGAGGCTATCCGCTTCCGGGGTCGGGAGCTGCTGCAGACCGCTGGTGGCCAGGCCAACAGTGGCTTCGAGGCCAGCCTGCGCCACGCTACCAGTGATACCACTGCTGAAATCGGTGCGCTGTTGTTGCTGTTCGGGCTCTCCATCAGTCTGGGCGGTGTGATCGAGCGCGCCGAGCTTATGGCATTGTTCCCGGACAGCGTGGCGAGCCCCTGGCTGGCTATGGGCCTGATGGTGCTGTTGTTGGTGGGTCTGGGGATGATCATGGACGCCTTTGGTGCAGTCATCCTGGTGAGTGCCACCGTGGCCACCTTCGCCTACCAGAGCGGCATTGACCCGGTGCACTTCTGGATGGTGACGCTGGTGGCGTTCGAGCTGGGCTACCTGACGCCGCCCGTTTCCCTGAACCACCTCCTTACGCGGCAGGTTGTGGGGGATCAGGAAGTGCGCCTGGCGCAGACGGAGGCCAGTGGCGGCAGCTTTTATCAACGCCATGAGCGGATTCTGATGCCCATGCTAGTGATGGGAGCGGCGCTCGTGCTGGTTGCTTTTGTGCCGCTTCTTTTGTACGCCCTTTAACCAAGCCCCAACGCAAAAAAGCCCCGGCGTGATCACACCACCGGGGCCTTTCAGGGTAAGCGCCCCGACGGGCGCTTGAGCCGGTTCAGCGGTTCAGCTTCGGGCCGGCATTGATGATTGAATCCGGTACATCGAATTTGCTGAAGTTTTCCACGAATTGGGCGATCAGCTCCTGAGCCTTGGCGTCGTACTCGGCCGGATCGTCCCAGGTTTGGCGCGGGTTCAGAAGCTTGGTCTCAACGCCGGGCACTGAAGTCGGTACGTCCAGATTAAGGTTCTCCAGATGCTGGGTTTCGGTATCGTCCAGCTCGCCATCCTGGATGGCGTTGATGATGGCCCTCGTGGTGGGGATTGAGAAGCGCTTACCCACGCCATAGGGTCCGCCGGTCCAGCCGGTATTCACCAGGAAGACCTTGCTGTCGAACGCATCCACGCGTTTCATCAGAAGCTCAGCATAGACGCCGGCTGGTCGCGGGAAGAAGGGGGCACCAAAGCAGGTGGAGAAAGTGGACTTCAATCCCTCGTCGGAGCCCATCTCTGTGGAGCCCACCAGCGCGGTGTAGCCGCTGAGAAAGTGGTAGGCGGCGGACTCGCGTGAAAGAATGGACACGGGCGGCAATACGCCGGTCATGTCACAGGTCAGGAAGATGATGTGCTTGGGCTCGCCAGCACGGTTCTCGACCACCCGTTTCTCGACGTGCTCCAGCGGGTAAGCGCAGCGTCCGTTCTCAGTGAGGGAGGTGTCGGTGTAGTCCGGTTCCCGGGTCTGCTCATCCACGACCACATTCTCGACAAGGGCGCCGAACTTGATCGCATCCCAGATAATGGGCTCGTTCTTGCGCGACAGATCGATGGTTTTGGCGTAGCAGCCGCCCTCCAGGTTGAAGACGGTGTTCTCACCCCAGCCGTGCTCGTCGTCACCGATCAGGTAACGGCTTTGATCGGCGGAAAGAGTGGTCTTACCAGTACCGGAAAGGCCGAAGAACAGGCACACATCACCGTCATCGCCCACGTTGGCGGAGCAGTGCATGGGCAGTACATCATGGTCCGGTAACAGGAAGTTCTGTACTGAGAACATGGCCTTTTTCATCTCACCGGCGTAATGCATGCCCGCGATCAGCACGCGTTTACGCGCAAAGTTGATGATGACGCTGGCGTTGCTGTTGGTGCCGTCCCGCTCGGGCACGCATTCAAAGTCAGCCGCGTTCAGGATCTCCCATTCCGGGTTGTCGATGGGATTGTACTGATCCGGGCGGATGAACAGATTCAGACCGAACAGGTTCTGCCAGGCCAGCTCAGTCGTCATCTTCACCGGCAGGTAGACGTTCGGGTCGGCGCCTACGTGTACATGGGATGTGAAGTGTTCACGCTCACCCAGATAGGCCTGGACGCGCTCCCACAGTGCATCGAACCTGTCAGGGTCGAAGGGGTGATTGATCTTGCCCCAGTCGATCTGGTTAACGGTGCTGGGCTCCTCCACGATGAAGCGGTCAACGGGGGAGCGCCCAGTGCGCTCGCCGGTTGTTACCACCAGTGAGCCATTGGAGGCGAGTTTGCCCTCATTCCTTTCCAGTGACAGCTCGATCAGCTGGGCCGGGCACGGATCCGTGTAAGTTTTACTCACGATGACCTCACTTTCAGATGTTTCAAAATCGGTTACGGCGCGCGGCTGCCAGGATGAAGGGCAGCGCGGCGGCCCCGGGGTGCGGATGGTTGTTCGGGGCGCACCCCTCTAAGCGGTAGCACCCCGCCAGGCTCGCGGCGTGACGGGGTGCGGGAAAGCATTGCTGTTATCTACAGGCGCGGAGTATGCCAGAACCTTTCGGTAATTACGACCATCGGGCGGGGTGTGGGGTGGTGCATGAGATGGTGTTGGGGTCTTGTGTGTCGTTGGCTGGAAGATTACTTTTAGGGCGGAAATCAACCTCAAGAGAGGCGTATGAGCGGAGACTGTCGCGCTGAATGAAAAACTTACGGCGTACTGCGTAAGCGCGGCATTCCCGGACACGGTTTTTGACCACTTTCCCTGCGTTCAAGATAGTTTCCGACAACGATCGACGCTGGATGCCGTGCCTCGTCATCTCGCTCGCCTGCTCCATGGCTTCACACCAGGAACTCGGCAGCTCTATTCCAGTACCTGATTCAATCCAATTATCTTTTCTATAGTTGTAGCTATGGCGTCAGAAAGCCAGTTCATTGGCGGTCGAATGGTCACGATCTCATTTGTGGTGATGATGGGGGCGTTTGGCCTGAATCTTTCGGCGGGACAATTCTTTGCTGAGCTGCACGCCGTTCACGGCTGGTCGCTAGCAACGCTCAGTACTGCTGTCTCCGTGAACATGGTTGTATGGGGTGTGTTACAGCCGTTCCTTGGGCGAGTTATTGACCGGATTGGGCCTCGCCCCGTCATTACCACATCCGCTGCATTGATGGGGCTTGCGTTCCTGATGTCCGCGACCATTGAGTACCAGTGGGAGTTCTTCCTGTATTATGGGGTTGTTACCGCAATCGGGTTTGCCGGCTGTGGCTCTATGGCAAACGCAGTGCTGGTATCCCGCTGGTATGTGAAAGGAAGGGGCAGGATGCTTGCCCGCAGCTCAATGGGGATTAATGTCGGTCAGTTGCTGCTCCTTCCTCTTGCAGGTTGGTTGATCTATCTTGGAGGGGTTCAAACGGCGTTTGCTGTACTCGGTGCAGGGATGCTGTTCCTTGTGGCGCCCATGGTGTTCCTGGGAGTTCGAAATAACCCGCGCGAGGTTGGGCAGCTCCCTGATGGCGATACCATCCCAGCAGGTTTTGGAACGGAATCGAAAAGTGCCACCTTTTCAGAGGCGATCCGATCATTTGATTTCTATTGTGCAATGATCGGGTACGTGAGCTGCGGCTATTCACTGTACATGGTCGCGATGCACCTGCCCGGCTTCGCCGTTGATCTGGGGGGCACCAAAGCATTGGGGGGCAACCTGCTGGGAATAGCCGCCTGTGCAAGTGCTCTGAGCATGTGGGCTCTTGGGCAGGTGGCCCCTCGGATCGGTAAGAAGCCTATTTTGGTTGGGCTTTACCTGGTCCGTGCGCTCTCGCTGAGCTGCTTGGCTGTCTTGGGGCAGATCTGGCAGCTCTACGTCTTCGCAGTGGTCTATGGCGTGTCCTCGTTCCCTATCATACCGCTTAAAACGGGGCTGATCAGTGACAGGTTTGGGGCAGGCGGTCTTGGCGCCATTCTTGGCTGCACCTTGTTCGCGCATCAGATCTTCGCCGCTACGGGTGTCTACATAGGTGGGGCTGTCAGGGAGGCGACAGGTACCTACCAACCTGCCTTTCTATCGGCTGCGGTTCTGCTGGCGATTGGGGCGCTTACTACTGCCGCTTTCAGGGGAATCGAAGAACATGAGCCTGCTCCTGTATCTCAACAGGACTAGCCCGAGTTGCCTATGAGTGCTAATTGGTGTCGGACGGTCAGGGGAATGGTTTAAATGGCATTACGCATTGCTGAGAAATCAGATCTTCTAACGGCTCTTGGTTGGATCAATGGGGAACATGAATGCCGTATGTGGGCGTGGCCCAATATACGGTATCCCGCGACGCCAGAGACCGCATAGTTGGAAAGACGGGAACGCGTACGCTCTGGTTGATGCCGTGTCCAGAGTTGTTGGTTTTGATCAGGTGCTGTCCAGGGAGAGCAGGGCCCTTCATCTGGCACGCTGAATCTGCATGAATCGAACAGAGCGGCGGTTTTGAGGCCGGTGAGACGCCAGATGCTCGCTATGCCAAGGCCATAGACCGTGTCCCCCCCGCTACTCCAGAATTTGCATGGGTTCGGTCACAGTTGGCGTACACATGGCGTAACCCGGTAACAGATATTGGATCTTAATGCACGGATTGGGCTGGGAAGCACCGAGCTGTGGCGAGTTATTCGAAAGCAACTGGAGGATGCGTTCGAGTAAGGCACTTTCAACGATCCTGAGTGACGCCCAGCTGATTAGTAGGAGGCAATGAATTCCCTGCAGGTCGGGGTGGCCACTGAGGATATTGGATTCGTGGCCTCCGAGGTGTTCTCCATGGATGGCTCGCGCAGTGAAAGCGGTGTCGGGACCCAGCATACTGATGTCGCGTTAAGGTTGGTTAAATCCACTGATGACTGAAATGGCTATGAACGAAAAAAACCTAGAAACACCGCTTACGCGCCTACTGGGCATCCGCCACCCGGTCCTGTCTGCCCCCATGGCCTGGGTCGCAGGTGGGCATCTGGCTTCGGCGGTCTCGGAGGCAGGCGGGCTGGGCCTGATCGGGGGGGGCTACGGTGATGCGGAATGGCTTGAGCGGGAACTGGCCAGCGCGGCTGATACGCCCGTTGGCGTTGGCTTCATCACCTGGAGCCTGAAACAGAAGCCGGATCTGCTCGACCAGGTGCTGGCGCATCAGCCCAGTGCCATGATGCTCTCGTTCGGGGAACTGGCCGGGTTTGCCCAGAAGATCAGAAAGGCCGATTGTTGCCTGCTGGCACAGGTCCAGACTGTGGAGCAGGCAAAGAAGGCCGTGGATGAAGGCGCGGACGTCATCATCGCCCAGGGCACCGAGGCCGGCGGGCATGGCGCGAACCGGGCCACGCTGCCCCTGGTACCTGCCGTGGTGGACGCCGTTGGTTCTGTCCCCGTGGTTGCGGCCGGCGGTATCGCGGACGGACGCGGCGCGGCGGCGGCCATGATGCTCGGAGCAAGCGGGGTCCTGATGGGCAGCCGCTTCTACGCCACCGAGGAATCCCTCGCGCATCCGACTGCCAAGGCGGGTGCAGCCAGCGCCGTTGGCGACGACACGGTTCGCAGCTCGGTATTTGACAGGTTAAGGGGCTACGGTTGGCCGGAGCCCTACACGTCACGCAGTCTGCGCAACCGCATGACCGACCGATGGCACGACCACCTGCCTGAGCTCGAGGAAAACCTTACCGATGAGCGGGAACGGTTCCAGGCTGGTATAGAGGAGGGGGATTTCAACCTTGCCCCGCTCATTGTGGGTGAGGCGGTGGATCTGATCGATCGTGTGCGATCGGCTCGTGACGTTGTTGAGGATGTGGTTGCTGAAGCGGTTGAGTTGCTGGGGCAGGGAGCACCCAATGTCTCACTGGGTTCCGGACCTGCCTAAAGGGTAGCGCTTGCAATTGGTGATCAGCGCTTGCCGGCAGCACGCTGCTAACAGAGTGTCTGTTCGATTCATGGCGGGAGCCGACAGCAGTGCGAATACTCTGCGACGAAATGCTAAGCGGCATTGCCCAGTGGCTGCGCGTTGCGGGGTATGATACGGAGGTGCCCACTCAGGGTCTGCCGGACGATGAGCTGATGGCTCAGGCGCGTGCCGAGGGGCGCTGGCTGCTTAGCGCTGATTCCGATCTTCTGGCGTTCGCCGACGCGCCCCGCTATGTCATCTATCTCCAGGGCCAGGATGACGAGGCACGGCTGCGGGATCTGACCCAAAGGCTGGATCTGGACTGGTGTTGGGCGCCGTTCACACGCTGCAAGAACTGCAATACTTTGTTGCACGAGGCGAGCGAGTGGGAGGTGGCGCACTACTACCCCGGTTCCATCTGGTTGGATGGGCAGAGTGTCTGGGCCTGCGCAATCTGTTGCCAGCTTTTCTGGGAGGGCAGCCATGTCCGGCGAATGCGGGCGAAGCTAGAGGCCATGAACCGCTGGCGTCAACGCCGGTGAACAAGGAGGCTTGTTGGCGCCTGGGGTGGCGCTGGACGGGCCAGATCTAAACGCGGATGGCGAAGTGGATAAGGCCGCCTCCTGGACGGCCCCATCTATGCGCCATGGCTGTCTTCAGACCGTCACCACCAGCTCCACCGGCACGTTATTCCGGGTGGCGTTGGAATACGGGCATACTTGGTGCGCCTTGTGCACCAATTCCTCGGCCTGCTGCTGATCAAGGTCAGGTAGATGGATGTGCAGCGTGACGGCAATACCAAAGCCGTCGCCTTCCGGCCCGATGCCGACCTGGCCGGTGATGGTGGTTTCCTCGGGCAGATTGACCTTGGCCTTGCCTGCCACAAGCTTCAATGCGCCCTGAAAACAAGCGGAATAGCCGGCCGCGAAGAGCTGCTCGGGATTGGTGCCTTCCCCGCCGGCGCCACCCAGCTCCTTGGGGGTGGTCAGGTTCACGTTGAGCTGGCCGTCGTCACTTGCGGCTTTGCCGTCACGGCCGCCGGTGGCGGTTGCCTGGGCCTGGTAAAGGATCTTTTCTGCACCCATGGTCTTCCTCCTCTCGGGTTTTCGGTGGTTCGCTATTAAATAGCGCGCGATTTAAATGATTAAAAACGAACGTTAATCGGTAAGCCGCTGGCGCAGCTTATGCAGGTCGTCACGCAGCCGTTCCAGTTCTTCCGGGCTGCACTGCGTGGCACACATCACCGATTCCGGTACGGCCTCGGCCCGTTCCCGTAGTGCCTGCCCCTGTTCCGTGAGAACCACCTCGACCTGTCGCTCGTCCTCCTGGCTGCGCTGGCGCCGCAGAAGGCCGGCGGTCTCCAGTCGCTTGAGAAGCGGCGTGAGGGTGGCCGAATCCAGGAACAGCCTTTCTCCGATCCCAGAGACGGTCTGGCCGTCTTCTTCCCACAGGACCAGCATCACCAGGTACTGGGGATAGGTCAGATCCAGCTCTTTCAGCAGCTTGCGGTAGACCTTGCTCATTGCCAGCTGGGCCGAATACAGGGCGAAGCAGACTTGCCGGTCCAGCGCGAGCAGGCTTTCCTGGGAATTACCGTTATCGTTCATGCTGGGCATTTTAAATTGTGCGCGATTTAATAGCAAGCATGGTTTCCGGTGTTCCATGCTCAGGCTGCTAAGGTAGCCGATTGGATAGCGTTGCTGGATTATTGATGAGGAGCCGGTCATGACGGACAAGACCATTACCAAGACTGAAATCCTGAACAAGGTATACACAGCGGACGATCATGAGCAGCTGATGGACGCCTACAAGGCGTGGGCAGCGGATTACGACAGCGACCTGGCGGAGCTCGGCTATGTGGCGCATGTTACCAGCGCCAAGGCCCTGGACCAGGCGCTTGTTGGCAACCACGACGCGCTCATCCTGGATGCCGGCAGCGGCACCGGGTTGGTGGGAGAGGAACTGGCCAGGCTGGGCTACCACACCCTGGACGCACTGGACTATTCCCGGGACATGCTGGACCAGGCGGAGACCAAGAACGTCTACCGCCAGCTGATCCAGGCGGACATGAAAGAACGCCTGCCGCTGGACGACAATGCCTACGATGCTGTGGTCTGCACCGGCACCTTTACCTACGGCCACATCACGGCTGATGGCTTTGATGAGCTGATCCGCGTTACCCGCCCGGGTGGGATGATCGTGTTCACCGTGCGCGAGGGGGCCTACGAGGAATACGGTTACCGCAAGCGGATGCTGGATCTGGAAGTGCAGGGCGTGTGGGAGCTGGTCAGCTTCTACGACACGCCCTACCAGATCGAGGAGGGCAATACCTGCAAGATGGCCACCTACCGGGTGCTTTGAGGGGCCATTGAGGCCCCTTACTTTCCGGGTCGGATCCCCAGAAGGCGCACATAGCCCGCCGGCAGCACCAGGATGGTCAGGATGGCGGCGAAGGCCAGCCCGAACATGATGGCCAGCGCCATGGGCGCCCAGAAGGGGCCGGAAACCGCCAGTGGCAGCATGCCGAGCATGGTGGTTGCGGCGGTCAGCAGGATGGGGCGCACGCGGCTGGTGGCTGCCTCGCCAATGCCCTCCAGCGTTCCGCTTTCAGCCAGCGCCATGTCCATTTTCTGGACCATGACCACGGCGTTGCGGATGATCATGCCGGAGAGGCTCATGGTGCCCAGAAGGGCCATGAAGCCGAAGGGCTGCTGGAACAGCAGAAGCCCGACGCTGACGCCCACCAGCCCCAGCGGCACCATCAGCATGACCAGCAGGGTGCGCCGGAACGAGTTGAACTGGGCCATGAGCACCAGCACCATTAGGCCCAGAATGACCGGCACGGGCTTCAGAACACCCGCGCGGGCTTCGTCTGACTGGTGAACCTGGCCGTCCCACTGGGTGTCGTAACCGGAGGGAAGGTTGACCTTCTGGATCTTGGGGGCCAGGGCGGCGCGCACCTCGGATGCGGTATAACCCTTCGCCAGGTCCGCTTGCAGTGTGATCGCCCGCTCACGGTTGTGGCGCCAGATCACGGGGCGCTCCCAGTCGAGCTCGATATCGGCGACCTGTGTGAGCGGGACGGGTTTGCCGCCGCTTTCCGGCCAGACCACCATGGTTTCAAGCTCGGAGGGGTCAGTCCGCTCGGGCAGCGGGAAGCGCCAGACAATGGGAATGCGCTCATCGTCCTCACGGAACACGCCCACGCCTTGCCCGGCAAAGGCGGTGTTCAGGGCCTGGTTGATGCTGTTGGTGGTGATCCCGGCGCGACGGGCCCGGTCCTGGTCCACATCAATGGTGACTCGGGGCTGGGTCTGGCGCCAGTTATGCCGCAGGTTCGTGACGCTCGGGTGCTCGGCCATGACGGCCTGCAGTTTTCCGGCCGTATCCACCAGTTCCTCCCGTTCCGGCCCGGTAACCCGCAGTTGGAGCGGGAAGCGTACGGGTTCGCCCAGTTGCATTGGCCGCACCCGGGGTTCGGCTTCCGGGTAACCATCTTCCAGGTGCTCCCGGATTTTGGCCATCACAGGGTCGACGTCTTCCTTGGTCTCCACGTTGACCAGGATCTGCCCGAAGGCGGGGTTGGGAGTTCTCGGAATCATGGGCAGATAGAACCGTGGCGCGCCTTCACCGATGAAGGCGGTGATGTCCGTCACCGATTCCATCGCCATCAGCCGTTGCTCAATCCGGGCCATGTCTTCGCTGGTCTGCTCGATGCGGCTGCCTTCCGGGAGCCAGTAATCCACCATGAACTGGGAGCGTTCGGCCGGTGGGAAAAAGGTCTGTGGCACAAAGCTGAATGCCACGGCACTGGCGGCCACGATGAGGATGGCACTGGTTGTCAGGATCCAGGGGCGGCGGAGTGTGGCGCTGATCAAGCGGTGCACCCACTGGTAAAAGGCGCGGTCCTCGGGGTTTCCAAGCCCGCTCTTACTGTCCAGCAGCCAGTAGTTCATCAGCGGGGTGCCAACGATCGCCAGCAACCAGGAAATGGCCAGGCTGATGGCCACCACCCAGAACAGCGAACGGGTGAACTCGCCCGTGGCGGTGTTGGTCAGGGCGATGGGCGCGAAGGCGAGAACCGCGATGGCGGTGGCTGCCAGCAGGGGCCAGGCGGTTTCCTGCACAGATTCCGCAGCTGCTTTGAGGCGCTGGGTTCCGCGCTGCATCTTCACCTGCATCAGCTCGGAAATCACGATGGCATTGTCCACGATCATACCGAGTACGATCACCAGGGCCCCGAGTGATACGCGATGGAGCTCAAAGCCCATCAGGTACATGCCCACAAAGGTGCCGAGGATGGTCAGGGGCACCCCAAGCCCGACGACGAAGCCGGTGCGCAGGCCCAGCGAGATCATCAGGACCGCCAGAACAATGGCCACTGCCGTGACCAGGTTGATCAGGAAGTCGCCAACAGCCTGCTCGACTTCCTCGGACTGCAGCGCGATGCCACCGAACTCGATACCGACCGGCATCTTGGCCTCGATCCGGTCCAGCTCGGCCTGGACCCTTTCGGTGAGCTCGACCACATTGGCCCCTTCAGCCGGCACCACGCCCAGGGCGAGGGCGGATTCGCCCTGGTGGCGCAGGCTGGCATCGGGCGGGTTGGCGTAACCGCGCCTGACTTGCGCGAAGTCACGCAGTTGCACAAGCTCACCGGTCACGGGGCTGCGGATGTTGAGTCTGGCCAGCTCCTCCACGGACTCAAAGGTGCCGGTGGTGTTGATCCGCAACCGGCGTGATCCCATTTCGGTGAAACCACTGGGCGCGACCACGTTCTGCTTGTTGAGAGCGTTGACCACCAACGCTGGGGTCAGGCCCAGCTCGGCAATCTTCGAGCGGCTGGTTTCAATGAAAACCCGTTCGCCCTGGTCGCCGAACAGGTCGACCTTGGCCACATCATCAACCCGCAGCAGCCGTTGCTGGAGATGGTCCGCGATGTCATTGAGCTCGGCGTAGCTGTAGTCGGCGCCTTCCACGGACAACAGCATGCTGTAGACGTCGCCGTAGTCGTCATTAACGCGCGGGCCGCGCACGGCGTCGGGGAGTTTGGCGCGGGCCGTGATGACCTTCTTGTTGAGTTCATCCCAGATCTGGCGCAGTTGCTGGCCGCCGTACTGCTCCTTGACCTCCACGTAAATGATGGAGGTGCCATTGCGGCTCAACGATTCAATGCTCTCTAGCTCACCAAGCTGCTGGATCTGCTTTTCAAGCGGTTCGGTCACCTGCTGCTCCACCCGCTCCGCGTCTGCGCCGGGGTAGCCGGTCATCACGATGGCGGTACGGATGGTGAACTCGGGGTCCTCCAGCTGCCCAAGCCGGGTGAAGGCGATGACCCCGAGCAGAGTCACCAGAAGGATCAGGAACCCCACAAAGCGATTGCGGCTGATCGCGCCGCGCACCAGTTGCGCCAACATCACTGAACCACCCCGCCCTCAAGCCGCTTGACCTTCTGGCCTTCCTTCAGGTGTTGGGCGCCGGCCACCACGATCTGCTCACCGGATTCAATCTCACCGGTGATCCGGACGCTGTCGGTTTCCAGTGACTCGGTGGTGACCGGGCGTGACGCGACCTGCCCGGAGTCCGGGTTCCAGACCCAGACATGGGGCTGGTCCTGTTTTTGGAAAATGGCTTCCACCGGGACCAGGAAGCTGTCATCCCAGGAGGTATCCCTGAGACTGGCCTTGAAGGAGACTTCAGCGGTCATCCCTGGGAGGAGCTCTCGCTCAGGGTTGTCTACCGCAACCCGCACCGGGTACGCCTGGGTGGCTGGTGAGACATCAAGGCGGACATTGTCCACTCGTGCATCGAGGCGCCGGTTATCCAGAACTGGCATGTAAACGTGCACGTCCTCAAGACGGTCGCGGAACTGCATCAGCCGTTCCGGAATGCTGACCTCGACTTCCACGGTTTCGATGTTGTCGATCGAGAACACCGGGCGTTGCGGGCTGACCTGCTCGAACGGCTCCGCCATGCGGCGGTTGATTACGCCATCAAAAGGTGCCTCAAGAACGGTGTCATCAAGTGCTGAGCGGGCTGTTTCAAGGGCTTCACGGGTGGCGTTGCGCTTGGCGCGGGCCTGCTCATAGGCGCTTTCGAGGCGGTCGAACCTGGCGTCGCTGATGGCATCGGAGTCCACCAGTTTTTTGCCCCGCTCCCAGTTCTTGCGCGCTTCGTTCAGGGTGGCCTGGATGGATTCCAGCTTGCTCTCGGTTTCGTTCACCTTGAGGCGGAAATCCCGCTGGTCCAGTTTCCCCAGCACCTCGCCCTCGGTAACCTCATCACCCACGTCCGCGTTGAGTGTTTCGATCTTGCCAGGCACCCGGAAACTCAGGGTGGTGGTCTCGGCGGGTTCCATACGCCCGCTGAACCGGCGCGAGGCCAGGCCGGTGGGCGTTTCAAGCGTCATCATCCGCGCGGGCCGCAAGGGCTGGTCTTTAGCGGTTTCGGAGCTCTTGCCGGGATCCCCGTTACAACCGCTCATCAACAGGGCGATGGCTGGGATCCAGAGGTAACGCCTGAGGTAGGCACGTGGCTGAGTCATGGAACAGGTCCCTGTTGTAGGAAAAGTGGCTGGTGTTGGTGTCCATTCTGCGGCTGGTGAGCGCAGGCGGCAAGAAAAAGACCATGCCTGAATTCAGACGCGGTGGAGGGCACCGGGATCTGCATTTCCGCAATCCATAGCGGAAGCTTGCCGCTCAGATCAGCGATCGCAGCCAGGCGCCGATGGCCTGGATCTCTTCCAGGCATACTTCGTGCTCCATGGGGTAGGTGCGGTATTCCGGCTCGTAGCCGAGCTTGCGCAGGTGTTGTACTGCTTCCTGGCCCAGGAATTCGGGCAGCATGGCATCGTTTGTGCCGTGGGCGACGAAGACGGGCAGCTGATTGTTGGCTTCTGCGGGCGTGGTCAGGTTGATGCTGGCGAAGTAGCCGGAAAGTACCATGAGCCCGGCCAGGGGCTGCTCAAAGGTGAGGGCGGTGTGGTAGGCCACGGCGCCGCCCTGGGAGAAGCCGGCGATGACGATGCGGTTACTGGGTACGCCGCGGTCCATTTCACGGTGGATCAGGTCGCGGGTGCGGCCGGCGGAGGCGAGGATGCCCTGTTCGTCGGTATCGTTGTGGCGATCCAGTGAACGGATGTCGTACCAGGCGGGCATGACCATGCCGCCATTGAGGGTGACCGGGATCTGCGGGGCGTGCGGGAAGATAAAGCGCACGCTGGCATCTTCCGGCAGGCCCAGGTGCGGGATGACGGGTTCGAAGTCATGCCCGCTGGCGCCCAGGCCGTGCAGCCAGATGACGCTGGTTTCCGGATTGTCACCGGTGGTCTTTTCCACGCAGTCTAAGTATTCCATGAGTGCCCTCCGCTGTTCGGTGAGGGCGTTACTCTAGCGTGCCGAGCGGTCTCCGGGCCAGTGTCAGTGGCGTTGATGGGGCCCGAACAGGGCTTCGATGTCCTCCTGGCCGAAGCGGTACTGCTGGTTGCAGAACTGGCAGTCCACACTGATCTCGCCCTGTTCCGCCAGCAGGTCGTAGCATTCCTTGGCACCCAGGGTTTCCAGCGCGTTGGCCGTGCGCTCGCGGGTGCAATGGCAATGGAAGAACACTGGCTCGGCCGGATAGAGGCTCAGGGACTCCTCGTGGAAGAGCCGGTGGAGCAGTGTCTCGGGGGCTACGGAGAGCAGTTCTTCCTGGGAGGTGGTGCGCGCGAGCTGCGTCAGCCGGTTCCAGAGGTCATCGTCTTCGGTGGTCTCGTAGCCGGGCATTTTCTGCAGCATCAGGCCGCCGGCTCGCTCGGTGTTGGCGAAAAGCAGGATCAGGGTATCGAGCTGTTCCGAGCGGGTAAAGTAATCCTGGAGGCACTCCTGAAGGGTGTCGGATTCCAGCGGGACAATGCCCTGATAGCGCTGGCCCTGTGCTGGCTCTATGGTGATCACGAGCTGGCCGTGACCGAGTTGTTCGCCAAGGGAGCCGCTCTGGATGCTGTCATCCGTATGTATGAGCCCGCGAGCGCCGCGCTCATTGCTGCAGTCCGCCATCAGCAGTGTAACCGGGCCCTGTCCTTTGGCTTGCAGGCTGATGCGCCCCTCCATCTTGAGCACACCGCCCAGCAGCACTGCCGCACTCAGGCTTTCAGCCAGAAGCCGCTGGGCGGGCTCGGGGTAGTCGCGCTTTTCAACGGCGCTCGTGAGGGTATCCTCGATCAGAACGAGCTCGCCACGGACCTCGCCCTCATTGAACACAAAACGCTGCAGGGTATCAGTCATGGGAACTCGCTAGTGGGACATCTGATTTTTGACGCGCTGCAGTTCGCGGCGCTGCTTCTTGTTTGGTCGGCGCGCGGGCGGATGCTCAGCGGCAACCATCATGCGTCGCCGCCAGGCGTTTTCCTCGCGTTTTTCTTTGCTGGCCTCAGTCTCGGTATAGAGCATTTCAGCCTGGGTCGCGCTGCCGCGCTTATCGCTGAGCCTATCGATGATGACTTCAAAGGTGGTAGAGCCTTTATGCACTTCGACCCTGGCTCCTTGAATGACAAACTTGCCTGCCTTGGGCCGCTGGCCTTCATAGCGGACTTTGCCTCCCTCAATAGCCTCGCGGGCCAGGTTGCGGGTCTTGAAAAAACGCGCGGCGCAGAGCCACTTGTCGAGACGCACGCGTTCGGCGCTGGAGTCGGATTGGTCGCCCTTTTTGCTCATGTGGTCATTGTACCGGCTGCGGCGGTGTGATCGGAAGGAGCGTCTCGAATCGCTCCAGAACCGGCCAGCGGCCCGCCGGGATCGGCTCATGCTGGCTGTCGGGCTGGTGGATGCTCAGCAGGTGCCTGATACCAAAGCCCTCGGCGGCATTCAGAGCCGCATGGTTGTCGTCGATAAGAACCGCTGTCGCCGGGTCAAAGGAGTCACAGGCATGTAGCGCTGGCCAGAAGGCTGGGTCTTCCTTGGGGCGGCCGAAGCTGTGGGTGCTGTGGATAGCGTCCACCCAGTGGTCAAGACCGGTGCGCTGGCGCTTGAGATCCAACCCGCCCTCGTGCGCATTGGTGACGATCACGGTGCGGCAGTGAGAACTTTTGAGAGCGCGCAGGAAAGCCATCGCACCCGTGCGGTAGCGGATGCGGTCGCCTACTTCATGCTTGAGCCCGCTCACATCCATACCCAGGCGGTCGCTCCAGAAATCCAGGCAGTACCAGTCCAGGGAGCCTTTCAGGTTCTGGATGGTATCCTGGATCTCCTGGCTGGCCTTTTCCGGGTCCACGCCCCGCGCCTGCGCGTAGCGCGCCGGGAGGTGGGTGAGCCAGAAATGCGTGTCGTAATGCAGGTCCAGAAGGGTGCCGTCCATATCCAGAAGGACGGTCTGGATCTGTCCCCAGTCAATCATCGGTCGCGTTGATGACTTCACCTTTATTGCGTCCGGATTCGGTGCAACCAAGACAGCGTACGAAGGTCGCCTTGGCCGGGCCGACCACCAGCGTCTCGCCCACTTCGTCCGCGTTGCCGCCCAGTGCTGAGAAGGGCAGGGCTACAGTATGAACGACGCTGCCGACCACAGTAGCGCCGAGCAGCAGCGGACGCGCAATGAGGGCGTCCCCGACCATGGCCATGGCGGAGGGTTGTTCCTCGACGCGCTGGGCCTGTGCCGGACCGGCAAACGCCATGAAAGCGCTTAGAGAGGCAACGGTGACCAGTGTGCTCAGCTTTTTCATCGGGTGTCTCCGGAGCGTTGTGATTTTGACCCCACTATGGCCCAGATACGCGTTTTTTCAAGCCCCATGTTCACAGGCGCCCGGCGCTCAGCGTTGGCAGCGTGCACAGAACACCGTACTGCGCTGCCCGATGACACGGTGGCGCAGCGGCTGGCCGCAGCGGTGGCAGGGCTCGCTCTCACGGCCGTAGACGGCCAGCGACTGGCGGAAGTAGCCGGGGTTGCCCTGGCTGTCCGTGAAGTCACGCAGAGTGGTACCGCCGAGCTCGATGGCATTCATCAGCACTTGCTGTATCGCATCCGCCAACCGTCGGTAGCGCGTGCGGCCCACGCGACCGGCCGGGCGCTGAGGGTGGATGCCGGCCATGAACAGGGCCTCGGCAGCGTAGATATTGCCCACACCCACCACGATCTTTGCATCCATGATGAAAGCTTTGACTGAAGCACGGCGGCCCCGGCTCCGGTGGTACAGGTGGTCGCCGTCAAAAGCCGTGCCCAGTGGTTCCGGTCCCAGTGGGGCCAGCAATGGATGCTGTGGCGGGTCCGTGCTCCAGAGCCAGGCCCCGAAGCGGCGTGGGTCGTTGAACCGTAGAATGCGCTCCGCCAGCGGGATCTCCACATGGTCGTGAGTACGGCGGGCTTCGTCCGGCTGGCTCAGCCGCAGGCTGCCGGACATGCCCAGGTGCACCAGAGCGGTGCCGCGCTCGTTATGCAGCAACAGGTACTTGGCACGGCGGCCCACGTTGGTTATGGGCCTTCCGATCAGACGCTGGGGCAGTTCCGGAGGGATGGGCCAACGCAGGGACGGGTTGTGAATCCGTACCTCAGAGGGTGTCACGCCTTCCAGCCAGGCGGCGATACCGCGCCGCGTGGTTTCGACTTCGGGCAGTTCCGGCATAGGGTTCAGGTGACCTCGAAAAGACTGTAGGCGACCTGGCCGGCCTGCTTGCGCCGGACCAGTGCCCATTCCGGTGGCACCGAGGGGGCATGCTCACTTTCGTGCTCGATGTAGATGCGGGCGTTATCCGCGAGCAGTCCGGACGCGGCCAGTGTGCTGCAGACGGGATCGATCAGGTCCGCGCGGAAGGGCGGGTCCATGAGCACGATCCGGACCGATTCTTGGAACTCTGGTGCCCGGAGCCATTTCAGAACGTCCTGGTTAACCACATAACCGCTACGCGTGTTGAGCGTGCTAAGGTTCTGCGACAGAGCGCTGGCCAGTCGGGGGCTGTGCTCCACAAAAGTGACGCTCGCGGCCCCGCGCGACAGTGCCTCCAGCCCCAGGGCCCCGCTACCAGAGAACAGATCCAGACAGTGGCTGCCCGCAAGGAAGGGCATCACCCAGTTGAACAGGGTTTCACGCACCCGGTCCGGTGTGGGGCGCACACCGTCCACGACCGGGAAGGACAGTGTCCGGCGGCGCCAGTCACCGCCGATCAGGCGGACTTGGCCCTGCTCATTGCGCCGGTTTCGGCGCTGGCTGTGTGATGCCATGCTGTTTTCGCTTTTTGGACGGCCCTGCTGAGGGCGGGTAGAATAACGTGCCTTGACCGCGCCCGGCCAGTTTCCCCGATGGTCGGCCAATGGCACCGACGATATATGGGCAGGATTGATCGCCATGAATGCAGAATTGATTTTCAACGCCCTCCTTGTACTTCTTGTCGCCTGGTTTGTAGTGGACCTGATCCGGGGCCGGCAGCAAATTCCGAAGCCACCGCAACCGCCCGAGCGCCAGCATCGGGAACCGGCATCAGCGCCGGAGGCGGAGGCGTCCGCTGAGCAGACTCCCGCCAAACCGGAACCGCAACCGATCCCGGAACCGGAACCGGAGACCGAGGAGCCGGTCAGTTTTTTTCAGCGCATGCGCGAGGGCCTGGGGCGCACGAGGGAGCAGCTGGCGGATGGTCTGGCGAATCTGTTTGCAGCCAACAAGCAGATTGACCGGGACCTGCTGGAGGAGATTGAAAACCTGCTACTGACTGCCGATGTGGGCATGACGGCGACCACCGAGATCATTGACAGCCTGACGGCGAAGCTTGAGCGCAGTGAGCTCAGGGACTCGGATGCGCTGTTCCGGGCCCTGCGCGAGGAACTGCACGGAATTCTGGAGCCCTGCACCACGCCGTTGGAGCCAAAGACCGAGAACAAGCCTTTTGTGATCCTGATGATTGGCGTCAACGGTGTTGGCAAGACCACGACCATCGGCAAGCTGGCCAAGCGTTTCCAGAATGATGGCCAGAGCGTGATGCTGGCCGCCGGTGATACATTCCGCGCCGCGGCGGTGGAACAGCTTCAGGTCTGGGGTGAGCGCAATAGCGTGCCGGTAGTGGCCCAGCACACGGGGTCCGACAGTGCGTCCGTTATCTATGACGCTATGGAATCAGCCCAGGCGAAGGGTACGGACGTTCTCATCGCTGACACCGCCGGCCGGCTCCAGAACAAGGACAATCTGATGAACGAGTTGGCCAAGGTGGTGCGGGTGATGAAGAAACTTGACCCCGAGGCGCCGCACGAAGTCATGCTGGTTCTGGATGCGGGCACTGGTCAGAACGCGCTGAGTCAGGCCCAGACTTTCCAGGAGGCGGTCGGTGTGAGTGGCGTAACCCTGACGAAACTCGATGGTACCGCCAAGGGTGGCATCATCTTCGCCGTTGCACGCCAGTTGGGGCTGCCGATACGCTACATTGGCGTGGGCGAGACGGCTGACGACCTGCGCCCCTTCGCCGCGGATGAATTCGTGCAGGCCCTTTTTGACGGCCGGGAATGATCTGGTGCCCAGAGATGAGGCGTGATGATTGAATTCCGCCAGGTAACCAAGCGCTACGAGCAACAGTTCACAGCCCTGCGTGGCGTGAGCTTTGCGCTCGGGCGCGGTGACATGGCGTTTCTGACCGGCCACTCAGGCGCCGGCAAGAGTACCCTCCTCAAGCTCATCATGTTGATGGAGCGCGCTACCGCTGGCCAGGTGCTGGTGGGGGGGCAGGCGCTGGAAAAGACCCCGCGTCGGCGCATTCCCTATCTCCGTCGTCATGTCGGCGTTGTGTTCCAGAATCACCAGCTGCTGTTTGATCGTACCGTATTTGATAATGTCGCCATGCCGCTGGAAGTTACCGGGGTGGCGCCGAGCGAAACTGGGCGCCGGGTAAGAGCAGCGCTGGATAAAGTCGGTCTGCTGAAAAAAGAGCAGCTTAATCCCATCAGTCTGTCCGGTGGGGAGCAGCAGCGGGTGGGCATCGCCCGCGCAGTGGTGAACAAGCCGCCGCTGCTGTTGGCGGATGAGCCCACCGGGAACCTGGACCCGACGCTGTCCTCCGAGATCATGGATCTGTTCCAGGAGTTCAGTCGGGTTGGCGTCTGCGTGTTGGTTGCAACCCACGACATTGGGCTGATCGAAACCATGGGGCAGCGGACTCTGGAGCTGGCCCAGGGGGAGCTGATCCATGATGGCCTGCCGGTGGCGCTGGAGACCGGTCATGGCTGAACCCCGCCAGCAGACCTCCCGTGGCGCGGGCAGCGCACGGACGCCCTTGCGGGATCAGTTTCACAGCTGGTTCAGTCACCATCGCCGTTCCGCCCGTGATAGCGCTCAGCGTCTCCGTAATACGCCGCTCTCAAGCCTGATGACAGGCCTGGTGATGGGGATCGCACTGGCTCTGCCAACGGCCCTTTTTCTGATCATGGGCAGCATCCAGCAGATCGGTGGCGGCTGGGAGCAGGCCGGGCGCCTGAGTGTCTATTTAACGCCAGAGACTGGTATGGAACGGGCTGCGGAGCTGGCTGGACGCTGGAGCGGGAACGCCGCGGTGGGCGACGTCACGGTTATCTCCCGGGATGAGGCCATGGAAACCATGCGCTCGAATGAAACGCTCAGCGGAACTCTGGGCTTTCTAGAGGATAACCCGCTGCCTCATACGCTGGTTCTGACACCGGATCGGTCCTATCGGGAAGCCGCAGCTCTGGAGGATTTGGCAGAGCGGCTGCGCCAGGCAACAGGTGTGGATCAGGTGAAGCTTGACCTGGCCTGGTTGCAGCGTCTTAACGCCATGGCCGACGTGCTGGGACGGGCCACTCAGGTACTGTCGCTGCTGCTGGTGGCGGGGGTGGTGCTGGTTATTTCCAACACGGTACGGCTTGCCATAGAGAGCCGTCGGCGCGAAATCATCGTAGCGCGCCTTGTGGGCGGCACTGACAGTTTTGTTCGTCGGCCCTTTCTCTACACTGGCGTTTGGTACGGAGCCCTGGGTGGCGTGCTGGCGTGGTGGCTGGTAGAAGTGGCATTCTGGTGGTTGAGCGGTCCGGTTGGCCGCTTGGCTGAACTCTACAACAGTGGTTTCAAACTCCAGAGACCTGGGCCTGATGAAGTGGTTCTACTGCTTGGTAGTGCCCTTGTTCTGGGGTGGCTCGGGGCCTGGTGGGCGGTGCATCGCCACCTGCGGGCTGTGGAGCCGGATTAAACGTTCATACGGGGTAGTCCGTATGGACGCAATGGGCTTGAAAGCGTAAGAAAGGTCCATATGTTAATGGCAGTATCGTTGTCGGGAGACAATGAACAGGGGGGAGCACCATGGGTACACAACTTCAGCTCAGCCAGAACCTGGTACCGGGTGCCAATCTGGAGAGCTACATTCAGACCGTCAACCAGATTCCGATACTGGGTTCCGATGAAGAACAATCGTTGGCCCAGCGTTATCAGGAGCATGGGGACATTGAAGCAGCGCGGCAGATGGTTCTGTCGCACCTACGGTTTGTTGTGCATATCGCGCGCAGCTATGCAGGCTATGGCCTGAATCAGGCGGACCTGATTCAGGAAGGTAACGTTGGTCTCATGAAGGCGGTTAAGCGCTTTGACCCGGGCTATGGGGTGCGGCTGGTTTCCTTCGCCGTGCATTGGATCAAGGCTGAGATCCACGAGTTTATTCTGCGTAACTGGCGCATCGTGAAAGTAGCTACGACCAAGGCCCAGCGTAAGCTGTTCTTCAATCTGCGCAGCTCCAAGAAGCGTCTGGCTTGGCTTAATAATGACGAAACCGAGGCGGTGGCGAAGGACCTGGGCGTGGAGCCGAAAGTGGTCCGTGAGATGGAAGGCCGCATGACGTCTCATGATATGGCTTTTGATGCACCCACCGATGACGATGATGAGACCGGCTGGCAGGCGCCCGTTCACTATCTGGACGACAAACGCTATGATCCGGCCAGCCAGCTGGAGCACGCGGACTGGAGCCAGGACTCCAGCGCACGGCTCGGCCATGCTTTGGCGGGACTGGACGAACGCAGTCAGGACATTCTTCGCCGGCGCTGGCTCAGTGAGAATAAGGCAACGCTACATGAGCTGGCCGACGAGTATGGCGTTTCCGCCGAGCGCATCCGCCAGCTTGAGAAAAACGCAATGAAGAAAATCCGCACCAGCATGGTGGCCTGAGCACCACCGCCAGTGAAGCATCTGGAAGGCCGCTCCCCCGGGAGCGGCCTTTTTATTTGGAGCGTCATCAGCCTTAATACATGGTAACTTTGCCGGTAATGCACCTCGCCCGTAACCTGCCGGCGATCTGTTAATGTTTTTCGAGGGCTTACGTAAAAGGGGGATTTCAGGGTGCGTGTATTGGTGATTGAAGATGATCAGGATGTGGCCGACTACCTGAACAAGGGACTGCGCGAGAGCGATTACGTGGTTGATCATGCCACTGATGGCAAGGAAGGCATGACCATGGCGGCGTCGGGTGATTACGATGTGATGATCATCGACCGCATGCTGCCGGGCATGGATGGACTCAACATCATCAAAACCATCCGTGCCACCGGCAATCAGACCCCGGTTCTGATCCTGAGCGCACTGGGTGATGTGGATGCTCGTGTGGAAGGACTGCGCGGCGGGGGGGATGATTATCTCACCAAGCCATTTTCCTTCACTGAGCTGTTGGCGCGGCTGGATGTGCTTGCGCGGCGTGCGCGCAGTGGTGGTGATACCGAGACGGTGCTGAAGGTGGCGGATCTGGAGATGGACCTGCTGGCGCGTACCGTTAAGCGCAACGGCATGAACATTGATGTGCAGCCCCGTGAGTTCCGGCTTCTGGAATACCTGATGCGCCATGCCGATCAGGTGGTAACCCGTACCATGTTGCTGGAGAAAGTATGGGACTACCATTTCGATCCGCAGACCAACGTCATCGACGTTCATATCAGTCGGCTGCGCTCCAAGATCGACAAAGGGTTTGAAAAGCCGTTGCTGCAGACCATCCGTGGCGCCGGGTACATGCTTCGTGACGATTCTTAGCCAGCTACGAACCTCCACGTTCCAGGTCGCGATGCTCTACATGGTGGTGTTCGCTACCTCTGTGTTCATACTGCTGGCGTTCATTTACTGGCGTACTGCCGGGTTCATGATGGAGCAGACTGACCAAACCATTGAAGCGGAAATCGCCGGCCTTGCGGAGCAGTATCGTTCGCGGGGCATCAATGGCCTTATGAACGTGGTGCGCGAACGGGTGTCCCGGGATCCAGAAGGGGACTCTCTATACCTGTTCGCCACCGAGGACTACCTCAAGCTCGCCGGCAACCTTCCCAAGTGGCCCGAGGAAGCCAGGACCAGCAACGGCTGGATCGACTTCTCTCTCAATGAATCCATGGGCTTTGAAGGCGAGCCCCGACGGGCGCGGGCGCGTGTGTTCGAGGTTCAGGGCGGGCTGAGGTTGCTGGTGGGGCAGGATATCAGTGAGCTCAGCCGGGTTAAGAGCCTCATTGAGGCGGCTATGAACTGGGGGATGGGGATTTCGCTGGGGCTGGCTGTGATCGGCGGCTTTTTCATGAGCCGGAGCACAACCCGGCGGATCGAGGTTATCAATCAGACGGCCTACCGGATCATGCATGGGGATCTGTCCCAGCGCGTGCCCACCCGGGGTACGCAGGATGACTTTGATCAGCTGGCGGATAACCTCAACCAGATGCTCGATCGCATCGAATACCTGATGGAAGGCATCCGTCATGTGTCAGACAGCATTGCCCACGACCTGCGCACGCCACTGACCCGGCTCCGAACCCAGCTCGAGAACACCCTGATCAACCTGAAAGATCCGGATGCCCAGGAACAGGTGGGTGAGGCAGTAGCTGAAGCGGATCAGCTTCTGGGTACCTTCAATGCCCTGTTGCGTATTGCCCGCCTCGAAACGGGAGGCAAGACGCTGCAAAGCAAACCGCTGGAGCTGAGCACTCTGGTAACGGACGCGGTTGAGCTCTACGAGGCAGTGGCCGAAGAGAAAGATCAGGTTCTTGGCTACGAAGCAGACGAGGAAGTAGCGCTGCTTGGCGACCGGGATCTATTGTTCCAGGCGGTCAGTAACCTGATCGACAACGCCATCAAATACACCGACGAAGGCGGTCGCATTGGCGTGGCGGTTCGCCGTGAAGGAGACCAGGCGGTGCTGGAGGTGGCGGACAGTGGCGATGGCGTACCGGACCACGAGAAGGAAAACATCTTCGGCCGCTTCTATCGCGTTGGCAAGAGCCGGTCACAGCCTGGCAATGGGTTGGGTCTAAGTCTGGTGAGTGCTGTGGTGGAGTTGCACGAGGGGCGTATTGATCTCTCGGATGCCGACCCCGGCGCCGATAGGCCTGGCCTGAAGGTCACACTCTACCTTCCAGCCCAGGCTTCGGCGGCGGATAACGGCGAACGCGAATAGCGTGCGGGACCGCTTCAGGCGCTTTTGCCGCCGACCAGACCGCGCACCGTCTCAGTTGCAGTGCGAGCCGGGCGGAAGGCCAGCTCGGCCGCATTCTCGGCTATCGCCCGATAGCGTGCTGTGCGCGCGTTAAGACTGTCGATTTCGCCTTCAAACCGGTTCTTTTCGGCCATCATGAAAGCAGCCAGAGTGTGACGGTTGACCCGGTTGGTGACACCAAAGTTTTCAAGTTCATAGCCGATACGATCAAGGCCATTCAGTGCCACTGCAGTCAGTTTTTTGGTATTCATAGGGCTCACCTCTGATTGGGTTCCGGATTCAATCTGGCATGAGACTACTGCGAATGATTAGAGTGCACAACCTAACAACCGCCGTTACGGATCAATGATCCACGGGAGAAGCTATGGGACGCTATCGACCACCACGCCAGCACGGTTCCCGCTACATTACGCCCGAGGGTGAGCGGGCGCTGCGCGAAGAGCTGCGCTATCTGTGGAAGGAGAAACGCCCGGCGGTAACCCAGGCTGTGAAGGAGGCGGCGGCTCAGGGGGATCGTTCCGAGAACGCCGAGTACATTTACGGCAAGAAGCAGCTGCGGGAGATTGACAGCCGTGTGCGCTTTCTCAGCAAGCGGCTGGATGAGCTTACGGTCGTCCGTGAATCGCCCCAGGATACCAGCCGTGTCTTCTTCGGCGCTTGGGTGACGTTGGAGGAAGAGGAGAGCGGTGAGCAAGTGCGTTATCGCCTTGTCGGACCGGATGAGTTCGATGTGAGCGAGGGCCTGTTGAGTGTCGATGCGCCCTTCGCCAGAGCCATGCTACGCAAGCGTGTGGACGATGAAGTGGTCCAGAAGACCAGTGAGAGAGATCGCGTATGGATCATTACGGAGATTCATTACGCCTGAATGCCAGGAATGCGAGTGCGTTGGCGATTTTCTGAACGCGCACGCGCTATCATCGGACTGAATCCGCTGGATAGGGAGAATCCGGTATGCCAGCCCGATACTGGCGTTGCGCTTACGCGCTCAGCGCCCTTTTGGTTGCGTTTGCGTCACCGCTGCAGGCGCAGGAGGCCAGCAATGACGGGGATGAAGGCTTCCCATCGCAGAGTGAACGCTCCACTCTGGAAAGTATTCAGTTCGCCCCGGTGGGCGAGGAACAGCTGAGCGAAACGAGCATCCAAGGGGCCCTGGGACCCCCCACTACAGGGCTGGTGGGTGCGGATACCCAGCTTTTGGTTGAGCCAGTGTACCTCAGTGATGATTTGCGCCGGGCTCTGAATATGGAGCGGAATCAGCTGGAGCGTCAGCGGGAACAGCTGATCGGACCAACCATGGATAGGTCTGCAACGCCCCAGGTTCAGTATCCCGGTTTTCAGAACCGGACTTATGCGCCCGGGTCCACCACTAACACGCAGGTACGGGAGTAACAGCCAGTGTTCAAAGAGGTAGCTTATGAGTGACCTGAAACAGCAATTCGATGAAGCCGTTAACTACGTGCAGAGTGCGGAAGGTGACTTCAAACCTTCCAATGACCTCAAGCTCCAGTTTTATGCGCTCTACAAACAGGCCACCGAGGGCGATGTGAAGGGCAAGAAGCCCGGTATGCTGGACCAGGTGGGGCGTGCTAAATACAGCGCCTGGGAAGAACTCAAGGGCACCAGCTCCGATGATGCCATGCAGCAGTATGTGGATCTGCTGGAGAGTATGAAGCAGAAGCACGGCTGAACGGCCGACCTCAGGGCGATGCCTGGGCTCTACGGGTTAGGTCTGTCGCCCGCTCGAGCAGCGGCCCAGCAGATTCCAGTCGTTGCTCGCCCAGCCTCTGCCTGGCCTGCTGCATGTAGCGGTTGGCCAGAGCCTGCTGCAAGCTCTCCAGCTTTGCTGCATGGTCTGTCGATGCCTGGGGTAGTTCCTGCAAAGTCTCGAAAACCGCATTCAGCTCCGCCACAGTTTCAGCCCCGGCAACTGCCTTTTCCAGACGCATGAGCTTGTGCTCGACAGAATTCCCGGAAGCGCTTGTCACCGAGAAACCAGCCTGGACCCGTGCCCACGCCAGAGCTGGACCGATGTCGGAGTCATGGCCGAATGCCAGGTCGCCCAGAGCAACCAGATTCCTGAGGGCACCCGTGTCAGAGTCCGTCATGGCATCTTGCAGCGCTGTGCTGTAGGCGCTTCGGACCTCTGCCTCTGGGGCCGGGGGTTGCTCACCAAGCAGGCTGAGCTGGTTGTGACGTTTGGTGAGCATCGCCAATGTGTCTGCCTCCTTAAATCGGGTGGCAGCCAGCTTTTGCTGCCACTGCTCTCGCAGTGCGTCTGCAAGGGAAACGCGCCGTTGCTGGAACTGGTTCCGTGCTTTGCTGATGGCTGAATGGTTTGGGTAGTACCTTTGCGCCTGCTGAGCCAGTGTCAGAGCCTTTGGAACCGGCGCAAGCTTACCCTTCTGGAGCGCTCGGGTGGCCTCTGTGAGTCTACTGATATAGTGCTTGCTCAACAGCGGTTCACGGTGTCTCAGGATGGCGCCCCGCTCCAGGTCCGATAGCGCGGGCAGGGCCGTAATAATTTGCCGTGGGGTGGCACCCTGAGAAAGCAGGTCGAGTCCATCCAACTTGTTTTTCAGGGAAGGGGCTGTGTCATGGCTCATGTCCAGCCCGGCCTGTGCGCCAGCTAGAGTCAGGCTGGTGAGCAGTCCGCCTATGGCCGCTGCGGCGGGGATCCGCCATTGGCGGGGCGCCAGGGCTTTTTCCCAGCGCTCGGTTGAGGGTTGCGGTTGATTCTGGCGCAGCAGAGGGCGTATGACGCGCCAGACGCGCCAGGGAAGATGTTTCGGGCGTTTCAGGGGGTAACTGGCCCTCTCGGCATCAGTGAGCTCACGGCGCTCAAACGGGTGGCGGCTGCTGACAAGTTCGTAGGCGATACAGGCCAGGGCATAGAGGTCATCGTGGGGCCGGGATTCGTTGCCCGCCCTCAATGAGGGCGAGGCATAGGCTGGCGTATAGCCGAACATCCGGGTTTCGTCTTTCTGACGGGGTGCGAGATAGTCCTCTACCTGCTGTTGGGATCGCAGGGCACGGGCAACCCCGAAATCGAGCAGCTTCACCTGGCCGTCGTGGGTAAGAAAGACGTTGGATGGTTTGAGATCAGCATGCACGATGCCTTGGCCGTGGGCGTAGCGCAGCGTCTCCAGTACCTGCCGGATGATCCAGCGGCATCCTTTCCAGGGTAATCCCCGGGGGCGGTGGCGCTGGATCAACCTGGATAGCGGCTCTCCCTCGAGCAACTCCATGACGATGAACCAGGTATCGCCGTCCTGCTCCAGATCCTTGACCCGGATGATGCCGGGGTGAGCAAGCCGCATGGAGCGAGCGGCTTCCCTTGCCAGCATTGAGACGGCATCCGGATCGTGGGTCAGCGACTGGCGCAGGATTTTGACTGCAACCTGGCAGTCGTTTGAGCCGGCGCGCTCAAGATGTTCATCCACAGCCCGGTAGACGTCATTCATGCCGCCGGAGGCGACCAGCGCTTCAACGCGGTATCGTCCCGCAAGGCACTGGTCCAGTCGCGGATGGCGTGAGTGGTTGAGTGAGAGAGGCTGTTCGTCCGTTTCGGTCTGCTCTGTTCGAGGCCGAATCCGTGTTGCATCCATGCCGGAATTCCTTTCCCTGTCAATAGCGCCAGAGTCTAGCTAAGCGTGCTTGGCTGGGTCAATGTGTGGTCAGTTGGGTGTGAAGCAGGTCATTGACAGTCCCATGGATTGGCAATAGGATTTAAACGCGTCGGTACAGGACTCAAACCGACTCAAGGAAAAGAAAAAGTTATCAGGACTCCCAGGGACAGGAGAAGCCAATGGAATTGGCGCTTGCCATCACGAGCTATCAGCGACTCTCGCCCAATGTGACCAGCCAGTACCAGGTTAGTCCTGACCGGCGCTATACCTTTGGACGCTCTCAGGACTGCGACTGGCATCTGCCTGATCCGGAACGAGTTGTTTCCTCTGTTCACGGAGAGATTGTCTACCGGGATGGCGCCTTCCACCTGCTTGATCGTTCCACCAATGGTCTCTTTCTCAACCGTGCGGATACCCCGTTGGGCCAAGGCGGTGAAGCGGTTCTGAGTGATGGCGATCAGATCATGCTGGGGGATTATGAGATCAGCGTGACGGCTAAGCAGCCAGTCACGGAGAAAACTGAGGTTCCCGCCGCTGCGTCACAGCCGAATCCGGGCGCGCACACTTCGCCCCAGCAGCAAGCGACGGCTATTGCGAATCCCATGGCAGGTCTTGAGGAGGCTTCTGAGCCTATGGACAGCCACGTCACACTCCCGGAGGTGGCGATTCCTTCGGATTGGCAGTGGCAGGAGGGGCCCGCATCCGAAGCGCAAGCCGAGGCAGTGTCAACGCAGGACCCTGCCAGTGGCATCCAGCCCTTCGTTGAGGCCCTTGGGATGGATGCGGTGGCTAGCAGTTCGCTGTCCGATGAGGCGCTGAGTGAGCTGGGTGGTTTGACCCGTATCCTTCTGGATCAACTGATGAGTCTGCTTCGCCAAAGGGCCCGCGAGAAGCAGTCCCTGAGGGTGGAACAGACGCTGTTCGGGCGCCAAGGCAACAATCCCCTCAAGTTCTCCGCCACGTCCCAGGACGCTGTTGAAGCTCTGGTGTTGCGGCGCAATCCAGCTTTCATGCAGCCGCAGCAGGCCGTATCGGATGCCTTTTCCGATATACGCGGCCATGACCGAGCCATGCTGCGGGGGGTCGAGGCTGTGGTGAGTGAGCTGCTTTCAGATACTCCTGAGGATTCCGCGGCAATGTGCCTACCGAAGTGGGATCTGGTTCGCCGGGCGCGGGCTTATGGAGAGCTGAAGGCACGGCGTGACTGGCAGCGTGAGGAATGGGGCGATACCGAGCGCATGATGCGCAGCCCTGTGTTTGCGGAGGCCTATGAGGCTGCTATTCGGGAACAGGAAGCGGAGGGATACGAATGATGCGTTTGCTTGGCGCTCTGGCGATGGGGCTGATGCTGGGCGGGTGCGCCTTCTTCCGCCCGGTTGTTGATGTTCAGGTCACCGCTGGTGACTCGCTCAACCCGGACTCCGGAGACCGCGCTTCGCCGGTATTGGTTCGGCTGTATGAGCTCAGGAAGGCGGATACGTTCCAGGATGCCGGATTCGAAGCGCTCCATGGGAATCCTGAGGCGATGCTGGGCGATGAACTTCTGGGCGTGACGGAAACAATGCTGCGCCCCGGGGGGGATTGGTCCACGCAAAGAGCGCTTTCCGCCGAGACCCGATATATCGGCGTGACGGCCGCCTTCCGCAACATTGACGACGCACGCTGGCGCGTGGTCAAACCAGCGGATGGCATCTTCTTCGTGCCCGGTATTGACCTCCGGGTGGACGGCGTTGAGATCAGCAACAGGGATGACTGACGAGGTAACCATGACGGATACGATGGCCAGGGTGGCCTGGTCGGAGGGGATGCTTCTCCGGCCGCAGCACTTCCAGCAACAGGACCGGTTTCTTTACCACACGGCCCGGCTCCGGCATTTCCATCTAAGCCCTTATGGTTACGGAGTGAGCGAGCTAAACCAGGATGAGCAGCAGCTGCACCTCGGTCAGTTCGGGTTGGTCAATGCCAGTGGTGTCTTTCCAGACGGCATGCCTTTCAGCCTGGATGGTAATGATGGCCTCATTATTGAGGTTCCGGCGGATGCCCGCGACGAGCTGGTGTATCTCGCGCTGCCCTGTGAGCGCCAGAGTGGTGCTAATATCGCCGGGGAAGGAGAGGGCTCAGTGGCTCGGTTTGTGCTCCGGGATGCCCCACTGCCTGACGAATCCCTTGCGGAACATGATCCGGAATCGGTCGGACTGGCCCGGCTTAATCCGTGCCTGCGGTTGGGGCGTGAAGATATGGCTGGCTATGTGGCGATTCCGGTCGCACGCATCATTGAGGTGGCGAACGAAAAGGAGATTCGCCTGGATCGCCACTTCATACCGCCCTGCCTGGATGTGGGGCGCATGTCGGCACTGACTTCACTGTTGAACGAAACGCTGGCGATGATCCGTCAGCGTGGTGAGGCGCTCGCTGGTCGTATGCAGAAGGACAACCAGCAATCCAAGACGCTGTTCGATATCATGATGCTGCAGACTCTGAATCGCTGGCAGCCGGCATTGGAGCACTACGCCCAGAGCCCTGGGGTTCATCCGGAAGAACTCTATCGTTCTCTGGTTACGCTGGCGGGTGAGCTTGCCACCTTTACCCGCAATGAAAAACGGCCCCCTGAACTCCCACGCTACCAGCATGAGTCCCTGACCGGCACCTTCGGTGACTTGGGCGCCATATTGAGCCAGTCCCTGAGCACAGTGCTTGAGGAAACGGCGGTGGCGCTGAAGCTGGAAGAGGCCGATTATGGCATCAAGGTGGCACCGCTGAATGACAAGTCGTTGCTCAAGAATGCTCAGCTGGTACTGGCGGTGCGTACGGATCTCAGCACCGAAGAGGTGCGGCGTCGACTGCCGGCGCAGATCAAGCTCGGGCCCGTGGAGCATATCCGCGAACTGGTGAACAGTCACCTGCCCGGCATTCCGGTGAGTGCGCTGCCGGTAGCACCGCGCCAGATCCCGTATCACGCGGGCTATCATTATTTCATGCTGGAAAGCGGTGGGGAGCGCTGGCGCCAGCTCCAGCAAAGTGGTGGCCTGGCGGTGCACGTGTCCGGCCACTATCCGGGCCTGGAACTGGAGCTCTGGGCTATCCGCCGCTAATCACGTATTGAGGAAACAGGGTCATGACGGATCAGACCATTGTGAAACCCCGGCCCGGAGGCAGGAGCCAGCCCCAGCCGGAGAGCGCGGATGAGGGCACCCAGGTGGCAGCACCCCGGCCCAGCGCGGGGGCGTCCGATCTGCGTCTGCCCTCAACTCGGCTGGACCCGGTCTGCGATGAGGCCTCTCGGTTATTGTCGCTGGCGGACAGGCTGGGCCGGGCAGGCAGTGTGGCCGACGTTAGAGCGCTCAAACGCCAGTGCACCGGTCTTGTTACCGAGTACCAGCGGTCTCTCGCGAAGGAGGAAGTCAGTCCGGACACTGTGGACACCGCTTCCTACTGTCTGTGCGCACTGATCGATGAACTGGTACTCCACAGTGAGTGGGGGCAGGCCAGTGACTGGGCGGCCAGGTCGCTGCTTTCCGAATTCCATTCCCAGACCTGGGCCGGAACCCATTTTTTTGAACGCGTGGATCAGGCCAGGCGTGAGGGCAACCGGCCCTTGATACGGCTTCAGTACCTGTGCCTGGCATTGGGGTTCCGTGGGCGGTTCCGTGTGGAAGAGCGTGGTTCCGAACAGCTGGAGGTACTGCGCAACAGTCTTTACCGGGAAATGGCTCAGGATGGCGAAGGCCAGAGACAGCCTTTTGAAACTGAGTGGGAAAAGCGCGTCTTTAACGGCATCAGCCCTGTCCACCGTATTCCGTTGTGGTCACTTGGAGCCATTGCCGGTGGGTTGCTGCTGGTAGTCTACCTGGGGCTGACTCAGGTCCTGGGGGGGTATGCTGAACCGGTGGCCGAGCGGCTTACCGCTGTTGGCGTACCGCCTGCTCCCGCCTCTGGTGACTTTCAGGGTGATGGGCCGGATACCGACTATCTGGAACAGGTTCTGGGGACCGAAATAGAGCGGGGGCTTGTCAAGCTTGAGTCCGAAGATAGTCGCGCGAGCCTGATTCTGGGTAACGAGGGGCTTTTTGCGCCGGGGTCTGCAGCCATTCGTGAGGCCAGTAAGCCATTGCTGAGCAAGATAGCGCAGGCTTTGGAAGGGACTGGCAGTCTGGTCCAGGTGACCGGCCATACCGACGGCACGCCGATCAACAGTGAAGCGTATCCCTCCAACTGGCACCTGTCTTTGGCGCGGGCCACAGCAGTAGCGGATTTCCTCGGTCAGCGGGGCGAGCTGGAGGGCCGGCTGTGGCCCGAAGGGCGTGGTGCGGCGGAACCCCGTTTCAGTAATGACTCGCCCGAAAGCCGGGCAGGGAACCGACGGGTGGTCATCACCCTGACACCAAGGTAGGTGAGTATGCGCTTGATGGCATGGATGCGTTCGTTTGGAAAATGGATCACGCTGCGGGGGTTGCTTATCGGCCTCGCAGTAGTGGCGCTGGTACTGCTGATATGGTTTGGCGGTCCTCTGGTGGCGGTTGCAGGTTGGACACCCTTGGGCTCTGTTGCAGCGCGTCTGGTATTCCTGTTGTGTCTGCTGGTAGCGGGTTTGGGGATCGCTTTGTGGCGGGCACGCCGCCAGCGTTCGGATAACGAAAAAGTAGTCAGCGAGATGATCGCTGATGATGAAGGTGATGAACAACTTCAGGAGGAAGTTAACGAACAGCGCGAGCGCCTGCGGGAAGCATTGGCACTGGTGCGGCGCTGGCGGCCGGGACGCTTCCGTTCGGTGTACGATCTGCCCTGGTACATTCTGATCGGGGCACCGGGTTCCGGAAAGTCCACTGCTCTTCTCAACTCCGGGCTGGATTTTCCGCTGCGGGACCGACTGGGCGTTGAATCGGTGCGGGGAGTCGGGGGCACCCGTAATTGCGACTGGTGGTTTACCAACCGCGCTGTTGTGATTGATACGGCAGGGCGCTATACCGCTCAGGAAAGCGGGGACCGGAGAGATGCCGGGGGCTGGGAGTCCTTTCTGGGCCTGCTGCGTCGCTATCGCCCCCGCCAGCCGATCAACGGCGCTATCCTATCGGTCAGTGTGGCCGACCTGCTGCAGCAGACCCCGACCGAGAGAGGCCTGCATGCACGCGCGCTCAAGCAGCGGGTGCAGGAGCTCAGGAACCGCCTGGGCGTGGTCTTCCCGGTCTATGTGGTCCTGACCAAAACGGATCTTCTTGAGGGGTTTAGCGAAACCTTCGGCATGCTCACTGGAGCTGAGCGTCAAGAGGTCCTGGGCATGACCTTCGAGTTGGAGCCGGCGGCGGACAGCGAGGCACTGGCCGTCCGCTTCAGCGCGGCGTTTGATGAGCTGATTGAACGTCTCAGCCATTTCGCGCTTCACCGCGTTCAGCAGGAACGCACCACCGAGGCTACCCGTCGTCTTTACCATTTTCCCAAGCAGGTGGCCCTGCTGCGTGCTCCGGTTTGGACCCTGATCAATGAGGTATTCTGTCCGTCTGCCTATGAGGACACGGCGCAGCTGCGCGGGGTCTATCTGGTCTCCGCGGAACAGACCGAACATGGCTATGATAGGGTTTCGCAGCTGGTGGATGACGAGTTCGGGCTCACGCCCATGCGGGCAGAGCCCGAAGCCGTCGGCGTTTCCAGTGAAGGATTCTTTCTACGGCGTCTTTTCGACAGTATTGTCTTTTCCGAACAGGGTCTGGTTCGCCCTGATGGCCAGCACCGTTGGCGCCTGCGGTGGGTACAGCGTGGCGTTATTGCTTGCCTTGTGCTGGTTATGACCGGTAGTGGTATGGCCTGGGCTTTCAGCTATCAGTGGAACAGGGAACTGATCGCTGCCTATGATCAGGATCTGGCGACTGTAGAAAAAGCCGACCAGGCTGGGCCGGATAACTGGGTGCAGCTGGAACAGCTGCTTTCCCGCTCAGCTTCCTTGCCGGGAGTCGCTGGCACTGATTTTCCGGCGGGTGGGCCCCGCCATGTGGGGCTTGATCAGGGAGCAATGCTCAGCCAACTGGGTGAGGGTGCTTATGGGCGGCTGCTTCAGTATCATTTCAGCAGCCATCTTCGTGAAGCCCTTGAACAGGCGCTTGCGGACAATTCCGATAATACCGAATACCTCTACGAAACGCTCAAGACCTATCTGATGCTGAACCAGCACCAGCATCTTGAACTACAGCAGGTTCGTGACTGGTTTGAGGCCTGGTTGAGCCAGGAGTTGGGCGGTTCTGCGAATGAATCAACCCGTAAGCGGCTGCGCGCGCACCTCGATCGTTACCTGGCCCTCGGCCACAGAATGACGTTGGACGGTAAGCGGGTTGATGAGGCCAGGGAGCAGCTAGCACGCTTGCCCGTGGATGAGCGGGCCTATGAACGGATCAGGCTTGGTGCCAGGGAATCCGGATTTCCTGATTTCCGCTTGCCTTTGGTTCTCGGGTCAGTCGCGGACAGGGTTTTTGAACGCCGCTCCGGCAAGCCCCTGGATGAGTCCATACCTGCTCTCTACACCCGGAATGGATTTAAGGGGCTGTTCCTACCCGAACTTGAACGGGTCTCTCAGCGCCTAATGGAGGAATCCTGGGTTTACGGTGAGGATAGCGCACCATTTCGCAACCTGGATGAGGCAGCTCTGAAACAGGGGGTGCGGAATCGCTATTTCAGAGATTACGTGTACCGTTGGCGGGATTTACTGATGGATCTGCGTATCCGGTCCTTTGAGGCGCAGCGAGAAGGAGGCCGTATTGCCGCGGCACTGGCGGGCCCGGAGGCGCCCGTCGAGCGTTTGATGAAGGCGGTTACCCACAATACCCGGCTGGCGCCGGTACTCGAGGAAAAGGGTGGCAAGCTGGCCGATGCCGCTTCTGAGCAGGCCGGGCGCATGGCGGATCGGGCCAGTGGTCGCGGTCCGCGTCTCAGCAGCCTGATGCCGTCGGGAGACGACCGGGATGAGGCTTCCTCGACACCGGTGGACAATGCTTTCAGTGCCCTGCATGGGGTCTCTTCAGAGACCTATCAGTCATTGCGTGATAAGGCCGGTACTATTGCGGACTACCTTGCAAATGAGGATGTCGGGCTCGCGCAGGGTGATTTCCGCAAGGCCGTTTCAGGACTCCATGAAACCGTTGATGGAACAGACTCGGATAGCCTTGGCGCTTTGTTTAGTGGTTTTCTGCAGGACGGGCGCCGTCTCGACCGGGCCTCGCGTACCCGCAGCCTCAACGAACTCTGGCAGAGCGACGTTTATAAAGAATACCGCGAGGCCATTTCCGGCCACTACCCGATTGATCTCGAGGCGTCTGAGTCGATTGCGCTTCAGGACTTTGTGCGCTTTTTCGATTATGGCGGCACCCTCGATGCTTTTGTGGAGGAGCATCTCGCCGGGCGGATTGACCGCTCTGGTTCGCCCTGGGAGGTGACCGGCGATCTCGATATCCAGCGCCGTACTCTGCGTCTTCTGGAACACGCAGAAAGGCTGCGTAGCGCTTTCTTCAGTCCTGATGGTGAGGGTCTGGCGGTCAGTTTCAGTCTGCGTCCCAGCCAGCTGGATGCCAATGTGACCCGTCTGGATCTGACGCTGGGTGAACAGACACTGGTGTACCGTCATGGGCCGGAACGCGATCAGGGCTTCCGGTGGCCTCTGGAGGCGGATGACGGCGTCTCGGTGGTGTCCCTGAAACCTGCTGGTGACAATTTGGAACCGCTGCGCCGGCGCTACCAGGGCGAGTGGTCGGTTTTCCGTTTTCTCCAGTCCGGTGGTGCTCTCAAGGGCAATGGTCGGAGTCGGGATGTAACCGTGGAGATGGATGGCTACAGCGCTGGGTTTGAATTGACCGCTGATTCCGTCCGCCATCCATTCAGCCGGGATCTGTTCAAGCCATTCTGGCTGCCGCCAAACCTGTAAAGGAGAGTGACCATGGAGTGGGGTTATATGGGCAAGGTCCCCAGCCGCGGTGATTTCGTTGCGCAAGGGGTGTCTGGCGAGCTGCGTGAGCGCTGGTTTGAGTGGTGCCAGTCAGCCCTTGCGGTCAGCCGCGAGCAGCTCGGTGATCAGTGGCTGGACGCCTACCTGACCTGTCCCATCTGGCATTTCGCGGCGGGACCGGGCGCTCTTGGCGAAGGCGGCATGATTGGAACCCTGATTCCTTCGGTGGATCGGGTCGGGCGGCATTTCCCGTTTCTGGTCGTCGGCGGCCACGAGGGCACGCTGCTGGATGCCTGGCGCCAGCCCGAGTGGTTCAGCGCTATGGAAGAGCGCGTCCTGGCCGTGCTTGAAGACGACTGGGAGGAAACTCTCTGGTCTCAGGGGCTGGCAGTCATCAATGGACCTGAAGCCGAAGTGGGTCGTCTGCAGTGGCCAGAGGGTGATGGCAACCTGATGCTGCCAGGAGAGGCGCGTGAAGAGGACTGGTTGGCGGCCGTGTTCGGGGCGCGTCGCGCGCGGATGCTGTGGTGGACCCAGGGGTCCGCCTTTGTGGCGCCCGCCACCCTTCTGACCGAGGGCCTCCCCCAGGTGGGCCAGTTTGCGGCTATGCTCGCTGGCCAATGGCGCGAACATGGCTGGCGACAGGGCGTGATGACGGAGTAGGCCATGGAATTGCATTCGGTGGGCTTCACGCATCAGGGCGGGACCCGGGAACACAATGAAGACGCGTGGCGAGCCTGGCCCG
Organism: Salicola sp. Rm-C-2C1-2; assembly: GCF_040196175.1. Lineage (NCBI taxonomy): Bacteria > Pseudomonadati > Pseudomonadota > Gammaproteobacteria > Oceanospirillales > Halomonadaceae > Salicola > Salicola sp. Rm-C-2C1-2. Next base: position 17,928 of record NZ_JBEFNF010000003.1, on the reverse strand, counting down.
AGGCTGGTCTCTGGCTCGTGGTTGATGGTATGGGTGGACACAGCGCCGGTGACGTGGCAAGCCGCATCATCTGCGACACTGTTGCCCATGATTTGGCCCAGGCCGGTGCCTCTGCCTATGATGGCGACTGTCTCGCGCGCTCCCTCCAGGCTGCCAATCAGGCGATCAGGGATTACGGCTCGCGGTCACTTAATGGCGGCACACTGGGGGCGACCGTGGTGGCACTGAAGATCCGGGATGGCCGGTATCAGTTGCTCTGGGCGGGCGACAGCCGTTGCTATCGCCTGCGATCCCAACGCCTGGAACAGCTTACGCAAGACCACAGCCAGGTCAATGACATGATTCGTGCCGGCGTGCTCGCACCGGAAGAAGCGCGAGGGCATCCGCTGGCGCATGTGGTTACCTGTGCCCTGGGCGTTGAGCCGCAGATTGAGCTGGAGCGGATCCAGGGGGAGGCCAGGCCAGGGGATCTGTTCATGCTGTGCAGTGATGGGATCAGTGACGAGTTTGTGGATGGGCAGTTGCATGGCTTTCTGGCCAATACCAGTCTCCAGGATGCGAACGACGCCATCCTTTATTCGGCATTGGTTAACAGATGCAGCGATAATATTACCTGCCTTCTGGTCAAAGCCGAAACGAGCAGTTACCATTCAGAACAGATAAGGAAAGCGCGGGATCCGGACGCCACTATACCGGTACGGGTGCCGCCAAGAACGACACAGGGATAACGTGCGTGCGGTTTATGGACGATACAGCGACACCTTTCTTCGACTTCAAAGCCCTCATCAAACCGATTTCCGAAGCGGATCCCTGCGGTGATGACATCCGTGAGGATGACACGCCGGAAGCCCCTTATTTCCATCTCAAAGACCTTCGAAGCCAGGCTCGTGCTGTTGAACGAGAACACCAGGTTGATGGCGATACGGTTACCCCCGCCCAATGGTTTGAGCTGATGGAGCGCATTCCGGGTATCCTCGCCAGCCGCAGCAAGGATGTCGAGCTGGTAGCCTGGTACATTGAAGCCCTGTGCCGCCAGCATGGTTTCGAAGGACTGGCCCAGGGCTTTGAGCTTGCCTGTTCCATGCTGGAGCATCACTGGGAGCAGCTGCATCCCTTCCCTGATGAGGAGGGCATGACCACTCGAATCGCCCCGCTGGTCGGTCTCAACGGAGGCGATGCCGAAGGAACCCTGATTCAGCCGGTTCTCGCGATTCCGCTTCTGGCCCACCCTGAATCCGGGTGGATTGCGGCCTGGCAGCTTGAGCAGGCGGCCGAAATGGCCCGGCTGGATGAGCAAAAGGCGCAGCAGCGCATAGCCGCCGGTGTGCCTTCCGAGGAGGAAGTCGCCCGCGCTGTAAGAGAGACCCCCTTGAGTGATCTGCAGGCGCTCTACGATGCCATGGAGCGGGCGCAGTCAACCTTCACCGCTCTGAGCGAGGCTATGGACCGGGCTATGGAAGGCGAACCTCAGCCCACCAGCCACATCCGTTCGGTACTGCAGCGTTGCCGCAGTATCTTTAACCATTATGCTGGCGAACGTCTGCAACGGGCCCAGGCCGCTCCGGCTGCGGAGACAGGGGAACAAGATCCAGCATCGGAGGGCGGCACCGGTCAGGTAGCGGGCACAGGCGCTCAGGACCCGGTCCGCATTGCTATCGACAGCCGTGCGCGGGCGCTTGAGCAGCTGCGTGAGCTGGCAGCTTTCTTCCGGCAGACGGAGCCGCATTCGCCGGTTTCCTATGCGATTGATCAGGCCGTGCGCTGGAGCGAGATGCCATTACCGGAACTGATGCAGGAACTGATTGAGGACAGAAGCGTTCGTGACGGTTTTGCCCGGGTGACCGGGGTGCCGTTACCGAATGCTGGTAGCTGAACCTGAGCAGGCCTGACGAGGGAGTCAGGCTGTTATTCCTGAAGGACGACAAGGAGAAACTGACATGGAAAGCGTCCACGATAAGCTCTCACGAGTCCGCAAGCCGCGGGTCCACATCACTTATGACGTCGAAACTGAAGGCGCCATGGTCAAGAAAGAACTGCCTTTTGTGGTTGGTGTCATGGGTGATTTTTCGGGTAACAGCAATACCGACCCCAAGCCCCTGAAGGATCGCCGGTTTATCCAGATCGACCGGGACAACTGCGACGATGTCATGCGGCGCATGAGCCCGAAGCTGTCAATGAAAGTTGCCAATAAGCTCACTGGCTCCGATGACGACTCAGAGATGGCGGTGGATCTCGAATTCAACCGGATGGAGGATTTTGAACCTTCGGCCATCGTGAATCAGGTGGAGCCACTTCGGGAGCTCATGGAGACGCGCAACAGGCTGCGTGATCTTATGACCAAGGTAGACCGTTCGGAAGAGCTTGAAGGGCTGCTGGAGCGGGTTCTCAGTAACTCTGAAGACCTGAACAGTCTGAAAGAGCAACTGGGCACCACGGAAGGGGAGGACTCGCAATGAGTACGGAAGAGCAGACACAGGAAGCGCTAGCGGAACAGGCTGACGAGCTGAGTCTTTTGGATCAGGCGATCGGGGCGACCAAACAGACGGAAAGTGACCGTGCGCGGGAGCTGATCCGCACGCTCACCGATGAGGCCATGAAGGGCACGGTGACTTGGAACAAGAACCTGAATGTCACGTTTAATCAGGCGATTGCGGCGATTGATGAGGCGATCTCCAGTCAGCTTTCCGAGATTATGCACAAGGAGGATTTCCAGAAGCTGGAAGGGTCCTGGCGCGGGCTTCAGCATCTGGTGATGAACTCGGAGACAGGCTCCACACTCAAGATCCGCGTGCTCAATGTGAGTAAGAAGGAGCTGCACCGGGATCTGTCCAAGGCGGTGGAGTTTGATCAGAGCCAGACGTTCAAGAAGGTCTACGAGTCTGAATTCGGTACCCCTGGGGGGGAGCCCTATGGGGCGCTGATCGGCGACTACGAGTTCAGTAACCACCCCACGGATATGGAGACCCTGAGCCTGATGTCCAACGTCGCGGCGTCGGGGTTCTGTCCGTTCATCGCGTCTTCGGGGCCGGGACTCTTCGGCTTTGATGACTGGACTGAGTTAGCCAAGCCGCGTGATCTGGAGAAGGTCTTTGAATCCGTTGAGTACGCCAAGTGGCGCTCTTTCCGCGAGAGTGATGACGCCCGGTTCGTTACCCTGACGATGCCACGGGTTCTGGCGCGCCTGCCGTATGGCTCGGCCACGCAGCCCGTAGAGGCCTTCAACTTCGAGGAATTCAGTCGGGATCCGGAGTCCGGAATGTCTATGGCGGCTGATCACAACGACTACTGCTGGATGAATGCGGCCTACGTCATGGGCACCCGCCTGACCCAGGCGTTCGCCAAATACGGTTTCTGCACCGCCATCCGGGGCGCCGAGGGTGGTGGCAAGGTGGAAGGTCTGCCTACCCATGTCTTCCAGAGTGATGACGGCGACCCGGATCTGAAATGCCCCACTGAAATCGGCATCACCGATCGGCGCGAGGCGGAGCTGAGCAAGCTCGGTTTCCTGCCATTGTGCCATTACAAGAACACGGATTACGCAGTTTTCTTTGGGGCCCAGACCTGTCAGAAACCGAAAGTCTTTGATAACCCGGATGCCACTGCCAACGCGGCCATCTCCGCGCGCCTGCCTTACCTGATGGCAACCTCGCGGTTTGCGCACTATCTGAAGGTCATGGCGCGGGACAAGATCGGTTCCTTCATGGAAGCTGAAGACGTGGAAAACTGGCTTAACCGGTGGATCCTCAACTACGTGAACGGATCTGAAGGAGGTGGGCAGGATATCCGCGCACGCTATCCGCTGGCGGATGCGAAAGTGGAGGTGCGCGAGATTCCGGGGCGGCCTGGTTCCTATAACGCCGTCGCCTGGCTCCAGCCCTGGCTGCAGCTTGAGGAACTGTCCACCTCGCTGCGTATGGTGGCGAAGATACCGGAGGCTGGTTAACCCGGCTCCCGGCCTAACGGCAAAACAGCAGATGGAATGACGGGGCTTGGGCTCCGTCCCCGTTGCAGGGACGCGCTATGAACACCGCTCTTCGGTTTGTGCACAGTGATTATCTGCAAAGACCGGCCTCGCAAAAACCGTACGTGGTGCCTGAATCAGGCTTTTCGGCCCGTTTCGTCGCGGAGGCGGATGATGTTTTTGCGTTACTGATGGAGTTGAGCCGGCATAACTCCGGAGGTTCATGGGAGGGCTCCAGAATCCGGTTGCTGCTCGCACAGGCATTGGATGATGTGGATCGCCGGATCAACGAACAGCTTAATGCGATCCTCCATCATCCGGACCTGAAGGCGCTTGAAGCCAACTGGCGTGGTGTCTGGCTGCTGACTGAACAGGCGGCTCATGATGATGGTGAGGGTCGGGTCCGGGTGAAAATCCTGGACCAGAGCTGGCGGGAACTGTCGAGGGACCTGTCGCGTGCCATCGAATTCGACCAGTCCTGGATGTTTTCGCACATATACTCGCAAGAGTTCGGGAGCCCGGGCGGCGAGCCTTTTGGGCTGCTGCTCGGAACCTACAGTGTCAGTCATCGGATGCCTGGCGGCCAATCCAACCTGGACACGCTGCAGGAATTGACAAAGGTGGCTGCTGTTGCCTTTGCGCCCCTCATACTGGATGCGGCGCCGAGTTTCTTCGGCGTGGATCAGTTTGCGGAGCTGGCGAGTGTTACGGATCTGGAGAATCATTTCAATCAGCCCGAGTTGACGAAGTGGCGATCATTACGACAGACAGCAGATGCACGGTTTCTGGGGCTGGCGATGCCACGGATGCTAATGCGTCAACCGTATCCGGATGCCGGCTGCGGGCCAGAAGGTTTCCGTTTCCAGGAAGAGCGCGCTGATTCGGAGACAGACTACTTGTGGGGGAACGCCTGCTTTTCCGTGGGAACCGTGGCGATCCGTGCGTTCTGCCAGTCCGGTTGGTTTGCGCAGATCCGTGGTTACCGCGAAGGGCGCATTGCCCACGGAACCGTGGACAATATGCCGGCGATTCAGGCGCTGTCCTCTGCCGGGCGGCTTTTCCCAACACGCAGCCCGGTGGAATGGCAGGTCAGCGACCGCATGGAGCGGGTTCTGTCCGAGGAGGGATTCATTCCCCTGATGCCGTTGGCGAATACAGAGATGCTGGTGCTGCAATCAGTGCCCTCGGTGCAAGAGCCTGCGCACTATGACAGCGGTGAGGCGCAGGTCAGTGCCCGTCTGGCAGCGATGCTGCACTACACGCTCTGTGTCTCGCGCTTCGCCCATTATCTGAAGGTGATGGGTCGCGATCGAGTCGGTGGCTATCGCTCCCCCGAGGAGTGTGAAACCCACCTCCAGAAGTGGCTCCACAGCTATACCATGGCCACTGAAGGCGCATCCGACGAGATGCGTGCGCGCTTTCCTCTGCGCAGCGCCAGTGTCTCGGTGAAGCAGAAAGTGGGGGACCCTGGACGCTATTACTCAGTGATCCGTCTGCAGCCCCACTTCCAGCTGGATCAGCTGGTCACCAGCATGCGGTTGATTACAGAGCTCACGCCGATTCAGACATAACGGCGGCAAAAAGGAAGAAGGCGGACTCAATGTGGGTCGTCGAAAATGCACGGATTAACAGGGAAAGTCGATATGGACGTTATCAAGCAGTATCTTTCTGCGGGGCAGCTTCAGGAAGCGATCGAGCATCTCCAGCAGGCGCTGCGTCAGTCTCCCGGAGCCGGCGACCTGCGTGCCTGTCTGGTGGAACTGCTGTGCATTGCCGGTGACCTTGAGCGTGCCGATGAAGTTCTGGCACATCTGGCTAAACATCATCAGGACTGGCTTGCCGGTGCTGCCAATCTCAGACAGCTGCTTCGCGCCCAGCAGGCTCGTCTTGCCCTGCGTGAAGGCAAGCTTGCGGATGATGTGGTCGCAACCCCCGGAGAGTCACTAGAAGCACTCCTGGAATTGAACCTGCATTTTTCCAGCGGTGATATCGAAAAGGCGCGTGAGGCCGCCGCCACACTTGAGGCGGTTCGTGGTGGTGATGTTTTCCAGACCGGTGAAGTCCAGGGCGAGATCCGCGATTGTGACGATACCTTGAATGGCTATGTCGAGGGTTTGGGAACGGATGGGTACTACTACCTCTGGCAGTGGAACGAAATCGATGCCCTGCGCTTTCAGAAGCCCTCCTCACCTATTGAATTGATCTGGCGCCGGGCTCTGATTGAGCTTGTGGATGGCCGTCAGGGTGAGGCGTTCCTGCCACTTACCTATGCCACCAGTGGCACTGATGCCCAGAAGCTCGGTCGGGAGACGGATTGGGTTGAACATGCTCTCCAGTTTGTAACTGGCCTTGGCCTAAAAATGTTTTTGGTGGGCGATGAGGCGGTTTCGCTGGAAGACGTGCAGGAGGTTGAACGCGTGAATCCGGCCGAGGCGTACGATGAAGCACTCTGATGCCCGCAGTGGCCTGCAGCTGAGCCTGCTGGACCGGTTGCTGGAGGATGGCTCAATGCGCCCGGGTCTGGCACAGATCCGCCAGTCCGTGCGGCGTGATCTGGAGTGGCTGCTCAATGCGCGTCGCTGCTGGCTTCCGCGATCCTCTGACTATCGGGAGCTGAGTCGTTCGGTGCTGGCCTATGGGCTGCCGGACTTCACCGTGATGGAGCTCAGCACCGAGGAAGGTCGCCAGTGGCTCTGTGACGAAGTCCGACGCACTATCGTCCAGTTCGAGCCGCGCCTGACCCGAGTTGAGGTGATCATGAAGGATACCGAGGCGCCTCTGGACCGGTTCCTGCGGTTGCGGATCGAAGGGATTCTGCTGGTGGAACCAGTGCCGCAGCAGGTGGCATTTGATTCGGAACTGGAACCCGTGAGTCTGTCCGTCACCCTCAAGGAGTGTGCCTGACCATGAGTGACGAACTGCTTCAGTATTACAATCGCGAACTGGCCTATCTGCGTCGCCAGGGCGCCGAGTTCGCTGAGGCTTATCCCAGGGTGGCAGGCTATCTCCGGATGAGTGAAGAAGCCGTGGAAGACCCTCATGTTTCCCGGCTTCTGGAAGGCGTAGCGTTTCTCACCTCCCAGATCCGTCAGAGGCTGGACAGCCATTTCCCGGAGCTCACCGATGTGCTCATGGGGACACTGTGCCCGGATTACCAGGCCCCGGTGCCATCCATGACGATCCTTCAGCTTGAGCCTGCCTCAGCCCAGACCCATGCGGCGCCGCTGGAAGTGGGACAGGCCTTTGAAACTGTGGCTGACGAGGTTCCCACGTGCCGCTTTGCAGCCCGGGGCGAGCAATGGATCGCACCAATCCAGGTCGAAGATGCGGTCTTTGAGAACAGCCCCTTTGAGGCGCCCCGGCCTGTGGGTGTGGAGAAGGCCCGGAGTGTCATCCGGCTGCGCCTGAACAGCCCGGTCACCATGAGTGAAACCAATGCGCCCTGGTTGCGGTTCTACCTGCACGGTCAGCCTCACCAGAGCCATGAGTTGTACGATCTGATCCTGCGCACGGGGCTTGGTTTTGCCATGGTGCCGGTTAACGACCGTCGCCAGGTCCGATTTTTCCCCGCCGAACGGATCAAGTCCGTGGGCTTCTCGGAGGAGGATGCCATGGTGCCCTACGGTCAGCGCAGCTTTGAGGGCTATCGGCTGCTGGTGGAGCATTTTTTGTTTCCCGAAAAGTTCCTGTTTGCCCAGTTGGACGGGCTCGCGGATCAGTGGCCGAATGACAGTGAAGTGGACCTCTACATCTATCTCGGTGAAGGCTCCCCCGAACAGGAAAAGAGTTTCGTGGCCGACCATATGCGGCTCTGGTGTTTGCCTGCAATCAATCTTTTCGAGGAAAACCTGGAGCCGGTCCGTCGGGACGAAACCGATTACGCGTATCACCTCGTGCCGCGTTACCGCAACAGCGATGCCTACGAGGTGGTAGGCGTCAACCGGGTTGATCTGGTGAACAACGACCGCGTCCGGGAACTGGCCCCATATTACGGCCTCGGCCATCCACGCTGGCAGAACGACATCAACGTCTACTGGCACCTGCATCGCCAGAGCGCGGGCTGGGCGGGAGGCGAGTATGAGCCCGGCACCGAGTCCTACCTGAGCCTGGTGGACCAGCGGTTTGAGCATCAGGGGATGGCAGCCCTGCCCAAGAACGAAATGCTGATGGTACGAGCCCAGTGCTGTAACCGGAACGTGCCTTCCAGTTTGCCCTTTGGCGGGGGCGAGCCACGCTTCAAGGCGGTGACCGAGCCCTTGGTCAAGCGCGCCAATGCCCTGGTTGCGCCAACGGCTACGGTGCGTCCGGAGCTGGACGGTGCCAGCCGGTGGCAGTTCATACAGCACCTGACTTTGGACCACTTTGCCGGTGATGATGCGCGCGATCGCCTAACGACGGTGCTGCAGCTTCACGATTTCCGTAAAACGCCCGAGTCCCAGGCCCTGATCGACGGCATCGAGGATGTGACCATCAAGCCGGCGGTCGCGCGTGTGGGCAGTGGCGTCCAGCGTGGTGTCTGCCGGGGCAGCGAGATCGTTATTACCTTCTCCAAGCCTCGCTATGCCGGTACCAGTATCTATCTCTTCTCGGCGGTGCTTGATCGCTTTTTTGCCCATTTCGCCCAGATCAACAGCTTTACGCGGCTGCGCATCCGGCTCAGTGGGCAGAATCAGGATTATCACGTCTGGCCGGCTCGCACGGGAGAGAAACCGTTGCTATGAGCACCGAATCTTGTGCCGGCAATCAGGACTTCTTTCGAACCGTCTGGCGCATCGAACGCCAGATCCGGGATGAGCGTTCCCCCTATCACCGGGTTGGGCATGACGGCTGGCCGAGCCAGGAGCTGGTGTGTTTCCGCACGAGTCAGCACATGGGCTTTGCTGGGCAGGATCTGGTTGAGGCACGGGAGGAACGACGGTCAGAGGGCTCGTTGAGTGCGGAACTGACGGTGGACAGTCTGGGACTGACCGGAGCCCGGGGTGCACTACCCGCCCACTACACCGAGATGGTACTGTCACAGCTCAAGGCCCGGTCTCCGGCACTGAGGGATTTTCTGGACCTGTTCAACCACCGGCTGCTGTCACTGTTCTATCGCAGCTGGGAGAAGACTCAGCCAGCCGTGCATCAGGAGCGTGCGGAAGGGGATATTTTCACCACCATTCTCCGCTCCCTGACAGGCAGCGAGTCGGACTGGGAAATCCACTACGGCGCGGCTCTGGCACGCGGCCCGCGCTCCGCCACTACCGTCCGCACGATGCTGGAGGACGTGGCGGACATGCCGGTGGAAGTGCAGTCGCTGCAGGGCGGTTGGGAATCAATATCCCCTGGTGACCAGACCCGACTGCCCACCCGGGACATGCCGCAAGGCCAGCACGCTCATCTGGGTGAGGCCATGCTGGGATCCAGGGCATGGATTGCGGACAAGGGAGCGGACATCGTCTTCCATCCGCGGGACAACGGGCAGCTTGAATCCCTGTTGCCCGGGGGCCGAGTCAGTGCAGCTGTAGCAAAACTGACAAAACGGCTCGTTGGTCATCAGATTCAGCTGCGCTATCGAGCTGAAACCAATCCCGCAGGTCTCAAGGGAACACGTCTTGGACAGCGGGGGCAATTGGGTAGCGACAGTTTTATCAGTGCCTACCGGACAGAGAGCCGGCGGGTGAATATCAGTCTCAAGCCAAGCCAGGGAAAGGATAAGCAGTCATGTCATCAATGACGTTGAAATCGCTCGTAGAGAAGATGAACGATTCAGCCCGCCAGGCCATGGAGCGCGCAGTCGGGCTCTGCCATCAACGCAGTCATTACAGTGTTGAAGTTGAGCACCTGCTCAAGTCGCTATTCATGGCGCAGGATCAGGATCTGGTGCGCATTCTCGATCATTACGGGCTCGACCGGGGGCGGCTGGAAGGCCAGCTGGATCAGGCTCTGGAAGCCTTCAAGACTGGTAACGGAGCGACCCCCAGCCTGTCTCCAAGGTTGGTGGACCTGTTGCGCCAGTGCTGGCTGGATACTTCCATTGAATTCGCTGAACCACTGATGCGCGGCGCCACGCTGTTGTTCAGCCTGTTGAATGATCCGGCGATGACCGCGTTGTCCACCCGCTACGCCAGGGAGCTGGAACAGCTGGACGCGCAGCGACTGCTCAGTGACTGGCCCAGCCTGAGGGACAACCTAGGGCAGGAGGAGCATTCCGATCCCGCAAAGGGCCCGGGCAAGGAGCAGCATCTGGCCCAGTATACCATCGACCTGACGGCCCAGGCCGCCGACGGCAGTATCGATCCAGTTCTGGGGCGGGATGATGAGATCCGCCAGATGATCGACATTCTTACCCGCCGGCGCCAGAACAATCCCATCCTCACGGGTGAGGCCGGCGTCGGCAAGACGGCCGTGGTGGAAGGTCTGGCCCGTCGCATTGCCGAAGGCCAGGTGCCGGAAGCCCTGAAGAACGCGCGCCTGCTGACCCTGGACCTGGCACTGCTCCAGGCCGGCGCGGGCATGAAGGGCGAGTTCGAGAACCGGCTCAAGGGCGTGATCGACGAAGTCAAGGCGGCTACCCAGCCGATCCTCCTGTTCATCGACGAAGCTCACAACATGATTGGTGCCGGCAACCAGGCCGGCCAGAATGACGCGGCGAACCTCCTGAAGCCGGCGTTGGCCCGGGGTGAGCTGCGCACCATCGCCGCCACCACCTGGGCCGAGTACAAGAAGTACTTTGAGAAGGACGCGGCCCTGACCCGCCGCTTCCAGGTGGTGAAGGTGGACGAGCCCGATGAGGAGACCGCTGTCCAGATCCTGCGCGGCCTCGCGCCCACACTGGAAGAGCACCACGGCGTGGGCATTACCGATGCCGCCCTGCGCGCGGGCGTTCACCTTTCGACCCGCTACCTGGCCGGTCGCCAGCTCCCGGACAAGGCCGTGGCACTGCTGGATACCGCCTGCGCCCGGGTGGCGATGAGCCAGGCCAGCCTCCCCTCCGCACTGGAGGAAACCCGCGCCCGCTACAACGGCCTTCAGGCCGAAGCGGACCGGCTCGCGGCCGAGAGTCGCATGGGTGTCGAACACGGCCGTCGCCAGGACGAGGTGGCTACTCAGCTGCACACACTTGAGAGTTCCCTTGAGGAGCTGGAAAGCGCCTGGGCGGACGAGAAGGAAAAGGTCCAGTCCGCTCGTGAGCTTGGCCGCCAGCTGAGCCAGGAAGAAGACGGCGCCCTGCTTGAGGAACTCAACGCCCTCCGGGCCCAGCTCTCGGAACGGGTCGAGCCCATGGTCCACTGGCAGGTGGACGAGCAGTTGGTGGCGGAAGTGCTGGCCGACTGGACCGGCATTCCCATGGGCCGCATGCAGTCCGATGAAGTGGCCAATGTACTGGCACTGGATGAACAGCTGCGCGAACGGGTTCGAGGCCAGGACCATGCCATTGAGGACATTGCGCGTACCATCCGCATCGCCCGGGCCGACCTTGCGGACGAGAAGAAGCCCCTGGGTGTCTACCTGCTGGTGGGCCCCAGCGGCGTGGGCAAGACCGAGACGGCCCTGGCGCTGGCGGAACAGGTCTACGGCAGCGAAGACAACATGACCGTCATCAACATGTCCGAGTTCAAGGAAGAGCACAAGCTCGCCCAGCTGGTGGGCTCGCCTCCCGGCTACGTGGGATACGGCGAAGGCGGTGTACTGACCGAAGCCGTACGGCGCAAGCCCTACAGCGTCATCCTGCTGGATGAAATGGAAAAGGCCCATCCGGGTGTGCAGGACATCTTCTATCAGGTCTTCGACAAGGGCCAGCTGCGCGATGGCGAGGGCCGGGATGTGGACTTCCGCAACACTGTCATCCTAATGACCTCCAACGCGGGCTCCGGCATGATCACGGACCTCTATGCCGACGAACTCACGGCCCCGGAACCCACGGCGCTGAAAGAAGCGATCTGGGATGAGCTCCTGGCCATCTTCAAGCCGGCCTTCCTGGGCCGCACCTCGGTGTTGCCCTACAAGCCGCTGGAGCGGACCCAACTCGGGGAAATCGCGCGCATCCAGCTGGGCCGGGTCGCCGAGCGTGTCCAGCGCCACCACGACTCGACGCTCAACTACACCGACGACGTCATCGAGGCCATCGTGGACCGCTGCACGGAGAGCACTTCCGGCGCGCGTAACATCCAGCGCATTCTGCAGCAGGAAGTCCTGCCCGTGATGTCGCGCCGGGTGCTTGAGTGCCTGGGTGACGAGAAGAAACCGGGGCCGGTGAGCCTGTCGGTAGCCGGTGATGAACTGAAGGTTGAAGTTGCTCAGTAAAGGGATTTTCGAATGTTCACAAGAGCAAAGATAAAGGTTTCGATTGGTAGAATTCTGGAGCTTTAAGAACTTCAAGGTAAAAGTCACTGAGAATGGCAAGGTCAAGGTTGAAGGGGCAGCAGGTGTGGTGACCTTTAACGGTGACCCTGCCCTCCAGCGGCTGGGAGCAAAGCTCAAGGCAGCCTCCATTACCTTCCGGGAAGCTGAGAATGGTGATATTGCCTATGATGCTTCTTATCACTTCTACGGAGCGGGAAGTATAACCCTGTCCGGAAGCTTCGATTCGTTTGAGCTGATCCAGGCGTGTTCAGGATTGTTGTGTAGGGCGGCAAGGGCCCTTAATACAGACAGACGGAAAAATAGAATAATGAAGGAGGTTATGGTTGATTAAAGCAATGCGGAACAGTGTTCTTTTGCTTCTTCTTTTTGTTGTCTCCTGTGCCGCTGTTGGTGAGCGGGAGGTGCTTCATGAGCGGTTCAAGGAGTACGCCAGGCTAGTGGCTGCGAAGGAATATGACGCGATAGTGGAGAGCAGTATCCCAGCGGATAACAGGACCGAGTTCCGTAAAGGCACAGGATCCTTCGGAGAGCAGTTCCCTGTTCTGGCCGCGCTCCCCGAAACGCTTTCAAAGCGCATGGGTCAGCATGAACGGATTATCAACGGGAAGAAGGGTTGCCTCACAATCAATGGCCTTGATGAAAGCGGGGGTCCCACTTCACTTCACATTGAGTATGTCAGAGAGGAAGGGAGCTGGCGTCTTAATTATGCCGAGATTGCATACCTTGAATCGGAAAAGGAATTCAGCAGGACCGGAAAGTGTCCGGTCAAGCCTGAGTAGTATTCTGGGGCCCTTGGATAAGGGCCCGGAATGTATGCCCGGCGCTTCGGCAATGGGCACAATCGCCATGTCCTAGTTACAGGACGTAACGGAAAAAAGAAAGGAGCTAATCAATGCAAACCAATACTTACCTCGACTTTGGTGGCCTCAAGGGTGAAGCGACTGCTGAGGAATATAAGGATCTGATCACCGTGGACACCCTGGACTTCAACGTCCATCGGGACATTGCGGCGCCCACGGGGACCGCTATGGATCGAGAAGCCTCGGCAACCCGCCTGGGTGACATCACCATTACCAAGAAGCAGGACAAGGCTACCCCTGATCTGTTCAAGGAAGCGACCATCGGGAAAGGCAAATCTGCCACCTTCTACCTGACCAAGCAAGGCGACAAGATCGAGGAGATCATGAAGATCGAGCTCTCGGACGCCATGATCTCCAACTACAGCGTTTCCGCTGAAGGCGATCGCCCGACTGAGTCCATCACCATCAGCTATACCGAGATGACCATGTCCGTCACTCCGACTGACGACACCAACGCGGCAACTGCGCCGCTGGTCTACGGCTACAGCGGCGTGAAGGGCCAGCAGCTCTAAGAATGGCGCAAGCCATTGTTTACTGGAGAGGGCTCTGCCCTCTCCGTACCTGTTTGACCGACCAGGATGGCGCAGAGGTTCATGGCAACGGAACAGCAGCATCACCATCTCAAGATTCAGAGCTCACTGGGCAGAGACGCCCTGGCGCTTGAAAGCCTCAGAATCAGCGAGGGCATGTCCCGGTTTTTCGAGATCACAGCCCGGTTCGTCGCTAATGAGCGAATCACTGACATGCAGGGCCAGGTGGGCGAAGAGGTAACAATCGGCGTCACGCTCAGTGGCCAGGCGGATGCTGAGGAGCGTTTCTTTCATGGCCACATCCGCACTATCTGTGAGCTGGGCAAGCCATTGCATAACAAGGAGGGGCAGCGCTATGAAGCGGTGATTGTACCCCGCGCCTGGTCCGCTCAGAATCGCACCAACTGCCGTATTTTTCAGGACGAGACCGCGGTGGACATCGTGGAGACCGTGCTGAGCGAACATGACGTTGATCTCACCAGGAAGATCGACGGCGAACGTCATACCTACAAATACTGCGTCCAGTACAACGAAACCGACTGGGCGTTCGTGTGCCGGCTCCTGGCCCAGGAAGGCCTGTTCTTTTACTTCGAACACAGCAAGTCCGGCCATAAAATGGTGATCGCGGATAACGTGAACGCCTATCAGCCCGCCGAGGAGAACAAGGTTGTTTTCCGATCAGGGAGCACCGGCGATTGCCGCATTGGCAGCTGGTACACAGGGCACCGGGCCACGCCCAACGCCATGGTGGAGCAGGGTTTTGACTTCACCAAGCCCAAGGAAAACATCGAGGACCCGACAGAGGAAAAGGTCCCGGGCAAGGCATTCGGCGGACGGGAACTGTTCCGTTACATCGGCGAAGACGCGCCGCTGAACGAGAACACCAAACTGGCGGAGACGCATCTCCAGGGGCTGACCCAGGAAGCGAATCTTTTCCAGGGGACGGCCAATTACCCGTCCTTTGGCGTGGGCCTGACCTTCGAATTCGAAGAGCACGAGGATGGCATTCCATCCCATAACGAATTCGTGATCACGCAGATGGAACTCACCGCTAGCGCACCCATCAACACCGATGGTGGCTCAAGTGGTTCAGGCGTCAACTTCAACACCACGTTTGAGTGCATCCCCACCGATAACGTCTATGTTCCGGCTCGAATCAATAAGCCGTCCATTCCCGGCCTCCAGACCGCCACCGTCACGGTTGGCTCCGGTGAAGAGCTCCACGTGGACGAGCACGGCCGGGTGAAAGTCCAGTTCCACTGGGACCGCGAAGGCAAGAACAACCACAAGAGCTCCTGCTGGATCCGCGTGGCCCAGAGCTGGGCCGGTGACGGCTTCGGTGCCCAGTTCCTGCCCCGCGAAGGCCAGGAAGTGCTCGTCGAGTTTGTCAACGGCGACCCGGACCAGCCGCTGATTACCGGTACCGTCTACAACGGCGACAACCGGATGCCCTATTCGCCCAAGAACCAGTTCAACTCCTCCGGCATTCGCTCGCGCTCCACCACCAAGGGCGGCAAGGACAATTACAGCGAGATCCGGTTCGACGACGACAAGGGCGAAGAACTGCTGGCTCTCCATGCGGAAAAGGACCATGAGCTGACCGTCGAGAACGACGAAACCGACGACGTTGGCAATAACCGGAAAACCCAGGTCGGCAATGACGACAACCTGGCGGTCAAGAACAACCAGACGGTGGACATTACCGGGGACCAGAAGACCGACATCGGTGGCAGCGAAACCATCAAGGCGGGCAAAACCGTCACCGTCGATGCCGGTACCAGTATTACGCTCCAGACGGGCGCCGCGAGTATCACGCTGGAAAGTTCCGGGGCCATCTCCATCAAGGGAACCGAACTCAGCCTCGAAGGCACAACCATCGCCCTCAAGGGTGCCAGCATCAGTCTCAACTGAGGCGCAGGGATAGCGAAAAGGGATTCAACGGGTGCTCAGACGCGAACACCAGTTCAGGGCGAACCTCGGGCGCATCTACTCGTTCAGCCGGGGCCTGCGCATGGACGACAACGGCGATTTCCGCCGCCCGGACGTCCTCGCGTGCGAAGCCTATGCCCGCCAGACGCTCGACAACATCGTCACTAGCCCCGACGATCCCTTCGGCTATCGCCTGCTGGACCTATGGCTCGACGTCTTTCAGCGCCCCTGGGACCAGCCCACGGATCTGGATGAACTGCTTGCGGATCTTGCCGAAAAGATCGGGAACGGGGAGCTCAAGGTCTATCTGGAGTATGATCCGAATTTTGAAGCTATGCCCTTGCAGGTTGCGAGTGGAAAAGAAGCTGATGATGGCAACACGGGACCCGGCAACGTTGATGAAGCTCGAGTAAATCAGAGCAACGAAACTACTGCTGAACAACCTTCTGCATCAGATCAACAGTTAGTTGGAATGGCGTCGGCTTCATCAAACGAAGGAGCGAAGATTGCAACTGATGGAGGCGCTCCTCAGGAACTGGAATCAGCTGAGCTGACGGGAAATGAGACAAATGTTGATCTTGATAGCCCAGATAGCGTTCAGTATGAGGATTTCTGCGATTCGGTAGAAGAATTTGAAGAACAAGATGAATTGGCCAAGGAATCGTTTGCTCTGTTCAAGAAGAAAAAATGGGATGTGTTGGAATCCCTCTTTAAAGAGCATGAATTGAATGGTGGATGGCCACCCAATCGAGGAGCGATCAATTCCGTTGAGGTGACCCTCAAACTCGGGGCAGAAATTGATCGTTACGGTGGGTTTATAGACAAGGAAACCGGTCAGTTCAGAGACAAAGGGAAATTTACCGCTAAAGCGGGAGAGTCGTTTGAAAATCGGGCCTTGCCGGACAGCACGAAGGAAAAAACGTACAAGCAATATAAGGTTGCTAAGAGCATCCCTGAGGTTGAGGCAAGCAAAGCAATACCTTGGTTCGGGAAGTCTGGTAAGGGCATCCAATATGAACTCCCCACGTCGATTGAGAATCTCGTGTCCAAGGGTTATCTCAAGGAGATCGTTTGATAATGAAGACTGTTTCAAAAAGGCAGGAGAAGATCTTTGACGGTCAATACGAGGAGATGGAGAGGAAACCGCCAGAGATTGAGGTAGACGGAGTTGAGGTAACCGTTAGGCCGGGTGAATTGAAATCTATTGAGAATATTCAACAGGGTACCACCACCTATAGACCAGAAGATGTCTCTGCGATGCTTGGTCTTAAGGTAGGCAGTTTCGACGGAGTGAACATCTATAAGGGCAGTAAGCCGGGTCTCGAGCTTCATTATCAGTGCGTTGGTGACCGGATCTTAGTGTTTTCCTTTGGAGAGTTTCAGCCGGATCGATTCGTTTGCAGGCTTGAGGCAGTTTTAGACTAAATTCAAAAAAATAACCCCTTAAAACCAAGGGTGTATCACCTGGAACCTGCCAGCTATGGAAGACGACTAGTGCTTTACCTGAGTCAGAGAGCTGAGCTGATCACCAGTGATGACGCGGACCTAGCCCAGCTCAGAAAACAGGATCGCAGGCTTCTTTCCGCCATGGACCGCGGGGCGCTGGATTCACCCCTGGCCCAGCGCGACGGCGCGATGAGGCGTTGCTGGAGGCGCTGGAAACGGACCCTGAGCAGAATGCCCTGTGGCTCGAAGCGCGAGATCGCATTTGGCCCGGGGAGCTGGGTCGGGTGCAGCACCTGGTGATCGCCCGGGCAGGGATAGCGAAAAGGGATTCAACGGATGCTCAGACGCGAACACCAGTTCCGGGCGAACCTCGGGCGCATCTACTCGTTCAGCCGGGGCCTGCGCATGGATGACAATGGCGATTTCCGCCGCCCGGACGTCCTCGCGTGCGAAGCCTATGCCCGCCAGACGCTCGACAACATCGTCACTAGCCCTGACGATCCCTTCGGCTATCGCCTGCTGGACCTATGGCTCGATGTCTTTCAGCGCCCCTGGGACAAGCCCACGGACCTGGATGAACTGCTCGGGGATCTTGCGGAGAAGATCGGGAGTGGGGAGCTCAAGGGGTATCTGGAGTACGATCCGAACTGGGAAGCACTTGGATCTATGGCATTCGGGGGTAGCAAGCGGTGTCTGTCAACGTAGATGTCGCTTTTAAGTCATCAGCTTTTTAACAATTGACCGCCGTTTCCGGATTCAGAGTCACTGATTCCGGCAAGCTGAGTTTTCGAATATCACCGGACCAGCGGCGCGGGTTTTCAGCTTTCGCAGCCTCGATAACCCGTTGACGCTGGAA
>NZ_JBEFNF010000002.1:0-283994 GCF_040196175.1 Salicola sp. Rm-C-2C1-2 | reverse complement strand
GCCATCCGCCCGTTCGTGATCGGGCGCAAGAACTGGCTGTTCAGTGACACGCCGAAAGGCGCCGATGCCAGCGCCCGCATCTACAGCCTGATCGAGACGGCCAAGGCCAATGGGCTCGAACCCTATGCATACATGGTCAAAGTTCTGAACCAGCTGCCAACCGCCACTACCGATGAACAACTGGATCGGCTGCTGCCCTGGCGGCAGGAAGGGGCGGTTACCGCGTAGTTCGTGGACCGCTTACGGATAAAACTCCTCAAGCACCGCAGGCGTGTCCTCCTCTGAGTACTCAAACTCAGCATTCTCGAACCCTCGCTTTCCGGCTTCATCCAGCGCCGCCTGGTCGTAACCGGCCTGCTGTGAAGTCTGTTCGTTGTCCTGAGCTTCCTGGAGCGCCTCCTGCACGGATTGGCCCTCTCTTACCGTCAGATCCACATAGTAGATCGGTGTCCGATGGCTCTGGGTCGTGCTCTTACCGCGTAGGCGCAGTTCCAGCGACATGAACGCCAGCCGGTTGCCCGAGACAGCTTGGTAGTAACGCAGCCGCGCCGCCAGGGTGCGGATGCTGTTGTAGCCGGTGGTGCGGAAGATGAAGGTGCCCAATTCATCGTCATCCCCAATACGCACGTTCAGCCGTCCATAGGGCTTGCATAGCCCACCCTTGCCGAACTCGCAGAGTGTCGGGCCAGGGCATGGCAGTGACTGAACTCCGGACTCTGTAAGGCGGCGACAGCTCTCCCCGTCGCCCACACAGACCGGCCGGCCATTGGTGCGATCGAACATGGTGTATTCCGCCCGCAGGTTCAGGTCGGCGTCATTGAACAGCATCCGCACCGGGATGGTCCGGAGTTTGTTGTTGGGCGCTGACTCTCTCAACTCTTCATCCTTGGGATGCAGTATCCACTCCCCCTGCTCCTGGATCTGGGTCGTGATCGTGAATTGATTGTCTTTCTGGGGCAGGCGCTGGCCGTTTTTCTCAACGACCCGGCCAATGCTGATCCGGCCCAGTACCGGGGGTGTGATGGCAAGCCCTTTAATCATGGCAGTTACCTCCTGGCGGTGATTAGAGTGAGGCGGCCTGAGCCGCCCCGGTGGTGTGGATGAATGGCATCAGTCGTTGATCAGGAACCGACGACTACCCGGTTTGGTCAGTGGGTACTGATCCAGCAGCTGGGGCTGGTCCTTGAGCAGCCGTTTGGTGTCGAGCGCCACGCTGCAGTTGCTCTTTCGCCAGGACACGGTGCCCTCGGGGAAGATCGCCTTGGTGGCCTCGCCCATGCGTTGCTGGAGGGTGTGCTTGAGCTGGGCTTCCGCCTGCTTCAATGCCTCCATCTGGCGGCGGGCGGACTGGAGCTGGTCGAAGGTCTTGCAGGCTTCGCGGTCATCCCGCAGATCCAGCTCTTCCCCGTTGTCACTGGGATAGAGGTGACGCAGGGCCCGGTCGGCTGAATCGGAATAATCCGCCGGCAGCGGGGTATCCGATTCCACGTAGCTCCAGAACTGGCGTTCCAGGCGAATCAGCTCGGCAATGAGCTCATCATCGCGCTCGATGCGGTAGATCTTGAGCTCCTGGCCGCACAGCAGCACGCACACATCGGCCGCCTTCTTGCCGGTGACCGCCAGCTGGTGCTGGACCTGGCACTGGACGTAGTCCGGTACGCCATTGCGCCACTTGCGGGATCCGAACTCCCCGGCCGTTTTGCACTCCAGGACCTGGACTTCGTCGTCACCGACCACGGCGTAGTCGAGGTTGGCCAGCATCCAGGCTTTATTGGGATCCGGGTGTTGAAGTACCGAATTCACACGCCGGACCTTGCGCCCGGTACGTTTGCTGTAATGCTCGGCTACGATCGGCTCCAGGACATTGCCCCAGTACACCGGGGAGCCCTGGTCATCCGGGTCGGGCTTAGGAAGCGTCGCGTCCCTTCCCGTTTTGACCATCCACAGCTCCAGCTGGGACTGGTAGGGGCTGAGCCCCACGGCGGCGGCCGCATCACTGCCGCCGATGCCATTTCTCCGAATCGCGAGCCACTCATCCCGGCTCATGGATTTGGTGGATACCAGCCGCAGGGCGGCCTTATGGGATTGTTGGGGTTGCTGCATTTCCATGGTGGTTTCCTCCAGACGAAAAAAAGCCCGCCGGAGCGCTTGGCTCCGACGGGCTTCTATGTCGTTATCAGTGGTTGAGTGGGGTCAGGCGGCCAGTGCGAGGGCCTTCTCGAAGGCGCGTTCCTTAATGGCCGCTCCATTGCCAAACCAGGCCGAATCCAGCCGGTGGTCCACGCTCTTGGCCCGGCGCTCGTGGTCGATGAACTCCGTCACCGCGTTGACCAGGCCATAGGCTGTGCCATTAGAGGAGGCCAGCTGTGAGCCGGTGCCGTTGCCCTCAAACATGGACAGAGCCTGCTTCATGGCCCGTTCGTTGGTCTTGCCGGCAGGCTGACCCGGGATGTCCGTGAACAGCTCCCGGTAGAAGTCCTGAGCCTCCCGGTCCTTCACCTTGCGATCGCTCAGGGTCTTCAGCCGGTACATGAACTCGTCCCAGGCCGTGACCGAGATGCCCAGTTGTTTCTTGACAGCTTCGGCGTCGAACTGAGTGCTGTGCTTGACCTTCACGGCACCACCCGCCCCTTTCACGGCCACCGCCAGGGTGTTGTTGCACACCACCCGCACGCTGGTGAACTGAGCCGTTGTGGCCATGCTGCCGTCACAGGCCGTGGCCAGCAGGACATAGGCATCCGTCTGGTCACCGCCTTTCAGCGTTGTGGACTGACCCGTACGGGCCAGAGCCCAGAGCTTGCGCCCGCCCTTGAGCGAGCCGGCGGTTTCCAGTTCAAAGCCGGAGATCTCGGTCAGGTCCCGATAGAACTCCAGGACCTCTTCGGGCTGGACCACATTGAAGCGGTCCCCGACCACCGACAGCGGTGCCTGGTTGTCCGAGCGGTAGAGCACCTTGCTGCCCGGCACACTCGCCAGCTCCTCGTTCCCTTCCCCGTCTACCACAGGGAACTGCACCGGGCTTTCCTCAATGGACCAGTTCAAGCCCGCCTGGCGCGCCCAGACGTCCAGCGGCTGACCGCTGTCCAGTTGATTGCCCAGGCCATGCCAGGGCGTGCGGCCCACGTAGGCCATCTCTTCAACCAAATGACTCATCGAATTGTCCTCCCAGAAATAGAAAAGGCCGTGCTGGAACCCAGCACGGCCTCTATGTCGTTTTGCTTGTGCGAACTTGGTGGAGCGGTCAGTTACCCGGGGTCTCCGGATGCCTCGCTTTCTTCGGATGGGGCACTACGGAAGCAGTAGTTGCAGTCCAGGCACCGGTAGTTATCCAACACCTGCTCATCGAGCACGCTGCCCAGCGCCACGCCAGCGGACGCTCCGGTGGTACCACCCACCAGCCCTCCGATGATGGCCCCGGAAAGGCTGCCGACCGTGGCGCCAACGGGCCCAGCGAAAAAGCCCAAGGAGGCGCCATAAGCGGCACCGGAAGAGGCGGCACTGATGCCCCCAACAGTGCCGGCACCCGCGCCGACCACTCCGGCGCCCTTCTTCCCATAGTTATTGCTGCCAATCCGGGTGGACTGACAGCGCGGACATTCAAGTGGCATGATCATCTCCTCTGTGCGATCGGTGGTGGACAGACTCCTGGTCCGCCCTCACAGAGGTGATGTATATCTGAAGGAAGCTCGATTCTTATATATGTTACCTGCACCTATATGCATGCTACCTATCTAGATTTAACAATACTTTACACTGCAGTGTTCGGCAGTCAGAGTACCTTGGATAGCCGAACACATAGACGGTTGCAGCGGTCTTCACGCCTTCAAAGTGTGGGTAATAACGTGGGTAACCAGAGAAAAGCGCATAATAGCAATCGTTTTATATCATGCCCTTACGCAACCTTTTCAAGTGACGCCGTCTCCACCAAACAGTAAGACTTAAAGCCCTGATTCGTCAGGGCTTTTTTCGTCCCAGCACTCCTTTTTTCGCCAAATAGGCCCATCCGCTGATTCCCCGACTTCGGCCAACCAGCCAGGTTTACGCTGCGCCTGTAATTTGTAGTTCAAGCACCACCGCATTAGAATCCCGTAACTCCATGAAGAGCAAAGAGGTAATGATGCGTACAGTTTTTGACGCCAAAAGGGCCATAATCCTGACTGCCGCGATGGCTCCCAGTCTCTCCATGGCCGGTGGCTTCTCTCTGAACGAACAGAGCGCCAGCGCCATGGGTACCGCCAACGCCGGCGCTGCTGCCAATCCGCAGAACGCGTCCACCGTCATTTTCAATCCGGCGGGCATGACCCAGCTCTCTGGCACCAACCTTTCCTTTGGTGCAGCGGTTCTGGACATTGATGCTGAGGCCGACAAGGCATCCGCCACTTACCAAGTAGGCACGGACGTTCCAAAAACTGGCAAAGGTGGAGATATTGCCGATCCTGCCTATCTCCCCAGCGCTTTCCTAACTCACGAGATGACGGAGAACGTGGCAGTAGGTGTTGGTCTGCACGCGCCCTATGGCTTGGCAGCGGATTACGATAACGACTTCACCGGTCGTTACTTCGCGGACGAGACTGAGCTCACCGGCATCGCCCTGACGCCATCTATTGCCGTGGACTCTGGCAACGGCCTGTCTCTGGGTGTTGGCGTCAACATCATGTATCTGGAGGGAAAGCTTTCAAAGTTTAATGACCCGACCGGCCTGTATGCCGAGGAGCAAGGTTGGAATTTGAAAGAGCTAACACCTGCGCAAAGAGAAGAGGCCACAAACTACGCGAACGGCCTTTCAGAGTCAGATAATACGCCTTACTCAAACGTTGAGGGCGATACGATTGAATACACCCTCCGCATTGGCGCCCTCTACGAGCTTTCGGACCAAACTCAGTTCGGCCTTACAGCTGAAACGGGCACCGGGTCATCACTGGAAGGTGATATTACCGTTAGTAATTTCCCGAAACCCACTAGTAAAAATCCAGCCAAGACCACGACTCTCAAGGAAGATGCCGAAGTCCCGCTCGATATCCCACCCAGTGCGACCTTCGGTGCCCGTCATCAGCTCAATGACGAAGTCACCCTGCTGTTCGGCGCCACCTGGGCACGCTGGAGCGATTTCGAAGAACTTGATGTCTATTCGGATGAAGGCGGCACAGGGCAGGTTTCCCGTGCTCTGGAGAGAAACCCGATCACCCACATCACAGAGAAGTGGGAGGATACCTGGCAGTACAACCTCGGTGCCACCTGGCAGGCTAACCCGGAATGGAAACTCAAGGCAGGCTACGCTTGGGATGAGTCCCCGGTGGACAGCTACAAGACCGCGCGGATTCCCTCCCAGGACCGACACTGGCTGACCCTGGGCACCCAGTTTGCCCCGGCCAACACCGACTGGAAAGTGGATGCGGCCGTGGGCACGCTCATCTTTGATGGCGACGCCAAATTCACAGAGCGTGATTACAGCCATCAAAAGCCGACAACCCCCACAAGTGCGGCAAGCTACTCCGGCTCCTACGACCTGAGCGCCTGGAGCGCCTCTGTGGAACTCAGCCGCTCCTTCTAACCGCCTGAGTCCACTCGTTCAGCTCCAGGGATGGAGCTGATCCTCTCCTATACAATCCTCAGCATTCACTGAAGATTTTTGAACGCAGCTTCCGCCGCTCGGCGCGCAGCTGATTTCCCCGGGGCTCCTGGTACCCTCGCCCCAATTCCTCATTGACCCGATCCAAGCGCTTCTCGTAACCCTGACACCGCTTTTCCCTGGCCGCCGCTTCACGCTCCGCTCGGCTCGGCTGACTGGCTTCGTCGTCGCCATTATCGCGCTTGACCCCCCAGGTTCCGGGCTCCGGCAGTGCCATGGGCGAGTTCGTCAGTTTCGGCCGGGATCGCTCCTCGTGGGCGCCATCCTGTCTGGGGGTGTCGGTGTAATGGGTGACCCCATTGTCATCCGTCCAGGTGTAGATCTCCGCTCGCGCGGCAGCGGCCATAATCAGCGTGGCTACGATCAGAAAACGCAGAGTGCTGTGGAGCATGCGGCATTCCTCCCTGATGCAGTGGCAGTCCGTTTCGGTGCGCCAGAGCATCCACCGCTGAGGCTTTGCTGTCAAGCACACCCCAGAACAGGCGCTTCCCTGCTATGATGGAAATAATTCCCGGATTTCGGAGCAGTTTTGTCATGGATGGTTTTTCGAGTCCCCTGACCGGAGATCACAGCGACGCGGAACGTACCTATCAGCTGGCGTTGAGACTGGGCACGGATCACGCGCGCCAGCGCCTGACCACCGAGCACGAGCGCGAGGCCCTGTTTGTGAGCCGCTCGGGCAAGCACCTGCACCCGGAAAACCTCTATTCCATGCCCACACTGGTCCGGCTTGCCCTGTCACTGGGAGGCCTTTATCAACGGGCTGTCAAAAACAGCCGGTCTCTCAGAGTGACCCGTAACCGTTTCGTGGTCCCGGGCCTCCCCCCGGCGCTGGAAGGCTACACCCTGCTGCAGCTCAGCGATCTGCACGTGGACATGGACGAGGCCAACCTGCATGCAGTCATTGAAATCATAAGAGAGCTGGACTATGACCTCTGCGTGATCACGGGTGATTACCGACGCGATACCTGGGGGGACATCAACCCCGCGATGGACGGTATGCGGCGTCTGCGCCCCCACCTCAAGGGCACGCCCCTTGCCATTCTGGGCAACCATGACAGCGTCCTGATGGTGCCGGAGATGGAGAGCATGGGGTACCGCCTACTGATGAACGAGAGCCTGCGTATTAAACGCGGCGGCGAGGCACTTTGGATTGCCGGTGTGGATGACCCGCACCTCTACCGCACCCATGACCTGGCAGCCGCCACCCGGGACATTCCCCCCGGCGCTCTGTCACTGCTGCTAAGCCACACCCCGGAAATTCACATTGACGCGGCCGATGCCGGCTTTGACCTCTATCTGTGTGGCCACACACACGGCGGCCAACTGTGCCTGCCAGGCGGCATGCCGCTAACGCTGGATGCGAAAATCCCCCGCCGACTGGGTCGCGGTCTCTGGACGCAAGATGCCATGCAGGGCTACACCACTACTGGGGCGGGGACATCCATCCTCAATGTCCGCCTGAACTGTCCGCCTGAGGTGACCCTGCACCAGCTGAGTGCTGGCCCGGATCCATCCAGTCAGTGAGGCCGTCGACGAATACCGAGGCGATAGAGAAGAGGCGATCCCCAGATATTGAGTGCTGAGAAGATCAGCGCCGCCAGCAGCGCCGCCCAACCAGGGACGCCCAGCCACCACCAGGCGACAAAACTGGGAAGCAGCCCTTCGGGCAGCTGATCCAGGCCCAGCGCCTTATCCCCTGATCTGAGTCCGAGACGGCGTTTCAGGAAGCTTGAGAACAGGTCGCCAATCATCGCCGCCGCACCGAACACAACGCCGAAGGCCAAGCCGAACTGCAACAACCAGGCAAAAACCGCAGCGCTAAGGATTGCGGCACCCACACCACGCCAGGTTTTACTGGCCCCGAAGAGCCGGCGGCCGTCAGGCAGCCGAAGACGCCCGTCCACGGCCAGCCCACGGCTCGCCATAACCCGACTGAGAACCAAGGGCGCGCCATTGGCCACAATCAGTAAAGCGACCAGCTCCGGGATCAGCGGCATGGCGCAGAGCCCGGCGGCGGACGCTGGTCAGGCGTCCGGCAGGCCACCCTTGGTCTGCTTGATCGGGTCGAGCAGGTCACGCAGCTCGTTTTCCGCCACATCCGTTTCTTCCTTAGCCACATCCAGGATGGAGCGACCGGTCGCATAGGCCTTCTTGGCCACTTCGGCCGCTTTGGCGTAGCCAATAACGGGATTAAGGGTAGTCACCAGCACCGGGTTCTTGCCAACCGCCTCGGCCATCACCTCACTGTTCACTGTAAACCCGGCAATGGCTTTGTCCGCCATCACGCGTGCGGTGTTGGCCAGCAAGCCGTTCATTTCCAACAGGTTCCAGCCGACCAGCGGCAGCATCACGTTGAGCTGGAAGTTACCCGACTGGCCGGCGGTGTTAACCGTAGCATCTAGACCGGTTACCTGCGCCGCGGCCATGGCAGCGGATTCCGGGATAACCGGGTTCACCTTGCCAGGCATGATGCTGGAGCCGGGCTGCAGCGCTGGCAGGGTGATCTCGCCCAGGCCATGGATGGGCCCACTGTTCATCCAGCGCAGGTCGTTGGCGATCTTCATGACCACCGTGCCCAACCCGCGATAGGCAGACGAAAGGGCAACCGGCGCATCAATGGCGCTCTGGCCGACGAACGGATGCTCGAGCGCGGTAAAGTGGTGATCGGTGAGCGCGCTCAGCTCTTCGGCAAACAGCCGCGCGAAGTCCGCGTGGGCGTTTACCCCCGTACCCACGGCAGTGCCGCCTTGGGGAATGCGCAGTAGATCTTTCGCCGCCTGCTCCAGGCGGTCACGGGCGTTGCTGATCTGGTCACGCCAGGTGCGCAGTTCCTGAGCCAGGGTTACCGGCATGGCGTCCATCAGATGCGTGCGACCGGTCTTGACCACGGACTCGGTTTCCTGCTCGCGGCCCGCGATGGTCTGCATCATGTGATCCAGCGCCGGCAACAGCGACTCATGCACCTCGGTCACCGCGCTCAGGTGAATGGCGGTAGGAATCACGTCGTTGCTGCTCTGGCTCATGTTCACGTGATCATTGGCGTTCACCGGCTCGCTGCTGTGGCCCGAGGCCAAGCGTGCGATGACTTCGTTCACGTTCATGTTGGTGCTGGTACCGGAGCCGGTCTGGAACACGTCCACCGGGAACTGATCCGCATGAGCGCCACCAAGCACCTCATCACAGGCCGTCTCAATGGCCTGGGCGTGCTCCGCGTCCAGCAGCCCCAGTACGGCATTGGCGCGCGCGGCGCTGCGCTTGATGCGCACCACAGCGTGGATGAACGCACCGGGCATGGGCCGGCCGCTCACAGGGAAGTTATCGATGGCGCGCTGGGTCTGGGCCGCCCAGAGGGCGTTGGCCGGGACTTCCACCTCGCCGAGGCTGTCTTTCTCAATGCGCTTGTCACTCATAGTGGGACCTCCGTCAGGTTGGCCAGGCTGTTCTTAAACTGCGGCTATAGTGCCTTCCGAAGGCCAGGTTTTCCAGTCATGCCCCCTTAGGCATTGGTCGAAGAACCGACCAGCCGCAACGTGACGGTTGTCTCAACAGGCACCGCCCGTTACAAATTTTCACTCCCAAGGTTCCAGCTGTTTCTATAGTGTGAGGTAAAGAACTTGTCATAAGCCGGTCACAGAAAAGCTGTAAGGCCGCGCCGACAAAAGGGCAGTTATCATGAAAGCCAGCGACATCCGCAAGCTCAAGAAACGGATCGAACCCGCCTACAGCGAGATGTTTTCAGGGCGGGTCCATGAAGTAGGCTCCGGCGCGGTAGCGGTGCGCAACCACAGCGGTCAAGCAGACCATACTGTGATCGGCGTTCACGGGTTCCTTGAGAATCAGTGCTATTTCACACAGCTTTATCAGGAGCCGACCACTGAGCTCATCCTGCTGACCTGCTCCAATTACCATATTCCGGTGAGTGGTCCCAATCTGGAACGCCCTGACTGGGTGGTACGCAATCCGCATGTGGAGGCCACCATCGAGTACGATGCGCGCATTCTCATCCAGGCCATCGAGAATCTGCCCTCATCCAGAAGCATACGGGTACACGGCCATTCCCGCGGTGGCGGTGTGATCGTAGAAGCGGCCCGCCAGCGACCAGAGCTGTTCGAAGATATCGATGTAGTCCTGGAGGCGCCGGTACTGCCTCAGGGCCAGCTCCATGCCTTGGTGCGCACCATTCTGGAGCCGGTCAGCCACGGCATGTGGCCATGGGTGGTGCGCGCGATCAACACCACCCCCTCCTCAGCCTATGCCCAGACTTTCTTCGGGCGCATGAACCCCCGCAAGAAGACGCTACTGAACCGCATGTTCTCAGCCACTCAGGATCACCTGACAATTGTGCGCAATATCGAGAACATCATCGCCTGGATGGAGAGATGGGACGCGAACGTTCTCGACAACATCCGCCAGGGCACCATACTGATCCCGGAATCGGACCGCATACTGGATCGGGAGACGCTGCTGGCAGCGGCCCGTCAGTCCGCAACGTCGGTACGGATCGTCGAAACCCAGGGCACCAGCCACTTCATTACCCTGGACAGCGAGCGCTGGGTGCCTTCCATGGATGACATTCCGCGCGTGGCCTGACTGCCATTGTCCGGGATCACAGCCCCCACTAGAATGCTCGTCCTGACAATCGGAGGACGGGCGTGTACCGCTACAAGCTGACCCAGACCCAGACACGAACTCGCAACGCGCGCCGGCTCCAGGAGCTGATGCTCAACTACCATGACTTCCGGCAGGAGCGCGTCGATCATCCGTTGGAGCCGTCCATTGAGGCCCTTGGCCGCTGGCAGGCGGAGCGCCTGCGCGCGACCCACCGCGACCTCTACGAGTCCCCGCGTTACCACGAGGCCCTGGACTTCCTGCTGGAGGATCTCTACACGCCCCAGGACTTCAACCGCCGGGATGACGACTTCGACCGGATCTTTCCCTATCTGGTCCGGCTGAGCCCTGACAGCGCGCTTTTCACCCTGTCACAGCTGGTTGAACTCAACCTGATCAGTCAGCGCCTGGACCTGGTCATGACGGAGTGGCTCACCCATGAGGCGGCGTTGGATGCTCCCGCCATCGAGTGCATGGCCGATGCCACCTATGCCGAAGCCTACCGGAGCTGTGGGCGGATTGAGGACCGCCGCCGGCAGATTGAACTGGTGGATGCCGTAGGCCATGACCTGGAGCGTTACGTGAACAACCGTTCTCTTCGCATGGGGCTGAAGATGATGCACCAGCCCGCGCGCATGGCCGGGCTGGGCGAGCTCTACCGTTTTATTACGGAGGGCGTCCACGCCTTCCGCGCTATGGGTGGCGTGACGGAGCTGCTGAAAACCATCCGCAAGCGTGAAACCCACATCATGGAAAAGCTGCTGGACGAAGGGCACCTCCCGAGGCACTGACCGGCCCCGGGCCGCGGGATCAACTGTGGCGTTCCAGGATCGCCTCCAGCTCGCGCACCATCTCCTGTTCGATCCGCCCTTTTAAAGGCCGCAGCATCATGCCCAGCTCCAGGTCTACGCCAATCTCATTCGGATAGACGCCCACCTCGCCCCTGAGCCCTGTCCGGCGCAGTTTCAGGCGCTCGCCCTCCCAGTGCCACTCAAAATCGTAATGCGCCGTCATTTCCCGAGCCAGCTCATCGGCCACGCGCAGCGCGTGTTCATGGTCCATGGCGTGGCGGCGGCGGATCCGGATTCGGGACATCGGCGTTCCTCAACTGGAATAGGATGGTTTGGAGTGAGCCCTAATTTTACGCCAATGCAGCCCCATAGGCGAGCCTACCCCGGAGGCGCAGACAAGCTGCGCCTCCGGGGTTAGAATACGCGAAAGCATGAGCGGAGGTCCCTATGGCGGATCAGGACACCACCCATTTCGGCTACCGCGAGGTACCGAAGACGGAAAAAACAGAGCGCGTTGGCCAGGTTTTCTCTTCGGTTGCCGGTCGGTATGACCTGATGAATGATCTGATGTCCATGGGCATCCACCGGCTCTGGAAGCGCTTCACCATCGAGCTGAGCAGCGTCCGCCCGGGCCACCGTATCCTCGACATCGCCGGCGGCACGGGCGATCTGACCATGCAGTTCGCGGACCGCGTGGGCACGCAAGGCGAGGTGGTACTGGCGGACATCAATCAGGAAATGCTGGAAGTCGGTCGGGAACGCCTGATCGATCGTGGCTACGCGGGGCGCGTTGACTACGTCCAGGCTAACGCGGAGTGCCTGCCCTTCCCGGACAACTATTTCAACGCGGTCTCCATCGCCTTCGGTCTGCGCAACGTCACTGACAAGGACCTGGCCCTGCGCGAGATGACCCGAGTGCTCAAACCCGGCGGCAAACTGCTGATCCTGGAGTTCTCCAAGCCCGTAAACCCGCTACTCAACAAGGCCTACGACACCTATTCATTCACGGCGCTACCCCTGATGGGCCGGCTCGTGGCCGGTGACAGCGAGAGTTACAAATACCTGGCTGAATCCATCCGGATGCATCCGGATCAGCAAACCCTCAAGCACATGATGCAGGACGCCGGTCTGGTGCAATGCAAGTACCACAACATGACCGGCGGCATCGTTGCCCTGCATGCCGGGGTCAAGCCGTGATGGGACTGGGCGGCACATTGCTTGAGCAGGCCACCACTATGGCCGCTTCCGCCCTGAACCGGGCTCTGCAAATGGATCCGGCAGCAAAAGATGTGCTTCTTTCTGAACTGGAAACCCCGGTCTCGATGACGCTGGAGCCCTTCGACGCTACCCTGACACTGGTTCGCTCGGCAGATCGGCTTGCCCTGCAACAGGGTGTAGCCGATCCATCGGCGGATGCTCACATCACCGCCACGCCACTTGCCCTTCTGGCGCTTGCCGCAGGCGATACCAGCGGCCTCGATCAGGGCCTGATCGGCGTCGAGGGCGACAGTGAGCGCGTACGCCATCTGGCGCAGCGCCTGCATGCGCTGGCACCGGACTGGGAAGCCCTCATGGCGCGCACACTCGGCGATGTACCTGCCCACGTGATCGCCCGGCGCCTGCGCAATGCTCTGCACTGGAGCCAGCAGGCACGTGCTGCCATCCACGCCAACATCGAGGATTACATGCACGAGGAATCCGGTCTGGTTCCAGGCCGCCAGCAAGCGCAAACCCGCTTGCGCGACATCCATGCCCTGAAGGCCCGGGTGGATGCGCTTGAGGATCGTCTCAATCTACTCGATCCGGAGGCACGCCGTTGATCAACCCGGGCCGCCTGATCCGGATTCTGTGGGTATTCTGCCGCTACCGGCTCGACACCTTCCTGCGCCTGCTGGCTCTGCCCGCAGGCATCCGCTTGCTGCTGGCCATCGCCCCCTGGCGGCTTTTCCCGCAGCCGGAGGCCAGCCGCGGCGAACGCCTGCGCCAGGCAATGGAGGAACTGGGCCCGGTGTTCATCAAGTTCGGCCAGATCCTCTCCACCCGGCGTGACCTGCTCCCAGAGGACATGGCGGACGCCCTGAAGCACCTTCAGGATCGGGTCGCCCCCTTCGATAGCGACCAGGCCAGAGCCATCGTGGAGGCGGAGCTGGGGGCGGATATCGCCGACAGCTTCAGTGAGTTCGAACAGCAGCCGCTGGCCTCCGCCTCGGTCGCCCAGGTGCATGGCGCAAAGCTGCTGGACGCCACCGCCGTGGTGGTCAAGGTCATTCGCCCGGGTATTGAGAAAACCATCCGGCAGGACATCCGCCTGCTCTACCTGATGGCAAAGCTGCTGCAGCGCTTCTGGGCCGAAGGCCCGCGCCTGCGACCTGTTGAGGTGGTGGCGGACTACGAAAAGACCATCTTCGACGAGCTGGACATGCAGCGCGAGGCCGCCAACGCAAGCCAGCTCCGGCGCAACTTCCCGGACTCCCCGCTGATCTACGTTCCGGCGGTCTACTGGTCCCACACCGGACGCCGGGTGGTCACCATGGAGCGGGTCAGCGGCATTCCGATCGGCGATACCGCTGCCCTGCACGCGGCCGGCGTGGATATGAAGGTTCTGGCTGAAAAAGGCGTGGAAATCTTCTTCACCCAGGTCTTCCGCGACAGCTTTTTCCACGCCGACATGCACCCCGGCAACATCTTCGTGGACGCTTCAAATCCCGCCGATCCCCAGTACATCGCGCTGGATTTCGGTATCGTCGGCACTCTGGGGCCCTCGGACAAGAGCTATCTGGCGCGCAACCTGCTGGCCTTCTTCCGGCGCGACTACCACCAGGTGGCCGTATTGCATATCCAATCAGGCTGGATTCCGGAAGACACCCGCGTGGACGAATTCGAAGCAGCCATCCGTACCGTGTGCGAGCCCATCTTCGCCAAGCCCCTGCGCGACATCTCCTTTGGCCACTTTCTGCTGCGCCTGTTCGAGGTGGCACGGCGTTTCCGCATGGAAGTCCAACCCCAGCTGGTGCTGCTGCAGAAAACCCTGCTCAACGTGGAGGGCCTTGGCCGCCAGCTTTACCCGGATCTCGACCTCTGGGCGACCGCACAGCCCTTCCTGGAAAACTGGATGCAGCAGCAGCTGGGTCCACCCGGCGTGTTACGCTCCCTGCGCGAACACCTCCCGGACTGGGCGGAACAGACGCCTGAGATGCCACAGCTGGTTCACGACGCGCTGGAACGGCTGGCCAGTGACCAGTCACCGGTACAGCCGCAACCCACCCTGGCAAGCGCCGCGCCCCGCCTTCGGCTCTGGCCCCTTTCTGGCGCCGCTGCCTGCGCAGGGGGTGCGCTGATTATGGCGGAACCCAGCCTTCAGAACTGGTTCCAGAACCTGCCTGTTAGCAGCTGGATTCTGCTCGGTGCCGGGACCGTGTTATTCTTATGTGGCACGAATCGCAGTGGACACTGAAATGACAACGAACATCGAGCCCGGCTGGATCGCAGAAGTAGCCTTCAATGAAGACGGTCTGGTGCCCGTCATTGCTCAGGATAGCGCCAGCGGCGACGTACTGATGATGGCCTGGATGAACGCCGAAGCCCTCGAAAAAACCGCGAATACCGGCGAGGCCGTCTATTATTCGCGCTCACGGGACCGGCTGTGGCACAAAGGCGAGAGTTCTGGTCATGTCCAGAAAGTGCATGAGATACGGCTGGACTGTGATGCCGACGTTGTCCTCCTGAGAGTGGAACAGATCGGCGGTATCGCCTGCCATACCGGGCGGCGCCACTGTTTCTACCGCCGCCTTGAAAACGGTGCCTGGCAGGAGTCCGGTGCGATCCTCAAGGATCCTGAAGCCATATACGGATTGGAGCACAACTGATGGACACGGTACTGAGCCAGCTGGCCGAGGTGCTCGAAGACCGGCGCCACAACGCGGCTCCGGACAGCTCCTATGTTGCCGGCCTCCATAACAAGGGACTCAACAAAATCCTCGAGAAAGTCGGGGAAGAGTGCACGGAAACACTGCTTGCAGCCAAGGACGCGGAACACACCGGTGACAACCGGGATCTGGTCGCTGAGACGGCGGATCTGTGGTTCCACAGCCTGGTCATGCTCTCCAACCGGGGCGAAAGTCCGGATGCCGTGCTCGCGGAACTGGCACAGCGTTTTGGCCTTTCCGGTCTTGAAGAAAAAGCCCGGCGCAAGCCGGAATCCTGAACAGGAGAAATCATCATGGGTGGAATCAGTATCTGGCAGCTTCTGATTGTGTTCGGCATCGTCATTCTGGTGTTCGGCACAAAGAAGCTGCGCAACATGGGCGGTGACATCGGCAGCGCCATCAGCAACTTCAAGCAGGCCATGAACGATGGCGACAGCGAGAAGAGCACGGATGACGGCGACAATGAACCCCAGGCCGATCGCCCCCTGGAGCAGCAGAAAAGCGAGGAGACGCCCGAGGCGGAGAAGCGCCGCGATCACGAGCATTCCTGAGGCGCCCTGAATGTTTGATCTCGGTTTTCTGGAACTCTTTCTGTGCGGCGTGATTGCCCTTCTGGTGCTGGGCCCTGAACGCCTGCCCGGCGCCGCACGCAGTGCAGGTCACTGGATCGGCAAGGCCCGGCGCATGACCCGTCAATTCTCCGAAGAGCTGGACCGCCAGGTTAAAGCCGAGGAGATTCGGGAGCAGCTGCGCCGGGAAAAAAGCGACATCGGCTACGAGGACATCCAGCAGAACGTGCGCGAAGCGCTGGACGAAGCGAAGCTGGATGAGGATCATCTGAAATCCGGGAACGCAGACGGGACGGACAAAGACCGGACCGACACGCCAACGCCGGACAGCTCCCGAGACAGTTCATGAACCAGCAGGACGGACACCCCGACGAGAACACCATGCCGCTGGTTGCCCACCTGGTGGAACTGCGCAACCGCCTGCTCAAGGCCATCCTCGCCATTCTGGCGATTTTCCTGGCCCTCTACCCCTTTGCCAATAAACTCTATGCCTGGCTTTCCGGTCCCCTGAGAGAGTACCTGCCGGAAGGCAGCAGCATGATTGCCACAGACGTGGCGGCCCCATTCTTCGCGCCGCTCAAGCTGACGCTGGTCCTCGGCACCTTCCTGGCCATGCCGGTCGTGCTTTACCAGATCTGGCGGTTCATGGCGCCGGGGCTGTATCGCCACGAAAAGCGAATTGCTTTTCCGCTGCTGGGCTCCTCCATCATTCTGTTCTATCTGGGGGCAGTTTTCGCCTATTTCGTGGTCTTCCCACTGGTATTCGCCTTCTTCACCTCTGTAGGCCCGGAGGAGGTTACCGTCATGACGGACATGAGCAGCTACCTCAGCTTCGTTCTGAAACTGCTGTTCGCTTTTGGTATCGCCTTTGAAATCCCCATCGCCATTATGCTGATGATTCTCAGCGGGGCGACAGACACCACCTCCCTGAGTGAAAAACGCCCTTATGTGGTGGTGGGCTGTTTCATTGTCGGCATGATGATGACGCCTCCTGACATGATCTCACAGACTCTTCTGGCCGCGCCCATGTGGCTG
Organism: Salicola sp. Rm-C-2C1-2; assembly: GCF_040196175.1. NCBI lineage: Bacteria > Pseudomonadati > Pseudomonadota > Gammaproteobacteria > Oceanospirillales > Halomonadaceae > Salicola > Salicola sp. Rm-C-2C1-2. The sequence goes on along the minus strand of NZ_JBEFNF010000002.1, from coordinate 267,433 downwards.
CTGTTCGAGATCGGGCTCATCTTTGGTCGCATGATCGAACGTCGCCGGTCGGCGGAGGATCAAGACGCGGCATGAACCTGCTTCTGCTCCACCCGGAACAGCGGAGCGCGGATGGGTGCGCGCGCGTAACCGGGCGCCAGCTGCGGCACCTGCACGACGTTCACGGTGCCCAGGCCGGCGACCACCTGAAAGTTGGCATGCGCGACGGCCCGATGGGCGAAGGGCGCATTGAGACACTCACTTGCGATGAAGCCACCCTGAGTCTGACGCTCAACGATGCCCCACCCAGGCCTCTGCCAGTAACGCTGGTGCTGGCTCTTCCCAGACCCAAGATGCTGCGCCGCATCATCCAGTCCGTGGTCTCCATGGGAGTTAAACGCCTGGTCCTGGTCAACAGCTGGCGGGTGGAGAAGAGCTACTGGCAGACCCCCTGGCTCCAACCGGAGGCCCTTAACGATCAGATCACCCTGGGGCTGGAACAGGCGCGGGACACAGTCTGGCCGGACGTTGTGCAACGCAATCGCTTCAAACCCTTTGTGCAGGATGAACTCGCAGCCATGACAGCCGGTAGTCGCCGCCTGATTGCGCACCCGGGCAGCACGGGCGCCTGCCCGCAGGGTCTGACGACGCCCCTGAGCCTGTGCATCGGACCGGAAGGCGGCTTCATTCCCTATGAAGTAGCGCTGATCTGCGAACAGGGCTTCGAGGCGGTGCACCTGGGGACACGCATACTGCGTACGGAAACACTCGTCCCCGCGGTTCTGGGGCGTTTGTTTGAAATCGCCGACGAATAATCCACGCAAAGGCAGGAACACAATGTTCCTTGCAGCAGGCACACGCTTTATATAAGAATATTATCCGCCTTACACCCTTATGGTCTCTATGAGCCAAAGCAGTAACCAACAAACTGACGGGTCAGCCCCAGCTTCTTCTCTTGGAGCAGCCCCCAATCAACCCCTCCGCCCCAGTATCATGGTGGTGCTGGCGGTAGCGGTGGGGATCTTCGGTGGTTTCAGTGCGATTGCTTTCAAAGCCATCATTGGTTTTTTCCGCAACCTTTTTTTCTACGGCGAATTCAGTCTGGCGTTCAATCCGGATATCCATATTGCCGCCAGCACCTGGGGGGCAGGGGTTATTCTGGTACCGGTTGCGGGTGCCATCATCGTTAACTGGATAACCGAACGATTCGCCCCGGAAACCCGTGGTCACGGGGTTCCCGAGGTCATGAACGCCATCTACTTCAGTCAGGGCCGCATCCGACCCTCGGTGGTGGTTGCCAAGGCCCTGACTTCGGCGGTTTCCATTGGCAGTGGCGGCTCTGTTGGCCGTGAAGGGCCCATCGTCCAGATCGGATCGGCCTTCGGCTCCAGCCTGGGGCAGATCATTGCCATGCCAGCACGCCAGAGGGTTGTGCTCGTGGGCGCGGGTGCTGCGGCCGCGGTGGCTGCCACTTTCAATGCCCCGATTGGTGGGCTGGCCTTCGCCATGGAGCTGATGCTGGTCTCAATCAGCGCCCGCACTGTCACCGTTGTTGCCATTTCCACCGTAACAGCAACCTACATCGGCCGGTTTTACAGCGGTGTCCACCCCTCGTTCGATGTGCCTGAGCTTGTCGTTTTCGAGAACCACCTTGTCGGGTTCTACTCACTGCTGGCGTGCATTCCGCTGGGCGCCCTGGTTGGTGCGATTTCCGCTGGTTTCATCCGCTCCATCTATACATTCGAGGACTGGTTCGAACACTATTTCACCAACTCCTATGTACGCCATATCGCCGGTATGGCGGTTGTCGGCATCATGCTGTATGGATCCATGATCTATACAGGCCATTACCACATTGGTGGTGTGGGCTATCCCACCATTCTGGATGTCCTGCGCAGTATCCTGTCCGATCCACTTTTTCTGGCCTTGCTTTTCCTTGGAAAATGGCTGGCAACCGGGCTCACGCTGGGCTCGGGAGCATCCGGCGGTGTTTTCTCACCGTCGCTGTTTCTGGGCGCCACTTTCGGCGCGCTGTTTGGCAACCTTGTGCTAGTGGTTTTTCCAGCCAGCGGCATTGATCCCGTGGTATTCGCCATCGCTGGCATGGCGGGCATGGTTGCGGGCACCACCGGTGCTGTTCTGACCGCAGTCATCATGGTCTTCGAGTTGACGGGTGACTACGCCGCCATGCTGCCCATCATCGCAACGGTCTCATTCGCCTATGCGGTTCGGTCAGCGCTGAGCGAAGAAAGCATCTATACCCTCAAGCTCTCGCGTCGCGGCTACAGCGTTCCACAGGGACTTCAGGCGGCAACATCCCACCTGCATAATGCAGGCACACTCATGAGTCCGGAATTTGACCTGATTGATGTCCGGCTCCTGAGGCAATGGGAGGCAACCCACACCCCTGAAAAAGCACCCCGATACGCGGTAGCGGTGGACAACGGACTGATTGAAGGGGTTGTGCACGAGAACCTGCATTACCTCTGCGTGCCCGAGAGTACAGACTGGACCATTGACCGCAATTTCCTGTCAGTGGTGTCGGAAACCAACTGGTCGAACCTGATGCGGACCATGCATGCCAATGAGTGCGAGGCGGTTCTGGTTATGGCCGATGAGAACAGCCGCAAGGCTGAGGATGTACTGGGCGTCATTACACCACGCGAGATTTCCCTTGCTTCCAAGGAAGATGCCTACCTGATGCATTAACAGGAAGGTATCACGATTCCAAAACGACCCCCGGGATTGCGATCGATCCATGAACACTGAAAAGACTCTGAACGATGAGTCGAGTGAAGAACGCGACGCACCAGCGCTCGTTTTTTCGCTCATTGCCATTGTGGTGGGCATCGTCACTGGCCTGGGTGCCATTCTTTTCTATTATCTCATCAGCTTTTTCCACAATCTGTTTTTCTACGGGCGCCTGGGCCTGACGCTGGGCGGTGAAAGCCTTCTGGAGCCCAGTATCTGGGGACCCTTTGTGATTCTTGTGCCGGTAGTTGGGGGGCTGGGTGTTGTCTGGCTCACTCGCACCTTCGCGCCCGAAGCCCGTGGTAGTGGCGTGCCCGAGGTCATTGATGCGGTTTACTTCCGCGAGGGGTTGATCCGGCCTGTTGTTGCCGCCGCCAAATCGCTGGCCTCCGCCCTATCCATTGGCAGCGGGGCATCCGTAGGCAAGGAGGGCCCCATTATCCAGATCGGGGCCTCGCTCGCCTCAAGCATTGCCCGCCTCGTCCATCTCAGTGCCTGGCAACGCATAACCCTGATTGCGGCGGGCGCCGGAGGAGGCATTGCGGCTACCTTCAATACGCCGTTGGGCGGTGTCATGTTTGCGGTGGAACTGATGCTGCCCGAGCTCAGCGTCCGGACCTTCATGCCGGTGGTGCTTTCGACCGCCACCGCCAGCTATATCGGGCGTACCACCCTGGGAATGACACCGGCATTCGTGATTCCTGCACCACAGGCTGTCAGCGCCGGTGCCCTGGACTTCTACAACATTGCAGCCATGAGTGTTCTGGGTGTCGTCTGTGGTGTGACCGCCTGGCTTTTCATTCGACTCCAGTCGGTCACGGAAATCGCTTTTGAACGGTTCACCAACAACCATTACCTACGGCACACGACCGGCATGTTTTTCGTTGGTCTTATGCTTTTCGGCTTCCAGTACACCTACGGCCACTACCATATAGCGGGCGCCAATTACGCCACCATCAGTGAGGTACTGCACGGCAACCTGCTGGCATTTCAGTTACTTGTTATGCTTTTTGGCGGTAAGCTGCTGGCCACGGCGCTGAGCCTGGGCTCCGGGTCGTCCGGGGGCATCTTTTCACCGGCGCTTTTTCTTGGCGCGACACTGGGCGCTGCTTTCGGTGTCGCACTTTCCCTGATCTGGCCCACCGCGAACATCAACCCCATGAATTATGCCGTTGTCGGTATGGCCAGCGTTGTCGGCGGCGTCACGGGCGCCGCGATGACGGCGATTGTCATGGTGTTTGAAATGACCCGCGCTTACTCGATAATCATCCCACTCATTATCGCTGTCGCTGTTGCCATCGGCATCCGCCGCGCCCTGATCGACGATACGATCTATAGCATCAAGCTTACACGCCGTGGCAAACACTTCTCCAGCGAACGCCACCGCAACCTCTTCCTGATGCGGCGGGCGGATGAGTTCACCGAAGTGGGGATCGCCACTCTTCCCGAAACCACTAGCGTCAGCGGCGCCTTCGGGCTTCTGGGCCGCGAGGCGGATGTGCAGTACCTGCTCCTGACCGATGACCACAATGAAATCAACGGTATTCTCTCCTTTGAGGGGTTGCTTGACGCAGAGCATCAGCATCATGAGGACTGGCCGCTGAAAAAGCTTGGTCACAAGCAGTTCGTGCAGGTAGGCGCCGGCGATCTGCTCAGCCAGGTAGTCCAGCAGCTGACCCAGCAGGGTGTGGACTACGCACTGGTCTATGCAGTGGCTGCGGAAACCGGTCTGGCCGAAGAGGTGATCGGGGTTTTGGACAAGGACCATCTGGCCGACAGCGTTATGGAGCAGTTCCGGAGCTTCAGCACCCGCACCTGATCAGTCCCCCGGCTAAGCCTGCGGCGGTGGAAACCTGGGCAACGGGTGGCGGGCACCCATAGCCTCGGCCGCGATACGGTTCTTGATTCCGGTCTGGCCGTCCAGCCAGCGCATACCGGTGTTGCGCAGCCAGCGCATTGGCAGCTCGTCACGCGCGAAGAGCTGTTTAAACCCCTCCATGGCCGCCATGAGGGAAAGGTTCTCCACCTTGCGCCGGCGCTGGTAACGCTGAAGGGCACTAGTGTGCGCCGGCTCCAGCCCCCGTTCCATGGCGGTACGGATCTCATCCGCCAGGACGGCGGCATCCGCAAAGCCCAGGTTGACACCCTGCCCCGCCAGCGGATGGATGGTATGGGCCGCATCACCTACCAGCGCCACGCCCGGGCGGTTGTACTCCCGGGCATGGCGTTGGCGCAGCGGCAGGGCATGACGCGTGGACACAGTTTCCACCGTACCCAGCGTCCACTCCAGAGCCGCCGCCAGCTCACCTGCGAACGCGCCATCCTCCAGATTCATGAGACGCGCCGATTCCCCGACATCCTGAGACCAGACAATAGAGACGAACCGGTCACTACCTTCTTCATTAGCCAGGGGCAGATACGCCAGAGGTCCTGTGGCCATGAACCGTTGCCAAGCGGTGCGCTGGTGGCCGTATTCGGTACGCGCCGTGCAGACAATCGCCTGCTGGTCGTAGTCCCACTCCCGGGTGGCGAGGCCGGCCCACTGTCGAATGCGCGAATTGGCACCATCCGCCCCGATCACCAGGCGCGCCTCGAGCCAGCGGCCGTCACTGAGCATGACCGCTGACCCGCTGCCTGTTGGGCGCCAGTGGCGGACGTGTTCTCCATCCAGCCAGTTGAGACCAGGCTCTGCGGCCATGGCTCGGGCCAGCGCCCCCAGAACCACCCGATTCTCGACGATACTTCCGAGTCGGGAAAGCTGCAGGTCAGCCGCGTCGAAATGGATGCTGCCGGTACCCTCGGCGTCCCAGACGCGCATCTCCCTGTAAGGGCAGCAGCGGCGGGCTTCTATTTCGGACCAGACGCCCAAATCCTCAAGCAGCTGCCGGGTTCCCTCGGTAAGGGCGCTGACGCGCGGTTCAAAGCCATCCACGGTGGTGACAGGCTCCAGTTCGTGCAGCGATGTCTCCCTCGATTGGGGCTCCACCACGGTAACCTCAAGCCCCAGACGCGCCAGCAGAAGTGCCAGGGCCCCACCCACAAGACCGCCGCCAACAATGGCAATGGTGGTTCTTTCAGTCAGCCCGCTGTCAGTCATGGCCCAGAGAACTCCGTCGTGTATTCAGCCCCATGTTGCGGTGTGCCAGCCAGTTACGCGCGCCGGGCGCGGCATCGAGCGCCGCGAGGCCGATGTCCCGGAGCCGCCCCGGGAAACCACTCTTTTCAGAAAACACCCGCACCAGGCCATCGGAGAAGCCGACGATAGCGTCTACATCCTGCTGATGAGTCTCTACATAAGAGGCCAGCTGTTCGGGCTGGCCCAGGGATAACGGCTCGCCAGCCGCCTTACCCAAGCGACTGCTCAGCCGCATCAAGCCCCGCAGGGCAAGGTTGAATCCCTGGCCAGCCACCGGATGCAGCGAATGGGCGGCGTTGCCCACCAGCACCACGCCGGGGCGCACCGGGTGGACAACCTGCTCCAGGGCCAGCGCGTAGCTGTGGCGCTGACCCACATGCTCGAAACGGCCCTGACGCCAGCCAAACCGCGCCTGCAGTTCCTCCAGAAAAGCATCGTTCCCGAGCGCCATCCGACGTTCGATTTCAGCACTGTCCATGGTCCAGACCAGAGCGTAGTCATGGTCACCCCGGTGAGGCAGCAGGGCTACGGCCGCGCCCTCGGCAAAACGTTCATAAGCCTGATGCCCATGGGGCGCACTGGTGGTAACGGTGGCGACCAGGGCATGCTGGCCATAATCCCGCCGGCTGGCGGTGAAGCCCAGCTGCTCACGCAGCCCGGAACGACCTCCGTCAGCGACCACCAGCAACCGCGCCTGCCACCACTGTTGGCGGTCGTCCTGTTCCACCAGAACCTGGGCGCTGTTCCTACCGGTCTCAGCCGTTACAACACGTGCCGGGCACAGCCAGTGTGTTGCCGTATTCTGAAGAGCGGAGACCAGATTGAGGCCCAACCAGCCATTGTCCACCACATACCCCAGCGCCGCGGTCCCATGCTCTGACGCGTGCATACGGGTGGTACCCGGGCGACCACGGCTGGAAACGTGGATATGTTCAATGGCAGTGGCTGCCCGCGCCAGTTCCGGCCATACCCCGAGATCCTCATAGATCAGGCGGGAGCCGTAGGCAAGCGCTGTGGCGCGGGCATCGTAACTGGGCTGGAACTGCGCCTCAGGATCCACTGACGGATCCAGGGGCGAAGATTCCACGACGGCCACATCAAGTGACGGCGCATGCCGGGCAAGCCCGAGCGCCAGCGAAGCGCCGGCCATGCCACCGCCAACGATGAGCACATCACAGTGCCGGGTGGTGGAAGCGGGTTCACTCATCCGCCATCAACGCCTCAATATCAGCAATCTCTTTGGGCACATCCGGCGTGAGATTGCGATAGCCGGAGCGGGTAACCGCCACGTCGTCCTCAATGCGCACAGCAATGCCATGCCAGCGCTGGTCCACATTCGCACTACCCGGGGCAATATAAAGCCCGGGCTCAATGGTCATTACCATGCCCGGTTCAAGCACCCGCCAGGCACCATCAATACGGTAATCACCCACATCGTGCACATCCATGCCCAGCCAGTGACCGGTGCGGTGCATAAAGAAGTCCCGATAATGACCCTGCTCAAGCACCTCCTCCAGACTGCCCGACAGGATGCCCAGATCCAGAAGCCCCTGGCTCAGGACCTCCACCGCCGCCTCATGCGGCTGATTCCAGTTGTTTTCCGGCTTAACCTTCTCAATGGCCGCTTTCTGGGCTGCCAGCACAATCTCATAAACCGCTTTCTGTTCGCCGGAGAAACGGCCATTAGCCGGGAAAGTCCGGGTGATATCCGCCGCGTAACCGTTATACTCACAGCCGGCGTCGATCAGAACCAGATCGCCGTCCGCCAGCCTGCCCTGATTCTCGGTGTAATGCAGCACACAGCCGTTGGACCCGCTTGCAACAATAGTGGGGTAAGCAGGAGCGCTGGCGCCTTCATCCAGAAAGCGGTACAGCAGCTCCGCCTCCAGCTGGTATTCACGCAGCCCGGGGCGGGCGCGGCGCATGGCCTGGCAGTGAGCCTCAGCACTGATACGGCCGGCACGCTCCATGACCCGCAGCTCCGCCGCGCTCTTGTAAAGGCGCATATCATGCAGGGTGTGCTCCAGCGCCACAAACTCACCCGGGGGCTTAGCGCCACTGCGCACGCGGGCGCGGATGCTGTTGACCCATTCCATGACCCGGCTGTCGAACGTCGAATCCCGGCCGATCGAGTAATAGACCCGGGAGCGTCCCTCAATCAGGCCCGGAAGAATGTCGTCGATATCGCTGACGGGAAAGGCATCATCCACACCGTAATCGGCCACGGCACCATCAGGGCCGGTCATGAAACCATCCCACAGTTCGCGATCCGGATCCCGCTCACGACAGAACAGCACCGACTCACCATGCTCCCGGCCGGGGATCAGTACCAGCACCGCGTGCGGCTCCTGGAAGCCGGTGAGATAGAGAAAATCGCTATCCTGGCGGTAGGGGTATTCTGTATCCCGACTTCGGGTACGCTCAGGAGCCGCGGAAACGATGGCGATACTCTCCGGCGCCATCTGTTCCATCAGGCGACGGCGACGGCTGCCATGCTCGTCCCGGTCAATCGCGGTCTGGATCTGGTTGTTTGCAGCAGTCATCGGCATTCCCGGTTCAATGCAGAGTCTCTTGGTCCGGCTTGGGATGATTGAATTCCGCGAATACATTGAGAACCCCGACCCGGATGTACTCCGAGATCTCCTCAATGTCGCGGTCGCCATCATCCTCGCCGTCATCAGCGTCGCTATCTACCTGACTAATGGCCACAAAATCACGGACCAGCTCACGAATGTCGTCCGGCGCGCGACTCAGGCCATCGCCAGCCGCCCGGGCCATCCCTTCCAGGAAACCACGGACCCAGTTGGAAACGGCTTCAAGGCGCTGGTTCAGCGGTGCCTGTTCAGGCGGCAGCAGCAGTTGGAAATCCATGGCTTCAGACTGCAGTGCGGCCAGAGTCGCTGCATAGAAAGCATGCAGAAGCGCACGCGGAGACGCCTGTTCGTCTCCCTGTTCTTCCTGCAGGTTGTCACAGCCCAGATGCTCCAATGCCAGATTCTCCCAGCGCTCACTGGAAAGGCGCTCGCCGGCGGCCAGCTCGCCCGCGAGAAGGCCGTGCAGTTCACTGGGATGGTTAATGGCACTATGGCGACTATGGAGATCGGTCCACAGGTCAAAGTCGTAGACCACTTCCTGGAGGCGCTGGGTATCGTTGTCGTCGATTCCGCTCATGCGGTGATCAGCTCCGGGTGTTGGATTTCGGGTTTTGGACAGCAGATTATGCAGGCCTTCAGACTATCATGTTGTGAGAGGCTGTCGTACCGCAAATTGACCGCTCTCCGGGAGCCCACTATAGTGATTTTCCAGAGGCGATTCCCCGGAGAGGCGACCATGGACCAAGCGGAACTCGAGGCACTGGCCGCGCGCATTGAACGGCTGATCGAGCGCAATCGCCAGCTCGAAGCCGAGAACGCGCGGCTGCGCCAGGCCCAGGAGGACTGGCAGCAGGAACGGGTTCAGCTCATGCAGAAGAACGATATGGCACGCCACCGGATCGAGGCGATGATTTCACGGCTGCGTTCACTGGAGCATCACTGATGGCAGAGCATACGGATAAGGAAACAGTCGCGGTCAACATCCTGGACAAGGAATACCTTGTAGCCAGTCCGGGCGAGGCCCGAAGTGATCTGGAACGTTCCGCCAGATACCTGGATGAAAAAATGCGCGAGATCCGGGCAAGCGGCCGTGTCTTCGGCACTGAGCGAATAGCGGTCATGGCCGCGCTCAACATCACCCACGAGCTGCTGCAGAGCGGTAGCAGCATGCCCGAATCAGCGGAACGCACCCTGCGGGACATCGATGAGCGCGTGCGCGAGGCACTGGAACAGTCTTGAACGGGTACAGATGCCTGAATTGCTCAACGCCGCCATTGCATTCCCCCCCGTCGGTCGGCCTATAATCTGATTAACCTTCTGGGTTGTGCGACTTCACTGGATGTTGTCCTCGAGCCGATGCGCATGACCAAAGGGAGCCGCTCCCTGGTGATGTGTGCAAGTCCTCCGCGCAGAGGAAAGCCTGATTCACCATCAAGGGGCTCCCGCCTTGAACTACTGGGTTCAAGGGCACAATCCGGTCCGGCAGCCCGGAGGGTTTTCTAACCTGCCTTACCAGATCCCCATGACGAGCCATCAACCGACTCGACAACAATTGCGCAGGGAGCTGCGCTCACGACGACGGGCGCTCAGCCCCCAGCAGCAGCGACGCGCCTCACGCAGACTGTGCCGCAACCTGCTCGCCAGTCGGGAACTGCGTGACGCACGCAGTATCGCCCTTTACTGGCCGAATGACGGCGAGATCGACCCCCGCCCCCTGCAGTCAGCGGTGCAACGCATGAACAAGGGCTGTTACCTGCCCGTTCTCCACCCCGTACTTGGCAACCGCCTTTGGTTCATGCGTCTGGACAGGGATACGCCCATGGTCCGCAATCGCTTTGGCATCCCCGAACCCAGCCTGCGCCGGGCTGCGTCACGACCGGCCTGGGCGCTGGACGTGGTGCTGATGCCGCTGGTGGGGTTTACGGCGGAAGGCGACCGACTGGGGATGGGCGGTGGTTTCTACGACCGAACCTTTGCATTCTTGGGGCAGCCTGGGCAGCACAGCCCCCGGCTCATTGGCCTGGCGCACGACAGCCAACGGGTGGCGGCCATGCCCACCGCCAGCTGGGACGTTCCCATGAACGCAATTGTGACGGATCAGGGGTACTACCCGGTACGCTGAAACGGATCTGAACTCAGTTGATGGCGCGGCTACTGGTGCTCTGGGTCAGGGCTGCTTCCTGCGCGGCCCTGGACGTCATCCCGGGCTCCTCTGAGGTGGCCAGGGAAGTCAGCCCACTGATCAAAAGCCCAATAGCAAACACCATAACCAGTACGCGTATAACGTCAGGTTGGCGCTTCATTGTAGGTCGTCTCCTGCCAGCTGTTCTGTTTTTCTTATTCGATCGGTAATAATGGCGAAAAACCAGCGGTCTAGGCCTGATTCCTCGAACAGTAGTAGGAGTTTAGCAGTAAAATACCTTTTTACAATTCAGGACGATTGGCGGCTCATGAGAACTTTGTAATATTTTGCAACCTACTGACCAAGAAAAAGGCGATAGGCCGGATCATTACCGATTTCTTCATACTCGAAGCCGATTTCATCCAACATGACGCGGAAGTCATCCAGCTCATCATCCTCGACCTGGGCACCCATCAGAATCCGGCTGTAGGCAGCACCATGGTTCCGGTAGTGGAACATGGAGATGTTCCAACGGCTGCCCAGTGACATCAGGAAGCTGATCAGCGCCCCCGGGCGTTCAGGAAAAGTGAACTGGAAAACCTTTTCATTGGTTACCGAGGGCGCGTGCCCGCCAACCATGTGCCGGATGTGCTGCTTAGCCAGGTCATTGTCGGTCAGATCAAGAACCGGATATCCCAGATCCGTGAGCTCGCTCACCACCTCATTCCGACCGAGACCGCCCGCCTGGATCTGTACGCCGACAAAGATATGCGCTTCGTCGGCCGACGAATAACGGTAATTGAACTCGGTGATGTTGCGCTTACGCAGGGCCTGGATGAACTGGCGGAAGCTGCCAGGCCTTTCCGGAATCGTGACCGCAAGGATGGCCTCGCGCTGCTCCCCTACCTCGGTGCGCTCCGAGATGTAGCGCAGGCGATCGAAGTTCATATTGGCACCGCTCAGGATCCCGACCAGATTCTCATCCTCCAGGCCCTGGCGCTGGACGTATTTCTTGACGCCCGCTACTGAGAGAGCGCCTGCCGGTTCCTGTATCGAGCGTGTGTCCTCGAAAACGTCCTTGATCGCGGCGCAGATCTCATCCGTGGTCACGGTCACAACCTCGTCCACGTGATTCTTGCAGACCTCCCAGGTATAACTTCCGATTTGTTTCACCGCCACACCATCGGCAAAGACCCCGACCTGAGGCAATGCCACACGCTGCCCTGCCTTCAGGGCTTCGGAAAGACAGGCAGAGTCCTCGGGCTCCACCCCGATGACCCGCGTCTCTGGGCGCAGATACTTGATGTAGGCTGCCATGCCCGCCATAAGACCACCGCCGCCGACCGGGATGAACACGGCGTGTATGGGCTTTGTGAACTGCCATAGCAGCTCCATGGCCACGGTCCCCTGGCCGGCAATGGTATCCGGGTCGTCGTAGGGAGGGATGTAGGTGTAGCCGTGCTTTTCGATCTGCTCCTGCGCGTAGGCGGCGGCGTCGTCGAAGGCATCGCCAATCAGAACCACCTCAGCGCCCTGGTTGCGCACGGAGTTGACCTTGATCTCCGGCGTGGTCCGCGGCATGACGATGGTCGCATGGATACCCAGCTGAGTCGCGGCAAGCGCCACGCCCTGGGCATGATTACCCGCAGAGGCCGCAATGACACCGCACGCTTTCTGGGCGTCCGACAGCTGACTGATCTTGTTATAGGCACCACGAAGCTTGAAGGAGAAGACCGGCTGCAGATCCTCACGCTTGAAGACGATATTGTTACCGAAGCGGCGGGTGAGGTTGCGCGCATGGCTCACGGGCGATTTGATCGCCACATCATAGACGCGCGCATCAAGGATCTTGCGGATGTATCGATCAATCATTGTGAGGCTCTCTCTCATCGGCAGCCTCACAGTGTAAGAAGGATCCGGGCACCACGTCCACGCGTGATGCCTTTTTGCCGATCACTAAAGTGCTTTGTCGAGCATGTAATCGACTGTCGCCTTCATTTCCGCGTCGGAACAGTCACTGCAGGTGCCCATCGGCGGCATGGCCTTGTAGCCGTTGATGGAGTTCTTATAGAGACCTTCCCGGCCCCGTGCATCGAGACGGCTCTGCCAGTCGTCACTTGCATCCATCTTGGGAGCACCAGCAGCTCCGGTCATATGACAGGCACTGCAATTACTGTTGTAGATCTTTTCTCCGGAACGCTCCTGAGCCATTCCCGTGCTGGCCAAACTCATCACGAGGACGGTACCGACTACTGCGATCGGTTTGATGGTTGCCTTCATGTTTGCTCCTTACTGTCTTCTATGGAATTCATATTCCACCTTTTTCTACATCTTAACGGGCGCACAGCGCAAATACATTGACCTGACTCAACTAGACGATCTGTTTCATCGAAAGCCATACTTGCGAAGCCGATACACAAGCGTATCCCGGGTAACTCCGAGCAGTTCCGCCGTCCGGCTGCGATTGCCGCCGGTACGGGCAAGCGCCTGCTGGATCAGACTAACCTCCACACTCTCAAGCCTGACACCCTCAGCCGGCAGCTCCATTCCCAACTGATCCTCTGTGGCACTGGCGTCAGCCAGCCACCCATCAGGGATATCATGAGCCTCGATGGTCTGGCCCGCCATCAGAACCACGCACCGTTCGACCAGGTTTTTCAGCTCACGCACATTGCCCGGCCAGGAATACCGACTGAAACGTTTGAGTACGCTGGGTGCAAAGACCGGGGCGGTGACGCCATGCCTGACCGCAAGCGCCTCACGAAAATGCTCAAGCAGCAACTGAATGTCGCCGGTCCGCTCCCTGAGAGCAGGCAGACCCAAAGGTATCACGTTGAGGCGGTAGAACAGATCGGATCGGAATCGCCCCTGCGCTGCCAGTGCTGACAGATCCTGATGAGTCGCCGCAATGATCCGCACATCAAGCTTCTCGGCTCTGCCAGACCCCAGGCGCTGACATTCGCCCGCCTCTAGGAACCGCAACAGTTTCCCCTGCCCAGAAAGGGTCAGCTCGGCGATCTCGTCGAGAAACAGGGTGCCATTCTGGGCTTGGTGGACGAAGCCCGGCGTATCCCTGTCCGCGCCTGTGAACGCGCCTTTCCAGTAACCGAAAAGCTCAGCTTCCACCAACTCGGACGGCAGCGCCGCACAGTTGACCGGCACCCAGGGGCCGGCATACCGGCGACTGACCTGATGCACGCCACCCGCGAGCAACTCCTTGCCGGTACCGCTCTCCCCGGTTATCAGAGCGGTGGCATCCGTGGCCGCCACCAGTGAAGCCGATCGCAGTACAGACTGCAGCGCTGGCGATTCACCCCCGAGAAGCGGAAAAGAATCACTACTGAACATCGTGACCATCCTGACGCAAACCCATGAAAACCCCTGATGCCATGCACGCGCTTAGTGCGCCCGCACCAGTGCCAGCGGCACCAACGCCAGCACCACAATGAGCACACCCGCGACCTGACGGAACAGCGGGTTGGCCATAACACGGCTCACCCGTTCCGCCATGAACCCCACCAGAAGCAGCGTGGGAATCGTCCCCAGCCCGAAGAACAGCATAACCCCCATCCCCTGCCACACGGACCCGGTACTCAGACTGTAGACCAGCGCCGAATACACCAAACCACAGGGCAGCCAGCCCCAGACAAGTCCAAAGCCAAAGGCCTGGGGCAGTGAGCGTACCGGCAGAAGGCGACGACCAATCGGCTCCAGCCACCGCCACAGTGGACGCCCCATTGACTCGATCCACGCGAAACGGGGGAACCAGCCGCCAATGTAGACCCCCAGCGCCACCAGAAACATTGCCCCCACTGTGCGCATCACCAGGGCACTACCAGCACCGGCCAGCTCCTGAAACACTGCCGCTCCCCCGGCCACCAGGGCGCCGGCCAGCATATAGCTGCTAATGCGGCCCAGATGATAATGCAGGCTGAACAGCACAAAATGCGAACGACTACCCCGGATCTCCGGCGCCAGGCTGTAGGTCAGAGCCCCCACAATGCCACCGCACATCCCCACGCAGTGGGTGCTGCTGACTACCCCCAATACAAACGCCGTTGCCCAGTCCGTCCACCACATTCTAAACAGCTCCCGCGGCTGGCGACTTAAGGAATATCAACAACTGCGTGAAATCACACAGTCACCCGGGCATTTCACACCCCCCCCCCGCTCCGCCTCAGTGAGATGCCAACTGAGACCTTAAAAAAATACTGTCATTACAGAGGCCTGAAAGCGCTTCTCTAAGCTGGCGGAACTGGCCCGCATCTTGCGACCGAAAGGCCACAGAGATAATCAACCTCACGGAGCACTCGATGATACATAAGCCTTACAGGCCGCGCACCACACCCCTGGTGACAGCCAGCCTGCTTATGGGCGCCACAGCTGCAAGTGCCCAGAACATGACCCTGGAACCACTCGTGGTCACAACCTCCTCGATGGACACACCCTATGAGGTCACAACCGATCCCCGCCAACCGCACGCCTCACTCCCAGCCCAGGACGGCGGCGCCTATCTGGAATCGATCACTGGTTTCAATGTCAGCCGTAAGGGAGGAACCAGCGGCGAACCGGTCCTGCGGGGCCTGGGCGGCTCCAGGCTCAACATCTCGGTGAATGGAGGCGCCATACCTGGCGGATGCCCGAGCCGCATGGACCCGCCGACGGCCTACATATTCCCCCAGTCCTATGACCGGGTAAGCGTTACCAAAGGCCCCCAGAGTGTCCGTTATGGCCCTGCCACCGCGGGAAGCGTTCGCTTTGAGCGTGACACACCGGATTTTTCAGAACCCACAACCAATGGGTTCGCAAGTTTCACGGCCGGCAGCCACGCACGCAATGACATGGCCACCAACATCACTACCGGGGATGAGGATGGTTACGCCCGCTTCATCGGGACGCTCTCAACACAGGACGATTATGAGGACGGCGGCGGTGAATCCGTCCATTCCGAGCACGAGCGCTGGAGCACGAGCGCCATCGCAGGCTGGACGCCTGGCAATGATAGCGAGCTTGAGCTCAGTTACGACCGCAGTAACGCCGAAGCCGCCTACGACGACCGTCGGATGGACGGCACCGAGTTTGATCGAACCAGCTACCGGTTGTCCGGATCCCGGGACAACCTTACCGGCTGGCTCCCCCGGATCGAGGCCAACTTCTATTACAACGACGTTAACCACGTCATGGACAATTTCCGCCTGAGGAATCCTCCGGGAAAGATGGCCATGGCGCGCCTTGTGGAACGCACTACCATGGGAGGGCGCGTGAGCGCCGACATGGACCTGTCCTCCCGGACTGAAATCCAAGCCGGACTGGACTTTTCCATCAGCGAGCATGCCGACAGCGGCCCTATCATGACAATGGGCAACCCCCTGGCTGGCGCCAAGTTCAGAGGTGAAGCAGCCCCGGAAACGGCCGAGTTTTCCGATATGGGTCTTTTTGCAGACATGGAACGGCAAGTGGGCGCCAATTCATGGCTGACCCTGGGCGTGCGCGGCGATTACCACGAGGCCGAGGCACTGATCGCAGACTACGGGGGCGCGCGCGAGGGTGAAACCGACGACCGCACCCAGTGGAGCAGCTTTGGCCGCTACGAAGTGGCGTTGCAGGATCTACCCATCAATCTTTATGCCGGGCTGGGGCGCTCCGAGCGCGCGCCGGATTTCTGGGAGCGTGACAGGGACTTCGGTATTGGCAACGAGACCCTTACCCAGGTGGATACCGGCATCTCGCTGAGCCACAAGCGGGTCGAAGGCACCATCGCCGTATTCTACGGACAGTACGATGACTACATCCTGATCACCAACGGTGGCGGTAACGCCCGTAACGTGGACGCGACCACGCGGGGCGTTGAAGCCGATATGGCGGTCTCCCTGACGCCTGCGCTGACCTTTAATTCCACCCTTGCCTGGACCCGCAGCACCAATGACAGCGATAACGAACCACTGGCCCAGACGCCGCCCCTGGAAGGCACCCTGGGGCTCGACTACAGGCGTGGCGGCTACTCCGCCGGTATGCAGTGGCGTGGCGTCGCACGTCAAGACCGCGTGGATGAAGGCAGCGGCACCATTTACAGCCTGGATACCCGGGAAACACCTGGGTTCGCCACTTTTTCCGTTTATGGCGGAATGCAGCTTTTCGAGCAGGCCCGCCTGAGTGCCGGCATCGACAACGCCTTTGATCGACGCTATGCGGAACACATCCAGCGCGGTTCCGCGGATCTCGGTGCCAGTAATGGCCCCATCAACGAACCGGGCCGTACCCTCTGGGCCAATCTCACAACCGAATTCTGATTTTTCTCTCGTGCCTCTCTCGAGAGTTGCCGGCCCTCCGGGGCCGGCTTTTTAATACCCGGACCCTTAACATTCATCCTGAATACAGGTAATCTTACCCCGCAGTCACCGTGACCGGGGAAGCCCAATGCACGAATCCAACGATACGCTGGAAATCCATACGCGACGGACCATCCACGCCACTACATTGTGGCTCCACGGCCAGGGTGCCAGCTCCGAGGATCTGATCCCGATCTTCAAGAACCTCACTGACTCCAGAGCGCTCGGATTGCGCTACGTGGCCCCCAATGCCACGTTACGCCGGCTTACAGCACTGGGTAACCGCATGGGTCGGGCCTGGTATGATGGCATCGCACCGGATTCAGACGAACCCGATCCTGAAAGCCTTGCCGAGACGCACAATCAGCTGACAGCACTCCTTGATAGCGAGCAGCACAACGCCATCCCGTCCTCGAAGATCATCATGGGTGGGTTTTCCCAGGGCGCGGCACTGGCACTGTACACCGGCCTCCAGCACCCCCACCCGCTGGCGGGTATCGTGGTGCTCTCCGGGGAGTTGCTCAATCCGGACGACCTTGCCAACCGGATCCACCCGGCCAATGCCACCACGCCCGTACTGATGATCCATGGCACTGAGGATGCAACCATCTCCCTCCAGGAGGCCGAAGCCAACAGGGACCGCCTGCGGGCCCAGGGCCTACCTGTTGACTGGCATACCCTACCACTGGGCCATGAAATCAGCATGGACACCATTGCCATTATCGATCAGTGGCTCCTGGCAAGACTCCAAGAGCAGGGCGTAGCTGCCAGCCTCGAGGATCAGTAGCCGGGCATCAGCCAGTCGCTGTCCGGTTCATAACCTGCTTTTACTGCCTGCTCATAGCCTTCACGAAAACCGCCGACAATCTCCCTCAGAGCTTCCTCGGCAGTCGCATACCGGGCGCTTTCCGGTACTGCCGGCTCCTTCATGCCCGGTGCCTGCAGAAAATAGTCCTGCTCGGCCTCCACCCAGTCCCCCGTTATGCCCTCGTAAATCCAGATCCGGATCGGCGTCAGGATGCCTTCCAGCCGGAAGTTGTATTCAGCCACAAGCCGTCTGGCACCCAGAATCCGCGATTGGTTGAAGACCTTGGCAACATCTGATGCGTCACTCATTTATTAACCCCGTAATTTGTCAAAAAATCCCGCCCAGCTATATTAGTTCATATAAAAAGCATCATTTATTGGCTTAAATCAATGAGCCTGCAATTGTTCAGTGTCACTGTATCGTTACCAATAGGCGATTGTCCCGGAGTTCACCCCTATGATGATCCAGCGTCTTCTTCAGTCTTTCCTGCTGGGCCTGGTCGCAACCGTTTTCTCCCTGAACGCCGTCAGCGAAACCGGAAAGGAGGAAGCGAAAGCCTTTTTCCCGGACGCGGACCGCGTTGGCGCCATGTCCGGAGACAAGCCAGCGATGGGCGTCTATCAGGATGGCGAGCTGGCCGGACTGGTTTTCGAAACCGTGGACTACGCGCCCATCCCCGCCTACTCCGGCAAGCCGGTCAACATGCGCATCGGGCTTAACGGCGAGGGCGAAATTATTGGCGGTGAGATCCTCGAACACTCGGAACCCATTGTTCTCACCGGCATTCCAGAAAAAAAGATGGATGAGTTCGTCGACCAATACGTGGGCAAATCCATCCATGACCGCATGCGGGTCGGCCTCTCCTCGAGCCGGCGCGAAGGCTACGACTACGTGGATGCGGTATCTGGTGCCACGGTCACCGTGGTTGTGATGGGCGACACCATCATGCGCGCTGCCCGCAAGGCTGCTGTCAGCCATGGCCTGGTTGCTGAGGATGCCGTGGATGTCCGCGAGCCGGCGACGGTAAAAACGAACACCTATGAGCAGGCCGGCTGGGAAACGCTGCGCGAGCAGGGCGCCATCAGCAAACGCCACCTTACACGGGGGCAAGTGGATGATGCCTTCGAGGGCACCGAGGCGGAAGACGTTGATAAAGCGCCGAAAAGAGCACGGGATGACACCTTTATCAACCTCTACGCGACCTACCTGAACACCCCCACCACCGGGCGTAATCTGCTGGGGCAGGAGCATTACAACCAGCTTATGGACCGCCTGGAGGACGGCGAACACGCCATCATGCTGATGGCCGACGGTCGTTATTCCTTCAAGGGCACGGGCTTTGTCCGGGGCGGCATATTTGACCGCATCCAGATCAATCAGCGGGACAGTTCCATCCAGTTCCGCGACAGCGACCTGGTGCGCGCACCGGATTTCGCGCTGGAAGACACACCCACTATCTCGGAAAAAGACATTTTCATTGTGCGCGAGCAAAACCGGTTTGATCCGGCTGCTCCCTGGGAACTGCAGTTGCGGGTCCGGCGCCAGTACGGTGCGCTGGACTCCACCTTCGTCAACTTCACGCTTGACTATCAACCGGTTCAGGAATGGTTCAATATCCCCGAACGCAAGGCACTCAGCGATGGGAGTGATCAGCCGCTCTGGGTCTCTGTCTGGCAGGATCGCCAGATCCAGATCGGGGTCCTGGGGGCCGGCCTTGGTCTGCTCGTCTTCATCCTGCTGTTCCAGGACTGGCTTGCCAAGCGCCCGCGCCTGCTGCATCCGCTGCGCATCGGCTTCCTGATCTACACGGTGGTGTTCATCGGCTGGTATGCCCTGGCCCAGCTCTCGGTGGTGAACATCTTCACCTTCACCAACGCTGTGTTCACCGACTTCAGCTGGACCACCTTCCTGATGGACCCGATGATGTTCATCATGTGGAGCTTCGTAGCCGCTACGCTTCTGTTCTGGGGCCGGGGTGTATTCTGTGGCTGGCTCTGCCCCTTTGGCGCCATGCAGGAGCTGATCAATCTCGCCGCCCGCAAGCTGAAAATACCGCAGTTCGACGTGCCCTTCGCCGTACACGAGCGCCTCTGGGCACTGAAGTACCTGATTCTGCTGGTGCTGTTCGGCATCTCGCTGCAGTCACTCGGTGCCGCGGAACAGTACTCGGAAGTGGAGCCGTTCAAGACCGCCGTAACCCTGCACTGGCAGCGCGAGTGGGGCTTTGTGCTCTATGCCGCCCTGCTGCTGGTGATTGGCATCTTCAATCACAAATTCTACTGCCGCTATCTGTGCCCTCTTGGCGCGGGTCTGGCCATTCCGGCCCGCATCCGGCTTTTCGATTGGCTTAAGCGGCACAAGGAGTGCGGATCGCCCTGCCAGATCTGCGCCAACGAATGCGAGATTGGCGCCATCCATCCGGATGGCCGGATCAATCCCAACGAATGCCATTACTGCCTGGACTGCCAGGTCACCTACTGGGATAACCAGAAGTGCCCACCCATGATCCAGAAGCGCAAGAAGCGCGAGAAAATGGCTCGCACGGACGCAGATGACAGCAAAAATAAGACGAACCAGATACCTGCTGTTGAAGTAACCAGCTAGATATCCCCAAAACCAGAGAGAGGCAAGGGACACAACACTATGACAAAGCGTGATGACGATCCTAAGAACACGGACCAGAATGAAGAGGTCGCAAATCCTGGACGGCGTTCTTTCCTGGGAGCCACGGCGACCGTTGGGGCGCTCGGCGTAACCGGCGGTACCGGCACAGCCCTGATGATGGGCGGCTCCGGTGGAGCCCAGGCGGCTGAAGGGGCAAAAAGCAAAGACGTCCCGCTGGGGCAACTGGACGATTACTACGGCTTCTGGAGTGGTGGCCAGTCTGGTGAGATCCGCATCTATGGTGTTCCCTCCATGCGCGAAATCATGCGGGTTCCGGTGTTCAACCATTGCAGTGCAACTGGATGGGGGATGACCAACGAATCCAAGCGCATAATGGGCGACAGCCACAGATTTACCAACGGCGACACCCACCATCCGCACCTCAGCTACACCGATGGCAGTCACGACGGCCGTTACCTGTATGTCAACGACAAGGCCAACTCCCGCGTGGCACGTGTCCGCCTTGATGTGTTCAAGCCCGATGCAATGGTGAGCGTCCCCAACGTCCAGTCAGTCCACGGCCTGCGTCTGCAGAAAGCACCCAAGACCGGCTATGTCTTCGCCAATGGTGAATTCCATATCCCGCAGCCCAACGATGGTCGGGATCTGGACAATCCGGACAACTACTGGTGTCTGTGGACCGCCATTGACGGGGAAACCATGGAAGTAGCCTGGCAGGTCATGGTCGATGGCAACCTCGACAACATGGATGCCGACTACACCGGCAAGTACGCCGCAGCGACCTGCTACAACTCGGAAAAGGGCGTCAAGCTCAACGAGAAGATGCGCTCCGAACGGGACTGGGTGGTTGTCTTCAACATCGAGCGCATCGAGCAGGCCGTCAAGGATGGTAACTACACCACCATTGGTGACTCCGAAGTTCCGGTTGTTGATGGCCGGCATGGCACCGAAGTCACACGTTATGTGCCTATTCCCAAGAATCCGCACGGCTGCAATACCTCAACCGATGGCAAGTATTTCATCGCTGCCGGCAAGCTGTCGCCTACCGCGAGCATGATCGATATCAGCAAACTGGATGACCTGTTCGCCGGCAACCTGGAGAACGAACGCGATGTGATCGCAGCCGAGCCGGAACTGGGCCTGGGGCCGCTGCACACGACCTATGACGGCCGTGGCAACGCCTACACCACGCTCTTCATCGACAGCCAGATCGTCAAATGGAACATGGAGAAGGCGGTCCGTCACTACAACGGCGAGGATGTGAACTACATCGTCCAGAAGCTGGATGTGCACTACCAGCCCGGGCATAACCATGCGAGCCTGGCGGAGTCCAAAGACGCCGATGGCCAATGGCTATTCTCCCTGAACAAGTTCTCCAAGGACCGCTTCCTCCCTGTAGGGCCGCTGCATCCGGAGAACGACCAGATGATTGATATCTCCGGCGAGGAGATGAAGCTGGTGCACGACACGCCGACTTTCGCAGAACCCCACGACACGGTGATCGTGCCCCGCGATATGATCACTACGAAACAGATCTGGGATCGTGATGACCCCTTCTTCGCGGAAACGGTCCGTCGTGCAAAAGAAGACGGGATCGACGTGGAATCGGACAACAAAGTGATTCGTGATGGCAATGACGTGCGCGTCTACATGACCTCATCCGCACCGCGTTATGGTCTGACCGAGTTCCGGGTCAAGGAAGGCAATGAAGTGACCGTGACGATCACTAACGTTGATACCGTTGAGGATGTCAGTCACGGTTTCTGCGTCATAGGGCATGGCGTTGTCATGGAGGTCAACCCGCAGCAGACCTCCTCGATAACCTTTACAGCCGGTTCACCCGGTGTGTACTGGTACTACTGCAACTGGTTCTGCCACGCGCTGCACATGGAAATGGCAGGCCGCATGCTGGTCGAACCTGCGGATTCCTGATCCGCACAAGCCGTACTGTGACCGGGCATCTTGTGCCCGGTCCGTTTTTCACCAACGGTGATCATCTTGAGCCGAACACAACGGTTTCTCAGTCTATTACTGGGCGCGATTCTCTTTCCCGCCTGGGCAATGGCTGGCATCCAGCCAGGCCAACTGGCGCAAGCACTGGAAAACGCCCACAGTGGCGATACACTGGAACTCGAACCCGGCCTTTTCTCGGGCCACTACCGAATTGATACCTCCCTGACCCTTCAGGGAAGCCCCGGCACCATCATTGATGGCGGCGGCAAAGACACCATCCTGACCATCTCGGCCCCGGATGTCTCGGTAAAGGGACTGCTGTTGCGCAACAGCGGCGACAACCTGACACAGCATGAGTCAGCCATCTTCATCAAAACCAGCGGCCGTGATGCCCACATCCAGAACAACCGCATCAATGCCCAGGGATTCGGCATCTGGGTGGACTCCGCGCCCAATGTGCTGATCGAACGCAACCGGATAACCGGCAATACCGAGATCCGCTCCCAAGACCGCGGCAACGGCATCCACCTGCACCATGTCAACGGCGCCATAATCCGGGACAACACGGTCTGCCAGGCACGGGACGGCATCTACATCAATGTCAGCAACCACAACTCCCTGGTCGCTAACCGCCTGTGCAACCAGCGCTACGGCATTCATTACATGTACTCCAACAGCAACACGGTCCGCAGCAACCGGAGCTGGGGCAACCGCACCGGCTACGCCCTGATGCAGTCCACCCGGCTTGAAGTCATCAATAACCGGGCCGAAAACGATAAAGGTTATGGTTTTCTTCTCAACTACATCACCCAGTCCACGCTGCGGGATAACGCCGCCGTCGACATCAAGGCTTCAACGAGCCCGGACGGCACCCGGAGTATTGAGGGCGGCGAGGGCAAGGCCCTGTTCATCTACAACTCCCAGAAAAATCGGATCCATGGCAATACGTTCGCCCGTACCGCCATCGGCATCCATATGACCGCTGGTTCCGAGAACAACGAGATCCACGGCAACTCGCTGATCAGCAACCGTACCCAGGTCAAATACGTTTCCAACCGCGCCCAGGAATGGTCAAAAGACGGACGCGGCAACTACTGGAGTGACTACATGGGCTGGGATATCAATGACGATGGCATCGGCGATGTTCCCCATGAACCCAATGACGCAGTGGATCGGATCCTGTGGACCTATCCCATGGCGCGGGTGCTGATGAACAGCCCGGCGGTGGAACTCATGCGCTGGGTCCAGTCCGCCTTTCCCATACTCAGACCCAGGGGCGTAAAGGACAGCCACCCGCTCATGCGCCCCCCGGAAACGCAGGAAGAGCGCTCATGACCAACACGGTGGACCTTGAACAGCTCAGCTGTCATTTCAGCGGCGTACGCGCCCTGAGCGATCTGAATCTTGCTCTTGGTGAAGGCGAGGTTCTGGGTCTGCTCGGCCATAACGGTGCCGGCAAATCCACAGCCATGAAATTGATACTGGGCATCCTGACGCCCACCTCCGGGCGCGTGCGGGTCTTCGGCGAAGACCCGAGAGGCCCGGGCTCCGGCCAGCTCCGGATGCAGTTGGGCTATCTCCCGGAAAACGTCAGCTTCTACGACAATCTCAGTGGCCGTGAGGTGCTGACCTATTTCGCACGCCTCAAACGCGTACCCCCGAAAGAGGTCAACCGACTGCTGACGCAGGTCGGTCTCGATCATGCCGCCAACCGCCGAGTGCGCACCTACTCCAAGGGCATGCGCCAGCGCCTCGGCCTGGCCCAGGCGCTGCTGGGAGAGCCCCGCCTGCTGCTGCTTGATGAGCCCACGGTCGGACTTGACCCCATGGCCACACGGGATGTCTACCAGACCATCGATGAGCTGCGCGCCCGGGGCACCGGCATCATGATCAGCTCGCATGTGCTGCCCGGCATTGAACAACACGTGGACCGCGTCGCCATCCTCGGCGGCGGCAGCCTGCTGGCATCAGGCACGATTGAGGCGCTACGCAGCCAGGCGGAGCTGCCGCTGACAATCCGTGTCCGCCGCCAGCCCTCCACCCGGTTTCCGGACACCGGCCTGCATCCGGCCATTCAGGATGCTATCCCCGAGGCCGATAACAGCCTGGTTCTGACGGTTGCGACCAGGGACAAGATCAGAGTGCTCAATGAGCTGCTCAACCTTGCCGGGCTTGAGGACGTCACGATTGAACCACCAACTCTGGAAACTCTGTACGCCCATTTCGACACCGAGCTCAATGAAGGGGGAACCCGGTATGCATGAATCCCTGGTCGTTGCCGGCAAGGAATTCCGGGACGGGCTGCGTAACCGCTGGGTTCTGGCCATCACCCTGGTATTCGCGATGCTGGCCATTGCCCTGGCCTGGTTCGGTGCCGCTGTCTCCGGGGAGGTTGGCTTCACCCGTGTCTCGACCACCATCGCCAGCCTCGCCAGCCTGGCGGTGTTCCTGATTCCCCTGATCGCCCTGATGCTGGCCTATGACAGCATTGTGGGTGAGGATGAAAACGGTACCCTTCTGCTACTGATGACCTACCCCCTGAGCCGGACCGGGCTGCTCGCGGGCAAGTTCATGGGGCACGCCGCCATCATGGGCCTCTCCACGCTTCTGGGTTTCGCCATTGCCGGGCTGGTGATTGTGGTCTTCGATGCTGAGGCGACCCTTGCCGCCCTTGTCAGCCCCTTCTCGCTGTTTATAGGCAGTGCCATTCTGCTGGGTTGGTCCTTTCTGGCCCTGTCCTACCTGATCAGTGCCATTGCTCATGAAAAAGCCCGGGCAGCGGGCATGGCGCTCTTTGTCTGGTTCCTGTTCGTGCTGGTCTACGACCTGACACTGCTGGGGATACTCGTGGGCACTGAAGGCCAGGTGAACGAGAGCCTTTTCCAGGTTCTGCTGATGATCAACCCGACGGATATCTTCCGGCTGATCAACCTGACAGGGTTTGAACAGGTCGCGCAAGCCAGCGGCATGCTCGCCATTGCGACCAGTGAGAGCCACTCGGTTGCGGGCCTGATCGCCCTTCTCGGACTCTGGATCATTGCCCCACTTGCCATTGCCGCCGCCGTTTTCCGGCGTCGCCGTACCTGAGATCAGGGAGCCATTATGACCACCCGACGCGATATCATTGCTTTCCTCGGTGCCCTCCCAATCCTGTCGCTGGCAGGCTGTGGACAGGGCGACACTGGCGCCAACTGTCAGTCCATTGCGCTTTCGGACGGCCACCAATGCACGCTCTGCGGCATGACCATCAGCAGTTTCCCGGGCCCCAAAGGCCAAGCCTGCGTTGATGAAGGCGAAACCCTCAGCTTCTGTTCCACCAACGACCTGTTTTCCTGGGCCTGGCAACCCGACTCCAAACCCCGGATCGGAAAGCTCTATGTTCACGACCTTAGTCGTACCCGGTGGCAGTCACCCTCTGGCGAGGCCTGGATCGAGGCCAGGAACGCCGTCTATGTCGTCGGCCACAAAAAGGAAGGCGCCATGGGCCACTCGCCAGCACCGTTTTCGAACAACAAAGACGCGGAGCAGTTTGCCGAGACGCACGGCGGTCGCATCCTTGGATTCCGGGAGCTGGACTGGGACGCACTCAAGGCCAGTTCCTAAGTGCCCACCTGAATCCGTATACTGGGCCTTCACAACCGAAAACAGAGAGACAGCCCCTATGCGCCAGGACAGCCACAAACAGGAGGCGGCGCGAGCCGCACTGAATCATATCCTGCCGGACCTGAACCCACGCAGTATTCTGGGGGTTGGCACCGGCAGTACGGTTAATTACCTGATCGATGCCCTGGCTGAGGAAAAGGACCAGTTTGAGGGCGCTGTCGCCAGCTCCGAAGCGACCGCCGAACGCCTTAAACAGCACGGGATACCGGTCTACGATCTCAACGCCGTCGCACCGCCGCGCTTCTACCTTGATGGCGCGGACGAGGCCAACAAACGGCTTGAACTCGTCAAGGGCGGCGGAGGCGCCCTGACCCGGGAAAAGATTCTGGCCGCCGCCTCGGAAACCTTCCTCTGTATTATCGACGAGTCCAAGGAAGTAGATATTGTCGGTCAGTTCCCCCTGCCTGTTGAAGTGATCCCCATGGCACGCAGCTATGTGGGGCGCGAGCTGGTCAGGCTGGGCGGCGACCCGGAATACCGTGCCGGTTTCACCACGGACAACGGCAACATTATTCTGGATGTACACAATCTTGATCTGAGCCGTCCGATCAAGGCTGAAGAGGCGATCAACCAGATCACTGGCGTGGTCACCAATGGGCTTTTTGCGAAGCGCCCGGCGGACCGGCTCTTCGTGGCCACCGCGACCGGCGTTACCGAGAAAGCAGCCTGATTAAAGTCCCATCTGTGTGGCGATAAGCTCTTTCATGATTTCGGTGGTGCCGCCGCCGATGGCAAGGATGCGGGCATCACGGGCGAGGCGCTCAACCCCCGCCTCGCGCATGTAGCCCATACCCCCGTGCAGCTGCACCGCTTCACGGGTTACATCCTCCGCCGCCTCTGCCGTAACGTTCTTGGCCATGGCCACTTCCTTGACCGGTGTCTTTCCGGCATCCATGAGGGCGGCGCAGTGGTAGGTGTACTGGGTGGCCATCTCTACCCGGGTGGCCATATCCACCAGCTTGTGCCGGGTCACCTGGAAGCCACTGATCGAGCGCCCGAAAGCCTCCCGCTCGCGGCTATAGGCCATAGCCTGCTCCAGTGCCAGGCGCGCCGTCATGGCACCCATGATGCACAGCATCAGCCGTTCCTGGAGGAAGTTGGTCATGATGACCATGAACCCGCCGTTCTCCTGGCCAATCAGGTTCTCCGCCGGCACCGGGACGTCATCAAAGAACAGCTCGGCGGTGTCACTGGCCCACCAGCCGGTCTTCTTCAGCACCCGCCCGCGGGAGAAACCGGGCGTGTCACGTTCAACCAGCATCATACTGATGCCGTTATGACCGGCTTCGCCGGTACGCACAGCCACGGTGTAGTAGTCCGCCCGGTGACCGCTGGTAATGAAGGTCTTGCTGCCGTTGATCCGGTAGTAATCACCCTCCTTTTCCGCCCGGGTCTGGAGGTTAGCCACATCGGAGCCGCCCCCGGGCTCGGTAATCGCAAGAGCGGCAACCGCGTCGCCATTCAGCACCTCGGGGACTACGCGCTCGCGCATGGCCTTCGACCCCCATTGCACAATGGGTGGCAGCGCGATGTCGTGAGAGCCTAGGCCCGCAACCAGGCCACCGGACGTACTGCGCATTAACGCCTCGCTGACCGCCACCTTGAGGAAGAGATCGCCTTCACCGGTCCCCCCCAGTGACTCCGGATAACCAACACCCAGAAGCCCGGCTTCCGCCGCTTTGCGGTAAAGATCGCGGGGGAACTCTCCGGCCTCTTCCCATTCATCAATGTGCGGCAGGACTTCCCGCTCCACAAAGCGCAATGCCGTCTGGCGAGCCTGTTCATGGGTTTCGGTGAAGCAGTGTGTTGCGGTCTTCATGAGTGCCTTCCTTCAGCAGCCAGCGCCAGTGTGAACAGCCCGAGTGTGCCGCAACCACTAACACCAAGCAAGCGCTTGGTCATCTTTGGATTTTTATCCCGCGCGATCCATGCGTATAATTCACGCTTGATTCATGAAGCCTTCATTCATCCACAGAAAAGGACACCGTCATGAACTTTGACAAGATCCCGCCCGGCAAGAACCCGCCGGAAGACATCTTCGTTGCCATTGAGATTCCTGCCAACGCGCAGCCGATCAAGTACGAAATCGACAAGGACATGGACGCTGTCCTCGTGGATCGCTTCATGGCCACGCCCATGTTCTACCCGGCCAACTATGGCTTCATCCCGAACACTCTGGCCGATGATGATGACCCGCTGGATGCCCTCGTAGTAACGCCTTACCCGGTTCAGCCAGGCGCGATCATCCGCTCGCGCCCCGTGGGCGTTCTTAACATGGAAGATGAGGAAGGCGAGGATGCCAAGCTGGTCTGTGTTCCCCACGACAAGCTGACCACGGCTTACAAGGATGTGCAGGACGTTGAGGACATTCCGGAACTGCTGAAAGAACAGATCAAGCACTTCTTCGAGAACTACAAAGACCTTGAAGCCGGCAAGTGGGTCAAGGTGCGCAACTGGGACAACGCCGAAGCCGCACACAAAGCGGTAGAGGAAGCGGTCAAGGCCGCCCAGTAACCAGCAGCCGGGCGGTTCGGCCGCCCGGTCAGCTCATCCCCTCCGGCTCCCTGGGCCGGGAGAACCAGTAGCCCATCACACCGTCAACTGGCAGCTCACGCACCGCCGCCCATTCGGCTTCCACCTCCACGCCACTGACATAGACCTGGATACCCTGCTCGCGCAGAACCGGCGCGATGTGCGATAGGAAGAAACGTGCCTCGGGGCGCTGATGAAGATCCCGGATGTGCTCACGGCTGATGCGCACGGCCTGTATGGCGTAACGCCCCAGGTATCCAAAGCTGACGCCGCCGGAACCGAAGTGGTCCACCATCAGGCTTGCTCCGGTACGCGCGGCTGCCTCTGCAAGCAACGACACAGCTGCCGGCTGAACACGCAGGGCACGTTCCGGCACAACAAACCACAGCGACCGGACCTGATCCCCCGCTGTCTCCAGACGCAGGACCAGCCAGTGCATGAAGGCATCATCGACCAGTGAAGCCAACCCCAGCGACACCGCCACGGCGCCTGTAGCCTCTGGTCGTTCACCGCAAAGCACCCGTTCAACGACGAGGCGGTCAAACAACGGTGTTCGCCCTGAGCGCTCCAGATGGGGCAGAAAATGCGCCGCTGCCTGCCACTGCCCGGCCAGCTGCATCCGCCCCAGGGCCTGGTGCATGAAACCATTGCCGGCCAGGTCGTGGATTGATTGCCAGGCAAGTGCCACATCCTCCGAGGCCAGCGCATTATCGATGGTCTCGAGCCAGCTCCCGGCGCCATCCAAAGGCGCGGCCAACGCATGCCCCCAGCAGACCAGCGGGTCTGCGCTCGCCGCCGCCGTGCTAAGGCCCTGATCAGCCCGTGTCAGCAGTCCGCCCACACTCAATCCTGATTCAATCCGAGTCACGCCAGCCTGGAAGATGCCCTGCTCCGGTACACTGTGGGCACTGTAGCGCGATGCGAGCTGCGCCACCAGCTCCTGCAACCAGGCATCCGCCTCGGCGGCATCGACACCGGCAATTAAGACCAGCAGATCCGCGCCCTGCCCCCGCCCCGTCACCACTCCCTCATGGTGAGACTCAAAGTCCAGAAGCCTCGCGCCGCACTCGGCCAGAACCGCATTGCCCTGCGCCCGTCCGCAACGCTTATTGAATGACTGGAACCCGAGCGGACGGAATATGGCCAACCCCCCTCCGCGCACCGATTCATGGGAATGCAAGACCGCGGTCAGTGCCTGATCAAACGCCTCACGGGTGCGTAGCCCGGTCACCGGATCCCGATTGAGGCGGCGCTGCAGTTCACTGATCAGATCCAGCTGGCGCTGGAAGGTCTGGCTCAGGCGCGCGGCCATGGCGTTAAGCGCCTGAGCTACGCGACGCAGTTCGCGGGCATGGGGTGGCTGGGTACGCGCGGAGAAGTCATTAGCCTGCAGTGCCTGCGCCTGGCTCGCCATCTGCCGCAAAGGCGCCAGAAGCCGCCCGGAACCGCGCCAGGCCAGCCACATACTCAGCAACAGAAGCGCACCACTCCAGGCCAGATCCACCAGGAAACTGCGCCAGAGACGGACAAGAGCCGGCTTGGGATCACCGTAAACCCGCACACTGCCGGCCGGCTGCCACCCGGCCATGACGCTCGCCTCACCTCGCGGCGAAGGCAGATCCGCCCAATGGCGGAACCACCCGGGGACCGCCGATGGCGTGTCTTCTACCTCACGACTGTGGCGCACGCTGCCATCAGAACGGACCAGCTCGACCCTGGAATAGGCGCCACTGTCAAAGACCGCATCCACCAGCCGTCGTATTTGGCCATCACGCTCGAGTGTCGATACCGCCACCCCCAGCGCGGTAGCCGCATCCTGGGTCTGAATGCGGAGCTCTTCCCCAAGATAGGCCCCAAAGCGGCTGGCACTGAACCAGGTGCTCGCCGCGAGCACCATAACCAGCAGCACCCCGATGAAAGTCACGAGGAGCATGCGCAGGCTGTAGCCTGTATCGTCCGCTCGACGCATGGTGTTTTCCCGAAACGGGCCGAAAGACGCCAGATTGACACAGATCCAGAAGAAACGACTATAGTGGTTGCGTGGAATGTGACAAAGCACACCAATAACAAGCCTACGGTCATGACAGACACCAACTCTCAGCAGGAGAAGCTGCGCCAGCACTTCGCCCGACGCGTAACCACCCAAGCACGCGTCGTGCTCGAGAACTGGCAGAAGTTCCTCGATAACGGCGAACCGCCACCCGGTCTGCGCGAAGACCTGATGGCTGCCACGGAGAAGCTGATCAAGTACGCGCGGCGCTTCGAGATGACCGATCATGAGGCGGCCGCCGACAGCATTCGCACCGCCCTCCAGATCTGGCCCGAAAGCCAGCCCATGAACAGCGAGATCCGCGACAGCCTGCAGCAGGGCATGGACCAGCTTGCGCGTTGCACTTTGCGGCGCTCGGACCAGAACGAGGATGACGCACCCCGGACCTACCTGCGCACGCCAATCTATCTCGCTTTCAACGACAGCGACTACGCTCAGCGCATCATCCGCCAGATGGAGTTCTTCGGTTTCCGGGCCGCGGCTTTCCCGACTCCGGCAGACCTGGAGGCGGAGTGCGCGCGCAACAAACCTGAAACAGTTGTGATTGACGTGAATTTCGGCGGTGATGACGCCGTTGCCGGTATCGCCACCATGGAACGCATCCAGCAACGCCACGAAACCCCCATCCCTGTGCTCTATATCAGCCGTGAGGACGGTTCCATCGAAACCCGCCTGCGGGCTGTACGCTCCGGTGGCGAAGAGTTCTTCTACCAGGCGCTCGACCCGGGGCAGCTGATCGAAAAGATCGAGCACTACTCCTACGCCCACCCCCCCGAACCCTATCGGGTGCTGGTGGTCGACGACTCCAAAGCCCAGGCCAAATATATTGAGAACGTGCTCCAGAAGGCCGGCATGCGCTCCTGTGTTCTGACCGACCCTATGGAGGTCGTCGATGCGCTGGAGACCTTCTCTCCGGAAATCATCATCCTGGACATGTATATGCCCGGGTGCACCGGAACGGAACTGGCCAAGGTCATCCGCCAGCAGGACCATCTTCACAGCGTGCCCATCATCTACCTCTCCGCGGAAGAGGATGTTGCCAAGCAGCTGCACGCCATGAGCATGGGCGGCGACGACTTCCTCACCAAGCCCATTGACGCCAAACACCTGGTCGCCACCCTCCACAACCGGGGTCGGCGGGCCCGCTCGCTGCTGGCGCTGATGATCCGCGACAGCCTCACTGGCCTCTACAACCACACGCATACACTGAGTCTGCTCGAATCCGAGATCAGCCGGGCCAACCAGAGTCACGAGCCACTGACCTTTGTCATGGTGGACCTGGATCACTTCAAGCGCATCAATGATACCTACGGACACCCCATCGGCGACCGGATCCTGAAAAGCCTGTCACTCTTTCTCAAGCAGCGTCTGCGCAAAACCGATCACATCGGCCGCTACGGCGGTGAAGAGTTCGCCATCATCCTTCCGGACACACAGGAGGATGACGCACTCGACGTCATGAATGAGATTCGCGAAAAGTTCAGCCAGTTGCGCCAGCCCGCCACAGGCACGGATTTCCATGTGACCTTTTCCTGCGGCGTGGCCCAGTGGCGGGGGGAATCCCCCCAGCAGCTGTGTGAACGTGCCGATGGCCTGCTTTACGCGGCCAAAGAAGAGGGTCGCAACCAGGTGGTTGCAGGAGATTGATTTTTCGTATCACCGCTATTGATCTACGGCTAACATGCGTTCACACTTTTCCTAACGTGGCCGGATCTGAGCCTGAAAACACAGAATCCGACGCAAAATAACCCGAAAAGAAACAATTATGGCCAACGTCCTCGTCCTCCACGGCCCCAACCTGAACCGGCTCGGTACCCGCGAGCCCGATACCTACGGGGCAGCCACCCTGGTGGACATCAATCAGCGCCTGAATGAACAGGCCACCGAGGCCGGCCATCACCTGTTCACGCTGCAGAGCAACGCCGAACACGAGCTCATCGAACGGATCCATGACGCAGCCGATGAAGGCATCGACTTCATCCTGTTCAATCCCGCAGCCTTCACGCACACCAGCGTAGCCCTGCGGGATGCCCTGCTGGCCACCGCGATCCCGTTTATTGAGGTGCATCTATCCAACGTGCATGCGCGCGAGTCCTTTCGCCATCATTCCTTTTTTTCAGATGTTGCCGAGGGCGTGATCAGCGGATTGGGAGCGCAGGGTTATGAACTCGCGCTGACCGCCGCATGCCGCAAACTGAGGTGAATGAGAGCCCCTTATGGACATTCGCAAAGTCAAGAAACTGATCGAGCTTCTGGAAGAATCCGACGTTGAGGAACTGGAAATCCGGGAAGGCGAGGATTCCGTCCGAATCAACCGCCGGCGGGCCGATACCGTAACTATGGCCGCGCCAGCAGCCCCGGCGCCAGCCCCGCAGCAGCCGGCACCTGCGCCGCAGCCGCAGCCCACCAGCGGCGCCAGTGAACCGGCTGAAGAAAAGACCGAACCGGACGAGCCCCAGGGGCACCTGGTACGCTCTCCCATGGTTGGCACTTTCTACAGGGCAGCGTCGCCCACTTCCGCCTCCTTTGTGCAGGTAGGCCAGAAGGTGCACGCCGGTGACGCCCTCTGCATTGTCGAGGCCATGAAAATGATGAATCAGATCGACGCCGACATCAGCGGTACGGTTTCCCAGATCCTGGTCGAAGACGGTGAACCCGTTGAATACGACCAGCCCATGTTCGTCATCACCTGACAGCGAAGCGCCGCATCATGATCAATAAAGTACTGATTGCGAATCGGGGTGAAATCGCCCTGCGCATACTGCGGGCCTGCAAGGAGCTGGGCATCCGCACCGTTGCCGTGCATTCACGCGTGGACCGCGACCTGATGCACGTACGCCTGGCGGACGAATCCGTCTGTATTGGGCCCAACAGCGCCGCCGACAGTTATCTCAACATCCCGGCTATCATCAGTGCCGCCGAGGTAACAGACGCCGACGCCATCCATCCCGGGTATGGCTTCCTGTCCGAGAACGCGGACTTTGCCGAGCAGGTTGAGAAAAGCGGCTTCCGGTTCATCGGGCCTTCCGCCGAAACCATCCGGCTGATGGGCAACAAGGTCTCTGCCATCCGCTCCATGGTGCGCGCCGGTGTACCCACCGTTCCCGGCTCCAATGGGCCGCTGAACGAAGATGAGGAGCGCACCCGCCAGATCGCCCGGGAAATCGGCTATCCGGTGCTGATCAAGGCGGCTTCCGGCGGTGGCGGGCGCGGTATGCAGGTCGTGCACACCGAGCATGCACTGCTTAAGGGTGTACACGTCACCCAGCGTGAAGCCCGGGGTGCGTTCGGCGACGAAACCGTCTACCTCGAGAAATATCTGGAACGACCACGGCATGTGGAAGTCCAGGTTCTGGCGGATCAGTACGGCAACGTCATCCATCTGGGCGACCGGGACTGTTCCCTGCAGCGCCGCCACCAGAAAATCATTGAAGAGGCGCCAGCGCCGAATATCGACGCGGAGGCTCGGGAACGTACCCTTCAAGCCTGTCTCGCCGCCTGCCGCGAGATTGGCTATGTGGGCGCGGGCACCTTCGAATTTCTCTATCAGGACGGCGAGTTCTTCTTCATCGAAATGAACACACGAGTCCAGGTGGAACACCCGGTTTCCGAGATGGTCACGGGGGTCGACATCCTGGCCGAGCAGATCCGTGTTGCCGCTGGCGAGCAACTGCGCTACCGCCAAGAGGACATTGAAGTCCGTGGCCACGCACTGGAGTGCCGGATCAATGCCGAAGACTCCAAAACCTTTGCTCCCAGTCCCGGGCGTGTTGAACGATTCCACCCACCGGGCGGTCTCGGCGTGCGCGTGGACTCGCACCTGTACTCTGGCTACAGTATTCCACCTTACTACGACTCGCTGGTGGGCAAGCTCATCACATTTGGCGACAATCGCGACACCTGCCTCACGCGCATGCACAATGCGCTGGATGAGCTGGTTGTCATCGGCATCAAGACCAACGGATCTCTGCACCAGCGACTGGTTCGTGATGAAGGCTTCCGCAGCGGCGACATCACGATCCATTACCTGGAACAGCTGATCCGGCGGGACTGACGCATGGCGTGGGTACAGCTTCACATCCAGTCGGACAGTGACCATGCCGAGCTTGTGGAACAGATGCTTCTTGAAGCCGGTGCCGAGTCTGTAAGCATGGAAGACAGCGCGGATACGCCGCTCTATGAGCCTGAGCGCGGCTCTACCCCGCTGTGGGACAGCACCACCGTCACGGGGTTGTTTCAGGGCCAAGCAGACCTGGCCGAGGTTCAATCGCAAGTGGCAGAAGCCTATCATGCTGCTACCCAGACCCATGTTGAATCCATGGAGACGGAGCTGCTTGAGGATCGGGAATGGGAGCGCGCGTGGATGGATGATTTCCGTCCCGAGCGCTTCGGCAACCGCCTCTGGATCTGCCCGAGCTGGCAGGACCCCCCGGAACCGCAAGCGGTTAACATCACTCTGGACCCGGGGCTGGCGTTCGGCTCCGGCACCCATCCCACTACCCGTCTCTGCCTGGAGTGGCTGGATGCCAATCCTGTGGAGGGCCTGGAGATCGTCGATTACGGCTGCGGCTCTGGCATTCTCGGACTTGCCGCACTCAAGCTCGGCGCCGGGCACGTGGTCGCCACGGACAATGACCCACAAGCACTGGACGCCAGCCGCGATAACGCGCGACGCAACACCATTCCAGATAAAGCCCTTGATCTTTACTTGCCAGAGGACCAGCCGGAAGGCCGCTGTGACCTGATGCTTGCCAACATACTGGCGCAACCATTACTGTCTCTGGCTCCAACGCTGGCCAGTCAGGTCCGGCCTGGAGGACAGATCGTGCTTTCAGGCATCCTGTCCAATCAGGCGGACGCCATCAGTGATCGCTATGCCCGCTGGTTCCACATGCAGTCACCAACGGAGCAGGAAGGCTGGATCTGTCTGACCGGAACGCGCCACACGGACTGAAGTGGAGCCGACTGCATGGCCGCACAACCGGATACTCTTACCCGTTGCCCGTACTGCCAGACGCGGTTCCGGGTAACCCCGCGTCAGATCGAGGCGGCGCGCGGACGGGTCCGCTGTGGCCACTGCCTGTATGTATTCAATGCCGTTGAGCACGCCGAACCGGAAGAAGACACACACGCCTCCACGGGATCAGGCTCCGACGACGACCTGATCTTTGATGATAATCCCGAGGAAGATGCCCAGGAAGAGCGCTATACCGGCCATGAGGGGCCGGTAGAGGAAGAATTCAGCGACGATATCCTGGCCCTTGACGCGGGCGACCGTTCCGGATTTCGCAGCGAGCTGGACTCACTCGAATCCGGCGACCATCTTCAGGACGATGAGAGCTGGGCGGAGTCACTGCTCCACGAGGTCGAGCACGAACCGGAAGCAACTACGGCAGAACCGCCATCGCCAGAGCCAGGCCCCGGAGAAGCGGACCTCGAGCGTAACACGGACCCTGAGCCGGAAGACCGCGCTGAGCCCGACTTCGAGCCTGCCTGGCAGACGCTGAATACCGACCCGATTGTCACCACCAGGCCTGACCGCTGGCGCTGGCTGCGCCGGCTTGCATGGTTTCTGGGCGTCACCGCAATGGCCGCCCTGTTGGCCTACCAGGTGGGCTGGTACCGTTTCGAACGGCTCGCCCTCTATGAGCCTGTTCGCCCCTGGTACGAGCAGGCCTGTGAATGGCTCGGATGCGAGCTGCCGCCGCTGGTAGCCACCGATCGGCTGGAACCCCGTCAGCTGGTGGTCCGCAGTCATCCGGACATGGCGAACGCCCTGCTCCTGGAGGTCACCATTGTCAACGAGGGCGGCTTTGCCCAGCCTTGGCCCGCCATTGCCCTTAGTTTTTCCAATCTCAACAATGATGTGGTGGCCCAGCGCGTATTTCAGCCAGACACCTACCTGGCTGGCGAAGAAGCAGCCCGTGGCCGCATTCCCTCGAAAGCGGGCCGCCGCATCCGCCTGAGCCTGAAGGATCCCGGTAAAGACGCTATCAACTACAGGATCGACTTCCTCCCGGCGCGTCAATAGGCCAACCTCAAAAATACTCTGCTTTTGATTCAATCCGCCCCTTTAATGGGCTGGGAGCCCGGCGTATCATTGTTCCCCCCTGAGCTGGTCGAGATTTGACCAACCCGCACGGACCCAATCACCAGGAGAACGCTGTGGTCGCCATTGGCCCCCATACGCTGCCCAACAACCTGGTTCTGGCACCCATGGCGGGTGTCACGGACAGACCCTTCCGGCTTCTATGCCGCACGATGGGCGCGGGCTTGGCTGTTTCCGAGATGGTCACCGCAGACGCCAGTCTCTGGAGCTCCCGCAAATCGCGTCAGCGTATGGATCACAGCGGGGAACCGGAGCCCATCGCTGTCCAGATCGCCGGCGGCGATGCGCCCATGCTGGCGGAGGCCGCGCGGTTCAATGTCGCTAATGGTGCCCGGATCATCGACATCAATATGGGCTGCCCCGCCAAGAAAGTCTGCAACAAGGCGGCGGGTTCCGCGCTAATGCGCGACGAAGCCCTGGTTCAGGAGATCCTGGAGGCGGTGGTAGCGGCCGTGGATGTTCCGGTTACGCTCAAGATGCGCACGGGCTGGGACCGTGACAACCGCAACGCCGAGACCATTGCGCGTATGGCCGAAGATGTGGGGATCTCTGCGCTGGCAGTGCACGGGCGTACCCGTGCCGACGCCTACAAGGGCGAGGCCGAATACGGAACCATCGCCAAGGTGACACAGGCTGTGGACATTCCTGTATTTGCCAACGGCGACGTGGATTCGCCCCGCAAGGCCGACGAGGTCCTGCAGGAAACAGGCGCGGACGGGCTGTTCATTGGCCGGGCCGCCCAGGGGCGGCCCTGGCTCTTTCGTCAGATCAATCACTATCTGGCCACGGGTGAGGAACTACCGGATCCCGATCAGGAAGAGATCAGGAACATTCTGATGGGTCATGTAGAGGCACTGCACGGCTTCTATGGCGAGTACATCGGCCTGCGTGTTGCACGCAAACACGTAGGCTGGTACCTGCAGGCCCGTGATCCGGACAAGATATTCCGCCGGCACTTCAACCGCATTGAGGACGCCGGCGCGCAGCTGCAGCTGCTTGATGATTACTTTCAAGGCATTCAGACAGAAGAGGTACGTGTCGCATGAACACTGAATTCATGGCCGAGGATAACCGGGCCCACACACCCGATGAGCCCCTTACAACGGCTGCCGGCAACGGTCAGACCGTGACGCTGCGCGACAGCGTGGAACAGGCACTGGAAAACTATTTTTCACAACTCGATGGTGCCCCGGTCAGTGACGTCTATCAGCTGGTGCTCTCCGAAGTGGAAGCACCGCTGCTGGAAAAAGTCATGGAATACACCGGCGACAATCAGACGCGCGCCTCAGCGATGCTGGGTCTCAACCGCGGTACCCTGCGCAAGAAGCTCAAACAGTACGGCCTGCTGTAAGGAATCGGAGCCATCATGACGGAACAGCCCAATGCAAGCCCCATCCGCCGGGCGCTGATCAGCGTCTCGGACAAAACCGGTATTGTTGAATTTGCCCAGGCACTGCGCCAGCGGGGTATTGAGATACTGTCGACCGGCGGCACCTTTCGGTTGCTCACCGAAAGCGGCATTGATGCCAGGGAGGTGTCTGACCACACCGGCTTTCCGGAGATCATGGCCGGCCGGGTCAAGACACTCCACCCGCTGATCCATGGCGGCATACTGGGACGTCGCGGCACGGATGACAGCATCATGGCGGAGCAGGGCATCGATCCCATCGACATGGTTGTGGTCAATCTCTATCCCTTCGAACAGACAGTGGCGGACCCGGACTGCGACCTCGCGACCGCTATTGAGAACGTCGATATCGGCGGCCCCGGTATGCTGCGGGCCGCGGCCAAGAACCACCAGGATGTAACCGTTGTCGTGAACGCCGACGATTACGACCGTATCCTGGGTGAAATGGATGCCAATGATGGCGGTCTTCACGCCAGCACCCGCTTTGACCTTGCAACCCGTGCCTTTGAGCACACCGCCGCTTATGACGGCGCCATCGCGAACTATCTGGGCGGTCAACTGGCAAGCCAGGCCGAGCCGGAGCCGTTCCCCCGCACCTTTAACAACCAGTTCGAGAAAGTGCAGACCATGCGCTATGGCGAGAACCCGCATCAGAATGCGGCGTTCTACCGCGAGCGTGGTGCCAGCGAGGCGTCCGTCGCCACCGCGCGCCAGATTCAGGGCAAGGCTCTGTCCTATAACAACGTGGCGGATACGGACGCCGCACTGGAATGCGTCAAACCCTTCGCGGATCCGGCGTGCGTGATCGTCAAGCACGCCAACCCCTGCGGCGTGGCCATCGGGGCGGACCTGAAACAGGCCTACGACCTGGCCTTTACCACCGACCCGACCTCGTCTTTTGGGGGCATCATCGCCTTCAACCGGCCGCTGGATCCGGAAGCGGCTTCCGCGATTATTGAGCGCCAGTTCGTGGAAGTGATCATTGCCCCGGACATCACCCCGGAAGCCAGCAACGTGCTGGCAGCAAAGAAAAACGTGCGTGTGCTGATCTGTGGCCCCTT
Source organism: Salicola sp. Rm-C-2C1-2 (assembly GCF_040196175.1). Taxonomy (NCBI): domain Bacteria; kingdom Pseudomonadati; phylum Pseudomonadota; class Gammaproteobacteria; order Oceanospirillales; family Halomonadaceae; genus Salicola; species Salicola sp. Rm-C-2C1-2. The sequence continues at coordinate 228,313 of NZ_JBEFNF010000002.1, read as the reverse complement.
CAATGAGCAACGCATCGCCGGCTGGGACTACAAGCGGGTGAACGGTGGCCTGCTGGTTCAGGACCGGGATCTGGGTATGGTTGATGAATCCACCCTGCAGATGGTGACCGCGCGGTCACCGGAACAGGACGAGCTGGAGGACCTTCTGTTCGCCTGGGAAGTGGCCAAGTACGTGAAGTCCAATGCCATTGTCTACGCCCGCCACGGCCGCACCATCGGCATCGGCGCCGGGCAGATGAGCCGCGTCTACAGCGCCCGTATCGCCGGCATCAAGGCCGCCGATGAGGGTCTGGAAGTGAATGGCTCGGTCATGGCATCGGACGCATTCTTTCCTTTCCGGGACGGCATTGACCAGGCCGCCGAAGCGGGCATCAAGGCAGTGATCCAGCCCGGCGGCTCCATGCGCGACCAGGAAGTGATTGACGCCGCGAATGAGCATGGCATTGCCATGGTTTTCACCGGCATGCGCCATTTCCGGCATTGATAGAAGCAGGAACGGGAGCCCAACCATGCAGATCCTGATCATCGGCGGCGGTGGCCGCGAACACGCGCTGGCCTGGAAGGCCGCTCAGTCCCCAGGGGCGGAAAAAGTCCATGTTGCCCCGGGCAATGCGGGTACGGCCCGGGAGACCGGGGTCGAGAACGTGGCGATCGGTGCTGAAGACATTGAAGGACTGACCCGCTTCGCCACCGAAAACGCCATTGATCTGGTGATCGTGGGCCCGGAAGCGCCATTGGTGGAAGGTGTTTCGGATCGACTGCGTGAGGCTGGCATCGCCGTTTTCGGTCCCAGCCAGGCCGCAGCTCAGCTGGAAGGTTCCAAGAGCTTTGCCAAGGACTTTCTCGCCCGCCACAGCATTCCCACTGGCGAATATCAGACCTTCTCGGACCCTGAGTCAGCACTGGAATACCTGCGCGAGAAAAATGCTCCCATTGTGATCAAAGCGGATGGCCTGGCCGCCGGCAAGGGCGTGATCGTGGCAGAGACCCTGCCCGAAGCCGAACACGCCGTGCGTGATATGCTTGCTGGCAACACCTTCAGCGATGCCGGCCACCGGGTGGTGATCGAGGAATGCCTGCTGGGCGAGGAAGCCAGCTTTATCGCCATGGTTGATGGCGCGAACATTCTGCCGCTGGCCAGCAGCCAGGACCACAAGCGCGTGGGCGATGACGACACCGGCAGCAACACCGGCGGCATGGGCGCCTACTCACCGGCACCCGTGGTAACGGATGACGTTCACGAGCGCATCATGCGGGAGGTTATCGAGCCCACCGTAAAGGGCATGGCAGAAGAAGGCCGGCCCTACACGGGCTTTCTCTACGCCGGCCTGATGATCAGCCCCAATGGCTCGCCCAAGGTGATCGAGTTCAACTGCCGGCTGGGCGATCCTGAGACCCAGCCACTGCTGATGCGGCTGCGCACCGATCTAATCCAGCTCTGCCTGGCCGGCGCCCGCGGTGAGCTGGACCAGGTCAGCTGCGATTGGGATGAGCGCACGGCTCTGGGCGTGGTCATGGCGGCGGGTGGCTACCCGGCGAAATACCGCAAGGGCGATGCCATCTCAGGGCTCGACGACGTGGACGCCGCCGACCGCAAGGTCTTCCATGCCGGCACTCAGCAGGATGAAAGCGGCCAGGTAGTGACCGCAGGCGGTCGCGTGCTGTGCGTCACCGCCCTTGGCGAGACCGTGGCCGACGCGCAGAACAGCGCCTACGACGGCGTCGAACACATTCACTGGGAAGACGCCCATTACCGCCGTGATATAGGGTTCCGCGCGCTTGAGCGCACCTGAGCTATGGCACCCCGGAGCGCGTCCGCTTATTCCAGTGACGACGCGCTCTCAGCGATCCCGGCTTCGGTAACCGGTGACCGCCCATCCGCTCGGCGCTCACTGTAACGGTCTACTAGATAGTTGGCGCGGTCGCGCAACAGCAGCGTAAACTTCATCAGTTCCTCCATCACATCGACCACCCGATCGTACAGCGGCGACGGCAACATCCGTCCCGCCTCGTCAAACTCTTGATAGGCCTTGGGAACAGAGGACTGATTGGGGATGGTGATCATGCGCATCCAACGTCCCAGAATGCGCAGATTATTCACAGCGTTGAACGACTGCGAGCCACCGGAAACCTGCAGTACTGCCAGGGTCCGGCCCTGGGTCGGCCGGACCCCACCCACAGACAGTGGCAACCAGTCGATCTGGGTTTTCATGATCCCGGTCATGTTGCCGTGGCGCTCAGGGCTGACCCAGACATGCGCCTCGGACCATTGGGAAAGCTCACGCAGTTCCTGCACCTTGGGATGATCCGCCCCAGCGTCATCCGGCAGCGGCAGACCAGAGGGATTGAAAACGCGGGTCTCGGCGCCGAACTCGTGCAGCAGACTTTGCGCCTCCTCAGCCAGAAACCGACTGTAGGAGCGCTCGCGCAGTGAGCCGTACAGCAGCAGCACCCGGGGCGGCTGGGCGCTACCCGGGGTATTGAGCTTGCTCAGACTGGGATGATCAAGAAATGCCCGATCAACATTGGGAAGTGGCGAATCCCCGGACAATGGTTTGCCTCCTGATTGGTGAGTAGCCTGAAATGGACACTGCGCCCGTTGACCTCAATCTCTGCCTGACGCCAGTTCAGCGCCTTCGACAAAGAGATGGCGCAATCCCAAAAACGATTCCAGTCGAACCGTCAGCGGTTTGCTGATGGTGATGCCGGGATCGAGATGGACGGCGATGCCATCTACTTCAATCACCCGATAATCATCGATGTCACACGGTATGCCGGGTTCCGCAACCGGAACACCGGCGGAGCCACCGCAACAGCCGTTACGCGTAGCGTTACGCACGATCAACGCAGCCTCACCCGCCAGGAGCCAGGCCCTGGCCTCATCGGCAATAGTGATGGGTACCTCCGCCATCAGGTACTGGCCTCAGCCGGAAAATAACGGCGCGTCCGGTTCGCGATCTTGACCAGCCCCAGCATCAGTGGCACTTCCACCAGCACCCCAACCACCGTTGCCAAGGCTGCACCGGACTGCAGCCCGAACAGGGCAATGGCGGCCGCCACCGCAAGCTCAAAGAAGTTGCTCGCTCCGATCATGGCCCCTGGCGCCGCTACACTGTGTGGCACCCGCCACGCCATGGCCCAACCATAGGCGATGGCAAAGATCAGGAACGTCTGAAGAATCAGCGGTACCGCAATCAACACAATATGCAGCGGATTCTGGAGGATCACTTCACCCTGGAAGGCGAACAGCAGTACCAGAGTCAAAATCAGCCCAATGGGAGTAACCGGCGCAAGGCGCCTCATAAAGACGTTGTCGAAATACTCGCTGCCGTGCTGTGTGATCACCCAGCGGCGAGTGGCGTAACCCGCCGCCAGCGGAATCACAATATACAGAACAACTGACAGGGCGATCGTTTCCCAGGGGACGATCATGTTCGACAGGCCCAGCAGGAACATCACAATAGGTGCGAACGCGAACAGCATGATGATGTCATTGAGCGACACCTGCACCAGCGTGTAGGCAGCGTCGCCCCGGGTCAGGTAACTCCAGACAAAGACCATCGCCGTACAGGGGGCGGCTCCAAGCAGGATAGCGCCAGCCAGATACTCGCGTGCCAGGCCCGTCTCGATCAGCGGCTCGAAGACCACCAGCAGGAAGAACCAGGCAATCATAAACATGGTGAATGGTTTGACCAGCCAGTTGATCGTCGTGGTGACGATCAGGCCCCGTGGCTGACGGCGGACACCCGCGATGGCGGCGAAATCGATCTGCACCATCATCGGAAAAATCATGGCCCAGATCAGTACCGCCACCGGTATCGACACCTGGGCGTATTCAAAGCGCGACAGCACATCCGGCACTACCGGCAACCACTGGCCCATGGCAATACCAGCCACAATCGCCAACGCCACCCACACCGAGAGATAACGCTCAAAGAACCCCATCCCTTCCCGGATATCCGGCTCATCGGTTCTCTGCATCAGAGCTCACCTCCGTCAATCGCCTTCAGGAGTGCCTGTACACGCTGCTCGATGTCATCACGCACCCTTCGGAATTCAGTCATCACCGTTGCGTCATCGCCCTGCGCTCGCGCCGGATCGGGCAGTGCCCAATGGTGCTTGTCGGTCCCTGGCGGCAGCATGGGGCAGAATTCATCCGCATCCCCGCAGACAGTCACCACCAGATCCGCCCAAACCAGATGCGCCTCCGTCAGAGTGCTGGATTGCTGGTCCTGAATGCCCACGCCAACCTCATCCATCACCTGCAACGCCCTCGGGTTCTGGCCATGGGCCTCCAGCCCCGCCGAATCGACGTTCAACCGCCCGCCCCTCATATGCCGCAGAAAGCCTTCGGCCATCTGGGAACGACAGGCGTTGCCGGTACACACAAAAAGCACGTTCATCGCGCTGCCTCACTCAGCCGCATCAACAGACGGGCGCTGCCCCATGGCCACCAGACGCCTCCGGTGCTCGGACAGGTCCCGGGACACCAGGACCGACCGCAACGTCTCGTACGCCCACTCTGGGAGCTCCGGTGCAAGGCGATAGTGCACCCACTGCCCCCGGCGCTCATCCTGAACAATGCCCTGATCCCTGAGCTGGGACAGATGCCGTGAGACCCGGGGCTGGGAAAGGTCCAGCGCCGCAACCAGCTCACAGACGCAGAGCCGTCCTTCCTGCTGCAGCAACAGCAGGCTATTAAGGCGGGTTGTATCAGAAAGAGCCCGAAAGAACTGTTCTGGCGTTACCATATACGCATATCCATATATTTTCAGAGATCATCCTACCGAAACCATACACCAGTGGAAAGAGCTGTTATCCACTCAGGATCCCGATAGCTAAGGATGGGTCAGCTTGGGGACGCCGCGACGCCGCCGAATCCAGTTGATGGCCCCGAATACCGGTGGACGGGAGACAATCCAACGTTCCAGTTGGAATTTACCCGGAAAATTGAGCAGCGTCAGGGCAATGACAATGGTCAGAAGCCCCTGGCCCGGCAGCACCAGCATGGCGACCCCAGCCACCAGCAGCACCAGCCCCAGCAGGTTCTTGAGAATCAGAACGAGCAGTCCCATCGCGGGGTGACGCTGCAGAATGAGGCGGGTATCCCGCTCAGGGCGCGCGAAGTAATCAGCGGGAATACGCGCCACGATGATGGGCACGGCAATGAGAGTCACTACAAACATGAGCAGGGACATACCGCCCAGACTCCACAGCGCCCAATCATGGGCCTGCAACCACGCCGCCAGTCTGCTGAACAAGGGTCGCCGCGCCCCCCCATGGAAATCCGCGTTGCGGCAAGCCTACCGCCTTATCCAACATTTGCCCACCCCGCCCTTGGAAGTGGAAAATAACGCCCTCATCAAACCAGTCAGTTGCCGATTGAGCGGGACACTTCCTATACTGAGTGTAGTATGGAGGATAGTAACCGGATGCTGGAGGGCACAATGGAACAGAAGACCCCGCAAAGGGACACAACTCGCACTGATCGTAATGAGCGATTTTCACCCTTGAGCTTCACACAATCGCTGATCGAACCCACCAGTTCCGCCAGAGCACCTGAGCGCTGGATGGCAGAGAAATTCCTTTCAGTGGCCGGTAATCCTCCGATGACACTGGATCTATGGGGCACTGAGCAGGTCGGCCCGTCCTCAGAAACATCGCGCTATCGACTGCGGATTGCGGATCGCGCTGCCCTCTACGAACTGATGACCAACCCTAACCTGGCTTTTGGCGACCTCTACAGCGAGGGGCGGTTGGAGATGGAAGGGCACATGCCCGACCTGCTCACGGATCTGTACCGGGCCCTGGACCAGGCCTATGACAGGCTGCCTCTGCTGTTGCGCATGCTGTGGCGCGATCAGGCGCCACGCTCCACCAGCCTCAAGCAAGCTAAAGACAATATCCATCATCACTATGATATGGGTAATGACTTCTACCGGCTCTGGTTGGATAAAGCCCAGATGCAGTACACCTGCGCGTATTACGAGGAGCCTGGCATCAGCCTGGAGCAGGCCCAGCTGGCCAAGCTGGAACTCGTCTGTCGCAAGCTTCAGCTCCAGCCCGGCGAGACCGTGGTAGAAGCCGGCTGTGGCTGGGGCGGCCTGGCCCGTTACATGGCGAAGCACTATGGCGTGAATGTCCGAGCGTTCAATATCTCCCAGGAGCAGATCAACTTTGCCCGCGAGAGGGCAAAAGAGGAGGGCCTGGAGAACCAGGTCGAGTACGTGCAGGATGACTACCGCAATATTACCGGCGAATACGACCGCTTCGTCTCCGTCGGTATGCTTGAGCACGTGGGCACGGAGCACTACCCAGATCTGGCGGACGTCATCCGCCGGCACATGAAAACCGACGGTCTTGCTCTGGTTCACTCCATCGGCCGAAACTACCCGATGCGGACTAACGCCTGGATCGAGAAGCGGATTTTCCCGGGGGCCTATCCGCCCAGCATCACCGAACTCACCAGCATCGCCGAATCCGGCCCATTATCGATACTCGACGTGGAAAACCTGCGCCTGCACTACGCCGAAACACTGGAGGACTGGCTGGCGCGCTTCGAGGCCAATAGTGCCACCGTGCGCGAGATGTACGGCGAGAACTTCGTGCGCGCCTGGCGGCTCTACCTGTCCGGTTCCATTGCGGGCTTCCGTGCCAGCTCGCTGCAACTGTTCCAGATGGTACTGGCGCACCCGGAGAACAACAACGTGCCCCGTAACCGTAAACACCTCTACACCAGTTCCAACGTTCCGCCGGAGGGCAGCTACTGATGGTACAGCGTTACGATGCTCTGATCGTCGGCGGTGGCCCGGCCGGCTCCACCATGGCACGGGCCCTGACCCAGCGCGGTTACCGCCCCCTGGTGGTGGATAAACAGACCTTCCCGCGGGACAAGACCTGCGCCGGCTGGGTCACTCCAGCCGTGCTCGACATTCTGGGCATTGATCCGGCCGACTACCGTCAGAAGAACGTAATGCAGCCCATCCACGGCTTCCGTATCGGCATGATGGGCCAGAAAGCGGTGGTCAATGACCACGGCAGCGAGCCGGTCAGCTACGGGATCCGCCGCTGTGAATTTGATCACTACCTGCTTGAGCGCAGCGCCAGTGAGCGGGCGGAGGGCATCAAGTTCCAATCCCTAGAACGCACCGCCGATGGCGAATGGTGCCTCAACGGTGACTACCAGGCGCCACTGGTCATTGGCGCCGGGGGCCACTTCTGCCCGGTTGCGGCTACCATCGGGGAAGGGCCCGGCAGCCATGAGACTTCGGTCACCGCCAAGGAAGTAGAGTTTGAGATGACCCCGCAGCAGGCCCGCCACTGCCGGGTCCGCGAGGATACCCCGGAGCTCTGGTTCTGCCGCGACCTGATGGGGTATGCCTGGGTTTTCCGCAAGGACAACTTTCTCAATATCGGCCTTGGACGCGAGGATCCTAACGACCTCAAGAGCCACCTCAACGACTTTGTCGCCAGAATGCAGGCCGAAGACCGGATCCCGGAGGATCTACCCGGCAAGTTCAAGGGCCACGCTTACTTGCTCTACGATCACGCTGAAAGGCCACTGGTGGATAACGGCATCCTGCTTATCGGTGATTCAGCCGGCCTGGCCTACACCCAGAGCGGCGAAGGCATCCGCCCGGCAGTGGAATCCGCTTTCCTGGCCGCCGATGTAATCCAGGAGGCACCGGACTACAGCGCAGCCAGCCTAAAGCTCTATGCCAACCGTTTGCGCGAGCGCTTCGGTACCCGCGAAGTCGAGCGCGAAAGCGGCCTTGATCTCCCGGACTGGGCCAAGCTGCGCATCGCACCCGCGCTGATGAAAACGCACTGGTTCACCCGCAAGGTGGTAACCGAACGCTGGTTCCTCCACGAACACGTGCCCACACTGGAGGTGGCTTCCTGAAACCGGGAGCAAACCACTCCTGAGCGCGGCCCGGCAAGGTTGCTACCGGGCTGGCGCACAGGCTCGCACGTCATCAGGCGCTGCCGAGTGACTTCACTGCCTCGATCATTTCAACCATCACCTTCTGCGCATCGCCATAGACCATGTGCGTGTTGTCCGCGAAGAACAGCTCATTCTCCACGCCACTATAGCCCTTACCCTGGCCGCGCTTGACCACAAAAGCCTGATGGGCGTAATCCACGTTCAGGATGGGCATGCCGTAGATGGGACTGGACTCGTTGCTGCGCGCCGCCGGGTTCACCACGTCATTGGCGCCAATCACCAGAGCCGCATCCGAAAGGGCGAACTCTTCGTTGATGTCTTCCAGATCGTAAATGATGTCATAGGGAATGCCAGCTTCCGCCAACAGCACGTTCATGTGCCCCGGCATGCGCCCGGCAACCGGATGGATCGCAAAGCTTACCTCTACGCCCTGCTTCTGCAACAGCTTCACGAACTCATAGAGCTTGTGCTGAGCCTGAGCCACTGCCAGACCATAGCCCGGCACAATGATCACCCTTGAGCCGTAGTACATGGAGATTGCCGCATCCGAGGCATCCACCGATTTCATGGAGCCCTCGATACCACCGGAGCCATCGTCCTCCTCGCCAAAGTTCGAGAAGATCACGTTGGTCACCGACCGGTTCATAGCCTTCGCCATCAGGAAGGTCAGCAGGGTGCCGGCGGAACCCACAACAGTACCGGCAATGATCATGGCCGGATTCTGGAGAACGAAACCCTCGAATGCCACAGCGAGGCCGGTAAAGGCGTTATAGAGTGAAATCACCACCGGCATGTCCGCGCCACCAATGGGCGTGGTCAATAGAACGCCCAGCACCAGAGCGGCGATGAAAAACAGCGTGATGCCGTTGGCGGGCACCGCGCCATCCCCGACCACCAGGATGTAAAGCGCAAACAGGGCCGCCAGCGCCAGCGTCCCGCCGTTAATCAATTGCTGGGAGCTGAAACGGATGGTCCGGTTCAGGCGGCCATCCAGCTTGCCCCACGCAACGACCGAGCCGGAAAGAGCCACCGCCCCGATCAGCCCCCCCACAAGTGCCAGCACCGTAACCACAAAGCCATGGGCCTGGGCGTTACCGGAATACAGCTCCACCGCTGCAATGGCAGCCGCTGCACCGCCGCCCATGCCGTTGTAGAGCGCCACCATCTGTGGCATCCCGGTCATCTCAACGCGCTTGCCACTGCGCCAGGCCCAGGCGACGCCAATTCCCAGTGCCACCAGGGCCAGCAGGAAGTTGGTGACCACGTGGTCCGAAGCCGCGGGACGCACGTCAAAGGCATACAGGAAGGCGGCCGCTACCGCGATCACCATACCCCAGCCCGCAACGCGGATCCCCGAGGGCGCGGTCACCGGGCTGGCCATACGCTTGAGCCCGTAGATGAACAGCAGGGTGGCAACAAAGAAGGCTGCCGCGATCAGAAAACTCACCATGGTACTGCTCCCTTAGTCCTGCCGGTCACTAGCTTTGAACATGTCGAGCATACGGTCGGTCACCACGTAGCCGCCAGCCGCATTACCCGCACCCAGCACAACGCCGATGAAACCAATGGTCTGCTCCAGTGGCGTGGCCGCGTTGAGCAGGGCCCAGATGGCGCCAACCACCACGATGCCGTGAACGAAATTGGAGCCAGACATCAGTGGTGTGTGCAGAATCGCCGGCACCCGACCGATGATCTCATAGCCGGTAAAAGCCGCCAGCATAAAGATATAGAGCGCAACAAAACCGGTGATGGCGGTGGTCGCATCCATGGTCATTCCCCCCTGACGGCTTCGGCCGCCACTTCGTTCCGGATTTCACCCGCGTGCGTCAGGCACGCATGGGCAACGACCTCATCTTCCCAGTTGAGCTGGATCTCACCGTCAGCGATGATCAGCCCCAGGAAGTTGAGGAGATTTTTAGCGTAAAGCTCAGAGGCGTGCTCAGCCAGAAGACTGGGCACGTTCAACGGGGCCACGATCGTTACGTTGCCCTTTTCCACCGTCTCGCCCGGCTCCGTGAGGGGCGTGTTGCCGCCGCCATCTGATGCCAGATCCACGATCACGGCCCCCGGCTTCATGCCCTGGATCTGCTCTTCAGTGAGAACCTTCGGGCTCTCACGGCCGGGAATATTCGCAGTGGTGATCACCGCGTCGGCATTCTGGACATGGCGTGTCACCACCTCGGCTGCCTGTGCTTTTTCCTCGTCCGTCAGTTCCCGTGCGTAACCACCTTCACCGGTGGCGGAGACACCAGTGTCGACGAACTTTGCACCCAGCGACTCCACCTGTTCTGCCGCTTCGCTGCGCACGTCATAACCCTCAACCATGGCACCCAGCCGGCGCGCCGTTGCAATGGCCTGCAGTCCCGCAACACCGGCGCCAATCACCAGCACTTTCGCCGGCCGGATGGAACCAACCGCCGTGGTCATCATGGGCAGGATGCGGTGCAGATTGGTAGCGGCCAGAAGACCACCGTAATACCCCGACAATGCCGCCTGGGTGGAGAGCGCATCCATGGCCTGGGCCCGCGTGATCCGTGGCACCAGATCCATGGCGAAGCAGGTGATCTCACGCTCCACCAGCGCCTCCACCGTCTCGGGTTCACGGTGCGCATAGACAAAGGCAATCAGGATGCTGCCCTTGGGCATCTTCCGGACCTCGGCCGGGCTGGGCACCTGCACACAGAGCACCACATCAGCCTTATCGAGTTCCAGCTGGCCCACATGGACGCCTGCGTTGTGATAGGACTCATCGGGAATACGGGCAGCTGCACCGGCTCCCTCCTGGAGGCGGATCTCGACCCCTAGTTTTTCCAGCTTCGGCACGACCGCGGGTACCACGGCCACCCGTCGTTCATTGGCCCGTGTTTCCCGGGGTGCAGTGATGGTCACCGTCATGATGGCCACTCCCTTGTTGACAGGATGGAATCCTGAGCTTGAAACGGTCGCGCACCCGCTAACGGTGCGATACCCTGATAATAGACAGAAACCCATGGAATATCATGAAACCAGCCATTCGCAACCTCATTCTTATCGGCCTGTTACTGTTTCTGGCCATGCCTGGCGCCTTTGCCGCTACTGAAAGTCACGTCTTCGAGCTGGAGAACAGGCGGGCACAGACCGTAGTACCCCAGCTGCGCAATCTTTATGGCGATGAAATCACGCTTTCGCCGGATGGCCAGAACCTGATGGTGCGCGCCAAGCCAGAGCAGCTTGCGGAGATCAAGAGCCTGCTCAGCCAGATCGACCAACCGGTGCGCCGGATGCGGCTGGCCCTGCGCCACCGGGAAATGGCCTCAGGCGAGGACGACCGCACTGGCAGCGAGCGTGTCTACAGTACGCAACGGGCCTCGACACGCTCGCTAGTCGTCCAGGATCAGCAGATCGCACAGATCTCGTCCGGGCGCATCGCGCGCCTCCCGGTCGCCGCCCGGGGCGGCAAGGACCCGATGGTGATTGTTGAGGAAGTGGCTATGACCAGCGGCTTTCTGGTGCGCCCTTCGGTACTGAGCGACGATCAGGTGGAACTGCACATTACCGCCATCCGCAACGAACCCATCCCGGGCAAACCGGGTTACGAGACTGCTGGTGTGGTGACCATCCGCCGCGTAACCCCCGGCGAATGGGTGGAGCTGGGCAAGGAGCGCCGGAGTGCCCGTTCACAGAACAACAGCCGGGTTCACAGTACGCAGTCAAAGGGCAACCGCCTTTGGGAAGTGAAGATAGAGGTACTTCCAGCCCCCTGACAAAGGCCGGCGTCAGCTCAAGGCCTTCAGCAGCACTTCCTTGGCCTCGTTCACCCGTGCTGCCAGCTCATCACTGCCGCCGTGATCCGGATGTACCTTCTGGATCAAGCGCCGGTGCGCCTTCACAATCTCATCCCGGCCAGCATCAGCGGGAACATTGAGCACCTCACGGGCTTCTTCCAGACGCATACCGCCTGAATCGGGCGGTGGGCTCTGCGCATCATGCTCACCCTGTTGATGCGAGTCAGCACCCCCATCCATGCCAGCATTACGGATACGGCGCCACAGAAGCCAAAGCTGGAAGGCGCGCCAGCCGCGATGCGCGAAAGGCACGAGTGCGGCAATCAGGCCCCCGACCACATGCAGCCTGCCGGTGGCCACCAGCAGTGTACAGAGTGCGCCCACCGCCACGACGACACCCCAGAAAAGCCCTTTGCGCCGGTCCTCTGGGTCCAGGCGTGCCCACTGACGCAACAGCAGGAAAAGCAGAACAGTAAGAGCAAGGCCAAAAATAAGGTGCATCAGAGTTCCGTGTTTTGTGGGCATCCCAGGGCCGGAGTACACTACACGCCAGTCCGACCCGATCCATCACATCCTACCAGAGGGGCCTGGCCTCAATGCACGACGAGCTGACCGCCATCACCGAATTCGCCGAAGAAACCGCCCAGCAAGCAGGGGAACTGATCATTCAGCAACGTCGCGGGGGGAATCTGAAGCATGACTACAAGGATGCTACCGAGCTGGTCACCCAGGCGGACATCGAGGCGGATGAGTTCATCGCCCAGCGCATCCAGCAGGCCTTCCCCAAGCACCGCATCCTCTCCGAGGAAGCCATGCCGGATCTGGCCCAAGCCGAGAATCTGGATACACCTCTTTGGATCGTGGACCCCATTGACGGCACCGTGAACTATGCCTACGGCCACGCCCAGGTGGCGGTTTCCATCGCCTATGCCGAAAAGGGCCGGGTGTGCGCCGGTGTCGTCCACTGCCCCTTCCAGCAGGAAACCTTTATGGCCACCCAAGGCCAGGGCGCTCTGCTCAATCGCATGCCGATCGAGGTCGCCAGTGCCACCGAGCTGCGCCGCAGCCTTATCGCTACCGGCTTCCCCTATGGCAAGGATGAGATCCCAACCCTAGTGCGCCGACTGGAGCGGGTACTCACCCACTGCCGCGACATCCGGCGCATCGGCTCCGCCGCCGCGGACATCTGCTGGGTGGCCTGTGGGCGATTGGACGGCTACTACGAGAGCGTCAGCCCCTGGGATTTTGCGGCAGCCCGGCTGATCGCACTGGAAGCCGGCGCCACCTGCGGCCATTTCTCACCGGTTCCCGAGGGCTACCCCGAGGATCTATGGGGCCGGGATCTGATCATCACGGCCCCCGGTATCCACAACGCCCTGAAAGAGCTGCTTCCGGAGCCAGCCGGGGCGTAAGCCCCGTGGGCCCGCCTCACCGGATCCGGTTAGCCAGATTGGTGGCGCTGGATGCCATCGCTTCCAGCTCCGGAATGGTTTTGAGATTGGCATCCGAGGACTCACTCATGGCTTCCGCCAGCTCCGAGACCTCTGTGATATTGCGGTTGATGTCCTCGCTGGTGCTGGTCTGCTCTTCCGCCGCCGTAGCCACTTGGGTCGTTGCGTCCTGGATCTCGCTCATCCGTGAATTGATATCCGAGATGATCTGCTGAACCTCGGTGACCTGCTGCACACACTCCTCGGTCACAGTCTCGCTGGCTCGCATGTTTTCCGTGGCCTCATCGGAACCGGAGGCGATGCTGTTCACAATCCCATCAATCTCGGCGGTCGCCTCCTGGGTCTTGCCGGCCAGGTTGCGCACCTCATCCGCCACCACCGAGAATCCACGTCCGGCATCACCGGCCCGAGCTGCTTCAATGGCGGCGTTCAGCGCCAGCAGGTTGGTCTGATCCGCGATCTCACGGATGACTTTCATCACGTCGCTGACTTTCTTGTTGTTTTGCGCCAGGGCTACGACTGTTTCCGAGGTCGAATGCACCTGCTGGGACAGCCGGTTCATGCTCTCAACCGAGGTGGCAATGTTGCTGTTGGCGCGATCGGTTTCAGAGGTGGTCTCATCCACGCGGGTCGACACATTGGAGGCATGCTGGGCTACTTCACTCGCTGTTGAGGTCATCTCATTCATGGCTGTAGCCATCTGATCAATCCGCTGCCGGGCCTGCTCCGAGCGCTCAGCCACATCGCGTGCCCCGCCACCTACCGTATCCTTGATAGTCGTCAGATCCGCCGCGTTGGTGCGGGTCGTCTGCTGGATCTCATTCAGGAAGTCGTGCAGCTTACGCGCCGCGTCCGCAAGCCAGCCGATCTCATCCTCGCGTTTCAGCGTGGGCTTTTCGCCCAGCTCGCCATTGGCCAGTTGTTCCAGTCGCCCGGCAATAAGCCGCGTCGGTTGTATCACCTGCCGGTTGATCATAAATACTGACAGAATAGTCCCCAGCAATACCGCAACCAGAAGCGCCGCGCCTGCCAGCATGGTGTTACTTCTGGCATTGGCCGCCAGGCTTGCGGCTTCGTTGGTGGCAAGCTCGCGGATTCGCTCAGTCGCGTCGCTGATCAGTTGCGCCGGTTCGCGGTCAATGCCCTGTACGGCCGCGTCACCCTCGGTGTGATCAAATCCCGAATCCGCGAAAGACTGGTAACCCTCACGGTATGACTCCCCCATGCGCTGGTGCGCCTGCTGGAACTGTTCAAGCAGCTTCTTTGCCTCAGCATCGGAAACCAGTGGCAGCAACTCATCCAGACTCGCCTGAATACTCGCTTCCTGCTCCTTGAACTGGCTCCAGTACTTGTCCCTCTGACCCTGGTCATGGCCGCGCAGCAGCACATTCTTCCACTCCTGGACCTGAGTCTTGAAATCAGAGAGAACCTCTTGGGTCTCAATGGCCGCCTTCATATCCCGCGAGGTCAGGCGCGAGAATGAGTCAGTCACACTGAGCGAATAACTGAGGTAAGCGCCAGCCACCACGGCAATGGCAATATTCGCCATCAGGATGACCATCAGAACCTGGCGGGCAATACTCGTTCGGATCATAGAGAGGACCGCTCCTGAGTGACTGTCTTTATAACACACTAAAGGGTAGCGGCCAGATTCCGGAAAGGTTAAGTGACACACCCAGAAACTTTTGTTACAGCTCTTACAGCAACAGTGTGCCGTGCTCGCCGTAAGCGTCAGCCAGCCGCTGATTCAGCGGGGAATGCCGCCAGCGGATGCTCAGAGCTGATGCGCAGATGCACAGGACAACCCACGGACAGATCCTGCTCATGATTGGTCCTCACTCGCAATGCCTCGCCTTCACACACGCGAATGGCATAGAGCCTTGACTCCCCCTCATAGCGGCGCCACTCAACAACCCCGTTACCTTCCTTTGAGGGCACAACAGTCAGATCATCAGGGCGTACCAGAAGATCCACCGGTTCACCATGCCCCCCCGCTTTCAGGGCGGGCGCATTACCCAGGGGCGTCAGCACGAGATCGCCCTCGCGGCGCCCGCGCACGAAAGCCGCCTCACCCAGAAAACGCGCGGCAAAGCGACTGGTTGGCTGACTGAAGCATTGCTCAGGTGTATCCAGCTGTTCCATGTGACCATTGTTCAGGACGCCAAGGCGATCGCCCACAGACAATGCCTCCTCCTGATCATGCGTCACCCAGATGGCCGGCACACCCGCTTCTTTGAGCGCAATGCGTATATCCCAGCGCAGGGTGTCCTTGAGCGCCGCATCCAGGTTGGACAGCGGTTCATCCAGAAGCATCAGCTGCGGTTCATGAGCCAGCGCGCGCGCCAGGGCCACACGCTGCTTCTGCCCTCCGGAGAGGCGTTCCGGCATGGCATCCGCCAGTGATGACAGCCCAAGACGCTCCAGCCACTCGTAGGCGCCTGTGCGATCACTCAGCCGAAACGCTACGTTGTCGATCACACTCAGATGCGGGAACAGGGCAAAATCCTGGAAGACCATCCCAACCCGGCGCTTTTCCGGCGGCACGTCGCGCTTGGGCGTAATCCGCTTGTCGCCCAGCACAATCTCACCGGCATTCGGCCGCACCAGACCTGCCAGAGCACGCAGTACCGTCGTCTTGCCGCAGCCGGTCGGACCCACGAGCATCAGGATCTCGTCTTCGCCCAGCTGGAAATCCAGGCCATCCAGAACCCGGGTCTGACCATAGGCAACACTCAGGTCGCGTACTTCAAGCATCGTTACCCCTTATTATCTGCAAGGCCCGTTTTCAGCCCCCTTTCGCCACTGACCATCAGCACCAGCGCCACACCGGAGATGAGTACAAGCAGCAGCCCCGGTACGCCGGCACGGCCGAAATAGCCCGCCTCATAAACCCGCCACAGCTCCGTCGCAAGCGTATCGAAACCTGTGGGCCGCAGCATCAAAGTTGCTGGCAGCTCGCGCATGGCCTCCAGAAAGACCAGCGCGCCACCGGCAACCACGCCGCGCAGTGTCAGAGGCAGACTGACGCGGCGGAACGCCTCGCGCCGGGAGGCACCCAGCAGGCGCGCCGCGTGAGTCAGGTTGTTATCCAGCCGCTCCGCGGTTGAGCGTACAGCACCAACCGCCAGCGGCAGAAACCGAAGCGTATAGGCCAGCACCAGTAGAAACAACGTCTGGTACAGATACGGAATCCTGAGCCCCAGATGAACCAGCGCCGTCCCCATCACGATCCCGGGCACGCCAAACCCAAGATAGGTTGCCCGGTCCATGATCCGGCCAGCGCGCCCGGAGAGCGCCGCAAAGGCGACTGGCAGCGCCAGAACAACCGCGCCCACAGCTGCCAGTGCTGCTGCCCAGGCTGAGTTGACCGCTGTCATGGGATCAAAGCCAGCCAGACCATCGCGCGCAATCCAGATGCCGAAAAGGGCCAGAGGCAACGCCACGGCCAGAGCCGCCACCAGCAGGGCCGCCGCCATCATGGCGCTCCCTGCGGCAGCGCCCGGGGTCAGAACCAGCGTCCGACCAGGGCGCTCCTGCTCCGTGCCGAAACGGCTTTCAAGAAACAGGATCAATCCAACGATGACCAGCAGATGCAGCGACAGCATGGCCGCCTGGCTGAGCCCAAACGCGTTGTATTCGACAAAGATCACACGCGTAAACGTGTCCACACCCATGATGGCGGGTGTGCCGAAGTCCGACAACGTGTAAAGCGCCGCCAGCAGCGCGCCAGCCGCGATACCACGACGAACCCGCGGCAGTACCGCCCGCCAGAGCGCCTGCGGCAGGGAAAGCCCCAACGTGCGGGCAGCATCCAGCACGCTGGCATCCAGCCCACGCAGCGACGCCCGGGTCGTGAGGAGTACAAAAGGGAAAGTATACAGCGACATGACCACGGCGGCGCCGGTAAGGCCCCGCAGCTCAGGGGTAGGAATCCCCGTGAGTGCCTCAATCTCACCGCCCGGCCCGAAAGCCGCATAGAACGTAAAAGCGCCGATATAGCTCGGCATTGCCAGCGGTGCCGCCAGCAGCGGCAACCACAGCCCTCTCAGGGGCAACCGGACATAGGCGGTCATCACCGCCAGGGGAACCCCGAGAATCAGAGCCCCCAGGACCGTCAGCCCCGCGAGTGCCAACGACTGCCAAAGCACCTCGAGCCAATGGGGATCCCAGAGCGTTTCAGCGCCAGCACCCAGATCCAGAAGGACGAGTAGCGGCAGGATTGCGAGCACCGCAACCGGTGCCGCCAACACATAGGAGGCTGGCCATCGCCTCATAGAACGCCCGTATCCCGCATCAGCTCGAGGGTCGGGCGCAGATCCGCCAGGCGCGTCAGATCAAGAGAGGGCGGCTGGATCCGCTCCTGATCCGGCAGCCCCTCCGGCAGAGCCACGCCGTTAACCATCGGGATCTCGTAAGCCTCCTGCACCAGGTACTCCTGCACTTCCCGCGTCAGCAGGTAACGGATGAAGTTGACGGCCACCGGGCGATCCGTCAGCGCCATGGCCCCGGAGGCATTCAGCAGCGAACCGGCATCATCGCGTGTCATGGCAAGCGACACCGGCGCGTCCGGCTGACCGGCTTTGAGCCTCAGGGTGTAATAGTGGTTCGCCAGTCCCACGTCGACTTCCCCACGGGAGACGCCCATCACGGCCCCGAATTCACCCGCGTACTGGCGGGCCCGGCCTTTCATGGCGCGCAGCCATTCCCGTGTCGCCTTCTCACCTTGCAGAAGGCGCATGGCGGTCACGAAGGACTGGAAGGAGCCATAGGCCGGCGCCCATCCCACGCTCAGACCACTGTCCGGCAGCGCCATGATGTCCTCAGGGATATCCCCCAGGCTGAGCCGATCCGTGTTGAAGGGCAACGTGCGGACGCGACCGGACACCGGCGCCCAGTAATCGTAACGGAAGCCCTCACGCAACCCCTCGCCGAGCGAATCCGGCAGCGCAGTAGCCAAGCCGGCATCACTCACAAGACCCAGCGAGCCGGAATCAACAGCCCAGAACAGGTCAGCCTGGCGGGCACCGGCCTCGGCCTCCGCCACGATAGTATTCGCCAAAGCCACCGTGGGGCCGCGCCGCACCTGCAGTGACAGGTCCGGGTTACGGTCCCGGATGGCGTTGATCACGTTCTCGTAAAGGCCGCCCTCACCCCGCCCCAGGTAGAGGGTCAACTCCCCCTCCAGAGGCGGCAGCGACTCAACCGAAAACGGCGCCTCGCCCTTGCCGGCCGCCAGGCCGGACAAGGGGAAGGCGCTCATGACACCCAGCGCGCCCAACGCGCGCATCAGATCCCGACGGGTCACATCAGAACACATCGCCCTGACTCTCCTCCGCCTTCTTGAGCAGCTCCTGCGCCCGCGCCAGCTTATCTTTCATGGCGTCAACCCGGTTGGTCACTTCCGAGACCGAAGCACCATTCTCAAGCAGCTTGGGCAGTGTGACATTGAAATCTTTCTCGAGGCTTTCAACCAGCTCGGCATCCTGCTCGATGAGTGCCCCCTCAATGCCTTCAAAAAGGTTCATGTAAGTATCGTGGACCAGCTCAGTCGCCTCCTCGGTCTCACCCTCGGCATGTTCCACTGTGACTTCATCGAGCTGGGCAACAATCTCATCCACCGTAGCGCTGCCACTGGCCGAGGACTCGGTTGAGTCATCATCGTGACCGCCATCAGCCTGATGCTGGGCAGCCATCTTGACCACACCCAGAGCCTGCCACAAAGCGGACTCCAGTGCCTTCTGTTCGGCCCGCACTGTCGCGATGTCCTTCTCCTGGTCAATGGCCTCTTTCACGCCATAAATGCCCTGCCAGATCGAGGCATAAACCGGTGCCTGATTGACCTCAACAGCGGAATGGATCCGCACTTGTTCCCAGAGTTCAATCAGATCATCCGTTTCAGCCGCATCCGGCCCCTGCTCAGCGTAACGCCCTACCAGTTTCTCAACGCGCTCAACAAAACGGTTCACTTCACTCTCATAGTTACCGAGATGTGACTTGAGGTCTTTAACATGATCGCCCGCTTCACCATCCGCCGCCGCAGTGAACGGTAGTGCCACCAATGCTGCCGCAAGCAATACACCCCTGAAAGCCGTGAACGTATGGTTTTTCATAGAACCTTTCCTCTGATTTTATGTCTTAGTGCGTGAACAATAACTATTCTCAAATGAACAGTAAAGGTATTCTTTCCTGTGAAACCTTGTTGTCAGACTCTTGTGGTATGTTATGACCCCTGTGCATCATCCCGATTGAATAGACCATGGGCTATAAGAAGGAGAACAATAATGTCATCACCCATCAGCACCCTAGCGCTGATCGCGCATGATAACCGCAAGCCCGCCCTCGCCAACTGGGTACAGACCAACGCAGAACAGATGAGGGCACTGACCCTGATCAGTACCGGTACGACGGGCAACCTCATCGCAGATCGAACAGGAC
The DNA here is from genome assembly GCF_040196175.1 of Salicola sp. Rm-C-2C1-2. Classification (NCBI taxonomy): domain Bacteria; kingdom Pseudomonadati; phylum Pseudomonadota; class Gammaproteobacteria; order Oceanospirillales; family Halomonadaceae; genus Salicola; species Salicola sp. Rm-C-2C1-2. The sequence continues at coordinate 208,718 of NZ_JBEFNF010000002.1, read as the reverse complement.
TGCCAGTGACCTGCCTCAAGAGCGGCCCACACGGTGGGGACCAGCAGATCGGTGCGCGTATTGCGGAAGGCACCGTCGACATGCTGGTGTTCTTCTGGGACCCACTGGAACCGATGTCTCACGACCCGGACATCCGCGCCCTGCTGCGCCTGGCCACCCTCTGGAATATCCCGATCGCCTCCAATGAGAGCACCGCGGATTTCCTGATCACATCGCCGTTTTTCCAGGCGTATGACAGGGCGGTTCCTGGGTTCGGCGGGAAGGCCTGAGGAGGCTATCGACCTTGTGTGAGATCCATCAACGCTGTGCCTCCTCAAGGACATTGATCACAGCGCTGTAGTTTTCCACCCGATTCGGTCGATTGCTGCTGAAGCGAGCTAACTCCAGTGGTTTTCGGCCCTCGCCATCCCTCAGGGTCGGATCAGCCCCAAACTCCAACAAAAGCCGAACGCCCCCCGGATTATTCGTTATCGCCGCAGCATGCAGGGCGGTAAATCTCGTGCCGTGGGCCTCACTCATGCTGTTGATATCGAGACCGTTGTTCATCAGGTGCCTAAGAACCGGGCGCGCTTCGTCAGGACCCAATACATCCACAACATATTGGGCTCCCGCTTCTCGATTAAGCTGCTTCACATCCGCTTCATCTGGGTGAAACCAGTAAAGCGACTGTTTCGCGCTCCAACGAAAGACCGCTGGTGTCTCATCATCCATATAGACCGCAATGAGTTTGAAGGTCGACGTGGTGGCGAAATGATACACAGTCAAACCACAGCCAGTGGCCACCAGGAACGCCAGAACAACCGCTAGTCCTTTCACAAACTTGCTCATAACCGCGTCCTTCAAATCCAGGCGATGGTATCCGGCTTAATATCGCTCAGCACAATCCGTTGTTTGGCCTTCGGGATTGATGACGTCAGCCCTTTAAGCCGATCCTCGAATGGTTTTCTTTGCTTGATCGCAATGGCGCCTCGAACCGCCTCATAAACCCAGGGGTCCTCAAGATCCTCTTCAGTCGCGTGGTTTCTACCGCGCAGACCCCTCGAAGGAAGCCTGCTCAAGGAGCTCAAGGACCCGCCCAAAATCCCTGTCAGGACGATTCCGGCCAGCGAGCTGGGCAAGATCGAGAGGCGTCCGCCCCTCGTGATCTGTTAATGAAGGATCAGCCCCCTCGTTCAGCAGAACCTCAACGGTTCCTGGGTCATTGCTAAGGACAGCGGCGTGCAAGGCCGTAAACCCTGAGCCACTGACCTTATCCACGCTATTGATATCTACTCCGTTAGATACGAGATGATCAAGCACGGATCTTGCCTCCTCGGAGTCAGGAAGCGCCGCCACGTATCTGGCTCCTGCCTCCCTGTTGAGTTGTTCTACGTCTTCCTCACCAGGATGGAACGCATAAAACGCCTGCTTCGCGCTCCAACGAATCACCGCAGGGTTATCCTTATCCATATAGACAACAATCAACTGGAAAGTCGATGTTGTGGAAAACTCATACAGAATGCCCCCTGCCGTGGAAGCGACCAGAAAAACCAGGGCCAGGCCGGACCACCTCAAAAACTTTTGCATACCAGACATCCTCAAACCCAAACCTGTTCGCCCGGCTCGACATTGCCAAACTCAATTGTCGGCCTGCCCCTGCTTGTAACGGGTATATGGTTCAGCCTCTGTTCGACTTTCGATCTTTGCTTCCAGGCAATGGCTTCCCTAACCGTTTCATAGATCCTTGGGTCTTCCAGATCCTGCTCAGTCGCGTGTTTCCACCAGTGCTTGGTTGATTTGCGAGCAACCTTGCCTATCAGCTTCTTAATCGAAGCGCCGGGTTTTTGGCGGAACACAACCTCGAAAAGAATCTGAACAAAACCAATCAGGTAGGATCCATCAATAGCAACAACCAGCAAAGCCTGAGCATACCGCCGCAGGTCCATCGTCATCGTAGTTGTCCTGATAACGGGCTTCTTCGAGGGCCAGAAAAACACGAGTACCTCCCGGGCTTCACGTTCGTTCAGCACCACTTTGGAATCCGGGATATCGGGTAGGGAGAGTGTCGTCTCACTCATCGTTTGCCTCCTTTCAATAGAACCCCATCCAGTGGGGATTTAAAGGATCTCGAGCGTAATTCCACAAGCATTAATATTCAAGAATACAAAGACATCGTGCTCATGGCAGCCAGGGCAATCACGCCGGACAACTGCTAGGCTCCCTGCTGACGGAAGATAGTCATCCGCTCAGGGAGCCGTAATGAGCCAGATCGAACGCATCTACCGCATCCATGACACCCTCCGCTCGGCAACACGCCCAGTGCCAATGCAGACCTTCATGAACAACCTGGAAGCCTCCCGCAACACCATTACCCGGGACTTCCAGTTCATGCGGGACATCCTCGGCGCTCCAATAACCTACAACCGGGAACACAACGGCCACGAATACGACCCGGACGAACCGGTATTCGAGCTGCCCGGCTTCTGGATGAACGCCAGCGAACTCCATGCCCTGCTGGCCAGCGAGCAACTGCTGGAAGCCGTACAGCCCGGGCTGATGACGCCGCATCTGGCCCCGCTCAAGAACCGCATCCGGGAGCTTCTGGGTGACGAGGGCGATACGGCCCAGCGCCTGAGCGAACGCATCCGGATCCAGCCCATCCTGGCCCGCCATGCCCCGGAGTCCATCTTCCGCAATGTGGCCGAGGCCACCCTCCGCGGCCTCCAGCTCCATGCCAGATACACCAGCCGCAGCCGGGAGCAGACGCAGGAACGAACCATCAGCCCGCAGCGGCTGCTGCACTACCGCTCCAACTGGTACCTGCTGGGCTGGTGCCATCAGGCCAAGGGACTGCGGCTGTTCTCCTTGGACCGGATGAGTGGCCCATCCGTAACCAGTGACGAATCCAATGAATGCCCGCCCGAAACCCTGGACGCCCAACTCAGCACCAGTTTCGGCATCTTCACCGGCGAAGCGCGCCAAACCGCGCACCTGTGCTTCTCACCACGGGCGGCGCGCTGGAGCGCGGAGGAACTGTGGCACCCGGACCAGCAGAGCCAATGGGCCAGCGATGGCTGTTTCCACCTCTACGTGCCCTACGCGGACCCAACGGAGTTGGTTATGGAAGTTCTCCGTTATGGGCCCGACGTGGAAGTGATCGGCCCGGAGGCATTGAGGCGGGACGTTGCGGACCAGGTCTCACGCATGCACGGCTTGTACTGGTGATTCCAACAGTGATGCGTTATGTGGGGCAGGCCCCGTGATACAACGGCTACTAAAAGGGAGTAATGGAACAAGAGGCCGAATATGAGTCAGGACAACGCGTTTTTCGCCCACAGTACCGAACGGGAAGACCAGGCGGACTGGCAATTGCTCCATGAGCACCTTGAAAGCACAGCCGCGCTGGCCGAATCCAACGCGGCTCCTTTTGCCTGTGGCTCAATGGCTCGGGTCATGGGTCTTCTCCATGACCTGGGCAAGTACGCGCCCCGCTTCCAGAAACGACTCCAGGGTGAAAGCATAAAGGTGGACCACGCCACCCGGGGCGCCATGGTTGCGAGCGAGCGATTTGGGGATATTGGCACCTTGCTGGCGTATGGCATCGCGGGTCATCACGCGGGATTGGCCAATGGTAAGGATTCAGGCCTCCGATCACCGCTTGCGCAACGCCTTGACCAGGAGGTGCCTACCCTCGATCCCGCCTGGGAAACAGAAGTCCCGGTCCCGACTCACCCCCCTCAACCCGAGGCTTTCAGCCTGAAACCGGACCAACGGTTCTTTCAGTTCTCGTTGATGGCCCGGATGCTCTTCTCATCGTTGGTTGATGCGGATTACCGGGACACGGAGGCCTTCTATGCGAAGACCACAGGGGTTCCAGTTGAAAGGCAGGGCTTCCCATCACTGGAAACACTGCGGGAAGAGCTGGAAAAGACTCTTTCAGGGTTCAAACCGGATACCGACGTTAATGAACTGCGCATGGAAATCCTCAATCATGCCCGCAACGAGTCCGAACAACCGCCCGGCCTTTTCTCGATGACCGTTCCCACCGGTGGCGGCAAGACGCTGACATCACTGGCATTCGCGCTCGACCATGCTATCCGGCACGGTCTGCGGCGCGTTATCTTCGTGATTCCTTTTACCAGCATCGTGGAACAGAACGCAGCGGTTTTCCGTCAGGCATTGGGGGCCTATGGTGAAACCGCCGTACTCGAACATCACAGCGCCTATCAGGATGACGGGCAGAAAGCACCAGAAGCAGCGGAGAAACTGAAGAAGGCAATGGAGAACTGGGAAGCGCCGATTGTGGTCACCACCTCGGTCCAGTTCTTTGAAAGCCTGTTCGGCGACCGCCCGTCGCAATGCCGCAAGCTCCACAACATCAGTGGCAGCGTCGTAATACTGGATGAAGCACAGACCCTACCCTTGAAGCTACTGCGCCCCTGCGTAGCGGCAGTCGACGAGTTGGCGCGCAACTACCGGACAAGCCTTGTGCTTTGCACGGCCACGCAACCCGCCCTCAGAGCCAATGACGAGTTCAGGGGCGGCCTGGAAGACGTCCGGGAGCTGGCTCCGGACCGCGAACGCATCTTCCACCGCCTGAAGCGGGTAACCCTGCACCACGTGGGGGAAGCTTACGACAGCGATATCGCGGCCACCCTCCGTGACAATGACCAGACATTGTGCATCGTCAACAACCGGCGCCACGCCCGATGCCTGTATGAACAGATCGCCGATGACCCCGGCGCCTTTCATCTCACGACCCTGATGTGCGCCAGGCACCGAAGTAACGTGTTGGCCGAGATCCGGGCACGGCTTCAGGACGGCTTGCCCTGCCGACTGGTGTCCACATCACTCATCGAGGCCGGCGTTGACGTGGACTTCCCTCTGGTGCTGAGAGCCGAAACCGGCCTCGACTCCATCGCCCAGGCCGCGGGGCGTTGCAACCGCGAAGGCAAGCGGTCACCGGAGACCAGCGAGGTCCGCGTGTTCTCCGTAGCCGATGACTGGCCCACACCTCCGGAGCTTGAACAGTTCGCCCAGGCTGCCAGGGCGATCTTCCGCCAGTTTGAGGATCCGCTGTCACTGGCGGCAATCAATGCCTATTTCCGGGAGCTTTATTGGCAAAAGGACAAGGAACTGGATGCCAATGACCTACTGGGCCGGGTCAACCGGAGCCAGATCGACAGCCTTCCCTTTGAGTGGATCTCGGAGCAGTTCCAGATGATTGAAAGCACCATGATCCCGGTCATCATTCCGTACGATGATGGTGCCCGGAAAGCCATCAAGGATCTGGAGTACGCCGAGCGTGTTGGCAGAATCAGCCGGAACTTGCAGCCCTACCTGGTGCAGATTCCTGAACAGGCCTATAAAGCATTAAAAAGCGCTGGTGCGGTTCAATCCATCCGGCCGAAAGAGTTTGGGGAGCAATTCCTGCTACTGGTGAACGAAGACCTCTACTCTCCTGACTATGGGCTGAATTGGGATAACTCGGTCTTTATCAGAGCGGAAAACTCGATTATCTGAGTCGTCGAAATGACGTGGATCTAAAGGAGAAAAACATGGCATATGGAATCAAACTAATCGTCTGGGGTGACCGGGCCTGTTTTACACGCCCGGAAATGAAAGTGGAGCGGGTGAGCTACGACGTCATCACCCCTTCGGCAGCCCGGGGCATCCTGGAAGCCATTCACTGGAAGCCGGCCATCCGGTGGGTAATTGACCGCATACAGGTTCTGAAACCAATCCGGTTTGAATCCATACGGCGCAACGAAGTCGCCTCCAAAATCCCCACCGGCAACGTGAAGTCGGCGATGAAAGCAGAGTCCACCTCTGGGCTCTCAAACCTTGTTGATGAAGACCGCCAACAGCGTGCGGCGACCATCCTCCGGGACGTGGCCTACATCATCGAAGCGCACTTCGAGCTCACCTCCAAGGCCGGAGACGACGACACGGAAGGCAAGCACCTGGACATATTCAACCGCCGAGCCCGGAAAGGCCAATGCTTCCACAATCCCTGTCTCGGCAATCGTGAATTTCCCGCCTTTTTTCGTTTGGTTGAGGAGGGCGAATCGGAAATGGCCGTGGATGACAGCCTTCTGGGCGAGAAGGACCTGGGCTTCATGCTCCATGACTTCGATTTCCAGAACGGCATGACGCCCCACTTTTTCCGGCCGGTCATGAAGGATGGCGTTATTGATATTCCCGCTTTCCATGATGAGGAGGTGCGAGCATGATCCTGACAGCACTGAACGACTATTACGAGCGGCTGGCAGCCCAGCCGGACAGCACAATCGCACCTATCGGGTACAGTTATGAGAAGATCAGCTTTGGACTGGTTCTCTCGCCTGAAGGGAAGCTCGTTGACGTTCAGGATCTTCGTGATACCAGCAGCAAAAAGCCGCGGCCCAGCCTGATCCTGGTAACCCAGCCGCCCAAACGAGCCGGCGTTAATCCACCACCCGCCTTCTTGTGGGATAACACCAAGTACGCCCTTGGGATCACAGAAGGCCAGGATGAAAAAGCCCAGAAGCGGGCCGCCGAAGCCCATAAAGCATTCAGGGAGTATCACGAGAACGTTCTCGCCGATACAGACGATGAAGGCCTTCTGGCCCTCCTGCGTTTTCTGCGTCAATGGCAACCGGAGCACTCGCACGGCTATCCAAAATTGAGTGACGAAGTTCTGGACACCAATGTTGTTTTCCGTCTCGAGGGGGAACAGCAGCTCATTCATCAAAGGGAGGCGGCCAAAGCGCTCAGAAAACAGCTCCTCGACGAGGCCGAGACCCCGGAGGGCACCTGTCTCGTGACGGGTGAGCGCGCGCCTGTAGCGCGGGTCCACCCCTCGATCAAGGGCGTCAAGGATGCACAGTCGATGGGAGCCTCCATCGTCTCATTCAATGAAAAAGCCTACGAATCCTACGGCAAGTCTCAAGGGGATAACGCCCCGGTTTCCGAGAAAGCCGCCTTTGCGTACACCACGACACTGAACCACCTGCTCAGAAATGAACCCGACAACCATCAGCGTCTCCAGATCGGTGACGCAACCACGGTTTTCTGGGCCATTGCGGATGACCAGTCACAGACCCAAGCCGCCGAGCAGACCTTTGCCCAGATGCTGAATCCAAGGGCAAGTGACGAAAGCGAGACAGAGCGTCTTAAGCGCCTGCTGGATTCGGTCGCGCGAGGCCAGCCCCTGCGCGAACAGGATCCCGGCCTCAACGATGAAGCACAGATCTATGTTCTGGGCCTGGCCCCAAACGCCTCACGCCTTTCCATCCGGTACTGGGAAACCGGCTCGTTGCGGTCCTTCGCCCAACGGATGACACAACACTACCAGGACCTCAGCCTGGATCCGTTGCCATGGAAAACCTTTCCCGGCATCTGGCGTTTACTGCTGGAAACCACCCCCCACCGCGGCAAGGACAAGAAAGGCAGCTGGGACGACATACTACCCCAGCTCGCGGGGGAGCTGACCCGATCCATCTTGACCGGCAGGCGTTACCCGCGAAGCCTGCTGACCAACATCATTATGCGCATGCGCACGGACGGGGATATTTCCGACCTGCGTGTCGCTCTCTGCAAAGGCGTTCTGGCGCGCGACAAGCGTCTGGGCGTGAAAGGAATCCAAGAGGAGGTACCCGTGAGTCTCGACAAAGAAAACGCCAATCCCGGCTATCGGCTCGGCCGACTGTTTGCCGTACTGGAAGATGCCCAATATGCGGCGCAAGGTAACGTGAACGCTACAATCCGGGATCGTTATTACGGATCTGCATCGACGACCCCCGCTAGTATCTTTCCAGTACTCATTAATAACTACGGAAACCACCTAAGCCGATTGCGCAAAGACAAGCCAGGGCTTGCCGTAAACCTCGAAAAAGAGGTTGGCGAAATCATGGACGGGTTGGGCCCAACCTTCCCCAAGAACCTGCGTCTTGAAGCCCAGGGCCAATTCGCCATCGGCTACTACCACCAGTCCCAGAGCCACTTCCGCAAACCGGAAACCGCTGAACAAGGAGAAGACCAATGACCGCCATCACCAATCGCTATGAATTCGTCTTTCTATTTGACGTCACCAACGGCAATCCGAACGGCGACCCCGATGCGGGCAACCTGCCGCGCATTGACCCGGAGACCAACCAGGGCCTCGTGACTGACGTCTGCCTCAAGCGCAAGATCCGGAATTACGTCAGCCTTGAGAAAGAGGAGTCGTCCGGCTACAACATCTATATGCAGGAAAAAAGTGTGCTGAACAATCAGCACCAGAAGGCCTATGATGCGTTAGGGATAAAACAGGAAAAGAACAATAAGCTGCCGAACGACAAAGACAAGGCAGCCCAGCTGACGCAATGGATGTGCTCCAACTTTTTTGACATCCGCTCCTTCGGCGCCGTCATGACGACTGGCGTTAATTGCGGCCAGGTTCGCGGCCCAATCCAGATGGCTTTTGCCAACTCCATTGACCCTGTTGTCCCCCTCGAAATGTCAATTACCCGCATGGCGGTTACTACGGAAAAGGAAGCCGAGCAACAAAGCGGCGACAACCGCACGATGGGGCGGAAGCACATCATTCCTTACGGCCTTTACAGGGCGCATGGCTTTATATCCGCAAAACTGGCGGAACAGACGGGCTTTGGGGAAGAAGACCTGGACCTGTTGTGGCGCTCGCTCATCAACATGTTTGAGCACGACCGCTCTGCGTCACGTGGTGAAATGTCCGCCCGTAAGCTGATCGTGTTCAAGCATGACAATGCCATGGGCAATGCCCCGGCCCACACACTGTTCGACGCCGTGAACGTGGAGCGGGTGGATGGAGAACCAGACTCCCCCGCGCGGCAATTCTCGGATTACCGCGTCACTGTTGATGCCGAGTCCATTCCGGAAGGCGTCAGCGTGCAAGAGAAGCTATAGGCAATACCACTATGGATGACCTTCTGCCCATCTCCGCTCTCCAGCATTACGCGTATTGCCCTCGGCAGTTTGCATTGATCCATGTGGAGCAGGTGTGGGCAGAAAACCGGTTTACGGCGGAAGGTCGTGTGCTTCATCAGCGCGTGGATTCCGGCGAGTCAGAGACCCGGAATGGGGTTCGGTATGAACGCAGCGTGGAGCTGCTATCCAGAGATCACGGACTCACTGGCAAAATGGATCTTCTGGAGGTTGAACAGGGGTTACCCGCCATCTACCGCCCTGTGGAATACAAACGGGGAAAGCCGAAGGTTCAGGACTGGGATCGCATCCAGCTATGCGCCCAGGCTCTTTGCATCGAAGAGATGAAGGAAACCAGCGTTGCCGAAGGCGCAATCTGGTACTGGGAAAAGCGCCACCGGGAAACCGTAGCCATTGACCAGCCCCTGAAGGAACAAACCATGCTCTGCATCCAGGCCGCCCACCAACTGCTGGATGAAGGCAGAACGCCGGCACCCATCGACGACGCCAAACGATGCCGGGCATGCTCACTCGCCGAAACCTGCCAGCCCCAGCGCTTCCGGAAAGATGCCTCCGAGCGCTACATCAAGGAGTTGTTCCAGCAATGCAGCGGCTTCTGAATACGCTCTACATCACCCGCCAGGAGACCTACCTGCACAAGGAGCGGGAAACCATTGTCATCAAACAGGGTGACGAAAAGCTGGGACAGTTCCCGGCGCTGTCACTGGGCGGCATCATTTGTTTTGGCCGCGTTTCAGTATCACCTTTCCTGATGGGCTATTGCGCTGACCAGGGTATCGGGCTGTCTTTCTATACGGACTATGGGCGTTTTCTTGCACGAGTTCAGGGGCCGGAAAGCGGTAACGTACTGCTCAGACGGGAACAGTACCGCTGGGCCGATTCGCAGGAGCAAGCCGCCTCGGTTGCCCGGCTTTCCGTGGCGGCCAAGGTCGCCAACAGCCGTTCCGTGCTGCAGCGCGAGATCCGCAACCACGGAGAGACCCCCGCCCTCAGGGAGGCAGTGGACAAGCTGGCAACCAGCCTCCGGCGTGTCCGCAACGCGTACTCCGTGGAAGCAGTCCGCGGCATGGAAGGGGATGCCGCCAACACCTATTTTGGCGTTTTCAATGACCTATTGAAGGGCTCCGGATTCGCATTCGGCGGCCGCGTACGCCGACCGCCAACGGATCCAGTCAATGCCCTCCTGTCTTTCATCTACTCGCTCATTACCCAGGAATGCACATCGGCATTGCAGGGGGTAGGGCTGGACCCTTACGTCGGGTTCCTCCACAAGGACCGGCCAGGCCGCCCAAGCCTGGCGCTGGATATGCTGGAAGAGTTCCGGGCGGCGTGGGCGGACCGGTTCGTCCTTACCTTGGTCAACCGGCAGCAGGTCCAGCTCAAGGACTTTGAGACGGACGCCAGCGGCGCCGTCCGGCTGAAGGAGGAGCCGCGCAAGAAAGTTCTCAGCGCTTACCAGGAGCGCAAACAGACCGAGTTGCAACACCCTTATCTGGAAGAACAGGTCCCGATTGGCCTGCTCCCGCACTGCCAAGCCCTGTTATTGGCACGGCACCTACGGGGCGATATGGCGTTCTATACTCCTTACATGGTGAAGTAACGATGTTGGTTTTGATTACCTATGATGTCAGCGTAACCACCGCAAAAGGTCGGCACCGACTCCGGCAGATCGCAAAGGCCTGCCTGGATTATGGTACCCGGGTGCAGAACTCCGTATTCGAATGCGATGTGGAGCCGGCTCATTTCACCCAGCTCAAGGATGAATTGCTCTCAATCTATGACAGTGAAGAAGACAGTCTCCGGTTCTACTTTCTGGGCAAGAAAGGTAGGGAAAAGGTTGAGCACCATGGAGCCAAGCCAGCGGATGATCCATTGAACGACACCCTGATTCTGTAGGCGCTACCCCATGGTTCCCACCAAAACCCCGGCGCATCAGCGCACCTCTAACCCATTGATATTAGGGTTTTTGCTTTCCAGGGAGCCAATTTTTCCCTTTACGCCCTTTATTCGTTGGCAGGTCAGCGGAGATAGCGGTGTTTTGGGCTGCTCTTTAACAAGCTAGACTTGAGCGGTCGCGCCCCGTGCGGGCGCGTGGATAGAAACCAGGCAGCCAATTCGCCTGTGTTTTTTGTGGTAAGGTCGCGCCCCGTGCGGGCGCGTGGATAGAAACCAGAAAGGAACGTTGAGCTGATCGCCGCCTTCGTGTCGCGCCCCGTGCGGGCGCGTGGATAGAAACCAGAAGAAATCTCTGGATGCGCAAGTCTCTCAAGTCGCGCCCCGTGCGGGCGCGTGGATAGAAACGACAATCTGAACGAGATGGCCCGCGCAGAGCGCCGCGTCGCGCCCCGTGCGGGCGCGTGGATAGAAACAGACTTCGCGATCGCTGAAAATATAACCGGATCAAGTCGCGCCCCGTGCGGGCGCGTGGATAGAAACATCTAATGGGATGGTTGATCTTTCTGTTTTTGTGTCGCGCCCCGTGCGGGCGCGTGGATAGAAACACCGTGATGTCTGTCGGGTTGCCCAGCGGGTCGCGTCGCGCCCCGTGCGGGCGCGTGGATAGAAACAAGTTCCGCACGGTAGCACTGTCGCCAGGGGATCGTCGCGCCCCGTGCGGGCGCGTGGATAGAAACATATTGCACCTCTGTAATAGAAAGGTGATCTAATGGGTCGCGCCCCGTGCGGGCGCGTGGATAGAAACTGTGTTTATCCCTTACCGCATGGGCAACACGTTCGTTGTCGCGCCCCGTGCGGGCGCGTGGATAGAAACTCTCGGTGGTCTGCTGTCGTCTGGTAGTGCGCGATGTCGCGCCCCGTGCGGGCGCGTGGATAGAAACGCATAGCGACGGCAGTTTAATTTTAAGCTCACCTGTCGCGCCCCGTGCGGGCGCGTGGATAGAAACGGGTCGGTAACGCCACGATTGATGACCAGACGGTCGTCGCGCCCCGTGCGGGCGCGTGGATAGAAACCGTCATGGCGCCAATAATCGGGGCCTGTCCCGGTCGTCGCGCCCCGTGCGGGCGCGTGGATAGAAACCGAACCGGAACATGAACCGGAGCCAACGGCAGAAAGTCGCGCCCCGTGCGGGCGCGTGGATAGAAACCATCCGTGACTATGACGAGCAAAAGCTGGTCGATGTCGCGCCCCGTGCGGGCGCGTGGATAGAAACACGCAATTGGCTTATAAAGCGTGGAAAAAATCATGGTCGCGCCCCGTGCGGGCGCGTGGATAGAAACAAAAAAATCGCCCGGCACCAGTATCTCAGTTCCCGTCGCGCCCCGTGCGGGCGCGTGGATAGAAACTGTTGCTCATCCGCGAGTTGGCGCTGGAGGTCTGGTCGCGCCCCGTGCGGGCGCGTGGATAGAAACAGGGCAGTTCAGGCGATGTGAACGCCCTATACCAGGTCGCGCCCCGTGCGGGCGCGTGGATAGAAACACCAGGAGCCGACCCACTCCGCCAATTCCTTCACGTCGCGCCCCGTGCGGGCGCGTGGATAGAAACAAGACCACGCAGAAGTTCGACGGCACCAATGGGGTCGCGCCCCGTGCGGGCGCGTGGATAGAAACACGTCATCCGGCCAATACAGCATGGTTGAGCAGATGTCGCGCCCCGTGCGGGCGCGTGGATAGAAACTGCCGCCAGCTCAATGGCGTGAACACTCAGAAGGTGGTCGCGCCCCGTGCGGGCGCGTGGATAGAAACTTCTGAGGAAGAGGCTATTGGTAGTGCATTTGATGTCGCGCCCCGTGCGGGCGCGTGGATAGAAACATACCACGTTTGGCCTTTTTGAGGTCTGTTTCATGTCGCGCCCCGTGCGGGCGCGTGGATAGAAACGCCAACACGCTGGCTTGGCGCTAAATTACTCATGTCGCGCCCCGTGCGGGCGCGTGGATAGAAACTGGCCTCCGCTGGCGACGGCACGCTGGCTACCGCGTCGCGCCCCGTGCGGGCGCGTGGATAGAAACCTGACGAAGTCGATCAGACCGACCTTGAGCGACTGTCGCGCCCCGTGCGGGCGCGTGGATAGAAACCCTCTCTGGCTGGGGGTGATCCCGGTGCTGTTGCGTCGCGCCCCGTGCGGGCGCGTGGATAGAAACAGAGCGCATACACTGAGGCCGCGGGTAGGTTTTCGTCGCGCCCCGTGCGGGCGCGTGGATAGAAACTTCCGGGGAGAACTCGACTGTTTCGTCAGGTACGTCGCGCCCCGTGCGGGCGCGTGGATAGAAACAGGAGGCCATCACCTCGCTGCTTGCGCTGATGATGCGTCGCGCCCCGTGCGGGCGCGTGGATAGAAACAGCCGATAATCAGATTAGCTCAGACTTTGCAATCGGTCGCGCCCCGTGCGGGCGCGTGGATAGAAACATGAAGCACGACAACAAGAAACCAGGAATAGCGGTCGCGCCCCGTGCGGGCGCGTGGATAGAAACCAATAAGGCTGAAGCGGGGGCGCCCGAATGTGGTGTCGCGCCCCGTGCGGGCGCGTGGATAGAAACGACTCTAATAGCTCGGGATATTATCCAGAGATAACCGTCGCGCCCCGTGCGGGCGCGTGGATAGAAACTGGAAAAGTCTTTTGAGTTCGCTTGGACCAACTCGTCGCGCCCCGTGCGGGCGCGTGGATAGAAACAGTAACGCTCACGTTTTCAGGGGCAGAGACGCCAGTCGCGCCCCGTGCGGGCGCGTGGATAGAAACATGACGATGTGCGGGAAGTAAAAACATACCCACGGGTCGCGCCCCGTGCGGGCGCGTGGATAGAAACAGGTTATCAGATATTCAGTTTTTCTAAATTGCAAGTCGCGCCCCGTGCGGGCGCGTGGATAGAAACAGGTGGTGATGATGGCGGCTCTGATGGCGGCTCTGGTCGCGCCCCGTGCGGGCGCGTGGATAGAAACCTGGGTGGATTGGTGATTATCCGGCAGATTCGTGAGTCGCGCCCCGTGCGGGCGCGTGGATAGAAACCGATGCAAAAGCGTGTCCCCGATACTTGTTCCCAGTCGCGCCCCGTGCGGGCGCGTGGATAGAAACGACACCAGCACCAGCCCATTGATCGAGGCGTACATGTCGCGCCCCGTGCGGGCGCGTGGATAGAAACCACAGATAGATGCTGCCCAGCGCATCGCCCCTGTCGGTCGCGCCCCGTGCGGGCGCGTGGATAGAAACTACCTAGATGCGTTTCCGAGAGTGATTCGCATCCGTCGCGCCCCGTGCGGGCGCGTGGATAGAAACAATAAGGCTGCCGTATCGGGCGGCGGGTTTGCGGGTCGCGCCCCGTGCGGGCGCGTGGATAGAAACAATGCGGGCGGGGCGGTAGTTAACCCGGATCAGGAGGTCGCGCCCCGTGCGGGCGCGTGGATAGAAACTGGTGCGGCTTGTCCTGATCCTCAGATTATAGATGTCGCGCCCCGTGCGGGCGCGTGGATAGAAACGTGACCTCACCGTAAACCCCAGACGCCACCTCCTTGTCGCGCCCCGTGCGGGCGCGTGGATAGAAACTTTGAACTGAACGGCGAACTGAAGCAAGTCACAAAGTCGCGCCCCGTGCGGGCGCGTGGATAGAAACATGCGCCGGGTGCGGTTACGCATAGTCAATAGTGTCGCGCCCCGTGCGGGCGCGTGGATAGAAACGACGCTGGCCTTTTGCTGGACAATATCAACGATCGTCGCGCCCCGTGCGGGCGCGTGGATAGAAACGGCCAATGAGTCTAAATCAGGCTGCGTCATAACGTCGCGCCCCGTGCGGGCGCGTGGATAGAAACTCTAGCGGGGAGCGCGTCTATATTGATGCAGAGTGTGTCGCGCCCCGTGCGGGCGCGTGGATAGAAACAAGTGGTAATCATAATGGTCGTTAAGTTCTCAGATGTCGCGCCCCACGCGGGCGCGTGGGTAGAAACCAGATCTCGTGGGCTGACAAGTTCCAGGCCCCAGGTTGCCCCACGCGGGCACGCGCCTAACATCCCAATGAGGAGATTACATTTTAGTCGCCGCCGTCATGACTGGTAGTGGCCAATTCAAATGATCGCCAATCCTAGCTCCGTCAATCTGCCGGCCAAAGACACAATGCTGGCCGGCACGGAGAACAAAGATGGCCAGGCAATGAACAGCGATCGGAAGAGGCCTTTCGTTATGACATCGACCAACGCACACAAGGCGAAACAGGATACCTCCGGAAAGCACCGGCGGTTGACGCAATACGAGATCGAATCACTGCAGCAAGAAATGCGGCACGCTAGCGATTGGATGAAAAAGGCACTGGTCAAGCGTCGTGAGACCAACAAGAAGACCTGAGCCCTTGTCGGAATGGACGCAACGCCGCCGCCGAAAAGGTCGCTCAAGAGGATATCCAGCTACCCAGCGGCCAATTGCCCTTTGGCAATGGCCGCTGCGAGTTCACTTAGCGGCTACTTGGATGGTTTACTCCATCGCCCGATCCGAGATGATCTTCATCACGTTGTTGGCCTTACTGTCATAGGGAGGCCAGAACATGGCCGAGTCAAAGAAGTTCGGGTTGTCCTCGATCAGCGGGTTGGAATCCACCTTGCTTGAGGCGGCGACCATACCCAGTCCTTCAACCACCCGCTCCTGGACTTTCTTGCCAATGAAGTAGTTGGCAAATATTTCCGCCGCTTCCAGTTTCCGGCCGGAAAGCTCTGAACTGAAGTTGATCGTGTCCAGCCACACTGTATTCCCTTCCTCAAAGGGGACCAGCTCCCAGTTGCCGCCCTCGGCATTGTGCGCTGATACGCCCGGGCCGTAGGAGGCAACCAGGAGGAGATCGTCGCTGAATACCGGCCCATCGGACCAGAGATTGCCAACCTGGTCGTACAGGGCATTCACCTTGCGCTGCAGCGCTGTATCAGCCTTGGAGTATTTGCCCAGTCCGGCACGGTCCCCTGCCAGCTCGTTGATGTAGAACGGCTCTTTCCCCTGGGCCATCAACGCCAGGGCAATGTTGGGCTGGATCTGGCCCTTCGTGAGCGAGAGTTTACCTTCCCAGCGATCGTTCCAGAGGTCGTTCACCGACTGTGGCAGCTCATCCTTGGAGAGCTTGTCCATGTTGGCCCAGATGCCGTAGGCGCCCCCGCCCCAGGGAATGTAGAGGGGCTCACCATTATCCATGCCCATTGAAATCTGGGTCAGGTCGTCGTTCAAAGCGTCGTAATTGGTGAGTCGTGGGGAATCCGTGTTAATGGGCTGCAACAGCGACTGGATCTTGCCCCCCTGCATCTTGATGTAGTTGAGGGTGAGAAAGCTGATGTCCACGTTGCCGCTGCGCATCACGTCGAACATCTGGGACGGGCCCTCCGCCCACGGCTCAATAACCTGCACCCGGTAGTCGTACCCCTTGCGCTCAAGCAGCTTGTTAACGGCTTCAACCTCCTCAGGCAGCACATAGCCTTCCCAGGTGAATACGTTGAGGGTCTTGCCGGTCTGCGCTGTTGCCATCCCGCCCGAAAGGATCAGGACGCCGAACAGAAGCCCGCTTAGCATTGTTTTCATGTGGTCCTCCACGATCACGGCTTTGACTGAGCAGGAGGCTCTATGGACTGCGCCTCCCCTCTATTTGGATAGCAGAGGCACAGGCTTTCGCCCACAATTTATACAAATCGACCCTGTGGCCGGGTGGGGCGCAGGGTCGGTCAAAGCGCGGTCGGGGCCTGTCACGCGGGGCTGGGGTTCTTACGCCCCAGCGGTCACTGGAAGAAGGTGCCGTCAAGCGGCGATGAGGCGCTCGCGTAGGCTTTTTTGGGCATACGGCCGGCGAGGTAGGCGTCACGACCGGCTTCAATGGCCTTGCCCATGGCCCTGGCCATGCGGACCGGCTCCCTGGCCTCGGCGATGGCGGTGTTCATTAGTACGCCATCACAGCCCAGCTCCATTGCCACGCTGGCGTCCGACGCCGTGCCCACGCCTGCATCCACCAACACCGGAACACTGGCGTTCTCAACAATGGTGCGGATGTTGTAGCGGTTCTGGATGCCCAGACCGGAGCCAATGGGGGCGCCCAGCGGCATGACGGCCACACACCCCATGCGCTCCAGCCTGAGCGCGATCAGCGGGTCGTCATTGGTGTAGACCATAACCCGGAATCCGTCGTCGATCAGCTGTTCCGCCGCCTTCAGGGTCTCGGTCACGTCCGGGTAAAGAGTCTTCTCATCGCCCAGAACCTCCAGCTTGACCAGGTTGTGGCCGTCCAGCAGCTCGCGCGCCAGCTTGCAGGTGCGCACGGCATCCCGGGCGTTGTAGCACCCGGCGGTATTGGGCAGAAGGGTGTACTGCTCCGGCGAGACGATGTCCAGAAGGCTGGGTTCGTCCGGGTTCTGGCCCAGGTTGGTGCGCCGCACCGCCATGGTCACCATCTCAGCTCCGCTGGTCTCGATGGCCTCACGGGCTTGCTCCCAGCTGGCGTATTTGCCTGTTCCCACCAGCAGGCGGGAATGATAGGTGGTGCCATCAATGGTGAGGGGCGTGTCCTGGGGGTTCTCGTTGGTCATCATGTCTCTCGTTTCAGGGGGTTCTGGCTCAGCCACCACCAATCGCGTGCACAACCTCCACCCGATCACCGGGTGACAGTTGATGGGAATCATGCTCACTACGGGGCACGATCTCCTCATTCACCTCTACGGCAATCCGCCGCCCGGTTAGCTCCAGCTGATCCACCAGCGCCTGGATGCTTGCGCCGTCGCTGACTTCGGTATTCTCGCCATTCAGTTCGATCTTCATTTTAAAACCCGATCCAGCTGGAGTGCATGGTGATGGGTACCCACTCAAGATTGAGGCTTCCGCTTCTGAGCTTCAAGCCCCCAGCCGCAGCCCCGCCATCACGAGACACAACCATCCCACCAGAAACGCCACACCCCCAATCGGCGTGATCGCCCCCAGAACCCGGATCCCGCTCAGCACCAGGGCATAAAGGCTGCCGCTGAACAGCAGCACCCCCACCAGGAAGGCCCAGGCCGCCGGCACCAGCCAGGACGCATCCGGCCGGATCATGCCGATCAGCGCCACTCCCAGTAACGCCACCGCATGGAACATCTGATACTGCACTGCTGTCTGGAACACGCTCATATAATGCTCGGAAAGCTTGCCCTCAAGCGCATGGGCACCAAAGGCCCCCGCTGCAACGGCCACGCCACCGACAACCGCGGCCAGTGCCAACCAGGTGCCAGCGGGGAAGCCGGCTTCAGTCGCAGGGTTCAGCACGGGTCATCTCCCTGGTATCAAGGTTCATTGCCGTGAGCTGGCCGTTGTAGACGCAGCCCGTATCCAGAGCATGGACACCGGGTGTGTCCGTGCGGCCCTCAAGAGCCGCCCAGTGCCCAAAGATCAGTTCCGTGGCATCCGGTCGTGGGTGCTGGAACCAGGGCGCAAAGCCTGC
Source organism: Salicola sp. Rm-C-2C1-2 (assembly GCF_040196175.1). Lineage (NCBI taxonomy): Bacteria > Pseudomonadati > Pseudomonadota > Gammaproteobacteria > Oceanospirillales > Halomonadaceae > Salicola > Salicola sp. Rm-C-2C1-2. The sequence goes on along the minus strand of NZ_JBEFNF010000002.1, from coordinate 190,415 downwards.
CGGTGCCGCGCCAGCGCCTTCTTTAGTCGCCAGATCCAGAGTGCCGTCCGCGGCCAGAAAACGCATACGGGTCAGGTAATTGGTGATAATCCGCCAGCGCTCCATGCCCTCAAGAGCCGCATCCCAGCGCTCCGGCTGATTGCCGTACATCGCCTGGAAATACCCTGACGCCTCACGGCTCTGGAGCACCGCCTCCAGTTCCCGGCTGTAGGCAACCGCCTCCTGTGCTGTCCACAGATGGGGAATTCCTGCATGAACCATCAGCAGACCGCGCGCCTCATTGGGGATCGCAAAATTCTGCTGCAGCAGCCAGTCGATCAACGCATTGCGGTCAGGCGCTTCCAGGATCGCCTGCAGGGTATCCTTCGGCCTCAGCTCATGCCCGCCGAGCGCCACCGCCAGAAAGTGCATGTCATGGTTGCCCAGGGTCACCAGGGCATTATCGCCAAGGTCGCGCACCAGACGCAGGGAATCCAGGGATTTGGGACCCCGGTTGATGATGTCGCCCACAAACCAGAGCCGATCCCGGTCCGGGCTGAAGCCGATGCGGTCCATCAGGGCGCGCAGACTGTCATGGCAGCCGTGAATGTCGCCGATGGCGTACTCGCTCATGCCGTACTCCCGTTGGATTGCTGTGCGTACAGATCATTGGCCAGCATCACATAATCCGCCAATGTCAGATTCTCGGGTCGCAGTTTCGGATCCACTCCCAGCCGCGGCCAGTCCGCATCCCCGAACAGCGGTGCCAGCGCCTTGCGCAGGGTCTTGCGCCGGGCGTTGAATGCCGTGCGCACCACCTTCGCCAGAAGTTCCCTGTCCTGTACTGGATTGCTGATGGTCTCGTGGGGGATGAGCCGAACAATGGCCGAGTCCACCTTGGGCGCCGGCTTGAATGCGCCGGAGCCCACCGTGAACAGCGGCTGCACCCGGCACTGGTACTGCGTCATGATCGCCAGCCGGCCCCACTGGCTCTCACCCGGCGCTGCGGCCATACGTTCCACAACCTCCTTCTGGAGCATGAAATGCATGTCATGCACTACATCCCCGAACTCCAGAAGGTGGAAGATCAGCGGTGTGGCGATGTTGTAGGGCAGGTTGCCCACCGCCCGGATCGGCCCCTTGCCGGCGATGGCGCGAAAATCAAAGCGCAGTGCATCGCCCTCGTGGATGGTCAGCTCTGGGTAACGGAAAAACTGGGCCCGCAGCCCCGGAATCAGATCCCGGTCCAGTTCAATCATCTGAAGTGACGGGCAGGCCTGGAGCAGTGGTTCACTGAGTGCCCCCATACCAGGGCCGATCTCCACCAGATTGTCCTCGGGGGACGGGTCGATAGCCGCCACGATGCGGTCGATCACACCGCCATCGTGCAGGAAGTTCTGACCAAAGCGCTTACGCGCCTGATGCCCTGCTGGCCGGCTCATGCGCGCTCCTTCCGTGCGCGTTCGCGCTGGCGCACCATGTGGCCCGCGGTCTGGATGGCTTCATGCAGACTGCCCGAGTCCGCCTGCCCGGTGGCCGCCAGGTCCAGCGCGGTGCCGTGATCCACCGACGTGCGGATGATCGGCAGCCCGAGGGTGATGTTCACGGCCCGGCCAAAGCCTTTGTGCTTAAGCACCGGCAGACCCTGGTCGTGGTACATGGCAAGAACGGCATCCGCTTCTTCGAGATTGTAAGGCGTAAACAGCGTATCCGCGGGCAACGGGCCGGTGAGGTTCATGCCCTCGTTGTTGAGTCGCTCCAACAGGGGCTCGATCACATCCAGCTCCTCCCGGCCAAGATGACCGTTCTCACCGGCATGCGGGTTCAGCCCCGCAACCAGAATGCGGGGCTGGTTGATGGCGAAGTGCTTGCGAAGGTCTTCATTCAGGATCTCGAGCGCCCGGCCAACACGGGTACTGGTGATGGCATCCGCGACCTCGCGCAGCGGCAGATGGGTCGTCGCCAACGCCACGCGCAGCCCTTCAGTGGCCAGCATCATCACCACACCGCTGGCCCCGGTTTTTTCCTGTAGGAACTCGGTATGCCCACTGAAGCGGATACCGGCCTCGTTGATCACGCCTTTATGCACGGGGGCAGTAACCATGGCATCAACAATGCTGAGCTGGCAGGCTTCCACCGCCGCCTCCAGGGTGCGCAGCACATAGCTGGCGTTGTCAGGGTTGAGCTGCCCGGCCAGGGTCGTTGCGGCGCGAGCAACAGACCATACCGGTAGCACACCAGCCTGGGTCGGGATCGCCTGATCCGGCTCCCAGGGTTCAATACGGACATCCATTTCCAGAGCCCGGGCCCGCTCGCGCATGAGGTCGGCGTCCGCCACTACCACCAGCTCGTCATCCCTGGCTCGCTGCGCCAGGCTCAGGCACAGATCCGGCCCGATGCCGGCCGGCTCACCGGCCGTGACGGCCAGACGCGCCGGCCGGCTCATGAGCTGCCCTCGTCGGTTTTGATGTTCACGTACGCTTCCTCGCGGATCTGGCTCAGCCAGTTCTGCAGCTCCAGTTCGTACTGGCGTTTCTGCAGCGCCTGCCGGGCTTCGTTACGCCGGATCCGGTCACTCTGCTCCGCCACGCGCTTATCCTTGACCTTCAGGATGTGCCAGCCAAAGCGCGAGCGGAACGCAGCGCTGGTGTTGCCCACCTGGGTGTTCATCATGGTGTCCTCAAAAGCCGGTACCATCTCCCCAGGGCCGACCCAGCCCAGCTCACCGCCTTCCGAAACCGTGCCGGGATCGTCCGAATACTCTCTGGCCAGTGCTGCGAAATCAGCACCGTTTTGCAGCTGTTGCTGAATATCCCGGATCATCGACTCCGCTTCGGAGTCGGAACGGTCCCGGGTGTTGATCAGGATATGGCTGACCTTGCGCTGCTCAACTTCGTTGCTGTCCTGGCCGCGCCGGTCCAGTGGTGTCACCACGTGGAAGCCGCTGCTGCTCTGCAGCACGCGGGAAGGCTCACCCACATCCAGCCGCGGAATCTCGCTGGCGACCAGCGAAGGCAGCTCCTGACCGGAGCGCCACCCCAGCTCGCCGCCTTCCAGGGCATTGCGCCCATCGGATTCAGCAACAGCCAGTTCACGGAAATCCGCGCCATTCTGGAGCTTATCCTGAATGGATTCTGCTTTGTTGCGGGCTGCCTGGACCTTTTCCTCGTTATTGAAGTTATTCACCTGAATCAGGATATGCCCGAGCAGGTGCTCAATCCCCGAGCGTTCACGGGCCTGTGAAGAACTGAGAAAGTTCTCCACTTCTCTTTCCGTGACACGCACACGCCGGCCAACACTCTGCTGCTGAACCCGGCTGACCAGCATCTCGCGGCGGATCTGTTCACGTGCCTGCTGGAAACTCAGCCCCTCGCTGGCAAGCGCCTGCTCGAAACCGTCCAGACTATCAAAACCGTTGTTCCGGGCCACATTGCGCATGGCATCGTTGAGCTCGGAGTCACCAATGCGCATGCCCATCTGGCGCGCCCGCTGGATCTGGATCTGCTCCAGGATGAGCTGATCCAACACACGCTCGCGCAGCACGGATTCCGGCGGCAGCCGCGTGCCCTGGGCGTTCATGCGTGAGCGGATCTGCTGGATGCGTGCCTGGAGCTCGGATTGGAGGACAACACCCTCATCCACCACGGCCACGACGCGGTCCAGAGGCTGGCGGTCGGCGCCTCCCGCGAACAGAGGCAGGCAGGCCAGTAAGACCAGGGCCAGCAGGCTGGAAAAACGCTGTCGTTTCGGAATCATGCTTACCTCAATCTGAATGGTTTCAGGGCCACCGCTGCTGCGCCGGCCGCCGCAGCTGTTCAGGGGTCGGGCGTTTGCGGATGGCAGTACGCTGATCAAAGCCCGGAATAGCATCGCGCGCCGTTTCACCGGCATCGCCACTGCCGCCGAGCCCGAGCAGCTGGATCTGGAACAGGAACCGGGTGTCCAGCCCCTCGTCCCGGGTCCGATAGCGCTGGGCCACAAGCTGCAGGTTCCAGCAACAGCTGCTGTATTCAAGGCCCAGCAGAGTGCCTGCTGTTTCCCTATTTTCCATATCGTACGGCCAGCGGCCAATCACGCTGGTCTGCTCGCCCAGCGCCACCACAGCGCTCACATCCGACTGTTCAAGGTCGGTGGCCCCATCGTAGGTGTGGCCGGCGTTGAACAGATAGCGGTAGTCACTGGTGTGGAAGCGGAACTGGCTGCGCCCCTGGACGGTCTCACGTTCATCCGCGTCCCACTGGCCGGTGACCCGCAGATCCATGGTCTCCGCCGGGCGCAGCACAAGCTCGCCCGCGTAGGGCGAGGTGCGATCCGCCTCCGCGCCTCTGCCCTTGACGGTCACCTTTTCGTTCTCGAACCGGTGGATCTGACCCAGACTCAACCGGGCTCGCTCAATACCAGCATCCACATCATACACTCGTGACGTAAGGGCCGTCGTGAGGCGGTTGTTGTCGCCCACACGATCCCCGCCCACAAAACGGTCACGGGCGAAGAGTTGGTTGAAATTGAAGGAATTGAGCCGGGTGTCGAAAACGGGAATGTCCCCCTGTTCACGCTCCGGCGAGTAGACGTAATACAGCCGCGGTTCCAGAGTCTGGCTGTAGAAGCTGTCGCCCAGATCAAAGAAACGGTCGAAATACAGCCCCGCATCCACATCCGCAAAGGGCACGCTGCGACTGAAGCGCTCATCCTTGTCGATATCATCCAGCTGATACTGGGTATGATCGAGCATCATCGACGTACTCACAAAGCCTGGCAGCCCCCGCAGTTCCCAGCCCACCTCAGGGCGCGTGCGCAGCCGGTGGCCAACGGCCGCTGCATCCCCCTGGAGATCCTCATTCTCACGCCAGAAATAGTTGTATTCAGTCTCCTGGGTGGCATACCAGTTACCGCTGCTGGTATTCAGATCAAGCTGCAAGCGCGGCAGCTGATTATAGGGACGGCTCCTTTCCGGTATGGCGGGATCGATGGTCTGGTAGCCACGCAGTGCTGCGGAGAAGCTGAGGCCGGGCTCACTGTAGCGGATGCGGCCATTGCGGCTGAGATGAGTATTCTGCTGGATGTCCAGGGTCCGGTTGAGATCGTTGCCGTAGTCATCATCGGAAACCGCCGCGTACGCCAGGTCGCCGCGCCAACCGCCGCCGAAGTCGGCATCGCTGGTGACGTCCAGGCCCCAGCGTTTACCATCCATTCTGGGGTTTTCCGATTCGTACTCCGAATCCTCATCAATGAAGCCCAGCTGCACATCCGTCTGCCCAAAGCGGCTCAGGTAGCGGGTCTCCAGCTCAGAGAAGTAACCCCGCCCATGGATGTACTGGGGCGTATAGGTGGCATCGTAATGGGGCGCCAGATTGAGGTAGTAGGGCGTGGCTACAAAAAGCCCACTGCCGGTATTGGACGTACCAAAAGACGGATAAAGAAAGCCCGACTTGCGTCGGTCATCAATGGGGAAGCTGAGCCAGGGGATGTACATCACCGGCACATCCTTCACTCGCAGCCGCACATGACTGGCGGTTCCGAAGCCGCTGGCTTGGTCCAGGTCCACCGCACTCGCCGCCAGTGACCAGTCATTGCGGCCCGGCTGGCAGGTGGTCATGACCGCCTGATCAATGCGCATGGCTTCTTCCCCCGTGCGCTCGACACGGCCGGCGCTGCCACGCATATGGGCATCATGGAGCAGGAAGTGCGCCGTCTTGAGGGTCAGGCTTCCGGTCTCGTCGCTGGCTTCGGCCTCCTTACCGGTCAGCAGCACCCCGTTGGCACGACTGACCACCCCGCCACTGAGGTTGAGTGTGCCGCTGTTCTGGTCATACCGGGCATGATCGCTGCGCGCCCGCAGCTCACCCTGGCGCACCCGTACGTCCCCGCTCAGATCCAGCGTTTCATCCACCCGGTAACGGGCATCACGACTGGTTATGTGAACCGGGCTCCGCTCGCCTTCCGAGGCGGCGTCACCGGCCTTACTGGGTTCGAGCGCCGGAGGCCGATAGGCGCCACCACAGTACGCCGGCACCTTCTGCTGGAGTTCCGGGGGCAGCTGACCCCATTCCACCCAATCAATAGCGGCGGCAGACGGGGACTCCTGAGCCTGCACAGGCATGCACGCCAGGGTGATGCTGGCAGCCAGCACCCGGAATCGACCGGCGCGGTTGTACCTCCACCTCTTTATTGCCACTCACCCTCTCCGGAGCGTTCGCCAGCATGCGGCTGAAACAAGCACACAGTCTACATGCGCCACCGCAGCATGTTAACGCTCTCTGGTCAGTTGGCAGAGGCTTAATGCAGAATACGAGTCATCTGGAATCGGGAGCAATCATGGACCAACGGTACGACGCCCTGCGGGTCTGGCTGGACCAGACGCTTGGAATGGCGCCACAAGACCTTCAAGCAGTAGCCGGTGATGCCAGCTTCCGGCGCTATTTCCGTGTGTCAACGCCGGATGGCTCCCGCATTGTGATGGATGCCCCGCCGGAGAAAGAGTCCTGCAGGGCCTTCGTGGCGCTCACACGCCATTGGCATCAGCACGGCCTGCACGTGCCGGCGCTGCTGGCCGAGGATCAGGCGCAGGGGTTCCTGCTGCTGGAAGACCTGGGCGACCGGCTCTATCTGGATGAGCTCACCAGTGAGAACAAGGTCGACCAGCTCTACGGCGAGGCCCTAAGAGCGCTCGTCCGCCTTCAGGGCCTGCCCTCGCCGCCGAACTACACTCTGCCACCCTATGATCGTGAACGCCTGCAGCAGGAAATGCAGCTGTTCCCGGACTGGCTTCTGGAGCACAAGCTAGGGCTAGCGCTTTCCAGTCAGGAACAGGCCATGCTGGCAACCACCTGCGCCACCCTGACCGAGTCCGCTTTGGCCCAGCCGCGGGTCACGGTACACCGCGATTACCATTCCCGGAATCTACTGGTGACCGAGCGCAACAGCCCTGGCATCATCGATTTCCAGGACGCGGTCATCGGCCCCATAACCTATGATGCTGTATCGCTGCTACGCGATTGCTACATCGACTGGCCACTGGAAAAGGTCTACTGGTGGCTGGAGTATTACCGCATCGAGGCTCGGGAGGCAGGACTGCACCAGGCGGACGAAGCCACTTTCCGCCAGTGGTTCGAGCTCATGGGTATCCAGCGCCACCTCAAAGCCTGCGGTATCTTTGCCCGCCTCGACCAGCGCGACAGCAAGCCGCGCTACCTGGCGGATATCCCGCGCGCCCTGGATTACATCATCTCGGCCGCACGCCGGCAGCCAGCGCTGGAGCATTTCGGTGACTGGCTGGCCGAAAGGGTGGCGCCGGCCGTCGACCCGGTGGTGGCGACTCCATGAAGGCCATGATTCTGGCCGCCGGACGTGGCGAGCGGCTGCGTCCGCTGACGCTGGAAACCCCCAAGCCGCTGCTGCCGATTGGCGGCCGACCGATGATCCAGTGGCACATCGAAGCCCTGGTGCGCGGCGCCATTCCGGACATTGTCATCAACACCGCCTGGCTGGGTGAACAGATTGAGGCCGAGCTTGGCGATGGCGCTCATCTGGGCGCCCGCATCGAGTACTCGCGCGAGGACACACCACAGGAAACCCTGGGCGGCTTACGCCGCGCACTGCCAATGCTCGCAGAGACGGACCCTGAATTCCTGGTCATCAACGGCGATGTCTGGACGGACTTCGACCTGGCCTCACTGGCTGCCAACCGGCTGGGCGCAGACCGCGACGCCCACCTGATCATGGTTCCCAACCCAGCACACCACAGCAGCGGTGACTTTGCGCTGACTGCTTCAGGCGGGGTGAGTAGGGAAGCCGGAGAATGGCTCACCTTCGCCGGCATCAGCCGGCTCCACCAGCGCCTGATTGCGACCGCGCCTGCAGACGAGAACCGGCTGGGCCCGGTCCTGGCAACAGCCTGCCACCAGGGCCGTGTTACCGGCACCCGGCATGACGAGCACTGGGTGGACGTGGGCACGCCCGAGCGCCTTGAAACGGCCCGTACGCTGGCCGGGGGAGGTCCCCCTCAATGACTGCCAGGCCCAACAGCAAGAACGCCGAGGCGCTGCCGGAAAATCTCTCGGAGCTGCTGCGGGAACTGGCATCCTGTGGTCATCACGGAGCCCGGCTGCTGGAACGTACTGGCCTGCCCCGCTGGGCGCACGGCACTCTGTTCCGGCTGATGGGCTTCGTTGCCAAGGCGGACGGCAGGGTAACCGAACTGGATATCCGCTACGGCGAGTCGCTGATGCGCAACCTGGACGCCGGCGCCCGCCAACGCCGCCGCCTGATCCGCCGATTCAACGCCGGCAAACAGGACATCATTCCTGTGGTACCGCTATGGTTCCGGGCGATTTCACGCCGCTCGCCGGATTCAGCGCTGCGCCTGAGCATGGCGCTGGCGCATCTGTGCTACCAGGACGGGCCCGACTCCGCCGCCCGTATTGCCCGCTGCCACACCGCCATCATCGCAACCGGGCTACCCGCAACGGCGAGCAATCGCATCCTGCAGAGCTATCGCGGCAAGGTCTGGATCACATCCCCCGGTGACGGCACAAGCGAGGCGCCTCTGACCGGTCTCGCGCGCGCTTGCCAGGTGGTCGGCGGCAAGCCCTCAGACTCACTGGAGACCCTGCGCCAGGCCTACCGCAAACAGCGCAGCCTGTATCATCCCGACCGGGTACAGCACACCGACATGGATCCAGACCTGGCACGCGCCCGCCTGGAAGAGATTCACAAGGCCTGGGATCTGATCAACCGGCGTCATCCGGAGACGCGCTGATCCCTGGAGGCCCACTTAGCAGGGGAATACGCCACTCCACGGCATCCAGAAGGTTCTTCACCGCCAATCCCAGTTCCGTGTCGCCCTCGATCACCAGCTGACGCTGGAAAAACAGCCGGTCCGGGTCCTCACGGCGCTGTGCCAGTCGCCGGAAGGCCTCGGTGGTGCCCCGGATCGTCGCCTCGGGCGTGAGCACTACCATGCGCAGCCGACCACCCCACAAACCCAGGGTCACACCGGTAGTAGCGTCATCAAGCTCAAGACGCAGCACGCGACCTTCGAGTTCATCGAAATCGCCTTCGGCCAGGGCCTCGGCGAAAAGTTGATTCACTGCGACCTCCACCAACCCCTGCTTGAGCCCCCAGGGCATACGCGTGTCCACCAGCGGAACAAGGGTGCTTGCCATGCGATCCAGCATCTGTTTCATGGATTATGACTCCACTCCATACCTGGCCTGCCATACCAGTAGCCATCGCAGGGTGGCGCCTGCGCAAGATGAAGCGGGTGACGCTCCGGCATGACCCCATGGCGTGCCTGATCGAAACGCGCCACAACTTCGCCCATCCCCTCGTATTCAGGGCTCAGGCGCACAGTGTCCACACCCAGGCGCTGCATGTCCGGCAGCTCGCGCATCAGGTCATAGCGGGCGCCGGAGAGGGTACTAATGCCGTTGAGTCGGAACACATCCTGATCTTCCCGGGACTTAACAGGCAAACCATCCGGGTGCTGCTGGCACACGAACTCGCAACGATCCTTGGGCTTGCCGTAATAGCGAGCGGTGAAGCAGCGCGACGACCACGCCAGCGGCAGAAAGCCCCAGGCGAAGACCTCCACCGGTGCATGCAGGGCTTCGTCATCAAGAGCTGACTGCATATCGGCCAGGGTGTCGCGGCTCAACTCCACCGGCAGACACCAGCGCTTCAGGCCGTGGCGCAGAAGAACCCGTAAGGTCGCGGTGTTATAGAGATTCACGGAGGGGCCTGTCACAAACGGCAGGCCGGCTTCCGTTACCATGTTAAGCGCGCTCTGATCATTGGCCTCCACCAGGAACTCGCCATTGTCGCGGATGCGGCGCAGGGTGCGCAGATCGGCCTCGGACTCGATCAGTGTCTGGCTTGAGAGCACCACCTCCTTACCACAGTCACGCAGGTCGCGCCCCAGATCCACCCAGTCGGCCACCTTCATATCACGGCGGCGGGAACAGACCACCTCCCCCAGATAGACGGTATCCACTGGCCATTCGGCGGCTTCCGCGTAGAAGTTCAGCACATCCTGGCGGGGCCAGTACCAGAGAATCGGGCCCAGTGAGAGTTTCATCGTCATTTCCAGCTCCGGGTCCATGCGCCCAATGTAGTCTGCCCACCTTCGGAGAGTTCGCCCAGGCTGCGATGCCATTGTGGGGCGGGTTCAAAGACCTCCGGATCCGCCTGCATGCGATCCAGCGCTGCCCGCCAGGTGCCAGCAACCTGACCCGTATAGGCCGGGCTGCGCTGGCGGCCCTCAATTTTTACCGCGGACACGCCCAGGCGGTGAAGCTCCGGTAGCAGATCCATGGTGTTGAGACTGGTAGGCTCTTCAAGCGCGTGATAGGTCGTCCCCTCAACGTCAAATCGCCCCTTGCAAAGCGTCGGGTAGCCCGCCTGCTCATTACCGGCGAACCGGTCAATCAACACGCCATTGAGCCGGGCCTCGAGCTCATCCCCCTTCTCCTCCCAGCGTACGGCCTTCGCGGGTGAACAGGCGCCACAGGTGTTAGGGGATTCATCCGTCAGGTAGGACGACAGGTAACAGCGCCCCTCGGCCATGATGCAAAGACTGCCAAAGGCGAAGACCTCCAGCGCCACTGGGGAATGTTCCGCCACCTGGCGCACCTGATCCATGGACAGAACCCGGGGCAACACGGCACGGCTGATGCCAAACTCGCGGTGATAGAAGCGCAGGGCCTCATAGCTGGTGGCCGACCCCTGTACCGAGAGGTGACGCGGCACCTGTGGGTGTTTCTGCGCCGCGTGAGCCAGCAGACCCATATCCGCCAGGATCAGGGCATCAAAGCCCAGATCGACAGCCCGGTCCAGGGTTGCGGTCCAGTGCTTCCAGCCTGCCGGCTGGGGATAGGTATTGAGCGCACAGAACACTCGGGTTCCGCGTTTGCGGGCGTACTCCATCCCCTCGCGCATGCGCCTCTCGGTGAAGTTGAGGCCCGCGAACTGACGCGCATTGGTATGGTCGCGGAAGCCGATGTAAACCGCATCCGCGCCTGCATCAACGGCCGCTTTGAGGGCGGGCAGACTGCCCGCCGGGCAGACAAGTTCCATGGGTGGCTCCGGTGGCTGACGGCAACCGGCATGATCGCTTTATACCCGTATTGTCGCCACCGAATCGGTCAACTGGCTCCACCATGCATTTGTCTGATCTTTATATTCCAAAAAAGACTTATAATTTTTGTTTTTATCAAATTATGATCTCACAAACGCGATATCATAAGCGCCGTTCAGACAACACTCGCAAACCGAGCAAGAGGTTCCCATGAGCAACACCCCCAACTCTCCCAGCCATCAGGTGGTGGTCGTCGGCGGCGGCACTGCCGGCACCACCGTGGCCGCCTCCCTGCTCCGCCAACGCCCGGAGCTGGATGTGGCCGTGGTGGAACCCTCGGAAGTCCACTACTACCAGCCGGCGTTCACGCTCGTCGGCGGTGGCACCTACGAAATGGACAGCACCCGGCGGGCCCAGAGAGAAACACTCCCGGAGCAGGCAACCTGGATTCAGGCTGGGGTGGCGTCATTTGAGCCGGAGAGCAACCAGGTGACTCTCGACGATGGACGCCCGCTGCAGTACCAACAGCTGGTGGTCGCGCCCGGCATCAAGCTGGACTGGGATCGCGTGGAAGGGCTGCGTGAGGCACTGGGCAGCAATGGTGTATGCAGTAACTACAGTCCCGATACCGCTCCCTACACCTGGGAGTGCCTGCGCCAGTTCCGCGGTGGCAATGCCATCTTCACCCAGCCGCCGCCCCCTCTGAAGTGCGCCGGCGCCCCGCAGAAAATCGCCTATCTGGCGGCGGACCATCTGCGCCGCAATGACCTGAGCCCGGAGAGCAACCTGCAATTCTACAGCGGCGCTGGTGCCCTGTTCAGCGTGCCGGACTTCGTGCCGCACCTGCAGAAGGTAATGGACCGCTACGCGATCGGCGTCAATCTGAGCCACGATCTGGTCGCCGTTGACGCCGAGCGCAAGGTCGCCCGTTTCGCCACAAAAGATGCCAACGGCGAGACCACCGAAGTGGAGCAGCCTTTCGACCTGCTGCATGTGACACCGCATCAGACCTCGCCGGACTTCGTGAAGCAGAGCCCGCTGGCCAATGCGGATGGCTGGGTGGATGTGGACCGCAACACCACCCAGCACAACCAGTACCCCAACGTGTTCTCACTGGGCGATGCCAGCTCGCTGCCCACCTCCAAGACCGCCGCGGCCGTGCGCAAACAGGCGCCGGTCACCGTGCGCAATCTGCTGGCACAGCTGGACGACCAGGCGCTGCCCGCAACCTACGACGGCTACACATCCTGCCCACTGGTTACCGCCTACGGCAAGGTCATGCTGGCGGAGTTCAAGTACGACGGTGTGGTCACGCCCACGCTGCCGCTGAGCCCCTTCAACGAATCCCGGTTCTACTGGGTGGTCAAGAAACACCTGCTGCCCCCGTTCTACTGGAACCAGATGCTGCAAGGCAAAGAGCCTGATATTGCGCATAAGCCGCTGAAGGCCAGCTGATCGCTGCACGGAACACGGATCCTGCGGTAACACCTGCTCGTTATCGCGGGATTTTTGATCGTTGTGGATCGGGTGTACACCGCATCATCGATGGCGGGAATGGGCAGGCAGTAAAGACAGTGCGAAAAGCAGGATGCCGTCCCTGGCATCGCAATGTCTGTGAGCCAGACTCGGATCAGAAGCTGTAGCCGACGTGGAGGCGGTAGATCATGGGATCGATCTCGACGGTCCCGATATCATTACCATTAAGCTCCGCATCCGTTTCAATATCCGCGTAGTAAGCCGCAGCACCCACACTCCAGTTATCATCCAGCGGTACATCAACGCCCACCTGAGCTGCTAACCCGAGTGAATCATCCAAGTTCAGCTTGTTCATGCTGGTTTGGGGCTGACCGGTGATAGCATTAATCGCCGTCTGGCCGGTGTTATTCAACTCCTCGTCCCAGAAGGTCGTATAGTTGAGCCCGGCTCCCACATAGGGCTTAAAACCAAAATCCATGCCTGAAAGCGGGAACCAGGATACGGTGAGCGTCGGAGGCAGGTGCTTGGTGGAACCAATGGCTGCCCCACCCGCTTGGCTTGCCTCAATATCGTGTTCGAAGGGAGTGGCGGCGAGCAGGTCCAAGCTTATATGGTCTGTGAACATGTAGCTCAGACTGACCGCAGCCTGTGTATCCCGGTCAACTCTGAGATCAAGGTTATCACCAGCAACACCTGAGTAGCTCCCACCAGGCACCACACTGGCAATACCACCACGCACGACGGTGTCGCCCTTATCATAGGCTACGGCAGGGGCTGCCGCGCCGATGGCGGTGATGGAAAGGGCAGCGATGAGGGATTGGTGAATCGGGTTCAGTTTCATAGGTTAAGGCTCCTGCCGTTGATGTTGATCACAGTTTAAGCCAGCCGGCACCAACAAAACTTGACCTATCTCATTGTTTTTGAATTTGATTTTTGTCAAAAAGGCAGGCGCATTCCGGTTGTCACATCATCCCCCCAGATCGCCAACACGCGGATCACGTTCGGGCTGAAGACCAAGGCTGAAGACGGTGAACCCGACCAGAAGGATGCCGATGGTGACCACCAAAAGGTGCGAGTAAGTGTGTTCCAGCCCCGTCAGTTCCGCCAGCAGTGTGATGTAACCACTGTCTTCCAGGAAATAGAGCACGGCACCCGCAATGGCGGTCACGCCGTTCACGAGCAGACTCCACCCGGCCACCCGTCGGCTCAGAAAGATGCAGAATACGATAACCGGCGTCAGGAACAGTGAGGCCGTACCGCTGACCGCCACCGCCGCGTATAGATCATCGGTTCCAAGGAACACCAGCAGCAGGCCACCCGCCGCGAACCCGGCCATGGCCCGGCGCCCATTCGCCAGCGTGCGCGGCAGCAGACCGGAATCCACAACCACCAGCTTGGAAACACTGGAGAAGGTCGAATCCATAGTGGACACGGCTGAAAGGACGAGAGCCAGACCCACAAGGAACATCGCGGGCCCGCCGAGCAGACGATCCAACGTGGTTAGAAAATCGCCGTCATCAGCCGCGAACTGCCCAGCGTGTACACCAATAACCCCAAACGCCAGAATCAACAGGGCGGAGATACCGAAAGCACGAAGGAAACTCCGCCGGGTGGTGTCGCGATCTGCCAGGAAACCGCGATCCATCATGATGGGATCATGCAGGGGATAGCTCAGTACCTGTAAAAGCGCGACAATGAGTAGGATCCAGCCTGGGCCAGTATCCTGGTTCGCCCCGGTTACAAGGCCGCTGACCGAGAAACGCTCCCCGGTGAGCACCAGCACTAGCAATACACCAATCACCACGACCAGGAAGGCAGCCTGCCAGACATCGGTGCGCAGTGAGGCACGCAGCCCGCCGGTTGTGGAATAGACGAGCGTGATCCCGGCAACCGCAACAATGGCCAGATCACCAGCCCCGTCGCCCCAGGTACTGAACACCATACCCACCACCAGAAGGTTCGCGAACACTTCAGTCAACAGACGCAACGAAACCAGCATGTTGTAAGAGGCGGCCCCCGCGGCACCGAAGCGCTCGGAAAGGAATCCCTGAACGTTGGTTGCACCATGGTGGAACCGCAGTCGGTCCACGATGAGCCAGCCGGTGAGAAAGGAGCCATAGTAGGCGGTGTAGGCCAGCGCCCCGGGCAGGCCAAAGAAATAACCCAGGATCCCCGCGTTGAGAAGAGAGCGCGCGAAGATCCAGGTGGTCACTTGGGACAGGGTCAGCGTCCAGACGCCGGGTGCGGTTCCCGTATCGCTGGTTCCCCTGAAGAAACCGTCCAGCGACCGGGCACGGGGAGCAAACACAACGCTGGCGACAGCCACCCCGATGAGAATGATGATGAAGCTGGGCAGATGGATGCTCATGTTCCCCTCCTGATAGCGCTCTGATGGCGGTGACGCAGATGGGCACGCCATGTTACATCACCGCTACCAGCAAAACAGGATCAATAGGGGCATGAATCCGGCATCAGGCGGCCGCGTCAGCCTCCTTTCGCGAGGCTGCAACCTGCAACTCATCACCCTCGATACGGACGGCATAGGTGGTTAGCTTGTGACTGTCATCCTCGATACAGCGACCATCCAGCAGTGAGAAGTGCTTCTTATACAGAGGCGTGGCTACCACTGGTTCGCCCTGGATATCCCCCACCATGCCGCGGGCAATAATGTTTACACCCGAAATCGGGCAATAATTATCGAGCACAAAGACCTGATCGTCCAGCTGCGGTATCAGGAATACCGCCACCTGCCGATCGCCGTATCGGGCTCCCACTCCGGAGCCAACGACCAGATCGGAAAGCCGCCCGATGGTGATCCAGTTGTTGTCGGATTGATGCATGATAAACCTCCTTAAACACTCACCGCTGGGATACGTTCCAGCTTCTCGGCATTCGTGGCGGGGCGCGGCTGGCCACGCTCCTCGACGGTCACGACATAGGGGTCGTCGCCGTCCTCATTGATCATCTGCCGGAAGCGCTTGAGCTTCTCGGGGTCTTCAAGCGTGGTTTTCCATTCGCACTGGTAGTTCTCGATCAGCCGTGCCATCTGCGCATCCAGGTCCTCGGCAATCCCCAGTGAATCGTTGAAGACAACGTCGTAAACGTAATCCAGGCCACCTTCCAGATTCTCCAGCCAGCGCGCGGTGCGCTGCAGCCGGTCCGCGGTGCGGACGTAGAACATCATGAAACGGTCCACGGCGCGGATCAGGCCGTCGGTGTCCAGATCCTGGGCGAAGAGATCGGCGTGGCGCGGGCGCATACCGCCATTACCGGCCACATAGAGGTTCCAGCCATTCTCCGTGGCGATCACTCCGAAGTCCTTGCTCTGGGCCTCGGCACACTCACGGGTGCAGCCGCTGACGCCGAACTTGATCTTGTGCGGCGCGCGGATGCCCTTGTAGCGGTGTTCAAGGTCAATGGCGAGCTGCACGCTGTCCTGCACACCATAGCGACACCAGGTGCTGCCGACACAGCTCTTGACGGTCCTCAGGGCCTTGCCGTAAGCGTGGCCGGTCTCGAAGCCTGCATCCACCAGACGCTCCCAGATCGCGGGCAGATCATTGAGCTTGGCGCCGAATAGGTCCACGCGCTGGCCACCGGTGATCTTGGTGTAGAGCTCGAATTCCTTGGCCACCTCACCCAGCGTAATCAACTTATCCGGAGTGATCTCACCACCGGCCACACGGGGCACCACGGAGAAGGTTCCGTCCTTCTGCATATTGGCGAGGAAGGTATCGTTGGTGTCCTGAAGGCCCACATGCTCCGGGTTCAGGACATAGTCATTCCAGGTGGAGGCCAGTATCGAGGCGACTGTCGGCTTGCAGATGTCACAGCCAAGGCCGTGGCCATGATGCTTCAGAAGGGTTTGGAAGTCATGGATGTCTTCCACGCGAATAATGTGTTCGAGTTGCTGGCGCGTGTAGGCGAAGTGCTCGCAGACGCTGTTGTCCACTTCCATGCCCAGCGCCGCCATCTCGTGGTCGACGATCTCCTTGAGCTGGCCGGCGCAGCCACCGCAGCCGGTACCCGCCTTGGTAGCGGCCTTAACATCGCTCACCGAGGCATACCCGTCATGCACGCACTGAACGATGTCGCCCTTGGTAACGTTGTGGCAGGAGCAGATGCCGGCGGTCTCCGGCAGCGCATCCACACCCAGCGCCGGAGCTCCGCCCTCGCTGGCCGGCAGAATCAGCGACTCGGGGTTGTCTGGCAACTCCAGCCCATTGAGGGCATACTGCAAAAGGGTGTCGTACCAGCTGTTGTTGCCCACCAGCATGGCCCCAAGAAGCTGCTTGCCATCGGCAGAGACCACCAGCTTGCGGTACTCCTGGGCAATACCGTCGGTGTAACGGTAGAAACGCGCTCCTGGGTTCTGGTTGCCATGGGCATCGCCAACAGCGCCCACGTCCACGCCCAGAAGCTTGAGCTTGGTGCTCATGTCCGCCCCGGTGAAGGCCCGGTCGCCCCCGGTCAGCGTATCCAGGGCCGCCTTGGCCATCTGGTACCCCGGGCCAACCAGGCCGAAGATGCTGTCGTTCCACAGCGCCACTTCACCGATGGCGAGGACGTTGGGATCACTGGTGCAGCAGTGATCGTCAATCACGACGCCCCCACGTTCACCCATGGTCAAGCCAGTCTCCCGCGCCAGTTCATCACGCGGGCGGATGCCGGCGGAGAACACGATCAGGTCCGTCTCCAACAGCCGGTCATCCTGAAACACCATCTGGTGACGCGCGTTGGTGCCGGCCTCGATGCGCTGGGTCGCGCGGCCGGTCAGCACCTGCACACCCAGTGCCTCGATCTTCTCGCGCAGGATGCCGCCGCCCTCTTCATCGACCTGAACCGGCATCAGCCGGGGCGCAAATTCCACCACGGCCGTATCCAGATCCAGCTCGCGCAGGGCGTTAGCCGCCTCCAGCCCCAACAGGCCGCCACCCACCACAACGCCGGTATTGGCGCGGGACGCCGCCTCGCGGATGGCGTCCAGGTCATCCAGCGTTCGATAGACCAGACAGTCCTCGCGGTCGTTGCCCTCAATGGGCGGCACGAAAGGATAGGAACCGGTCGCCAGAACGATCTTGTCATAAGGAAGTGTTTCGCCGTTATCGAGGGTGAGAGTCTGCGCCTCCCGGTCGATGGCGGTCGCCGCGGTATCCAGCCGCAGGTTGAAGCCCCACTGCGCGTACTGGTCCGCCGTGGAAAACGCCAGGTCGTCGGCGGATTTGCCCTGGAAGTATTCGGACAAGTGCACACGGTCGTAGGCGATGTGGCGCTCCTCGCCCAGCACGGTCACCTCGAACCCGCCAGCGTGGCCACTCTCGGCCAGTTGCTCCAGGAAGTGATGACCCACCATGCCGTTCCCGATCACGATCAGGTTCTGTTTACTCATGACGTTTCCTCCGGTTGCCAGCGGGCGACGTCTCAGGCCGCCTCGCAGTATGCTTCGCCAAATGCCAGGCTCGCGCGCCAGGCACTGCGGTCTCGTCCAACTGCCGATTCAGGGGCCAGCGCCCTCGGTGCACTACGGACACCGTCATCCCCTGGGCCCTCAAGCCCTCGACCGCTTCCAGACCCAGAAAACCACCACCGAGTACAACAGCGTTGCCCCCGTTCCAGCCGCACTCCGCCATCCATCGGGCATCCCGGAGGGTCCGGAAACCGGTCACGCCCTCCAGATCGTTGCCCTCAATGCACGGCATCGCCGGACGGGAACCGGTGGTGATCACCGCCCGGGAGATGCGATCAATCGAGGCCACACCGTCGCCCTGCCCCAACAAAAAAGGCGCCCGCCACCCCTCCCTAAGGAAAGCCGACCAGGCGCCAATGCCCTTTTGATTCGCAATGTCCGTGTCCTCAGACACACTCTTGGGGCAGCAGATTGCATGCCAACATAAAAAACCCTGCAAACTCAGACGCTTGACCAACCCCCTTCACGCCATGAGGGCTCGACAGGACCCCTGCTGGTGCACAGCCGGGCCCTGATGCACCAGGATCAGGCGTTCACGGCATCCGATCCCGCCGGGGCAGCCTTCGTCTCACTCGCGCCCCCCGCGCCATACGGTTCTCGAGCACCCGCCAGTTGGACTGGGCCTCCAGGTCCACAAAAAGCCCTTCGTCAAAGAAAAAATTCTTCTCCTTGGCAATGGCCAGAGGGGCCATCTCGGTCAGCTTGATGAAGCCCAGTTTGAGATCCGGCTGCTCCGCCGGCCCGATCTCCTCGGCGCCCGCTGGTAATGCGCTCAGCAGAGCCGCCAGCGCGAGTGTGCCGATTCCGAATCCTTTCCACCTGTTACCGTTCACTGAACGTCTCCCCTGCAATAAACCAAAAAAAAGCGCCTGCCCCCAGTCCGGGAGCAGGCGCCTTTGCCAATGCAATGCTCGTAATCTGGAGTGCAGATCCTTCTGCACCCGGCCGCCACACCGGTCCGTGCCATGGCAAACGGTCAACCTCTCCGTGGCACGCCCTGTATGCAGCAGGGAGCATGCCACCATTCCCCTCCACTGAATTTAAAGGCTTTTACTGGAGTACGATCCAAAGAAGGCGGGGATCCACGACCGAATCAGGTGCACCAGGCAGACCCCGTGCACCGGCGCGGATCAGCCCCGGCCGGCGGCAGCGATCAGGGCATCCGAGGCCACCTCAACCTGTCCCCGGAACCCTTCGACCACAAACGGCTGACGGTGTTCCCCCTCGTCCTTATAGTCCATAACCGGCGCATCAAGACTCAGGCTTTCCGCCACCTCGCGGTAGAGGTCAGCCCGGACGATACTGCCCAGATCGGGCACCCCCGAAACCTGATCCCCCTGGGTATGCAACTGCATGCGCGAAAGCAGCCATTCCGCCTGGGAGAGCCATGGGAAGTTTGCGCTCTGACGGAAGAAGTGCTGGTGAACCCTGGGGTGGAAGAGCCACTGGCCCTGATCCCCGATGGGCTCAATGGCGCTACCCAGGTAGTTGGGGTGCACCAGCATGCGATGAATAAGTTCACGATTGACCGGGTCATCCAGCCAGCGACAGCACCGGATCAGGGCGCGCATCAACGCACGCAGTTTTTCCGGGTTGGCCTCCGCCCAGTCGCGGCGGACGCCCAGGACTTTCTCCGGTGCGTTCTGCCAGACCTGGCACCCCGTCGCCAGGATCTGGCCGAGCCCGTGGTACTCCATCAATGAGTTCCAGGGCTCGCCGACACAGGCCAGATCGACACTGCCATAGGCCAGGGCGGTCATCATTTCCGGCGGCGGCACGGTTACTAGCTCCAGACCCGGCCCGGGGGACAGTCCGGCACTGGCAAGCCAGTCGAGCAGCTGCAGATAGTGGCTGGACCAAGCGTAGACAATCCCCAGCCTTATGGGTTCATGACTGGAAGCCACCACCCGTGCCAGGGCACGCGCCGCCTCCGAGGGGTCAGAAAGATCAAAGCCAGTGGCGGCCAGCTGTTCATAGAGAACCCGTCTGGCCGTGATGGCATTGCCGTTGCGGCTGAGCACCATGGGGCTGATGACCGGGCACGGCGGGGCTCCGAGCCCCATATTGATGGCCAGGGCCATGGGCCCGAGCATCTGGGCCCCGTCCAGCATGCCCACGCCGACACGGTCCCGCAGGCTGGACCAGGACGGCTGGCGGTGCAGGCTCACGTCCAGCCCCTCCTCCGCAAAGAACCCCGCCTCCACGGCCATGATCAATGGCGCAGCATCCAGAAGGGGGATAAACCCCAAACGGATACTGTCACTCGCTTCCGCGTCGTCTATCCATTCAGTCATCCATCGTCTCCGGAGAGCCTGCCCCTTTGCCCCCATCCAGCGCCTCGATCAGCTGGCGGGCCACGTCACTGAGTTTCTGGTTCCGGTCCATCGCCAGTTTGCGCATGCTGTGGAATGCCTCATCTTCCGAACAGTTCTTCTGCTTCATCACCAGCCCCTTGGCCCGTTCGATGTCCTTGCGGTCCTCCAGAGCCGTTCGCGTCTCCTCAAGCTGATGGCGCAGGGACTGGAAGGCCTCGAAACGCGCGATCGCGACATCCACAATCGGTTTGACCCGGTGCTGTTCAAGCCCATCCACGATATAGGCGCTGACGCCGGCGTTCACGGCCTGCTGGATTGTCTGGCTGTCACTGTCATCGCTGGCAAAGAACACCACCGGGCGGGGCGCGTGCTCATTGAGGGCGGACATGGACTCGAGCGTATCCCGGTCCGGTGAATCCATATCGATGATCACCAAGTCCGGCTCTTCCTGGGCAACGGCCGCCACCAGACCACGGGCGCTGCTGCGCTGGCCCACCACCTGATAGCCCTCGGAGGTCAGCGCTTCACAGACCATCGCCGCCCGTTCCGGCTCGCTGTCCACCAGCATGACCCGCACACTGCTCTGATCCGCCGACATGCTCCATCCTCAACGTCGATTCGCGCCAATCCGAAGCAAAAGCCACGCCAGCGCTCGGAGCCCAGGGAGTGGGCCTGAATCGCCGTATTCAACGCGATGACTGCCCCAGCACAGTGCAACCTGCCCCGTAACAGGACAAAACCCAGCTAACAGCCCCTCAATGAAGGGCATTCCAGGCAGGCATAGGAAATGCTCGCAAAGGGAAAGCGAACACTATTGAGGATGTCCGCAGCTTCTATGAATGGTTCGCCGCGACTCCGCGCACCACCAGCTTCTGGTCCCAGGGGCTTAACCAGTCCCGCTCCGGGACAGACAAGGCCAATGCCATGGGCGGGCGCGAGGCCGGGGGCTCGCTAACCAGATGGCAGCCCACATGGACTACGACACACCCGGTGCCCGTGAAGCACTGGCCCATTTCTGGCAGGACCCGGATCGGGCAAGAGGGCCCACGGTAACCACACCCCTGTGAGTCACCAGCGGGCGCATCCGCGACCAGTGGCTGGGCAGGGCACCCGATTCGGAAATGCGGAACCCGGCGGCCGGGCGCTACCTGGCGGCCTGGTACAAGGGTGAGCAATTGCAGGCAGTTCTGCTGGTGGCACCCGGTAATGACTTCCCCGCCCTCGGCAGTGCCCTGGGCTGCGGCACCAACTGCGGCTCCTGCATGCCGGAACTCAGGCAGTTGGTGGAACAGTCCCTGCCCGAACCCTCAGGTGATGGATGAGCGCCAGACTGCCCGCCACCGGCCCCAGCAGGTAAAAGGCGGCCATGGCCTGATCCGGGACCAGTTCCAGCATCAGGCCACCGACCAGCGTGCCGCTGCCGAAACCAATGGTGTGCACGCTGATCAGACGCCCGGAAACCAGCCCCTGGGCATCCGGGCGCCGTGCCCGCAGGATGCTGCCATACCAGGGCGCGGCCAGGGTAAGCCCGGCGGTGATCAGGCACACCGCCACACCCACGCCGATCACGCTCGGTGAGGCTGCCAGCAACACCCCTCCCAGGGTAAACACGCCCAGCCAGAGACCACCCAGGATACGGGGCATGGGCGAGAGCCAGCGGTTACCCAAGGGTCCGGCCAGGACTGCCGAAACAGAGGCCACCATCAGTACCGTTCCGGTCCACTGGGAGGCGGTTACCGAGTCCAGGTCCGCCAGGTTCTGGATGTAGGGCCCCAACGCGAACTGGAGCTGCCCCACCCAGAGGGTGATCACAAACCCAAGCGCGTAAAGGGGCCAGTCCTCGTTCCAGGGAGGTGGCACCACGCTTTCGCGGTTGCCGGGCGGTTCCGGCGCCACGCCCGTAGCGAAGTACCACTGCATGAGCCACAGGGCCACACCGAGCAACACGATCAGAACCAGCCCCAGCGGCAGGCTCCATATCGCCGCCAGGGCCACGATGCCCGGCCCCATGACGCGCCCGGCATGGGTGGAAGCCTGGATGTAGGCCAACGTCTCGGGCCACTGGGCAATGGGCTTGTCCGCCAACGCGAAACGCTGAGCCGACGGGAAGACCCCACCGGTGGCGATGCCGTACACCAGGCGCGTCACGATGGCGATGGCCGCAATCAGGAACGGGGAGGACAGGGTGAGGATGGCGGCAATCAACAGGCCATAGCACAGGACGACCAACCCCATGGTCAGGCGCATGATCGGCAGGGCCCCGTGGCTGTCCGCACGCTGCCCCCAGAGGGGACTGCTCACCGCCACCAGAATCAGGCTGGCGGCCACCAGCACTGACCAGAAAGCGGCCGGCAGACCGGTACGTTCAATGATCCAGGGCAGGGTTGCCAGCAGCGAGGACTGGAAGAGCCCCATGACCGTGACCGTGGCAACCGCCAGAAACAGCTTCATTTGGACACCGCAGGCCGCAAAACGACAAGCCCTGCCATCACGCCTGGGGCGCGGGCGCGCCCTGGGCCAGACGTTCCACTGCCTGCCGGCACTGCGCCTCGCGCTCTTCCGTGCAGCGAACACCCAGCCCCATATCACGCAGGCGGCCGTCCTCCAGGCCATAGATGAAGCCATGGACGGAAAGCTCCTGGCCAGCGCGCCAGGCGTCGGCTACGACGGTTGTCCGGCACACGTTGGCAACCTGAGCCACCACATTCAGCTCACAGAGCTTGTCCGTGGCGGCTTTATCGTCGGGCTGTGCCGCCAACAACTCCTGATGGTCGGCAGCCACATTCTGGATGTGACGGAGCCAGTTATCGATCAGCCCCAGATGGGCGTCCTGGTACGCCGCCTTCACGCCGCCGCAGCCATAATGGCCGCACACGATCACATGCTTGACCTTCAGCACTTGCACGGCGAACTGCAGCACCGAGAGCAGGTTCAGGTCGGTGTGCACCACCACATTGGCCACGTTCCGGTGCACGAACAGCTCTCCCGGCATCAGGCCCACGACCTGGTTGGCAGGCACACGGCTGTCGGCACAACCAATCCACAGATACTCCGGGGCCTGCTGCTGAGAAAGCCGCTCGAAAAAATCCGGATCCTCAGCGAGTGTGTCGCGAACCCATTGAGCGTTATTGTCGAATAGATGCTTGAGTGCCGTTGCCATGATTCTTCCTTTCCATCTGTGACCCTATTCCCATCTTACCGGGCAGCCTGTTCGCGGGGAACCGGCATTGCAAGCCTCCGAATAAAGATTTATATTTTTTAAATCTTTAGGCATCCAGGAATCCCATGCCTCGCAGTCGCACGCCCCGCCTGAAGAGTCACCGCCTGTTCTTCCCGGCAGCCTGTCTTTACGCCGCCGTTGCACTGCCGCTTTCAATGGTTTCAATGCTGACTGGCTGGAGCGCGGCGCCCGGGCTGGCTGGCAGCCATCATGGCCATGAGATGATTTTTGGCTTTGCGCTTGCCGTGGTGGCCGGCTACACCCTTGGGCCCCAGTCCGCGCGCTGGCTCTCGGTACTGTTTGGGTTATGGCTGGCTGCGCGCTTGGGTTATGCTCTGGCACCCGATCTCTGGTTGAGCCAGCTGCTCAGCCCGGCTTTCACACTGCTACTGGCCTGGCGGGTGGTCCCCCGCTTCAATGCCGCCAAGAAATGGCGTAACCGCATGCTGGTACCGCTGTTGCTGGCGCTCTGCGGTCCTCCGGCACTCTGGCTCGTGTTGCCCATCATGCCCATGACGCAGGCAACAACATTGCTGCATACAAGCGTGGTTCTTCTGCTGCTTCTGATGACGTTCATGAGCGGGCGCCTGATCGCCCCTGCGGTGGCGGGAACACTGGAAAAGCGGGGAATGACCCTGGAGGCACGGGTTCAGCCGCGGATCGAGGCCGCCCTGATCCTGTTGCTCGGGGCAGCCGCTCTGACCATTCTGATCCCATTGCCGCTGTGGGTGGGCGCCGCACTGCTTCTGGCAGCAGGGGCCCTTATCCTGGTTAGAACTTTCCGGTGGCGGCTGTGGCTCTGCCCGGATCGGCCCGATCTTCTGGGGCTGGCGGCGGGCACGCTCTGGCTGGGAGCCGGTGCTGGCGGTCTGGGGGCTTCATTACTTCTGTTGCGTGACGCCATACCGTTTGTGCACCTGATCACCGTGGGCGCGCTGGGCACCCTGACCATCAGCGTGATGCTGCGGATTCACTACCACGCCAGCCGGCGTCAGCCTCCACCCAGTGCCCTACTTATCGCCACCCTTTTGCCTGTGGCTCTGGCAACGCTGGCACGTCTGGCTGCGGGTCCCTCTCCCTGGGATGCCGCGATGCTGCTCTGGGCAGCAGCGGGGGCCTGGTCACTGGCCTATGCCGTAACAGCATCCGCGCTACTGTTGCACCGGTGATTCACAGCCCCAGCCTGTGGGCCCGGCTGGTGAAGAAAATGCCACTGGGTTTCTTCGCTTTCAGAGTCGTGATTTTTTCCATCGTTCGGGTGTCGTAAACGGTAACCCGATTACTGTCTCTGGCGGAAATCCAGACCGTCTCACCTCGGGGGCTGAACTCCATGTGCAGAACCGCCTCACCAGGCTCCAGGGTCCGGATGATCTCAGAGGTCTGGGGATCAATCACCTGAACCACATCATTATTGGGATGCGCGAAGCTCACCCAGATCTGACGATGCGTTGGGCTGGCCATGACAAACACCGGTTGGCCATGAACAGGGATGCGCCCGGCGAGGTCCCAACTGTCCATAGCTACTTCCAGTACCTCATGACCACCGACAGCCGGAACGAAGGCACGATCCCCCGCGATTGCCCAGCCCTCCAGATGAGGCATCTTGTACACAGGCAGCCGCTCGCCATCCCTGCCGTAGTCAGACAGAACGTGCCGGGCGCCCTGTTCCGGGTTCCAAAGATCCACCATTGACAGACCGTCCTCACCAAAAAGACCCGCGACATACCAGCGACCCTGACCCGTGATCAGCGCATCATAGGGTTGGGCACCCGCCTCGTGCCTTGTGACCTCCGGTTCGCTATTTTTCATGTCCAGAACCCAGATCTCGCCGGCATCAAAGAGGCTGAACACGAACCGGTTGCCGGGTGCATCCACGAGACCGACTGTCTTGGATTGGCGTGTTTCGCCATCCTGCCCCTCATAGTTAGCCGGGATGTCCGCGACCTGCTCCAGGGTCTCGCTGTCAAAAACCCGGACGCCGCCCGGCTCGTAGTTGGAGACCGCCAGATACTGGCCGTCCTGTGAAATAGCGCCGCCAATGCTGTTGCCCGCCTGGACAATACGGCGCTCGATGGTCTGGGTCAGCAGATCAACCTTGGTGAGACCACCGTCCCGGCCGAAAACATAGCCATAACGCCCGTCCCGGGAATACACCACCGAAGCGTGGGAAAGGTTGCCAAGCCCCTCCACACGATCAAGGACGGCCTTCTCGGTAGTATCAACCACGAGTACCGACCCGGAAGCCCGCTCAATAATCAGTCCGAGATCACCAGTGCCACGCAGCGCCGGGCGCTCTTCCGGCAGTATCTGGCAACCCGCCAGCAGCACGACAGCGATCAGGGCCGCCATCAGCCGGAGTCGATCGTAAACAGATTTCATGCAATCACCTCGAATCATCGCTTTTGATCAGAGCGCCGGATTTAAGCTGCTCACTGATCCACTGGATTTCCTGGTCGCTGAGCAGATCCCGCCAGGGGGGCATGGCTGTGCCGGGCACGCCTTCCCGGATAATGGCCGCAATGGCTTCAATCGACCGGCCCTTAAGGTCGCCCGCACGCAGCCCCGGTCCCAGCCCACCGCCAAGCTTTAGCCCATGACAGGAACCACAGTCTTGAACCACCAGCTCCCGAAGCTCCGACTTCCCTGAATCCGCTGCCTGCGCCGGAAGAGCAAGGACGGCGGTCGTCACCAGTACAGCAGCTGTTGCTCTTAAAAGCGGCACGGCGTTGTCTTCCCCATCCCCACATCCTGTTTTATTAAGTCTGACTAAGGTTTTCCGGTTATTCATTGATGATAATTAAATGTTTAATCCGCTTACACCCTGTAGAGACTACTCCTGTGTAGGTATTTCAGCGGTCATGTTCGTTATGCGTGACTTTTCTCAATGATTTAAAGATTAAACAAAAGAAATATAGAGGATGTATTAAATGGGCACCAAGGAGACCGGCTTATGCAAGCAACCCACCATCTATTCAAACCTATAGCGGTGGCTGTGGCTATTGCAGCCACAGCAGCCATGCCCTTACAGGCTGCAGACAAAGAGCACGCTGATAAGGACAGCGCTGCCTACAAGGGGGCACCCAGTGGCATTGATCCTGAATCCACCAAGGACTTCATGACCACTCAGGGCGCGCCCAAGATGACGAAGGAGAATTTCCAGGAGGCGAAACAGATCTTCTTCGACCGCTGCGCGGGCTGTCACGGCGTGCTGCGCAAAGGGGCAACCGGTAAGCCGCTCACACCGGATATTACCCAGGAAAAGGGCATGGCCTATCTGAAGGCCTTCATACAGAGCGGTTCGCCTGCCGGTATGCCAGCCTGGGGCGACTCGGGCGAGCTGAGCGACGAACAGGTCGAGATGATGGCCAAATACGTCCAGCACGAACCGCCGGAGCCGCCGGAATTCGGCATGGAGAAGATGCGTGAGAGCTGGGAGGTCTACGTTCCGCCGGAAGAGCGCCCCACGGAGCCGCAGAACAACCTGAACCGGGACAATCTCATGAGCGTCACCCTGCGGGATGCCGGTCAGGTGGCCCTCATCAGCGGTGACACCAAGGAAATCGTAGAGATCATTGAAACCGGTTACGCCGTTCACATCTCGCGCATGTCCGCCTCGGGTCGCTATGTTTTCGTCATTGGCCGCGACGCTCGCGTGACCATGATCGACCTCTGGATGGAAGAACCCGCTAAAGTTGCCGAGATCACCGTTGGTCTTGAGGCACGCTCGGTGGAAACTTCCAAGTTCGAGGGTTACGAAGACGACCTGGCGATTGCCGGCAGCTACTGGCCGCCGCAGTACACCATCATGGATGGCCAGACGCTGGAGCCCAAGAAAATCGTCTCCACACGCGGCATGACGGTCAATGAGCAGGAGTACCATCCGGAACCCCGCGTAGCGGCCATTGTTGCCTCTCACGAGCACCCGGAGTTCATCGTCAACGTGAAGGAGACCGGCAAGATCAAGCTGGTCAACTACGAGGACCTCGATAACCTGTCCGTAACCACCATCGATTCCGCCCCCTTCCTGCATGACGGCGGCTGGGACCGGACCAAGCGCTACTTCCTCACCGCCGCCAACGAGTCCGACAAGATTGCGGTGGTCGATTCCAGGGAGCGTGAACTGGAGGAGCTGGTTAACGTGGGCAACATCCCCCACCCCGGTCGTGGCGCCAACTTCGTGGATCCGGAATACGGCCCCGTCTGGGCGACCTCCCACCTGGGTGACGACACCGTCCAGCTGATCGGCACGGACCCGAAAAACCATCCGGAACACGCTTGGGAAGTGGTCCGCACCCTGAAAGGCCAGGGCGCCAGCTCGTTGTTCATCAAAACCCACCCGGAATCGGACAACCTGTACGTGGATAACCCACTCAACCCCAACGACAAGATCAAGCAAAGTGTTGTGGTCTTTGACATCAACAACCTTGATGAAGGGTACGAGCGCCTGCCGATTGCCAAGTGGGCCGACCTGGGCGAAGGACCCAAGCGGGTCGTGCAGCCTGAGTACAACAAGGCCGGTGATGAGGTCTGGTTCTCAGTCTGGAACGGCAAGGAGCAGGAATCCGCCCTGGTGGTTGTGGATGACGAAACCCGTGAGCTGAAAGAAGTAATCAAGGACGAGCGCCTGGTTACGCCCACGGGCAAGTTCAACGTCTACAACACACAGCACGACGTGTACTGATCCGGGTGAGCTGATGCGACTGGATGCGACCGACAAACGGCTGATTGACCTCTACCAGAGGCAGATGCCCGTAACCGCCCGCCCCTTCCTGGCAATGGGTGAAGCGGTGGGCCTCTGCGAACAGGCGGTCATCAGCCGGCTGGAGGCGCTCCAGGCGCACCAGATCATCAGCCGGGTTGGACCCGTCTTTGAACACAGCCGCGCGGGCGCCAGCCTGCTCGCAGCTGTTGCGGCACCGGAACACCGGATTGATCAGGTCGCCGACCGGATCAATCACTTCCCGGGCATCAATCACAACTATGCCCGGGAACACACATTCAACCTCTGGTTTGTCATGACTGCACCGGATCAAACAACACTGGATGCACAGCTGGATGAGCTGGAGAGCACACTTGAGCTGCCTGTACTCAGGCTGCCAATGATCGTGGCGTACCACATCGATCTCGCCTTCGATATCGACTGGGAGGCGTTGACATGAGCCGTATGCCCCAGTCCATCAAAAGTCACCTCAGCCAGGCACAGAAACTGCTGATGCTGCGCCACCGGCTGGAAACCGGACTGCCACTGGAGCCCAGGCCCTACCAGGCACTGGCCATTGACTGCGGTCTGAGCGAGCAGGACGTACTGGATGCCATAACCGAATGGCAAGAGACTGGCCTGATCAAACGGATGGGCCTGGTGGTTCGACACCGGACACTGGGCTACCAGGCCAACGCCATGGTGGTATGGGATCTTCCCGATGAGCAGGTGGCGGAAATAGGGCGCGCCCTCGCAGAAGAACCCTTCGTAACACTGTGCTATCAGCGCCCGCGACAGCTTCCGGACTGGCCCTATAACCTGTTCTGCATGATCCACGGCACGGATCGTGAGCAGGTTCTGGCACAGCTCCAGAAGCTGCGCGATAACCACGGCCTTCAGGCAACACAGCACCGTGTTCTGTTCAGCCGCAAGGCCTACCGACAGCGCGGAGGCCGCTATGTCGGCAATAGCTGAACCACAAACAGTGCCCACACTGAGCGACACCGAGCGGGCCATTCTCAATCGCCTCCAGGATGGGCTGCCGCTGGTTCCGCATCCCTATGCGACCATAGCCGAGGAGCTCGGGATCGGGGAAGACAGCCTGCTGTCGCACCTCCAGGCCATGCTTGAATCCGGCCTGCTGACCCGCTTCGGCCCCATGTTCCATGCCGGTGAAATGGGTGGCGGCCTGACCCTCGCAGCCATGGCCATTCCGGAAGAGGCTTTTGAAACCGTGACTGAGCAGGTCAACAGCTTCCCGGAAGTTGCACATAATTACCGGCGCGAGCATGACCTCAACATGTGGTTTGTACTGGCCACTGAACAGGCAGACGCCATTCACTCGGTGATCAGCAGGATCGAGTCACAGACCGGCTACGGCGTCTACAACATGCCCAAGGAGGAGGAGTTCCATGTCAACCTCCGTTTCTACGTCTGAATCAACGGCTCTGGGCAGCCTGGATCGGGACCTGATCGTTGCGACCCAGCAGGGACTGCCGCTGGTGTCCGATCCCTGGGCTGCGGTGGGTGAGCAGATCGGCATCAGTGGCGACGAGGCCCTGGCACGGTTCCAGCGTCTGCAGGCCAATGGTGTGCTGCGCCGCATCGCCGCCGTGCCCAACCACTACCGTCTGGGCTACCGATTCAACGGCATGACGGTCTGGGACGTGGACGATGACCAGGCGCGGCAACTGGGCCAGGCAGTGGGCGAACTGCCGTTTGTCAGCCACTGCTATCAGCGTCCACGGCACCGGCCACTGTGGCCCTATAACCTTTTCGCCATGGTCCACGGCACCAGCCAGGACGAGGTCGAAACCAAGGCCGAACGCATTCATGAGCTGCTGGGCGATGCCTGCCATGGGCATCAGACCCTGTACAGCTCCGCAATCCTTAAAAAGACGGGGTTGCGCCTTCAGCGCAAACAATAAGGGGGCGTCATGTTCAGAATGACCCGTTACATCAAAAGCCTTTTGCATCCCAGCCCGGTGCCGCCAGCCACAAAGCCATCGGGCCCCGTGGTCATCTGGAACCTGATTCGGCGCTGCAACCTGACCTGCAAGCACTGTTACTCGGTATCCGCGGACATTGATTTTGAAGGTGAGCTGGAGACCGACGAGGTCCATACCGTGATGGACGACCTCAAGCACTACGGTGTGCCGGTGCTGATTCTGTCCGGTGGCGAGCCCCTGATGCGGCGTGACATCTTTGAGGTTTCCCATCGCGCCAAGCAGATGGGGTTCTACGTGGGCCTGTCCACCAACGGCACCCTGATCACCGAAGACAACATCCAACAGATCGCAGACGTGGGTTACAACTACGTCGGCATCAGCATTGACGGGCTTGAGGCCACCCATGACTGGTTCCGCCAGAAACAGGGCTCGTTCGCCGACTCGATGAAGGCTGTGGAGCTGTGCCGTCAGGCCGGCATCAAGGTGGGGCTACGCTTCACGCTGACCCAGGACAATTTCCATGAGCTGCCGGATATCCTGCGGCTGCTGGACGAATACGACATCGACAAGTTCTATCTGTCCCACCTGAACTACTCGGGGCGTGGCGGGCGCAACCGCAAGCGCGATACCTGGTATGACATGACCCGCCAGGCCATGACCATGATGTTCGATCACTGCCACAGCGAGCTCCAGCAGGGCATTGAGCGCGAGTACGTCACCGGCAATAACGACGCCGATGGGCCCTTCCTTATGGAATGGGCACGGGAACACTACCCGGATCAGGTGGACAACCTGTGGCAACGGCTCGTGAACTGGGGAGGCAATTCCTCGGGCGTGAACATCGCCAACATCGACAACCTGGGCAACGTTCACCCGGATACGTTCTGGTGGAACTATACTCTGGGCAACGTTCGCGAAACCCCCTTCTCACAGATCTGGAGCGACGAGAACGATCCGCTGATGGCCGGTTTCCGCCAACGGCCACGCCCGGTGAAGGGGCGCTGCGGCGCCTGCCATTACCTGCCCGTGTGCAACGGCAACACCCGTGTAAGGGCCTATAACGTCTCCGGCGACTTCTGGGAAGAAGACCCTGGGTGTTACCTGACCAACGAGGAAATCGGAGTAGCTGAAAGCGACCGCCGGGTGGCCACGCCGGCAATGGAGATTCCGGTCCATAACCTTTAAGGAGCGCCGTATGGACAACACCAACCAGAAAAAACGCCTGGTGGAATTCCAGCTGGCGGAGCCACCCTTCCGGGCCGGCGATGTCGCCATCGTTGGCGCAGGCCCAGGCGACCCTGGACTGCTGACCCTGCGCGCGCTGATGCTGATCCAGCAGGCCGATGTGGTCCTTCATGACCGGCTTGTTTCTCCCCAGGTTATGGAACTGGTCAATCCGGCAGCGGAGTGTCTGCATGTCGGCAAATTCAGCGGTAATCACTGCGTTCCACAGGCGGACACCAACGCCCTTCTCACGACCCGGGCGCAACAGCAACAGCGGGTAGTCCGTCTCAAAGGCGGCGACCCCTATATTCTGGGCCGCGGCGGTGAGGAAGCCGAATACCTGATGGAACAGGGCGTCCACTTCCAGGTGGTTCCGGGAATCACCTCAGCCTCCGGTTGTGCCTCACAATGCGGCTTGCCGCTGACACATCGCGACCACGCCCAGAGCGTGACCTTTGTGACAGGCCACCGCAAAGCCGACCAGAGCCTCGACCTCGACTGGGCCGCCCTGGCCACGCCTAAGCAGACCTGCGTTTTCTACATGGGCTTGAGCAACGCTGGTGCTATTACGCACAACCTGATGCATCACGGCGTTCCGGGGAGCTGTCCTGTTGCACTGATCGAACGGGGAACAACAGATCAACAGCGCATGGCGGTCACAACGCTGGCGGAGCTTCCACACACCGCGGAGCGCGACCAGTTCCATCCCCCGACGCTGATCATCGTGGGCGAAGTGGTGGCCCTTGCGGACAAACTAGCGCCTTCTCAAAGTAAGCAGAGCCGCCCCCCGATAACCCGGGCGCACCAGGGAGTATTATCTTGAAGCCCACCTTAGCCAGCGTTGCTTTCCTGCTTGTGTTCGCCATGGCACCCCTCTTACAGGCCAGCAACACCGAAGCCAGCGCCACCGAATCCCTCTATCAGAAACACTGCGCCAGCTGCCACGGCTCCGACCGACTCGGTGTTACCGGGCCAGCGCTTCTGCCGGAGAACCTCTCACGACTGTCGCGGGAGGACGCGCAGAGCGTCATCCGCAATGGCCGTGACGCCACCCAGATGAGCGGCTATGGTGACGTGCTCTCGGACGGGGAAATCACCCGCCTGGTGGATTTCATCTACACCGAGCCGGAAGACGACCTGGAATGGAGCAAGCAGGCCATAACGGCATCACACCGTGTGCCCAACCCGGTCGACACGCTCGACCCATTCCCCATCTATGTAGCGGATCTGATGAATCTCTTCCTGGTGGTTGAGAAGGGTGACCATCACGTCACCCTGCTCGATGGGGACCGCATGGAACCCATCACCCGCTTCCCCACCCGCTTCGCCCTCCATGGCGGGCCCAAATACGGCCCGCAGGGCCGCTTTGTCTACTTTGGGTCACGGGATGGCTGGATTACCAAGTACGACCTGTACAACCTCAAGGTGGTTGCAGAGATCCGGGCCGGTATCAACATGCGCAACATCGCTGTCTCCGCCGATGGCGAGCATGTGCTGGCAGCGAACTACCTGCCCCACACCATGGCCCTGTTCGATGCCGAGGACCTCAGCCTGATGGAGGTAATCCCCGCGGCACGTCCGGATGAGAACCAGTCCGCCAAGACCAGCTGGCACAGCCTGGAATACCAGGATGCCGTACCAAAAGCGATGGAAAGCTCCCGCGTCAGCGCCGTCTACACCGCGCCGCCGAGAAACAGCTTCATTGCCGCCCTCAAGGACATTCCCGAGGCCTGGGAAATCCGTGTTGTCGATGGTGAGGCGAAGGTCCGCCGCATGGAGACGGAAACCCATCTCGACGATTTCTTTTTCGACCAGGATTACCAGCACCTGATCGGTGCCGCGCGCGACGGCAAGAACGGGCACGTGATTGACCTGGATACCGGCGACACCATCGCCACTCTGCCATTGCCTGGCATGCCCCACCTGGGGTCCGGCATCACTTGGGACTACAAGGGCCGCCGCGTGATGGCGACGCCACACTTCCGCACCGGTGCTGTCTCCATCATCGACATGGAGAACTGGGAGGTTCTCAAGACCCTCGAAACCGCCGGCCCGGGCTTTTTCATGCGCAGCCACGAGAATTCCCGCTACGCGTGGGTGGATGTCTTCTTCGGTCCCAACAATGACAAGGTCCATGTGATTGACAAGCAGACCCTGGCAATCGAGAAGACGCTCCAGCCGGAGCCTGGCAAGACATCCGCCCACGTGGAGTTTGACCGTTACGGCGAGAAGCTCCTGCTCAGCATCTGGGACGACGACGGGGCGGTCATCGTCTATGATGCCGATACCCTGGAAGAGCTCAAGCGCATTCCCATGAAGAAGCCCTCCGGCAAGTACAACGTCTGGAATAAGATCCAGTACGAAGAGGGCACCAGTCACTGACGGATGTCATTGTAAAGAATTACCGCCCGGGGTTAACGTATTAGATAAATCTTTATTAAATGCAGACCGCCTTTGGGACCTCACTTGGCCATACCGTCACGCTGGAAGAATCTGCTCATCATTGCTCTGTCGCTGGTGGCAGGCATCGTTTTTATAGTGGTAATGGCTAATCTCAGGCCGGGGCCCGCGGAATCTGATTCAGCCACTGAAGCCCGCAGTGTGCGGGTGATGCCCATAACCCCCATGCCCTTCCGCGTTGAGGCCAAGGGTTACGGCAACGTCCGCGCGGCACGACGCTGGCAGGCAGTCGCACGGGTTGGCAGCCGCATCACCGAACGTCACCCCGATCTCGAAAGCGGCAACCTGATCAATGAAGGCACGGAACTGCTGCAGATCGATCCAACCCGGTACGAACTGGCGGTCGCCAGCGCGGAAGCGGACCTTGCCTCGGCGCGCAGCGACAAGCGCCAGCTTGAACAGAAAGCCGCCAATACCCGCCTGCTGCTGGAGCTGGAGAAGGAGCGCCTGGCCCTGGCGGAAAAGGAACTCGAACGGATTCGCAATCTTGCCGAAAGGGACGCTGTCTCCCGCACCCGGTTGGATGAACAGGAACGCGCCACCCTCCAGCAGCGTCAGGCCGTGCAGTCGCTGGAGAATGAACTCGCACTGATCCCGAGCCAGAGGGACAACCTGGAAGCTCGCATCGCCCGCACAGAAGCGGCCCTGGGACAGGCCAGACAGGATCTTGAGGACACCCATTTCAGTGCGCCTTTTGACCTGCGCATCCATAAGGCCAATGTGGAACAGGACGAAGAGGTGCGCCCGGGACAGACCCTGTTCAAGGCCGATGGCATTGCAACTGCAGAAGCCGTCATCCAGCTCCCGGTCGCCCAGCTGCGCCGCCTTTTACGCCAGTTACCGGACATGCCACCCGCTGAATTGAAAGACAACATAGCGGATCTCCACCGCCGTATTGATCTCAGCAGGATCGATGCGCAGCTTTCACTGGCCGGTGATCCGGACACGACCTGGGATGCCAGTGTCACGCGTGTTGCCAGCGGCCTCGACCCGGGAACGCGCACCGTCCAGGTGGTACTGAGCGTGGATGAGCCCTACCGCAATGCCAACCCGCCCGAGCAGCCACCGCTGGTGCGGGATATGTACGTGCAGGGCACCCTGTCGCTGCCGACACCGGATGAGGTGATTGTGGTTCCCGCAGCGAGCATCCACGGGGATACCGTCTATCTGGCCGATGACGGCGACCGCCTTGAACGGCGCAGGGTCTCGGTGGCGTGGACCCAGAATGATCTTTCGGTCATCCGCGAGGGAGTGACCCCCGGGGAGCGGCTGGTGCTGGATGATCTGGTTCCCGCCATCGACGGCACCCGGCTCAGCCCGAACCGCGATGAAGACGCTCTCAACACCATCCGCAACCAGGCCCGGAGTTCCGCTCCATGATCCGCTGGTTTGCCGCCCACCCCACGGCGGGCAACCTGCTGCTGATTCTGATTCTGGCCATCGGGCTGTTCGCCGCGCCCAACCTCAAGCGCGAGACCTTCCCCGATTACCGCCCGCCGGAAGTCAGCATCACCATGGAGTACCGGGGGGCAACGGCAGCGGACGTGGAAGAGGCCATCTGCCGGCGTTTCAACGAGGCCCTGCAGCGGGTGGAGAACCTGGAAGAGCTCACCTGCACCGCCCGGGACAACATGGCCCGGGCCGTGGCCAGCATGGAACGCGGTGGCGACATGGGACGTTTCCTGGATGACATCCGCACGGAAATCGAGGCCCTCCAGAACCTGCCCGAGCGGGCCGAGGATCCGATCATCGAAGAACGCCACCGGACCAATCTGGTGGCCGCCCTCGCCGTTTCCGGGCCCATGTCCTTCAACGATCTGGAAGCCTACGCGGACGATCTGGAGGATGGGCTTCTGCGCCTCGACGGTGTCGCGGACGTTGTGACTCAGGGGCTGTCACAGCGCCAGTGGCAGGTGGAAGTCTCGCGGGACCAGTTGCGCCAGTATGACCTGGCAAGCACGGATATCGCCGCGGCCCTGAAGCGCCAGAATCTCGATATGCCGCTGGGTACCGTGGAAACAGAGCGGCAGGACGTCCAGCTTCGATTTGTGGATCAGCGCCGGCACGCTGAAGCACTCAAGGATATCCAGGTGATCAGTGGCCGCAGTGGCGCTGAGATCCGGCTGGGCGATATTGCTGACATCAGCGTCACCCATGAACGGGAGGAGGAACGGGTCACGTTCAACGGTGAACGGGCCATCATTCTGGAAGTACACAAGAGCCTTGGGGCGGATGCGTTGCGCGTCATGGACGAACTTGAGGATTTCCGCAACCGGGAACTGAACGCGCGAGCCGATACGGTCAATCTTGACCTGACCCAGAACATGACGTCCATCGTTCGCGACCGCCTTCAGATGCTGGTGGAAAACGGCATTTTCGGGCTGGTGCTGGTCGGGCTGGTCCTGAGCCTTTTCTTCCGCCCACGCCTCGCGCTCTGGGCGCTGTTCGGACTGCCTGCCGCCTTTGCCGGGGCCTTTGCGGTCATGATGGCGACCGGGCTTACGCTGAACATGATCACCCTGGTCGCCCTGCTGATGGCCATTGGTATCGTCATGGACGATGCGGTGGTCATTACCGACAACATTGCGGCCAGTGCCACGCAGGACCGGTCCGCGCTGGAGGCCGCCGCGCATGGCGCTCGCCAGGTCTTTCCCGGCGTCATGTCCTCCTTTCTCACCACCGCCTCCGTATTCCTGCCCCTGGCGTTCCTGGCCGGGGAAATGGGGGCGGTGCTCGAAGTGCTGCCGGTTGCCCTTCTCGCCGCCCTGGCCGCCAGCCTTATCGAGGCCTTCTGGATCCTGCCCCATCATCTCAAGGGAAGCCTCCGGGCCCTGGAGGGGGCCTCCGATTCCCGCGTCAGGGCCAGCTTTACCCGACGCTTTGAGGCCCTACGGGAACAGACCGGACGGGTCGCGGACCGCGCCATCCACGCGCGCTATTGGGTGCTGGCGATAACACTTCTGTTCCTGTTCGGCTCTTTCGGCGTGATCGCCTATGGCGTGATCAAGATGGAGGGGATGCCGGATATAGAAGGCGACGTGCTGGAAGCGCGCATCCTCATGCCCCAAGGCACCCCGCTCGAACGCACCGAGGCGGTTACGGACCAGGTCAGCGGGGCCATGCAGTCGATCAACAAAGACCTGACGCCGCGCCAGCCCGGAGAGCAGCCTCTGGTTGAGAACATCCAGACCCGTTTCAATCACCATGCCAGCGCCGGAGAAACCGGGCCCCACATCGCAACCGTCATGGTTGACCTGCTGACGGCGGAAGAGCGGACCACGAACCTGGATACGCTCAGACGCCGCTGGTATGAGGGCATTGGCGCCATCTATGGCCTGGTCAGCCTCAACATCCAGGAGCCCGGTTTCGGCCCCGCGGGCATTCCCATCGAGGTCGGCCTGCAGCACGAGGATCTGCCCACCCTGAAGCGGGCTGCCACGGACCTGTCCACAGCCATCGGCGATTACGCCGGCACCTTCAACATCATGGACGACCTCCGGCCCGGCAAACCCCAGCGCCTGCTGTCACTCAGGGAAAGCGCGCTGGCGCTGGGTATTGATGCCCGTGATGTGGCGAACCAGATCCGGACGGGACTACTCGGTGACATTGTCGACTCTGTCCAGGTGGGGGATCAGTACATCGAGGTACTGCTGCGTCAGAAGGCAACGGAAAGGAATACACTGGACTTTCTGACCGACAGTGTCGTATTCAGCGCCAATGACGAGGCAGTGCCACTGACCGAGGTGGCCCGGATCGAGGACTCGCGGGACTGGGGTCAGATCACGCGGATCGACGGCCTGCGCACCGCAACCGTCACTGCGGACGTCGATGCGCAAACGGCTAACGCCGCTGCCATTGTGGGCGACCTGAAAGAGGCAACCTTTTCGGATCTTAAGGACCGCTACCCAGGCCTCAGGATCACCGTTGAAGGTCAGACCGCACGCTCCCGGGAGACCGGCCAGTCCATCGCGCGGGGCCTGGTGATCGGGCTGGTGGGCATATTCCTGATTCTGTCGTTCCAGTTCCGCAGTTATATCGAGCCCGTGATCGTCATGCTGGCGATCCCTGTAGCCTTCATGGGCGCTATCTGGGGCCATATCCTGATGGGGTACAACCTGTCCATGCCGTCACTGATCGGCGCAGCCTCACTGGCAGGGATAGTGGTGAACAACGCCATCCTGCTGGTGCAGTTTATCCGCATCCACCGGGAGAGCGGGCTGGATGCCCTGAGTGCCGCCAGCCGGGCCAGCCGCGACCGCTTCCGGGCCATTTTCATCACCTCCAGCACCACCATCGCGGGTCTGCTGCCGCTGCTGACCGAGACCAGCACCCAGGCCATGGCGGTCATTCCCCTGGTCATTTCCATTGTGTTCGGTCTGCTGATTTCCACCGTGCTGATTCTGATCGCGCTGCCCGCGCTCTACGCTATCCTGAGCGACCTTGGTCTCACCAGCACCGATGCGGATTCGGCGCACTGAACGGGATAAACCGGAGCCCTTTTAAGACTGAATTAAGGTTCTCCGCCTAGGCTGAAATCATCAAGCCATAGACAGCGGAGAACCAACCATGAAACAGGACAATCAGGTGCGGGTCTGGGACCCGTTCATACGCATCTTCCACTGGCTACTGGTGGTGGCTTTCTTTACCGCCTACTTCACCGAAGGCGAGCCCGAGTGGCTGCATGCCTGGTCGGGCTATCTCATTGTAGCGCTGTTGGTATTACGCATCATCTGGGGCTTTGTCGGGAGCGAGCATGCCCGCTTCAGCGACTTTATTTTCTCGCCCGGGAGGATTCTGGCGTACCTGCGCGACAATGTCCGGGGTCGCGCTGAGTATTACAGGGGACATAACCCGGCTGGCAGTGCCATGATCCTGGCGATCATTCTGTCCCTGCTCATCACCTGTGGTGGCGGCATGGTAGTGCTGGCCGGGGAAGAGGGTGAAGGCCCCCTGGCCGGGTGGCTGGTTGCCGCGCCGCAGATGCAGAGTGAGAGCACCTCTGAAGCAACCCGCTATGAATTTGAAGAAAACAAAAGCGATGCCAATGAGGAGCACGAGCATGAGGAAAGAGCCCTGGTGGAGACAGCTGAGGGGGTCCATGAGTTGTTTGCCAACCTGACGCTTGCGCTGGTGATTCTTCACGTGATCGCCGTCATCGTAGAAAGCATCCGCGAGCGCCAGAACCTGGTTCGGTCCATGTTTAGCGGCTACAAACGAGGCCAATGATGACAATCACACGCGAATGGCGGCCGCTGATGGCCGCCGCTCTGCTCCTCGCAGCCGTTATTCCGGTTGCGGGGGCCGATCATGACGAGGTTCGGGAACTGCACGAGAACGAGGCCATCGTTGGTCTTGAGCAGATCCTCACAACCTTCCGCCAGAACTATCCCGACAGCCGAGTGCTGGAAGTGGAGCTGGAGCGCGAGGACGATGAACACATCTACGAACTCGAAATCCTTGCCCCATCGGGAGAGGTCCGTGAACTGCGTTTTAACGCGGTTACCGGCGAATTCCTGGGCGAAGAGGATTAGGTGACCAGAAGATGAGGCTGTTACTGATCGAGGATGAGGCCGCGCTCGCCGAACAGCTCAGGAAAGCACTGAGTGACGCGGGCTTTGCCACAGATGTCACCGGCGACGGTATTGAAGCGCAGTACCTGGGCGAGGAAGAAGCTTACGATGTGGCTGTTCTGGATCTCGGGCTCCCCGGGCGCGCCGGACTGGAGGTGCTGCGGAACTGGCGAAAAGCGGGTAACGCCCTTCCGGTTCTGATACTCACCGCTCGGGATGCATGGCATGAAAAGGTGGATGGCTTCAAGGCCGGGGCCGATGACTACCTGGGTAAACCCTTTCATACCGAGGAACTCATCGCCCGGCTCAACGCCTTGATCCACCGTGCCGGCAACCAACCCGGTGGTGTGCTGACCGCGGGTGGTCTGACACTGGATGAGGATCGCCAGGAAGCGCTTTTGCCCACCGGCACTGGTATGGAACTCACTGGTACCGAGTTCCGCCTGTTGCGCTACCTGATGCTTCATCCGGATTCTCTCCTGTCGAAGAGCCGCCTTACCGAGCACGTTTATGAATACGACCAGGACAGAGACAGCAATGTCATCGAGGTCTATATCAATCGATTGCGCCGCAAGATCGGGCACGATGCCATCGAGACCCGTCGCGGCCAGGGCTATGTCTTTCATCCCGGTGTTTTCCGGTCACAGGACGGCTGAGGGAGTTCAGGGTGCGAACCAGTCTGCAATCCCGCCTTGCTATTGGGATCGCCATTCCAGTGGCGATAGCGACCTTGCTGACAGTCGTCCTGGTCAGCTATAGCGCGCGCCAGCTGGTAGACGACTTTGTGCTCACCCGCTTGGAACACGACCTCGAGACCCTGGTCGCCGGCGTGGAACTGAGTCAGGAGGCACCGCCACACCAGAGCAAACAGCTCACCCAGATCTATCAACAGCCCTACTCCGGCCACTATTTCCAGATTGAAACAGAGGGCAGCGCGCCCGAGCGTTCCCGTTCTCTCTGGGACCATCAACTGAATCTGCCGGATCTCGACCCCGGCGAGCGTCGCACGTTCCGTGCTCAAGGGCCCGAGGACCAACCGCTCATGATGCTGGTTGAGGGCTTCCGCCAGTCCGGTCAGTCCGCCGTGGTCGGCGTTGCCGAGGATATTGGCCCGCTGACGGCAACAGTGCGACTGCTGCAGGGTGGTATAGCGGCTCTTGGCGTCCTGCTGCTGGGGCTTATCGTGCTGTCACAGACGGCCTTGGTCCGTCGTGGACTGGCACCAGTGAACGCCCTCCGCCAGGAACTTCAGCGCCTTGAACGCGGCGAAATCGAGGCACTCAATGCCGATCAGGTCCCGCGCGAAATCAATCCTCTGATCCTTGAAATCAATCAGCTGATCAGTCTGCTCTCGAGCCGCTTGGCACGCTCGCGCAACGCCCTGGGCAACCTCGCCCACGCGCTTAAGACCCCACTGACCGTACTCGATGGCCTCAATGAAAACGAGCCGCACTCGTCCGACGAACTCCATCGTCAGGTCGCGGTCATGCGCAACATTGTTGAGCGCGAGCTCCGTCGTGCACGCCTCGCCGGCGGTGGCATGCCAGGCGCTACCCTGGCCCCTGCCACCGCGGTGTCTGAACTGGTCGAGGTCTTCACCAGAGTCTATGCTCACAAAAAAATCGCTTTTGATATCCAAGCCACACCGGATCTGAGACTACCTTTGGACCGAGAGGACTTCCTGGAACTGGCCGGAGTCCTCATCGACAACGCCTGCAAATGGTGTCATCACTCCGTGCGAGTGAGCGTGGATCGGATTGGCGAAGAGACATTACTCACTGTTGACGATGACGGGCCTGGCTGCCCCGAAGAACAACGCGATTCACTGGCAGAACGCGGCTGGCGCAAGGATGAAGATCACCCGGGCTCCGGGCTGGGATTAGCCATCGCGGCTGACATCGTCGAGCAGTACGGCGGTCAATTAACCTTTGACGACTCACCACTGGGTGGGCTGAGGGTTAAAGCCATACTGATAACCCGGCGGGACTGAGTCTCCTATCAGGGACATACTGGTTTGCCGCTTAAGATTCATTTTATTAGCATCAATAAACCAATACCGGATCCACCTACAAAAACCATGAATCAGGAGATATTTCCGATGAGAGCCATCCGTAACAATCTGCTCATTGCATGTCTGGCAGTTATAACTCTGGCGGCGCCACCCGCTCTGGCAGAAGACATCACTTCGAAACTGAACCCCAAACTCCGGGGGCTTTTGCAGCAGGAAATGATCGGAGTCGAGGCGGCAATGAAGGAGATTTACAGCGCTATTATCCGCGGCAACCACGAAGTGGTACAGACCAAAGGCCAAGCCATTCACGACAGTTTCATCCCGGCGCAGGAATTAACCGACAAGGACCGCAAAGCGCTCAAGGCTGCGGCGCCCAAAGCATTCCTGAAGCTGGATCAGAGGTTCCACAAGCAGGCTGCAAAACTGGCGCAGGCCGGCGAAGAAGGGCACACCAAAAAACAGAAGCAGCTCTTCGATCGGATGACCAACTCCTGCGTAAATTGTCACAGTCGTTTTGTGAATGAACGTTTCAGCGGGCTGAAGCAATAAGCCCGGATGCAGGCGCAACCGGGCTAACCGGCATCAGGACTGCGACGCATCCAGCGCCTGTTCAACATCCGCCAGGATGTCATCCACATGCTCAATACCGATGGCGAGACGGACCAGATCCCGCGGAACGCCAGCACTGGCCAGCTCCTCGTCATTGAGCTGACGGTGGGTGGTGCTGGCGGGATGGCAAGCCAGCGTCTTGGCATCACCAATATTCACCAGCCGCACGATCATCTGCAGGGCGTCGATGAACCGGGCACCCGCTTCGTCGCCGCCTTTAATACCAAAGGACAGAATACCCGAGGCTTGGCCATCCATGTATTTCCTGGCGAGGTCATGGTACCGGCTGGATTCCAGGCCCGCGTAGCTGACCCAGTTCACCGCCGAATGCTGCTCCAGATAACGAGCCACTCTGAGGGCATTCTCGCAGTGACGTTCCATGCGCAAGTGCAGTGTTTCAATCCCCTGCATCAGCTGGAACGCATTCATCGGTGACAGTGCCGCTCCCATGTTGCGCAGCGGCACCACCCGGCAACGCCCGATGAAAGCGGCCTCGCCCATGGCTTCGGTATAGACCACACCGTGGTAGGACGGATCCGGTTCGTTCAGCATGGAGAAACGCTCAGGGTAGTCCGCCCAAGGGAATCGTCCGGAATCCACGATAGCGCCACCCAGTGTGGTGCCATGCCCTCCCATGAACTTCGTCAGTGAATGGATCACCACGTCAGCCCCATGATCAAAGGGGCGCCACAGGCAGGGGGTCGCGACCGTATTGTCCACAAACAGCGGCACGCCATGGCGGTGACCAATCGTGGCCAGCTTCTCGATGTCCACGATGTTACCGGCCGGGTTGCCCACGGTCTCGCAGAAGATCAGCTTGGTACGCTCATCAATACGGGCCTCAAAAGCATCCGGGTCATCGGCACTGACAAACCGGACCTCGATGCCCTGTTTCGGAAACGTATGGGCAAACAGATTGTAGGTCCCGCCATAAAGCTGGGTGGTGGTGACGATATTATCCCCAGCCTCAGCAATAGCCTGGATCGACGCGGTAATGGCCGCCATGCCAGAAGCCATGGCCAGCGCGCCAACGCCGCCTTCCAGCAGCCGAACGCGCTCCTCCAGGAAGGCATTCGTCGGATTCATGATCCGGCTGTAGATATTGCCCTCGACTTTCAGATCGAACAGATCCGCGCCGTGCTGGGTGTTATCAAACGCGTAGGAGGTGGTCTGGTAAATCGGGGTTGCCACGGCTTTGGTTGTGGGGTCGGGCTGGAAGCCACCGTGAATGGCAAGGGTATCCGGCTTCATGATGTGTCCTCGGGATCCAGTTGTGATGACGTTGACTGATATGCAGGCCAGTATGCCAGCTCAGGCCAGAATGGCGCTATTGCTGCATAACACAACCCCCGGCTCAGAAGCCGGGCTACTGCGCATCCGCTGCTTTCATGTTATTGGCGAGCCAGCCCCGGATCCGCACGGGCACACGCCGCTGCTTACGGGCACCGCCACCGCGCGGCAGTGGCATAGCCGACTGGGTATAGGCCTCAAACTCAGTCCGGCGAGCGGTGGCGGCGCGGGTCTCCGCGCGCTGGTTATCGTCCAGCCCCCGGTCATACAGATCCAGTATCGGGACCTGATACCCCTCACCCAGCTCGGCCCCCAGTTCACTGCTGAACGGCGACCGCAGGCGGGCATCAATCCAGACCATACCGAACTGATCCGGCGGAAAAGTCGCGCCATTGGCCCGAGCATGGCGCAGGACGAGGTCCGCCCCATCTCCGATGCCCACGAGCACGGTCACATCCACTCCTTCATCACGAAGTGCATCGACTGCCATTTCCAGGCGGTCTGTCGCCAAGCCCTGCCAATTGTCGCTCCTCCCTGGTGCCTGAGCGCCCTGCGCCACCTGGATGGTCATGTCAGGAGCAGACTCATCAGCTCCACCCTTCTCTTCAGCCTGCTTAGAATCATCCGCTCCCGCTTCTTCCGGGCTTTCCCCGTTGCTGATTGCTTCCCCTGGTTCGAGGACTCTCTCGGGGATCTCCGCCACCGGTTCAACCGGTTGAGCAATCGACAGGGTCAACCAGCCCGCCTCCGGCAGCTGTGTGCGAAGCGCCCCCGCAATCCCCTGATCCGGTGACTGACCGGAAGGAGCAACGATCAGAACGCCACCGTGACGCTGCGCTGTGGTCTCGCGCTTCAACAGGCCGGTAAATGCCGTCTCGCCCTGCCCGAACTCCATAGCCT
Source organism: Salicola sp. Rm-C-2C1-2 (assembly GCF_040196175.1). Lineage (NCBI taxonomy): Bacteria > Pseudomonadati > Pseudomonadota > Gammaproteobacteria > Oceanospirillales > Halomonadaceae > Salicola > Salicola sp. Rm-C-2C1-2. The sequence goes on along the minus strand of NZ_JBEFNF010000002.1, from coordinate 146,172 downwards.
GATCCGGATACAGGGCAAACAGCGATCCGCCCGCGCTCCCCGGACCATAGTGAACCATGGTGACGCTGGGCGGCTGGGCTGCGTTCTGGTCGGCATCCTCCTGCTGCGCAGCAGCAGGGGCCAGACCACCAAGCACAAGCAGGCATCCAACAAGGGTTGGCAGGAAACGAGGGAACACAGAACCTCCTGTAGTATGGAGTGAGCCGGAAGCGTTAAACTGGCGTCTTTAAGAACAGTCTACCAACAATGGCGGATCTTCCCATGAACGACCCTCTCATCGCGCCCTCGATTCTCTCTGCGGACTTCGCCCGGCTGGGTGAAGAAGTGGACAACGTGCTGACTGCAGGCGCGGATATGGTCCATTTCGATGTGATGGACAACCACTATGTGCCCAACCTCACCATGGGTCCCATGGTCTGCGAGGCCCTGCGCAAACACGGCGTAACCGCTCCCATCGACGTGCACCTGATGGTCAAGCCGGTAGATGATCTGATCCGTCTGTTCATTGATGCGGGTGCCAGCTACATCACCTTCCACCCGGAAGCCTCGGAACACATTGACCGCTCCCTGCAGCTGGTGCGCGACGCTGGCCTGAAAACCGGTCTGGTCTTCAACCCGGCCACACCACTGCATTACATGGACTACGTCATGGATAAGCTGGACATGGTTTTGCTGATGTCCGTAAACCCCGGTTTTGGCGGTCAGTCCTTCATCCCCACCACGCTGGACAAGCTGCGCGAGGTCCGCCAGAAAATCGATTACAGCGGCTATAACATCCGGCTGCAAGTGGACGGCGGGGTAAAAGAAGACAATATCGCGGCTATCGCAGCGGCGGGCGCGGATACCTTTGTCGCCGGTTCCGCGATCTTCAAAAAGGATGATTACAGCCACATTATCAGCGAGATGCGGAACCAGATCGCCAGTGCCCGCGCATCTCGCCATTGAGCAGGAAGTCAGCTGCGCGCCAGGCGCCTGTTGAGGGCCCAGAGTGACAGCGGCGCGAAAACCACGGTGATTCCCCCGGCCCACACGAGGGCCCACAGGGCCGGCTCGAGCGCCGGCCCACCACTGAGAAAGCCGCGTGCGGCTTCGGACAGCAGCGATACCGGGTTGGCACCAACCACCGCCTGGATGAACGGTGGCAGCGTCTCAAGAGGCACGAAGACGTTGCTGAGAAACGTCACGGGGAACAGTGCCGTGAATCCGAAAAGCTGCACGTGCTCCGGGTCCCGCGCCATCACGCCCACCAGTACCATGATCCAGGACATGGCGAAGGCGAACACCAGAAGCAGCAAAAGCATCACTAACACGCCCCACACAGGCGCGCCCAGCCGGAACCCGAGCAGGAAACCGACCACCAGCAACAGCAGCACGCACCAAGCCTGCTTGACCATGTCCGCCAGGATGCGCCCGGCCAAGGGTGACCAGCGTGCAATGGGCAGTGCCCGGAAGCGGTCGAACACGCCCCGGGTCAGGTCCGTGTTGAGGCCGTGCCCGACGTAGACGGTAACGAACACCAGGTTCATTACAATCACGCCGGGCAGGATGAAGTCCAGGTAGGCCTCCGTGGACCCGGCAACCGCGCCCCCGAAGACGTACAGGAACAGCAGCAGGAACAGGATCGGCTGGATACTGAAATCCATCAGCTCCCAGGGATTACGGCGCAGCTGCAGCAGCGAGCGCCAGGCCAGGGTCAGCGTCTGCTGGAGGCTGCTCACGGGGCCACCTCCGCATCCTTTTGTGGCGTCTCGGCGCTGGCGTGCCGGCCGGTTAGCGTCAGGAAGACATCATCCAGGCTCGCACCGCGTAGCGTCAGCTCCTTGGCCACGATTCCGGACTCATCCAGGCGCCGCACCACGGCCGGCACCAGCGCCGGGTCACTGACCGGAACCCGCAACCGAGTGCCGTCCACCTCAGGGGCTTGCCCCACGATCCCCGTCACAACCGATATAGCGGTTTCCAGATCCGCCCCGTGCTCCGGCACCAGCACCAGGGTCTGGCCGCCGATGCGCGCCTTAAGCTGGTCCGAGGTGCCGCTGGCAATCACCCTCCCCTGATCAATCACCACGATCTCATCCGCGAGACTGTCCGCTTCCTCCAGGTACTGGGTTGTGAGCAGCACCGTGGTGCCCTCGGCCACGAGCTGGCGGATCAGGTTCCAGAGGTCCAGGCGGGCACGCGGATCGAGACCGGTCGTCGGTTCATCCAGGAACAGGATACGGGGGCGGCCAACCAAGCTGGCGGCCAGGTCCAGACGACGTCGCATGCCACCGGAATAGGTCTGCACCGGCCGAAGGGCCGCCTCTTCCAGGCCGAACTCCGCCAACAGCTCCCCCGCCCTCGCCCGGGCATCCCGCCGGGGAAACCCCAGCAGACGGGCAATCAGGACCAGGTTTTCACGCCCGGTGAGCTTTTCATCCACGGAGGCATACTGGCCGGTCAGCCCGATGCGGGTGCGCACAGCGGCGGCATCGGTGACCACATCGTACCCATCCACCCAGGCGTGCCCCGAATCCGGCACGAGCAGGGTCGCCAGTATCCGCACGGCAGTCGTCTTGCCTGCCCCGTTGGGACCGAGCAGACCAAGAACCGTGCCACGCGGCACGCTCAGGTCGATACCATCAAGCGCCCGGGTGGCACCAAACTGCTTGACCAACCCCTGAGCGCGAATCGCTTCATCCATGCCGACCGTCCAGTTCCTGTACAAAATTCAGATGGCAACGAACATCATAAAACATGACCCACGCCCGAAGACCGCTCACCTTTCAGGCGGTCTGTACTATACCGTGGGTGATCATGAGATGCTTTACGTGCGTAAGCCGTTGATGATTCACAACTGGAGCACCTATGACACACGTTTTTCTCGTCGACAATGGCTCCCTGCGTCCTGGTGCGACGCTTAACCTAAGGCGTGTCGCCTCGGCGCTGGGTGACCATACCGGCATGGCAGTGGAAGCCCGCTCCCTGCTGCATTCCAACAAAGTACCGGCTGAGCAGTTGGATGGTGTACCAGCCTCAACCCTTGGACCAGCCTCCGCCTGGCGTGCGGAGGAAGGCGTCACGGACATGGTGATTCTGCCGTTTTTTTTCGGCCCAAGCCGCGCGCTCAATGGCTATTTGCCAGAGCGGTTGGGCGAGATGCAGGCAGAGAACCCTCAGGTACGGGTGCGGATCGCCTCGCCACTGGTTGATCTGCAGGCCCCTACGGATCTGCGGCTGGCGCGCCTACTGCGTGACGGTGTGGAGGAGCAACTTCAGCAACTACCGGCAGGCACGAAACCGACCGTCATCCTCGCCGACCATGGCAGTCCCATCCCGGATGTTACCGCCGTGCGCAATGCCCTCGCAGGCCAGATGGCGGCGTTACTCGAGGACCGGGTACGCAGCGTCACACCTGCCTCTATGGAACGCCGCGAGGGCGATGAGTACCGCTTCAATGAACCGCTGCTGGAAAACCTTCTGGACGAGCCCGGCTTCAATCAGGGCCCAGTGATCGTGTCAATGCTGTTTCTTTCTCCAGGCAAGCATGCCGGCGAAGGCGGCGATGTGGTCACCATCTGCCAGGACGCGGAAGCCCGGAACCCTGGGCTGGCAACCCATATCACGCGCCTTGCCGGCGAGCATGATGGCGTTCTGGAAATCCTGTCCGACCGGCTGGACCAGGCGATCGACGGCGAACGCTTTCTCCTGGATCTTCCGGCGCAGGGCAACGACTGATCAGAAACGGTGGGGTTCGAACTCAACAGACTGGGTTCGTTGCCCCAGCAACACGAGCCTCCCCCTGTAGCGACCATCGCCGGTGGCGGTGAAGTCAAAACTGAACGTCCGCCGTAACCGTAGTCGTCCTCGATCATCCCTCTGGATGCCGAGCCCACTCAGACAGACACTCTGGTCAAGCAGGTCCACGTCGGCCCGCTCGCAGGCACGTCGTGCTGTCTGAAGTGCCATTTCCTTGATCGCCAGCCCCCGCCACCAGTACCAGGCGCCAAAACCAAACAGAAACAGCAACGCCAGTGTTTTGAGATCAAAATTCATGAGACTTCGAAGCTCTTAAGTTGTTATTTGACAATGATTCTTATTAGCGTGAGTATGCGCATGACAATCGCCATCCCCTGAGGCCCTTCATGCTCTATGACCCATCATTGAACGCTTTTTTCAATGCCCTGATCCGCGAATGGGATCTGGCACGCTATCACAGACGTGGACAAGATGAGGCCAGTAGCGCCAGCTCGCAGCCCGACGTTTTTGAGATACGGGGGCCTGACGACACCGCCCTGGTGATTCCCTGCCAATTCCGGACGCAAACAGGACGCCATTGCCTGACAGGGCCTTTACAACTGAATCGCCACGGCCAGACCGAAAACATAAGCTTTGAGCAGGCCGTAGAGTGGTGCCTGACCCTTGATGCGCTGCAACGTGAAGCATCACCCCAGGCGCTTGAGGCCCTGAAAGCCAGGGTAATTGCCAGCAAACAGAATCTTGATGCCGCGCAGCAGGCACGCACCGGGGCGCTGGAGCACCTGTTCCGAGAATCTCTGAGCTTCATCGAAGCTGAACAAGCGCTGATCAGCGGCCATTCGATCCACCCCTGCCCTAAAGACCGGGGCAATATGACGCTGGAGCAGGCGCAACGCTACGCGCCTGAATACGGTGACTACTTTCCTCTGATCTGGTACAGCGTCGCTGAAGCCCACCTGTTTAACCGGGAAGCCGAGGGCGTCACCGCCGATCAAGGCATCAAGGCGCTTCTGGATACGGAGCCTGCAGCGGATGACCTGAGAGCGGCCACTCCCAGCAGTCATCGCCTCATGCCCTGCCATCCCTTCCAGCACTACCACTGGCAGCGCACGCCAGCCCTGAGATCCCTGCAGGCGTCCGGCGCTTTGCGCTGCATCGGTCCCGGCGCGTCACACTGGCGCGCCACTTCATCACTGCGAGCGATTTACTGCGAGGCAGCGCCTTGGATGCTCAAATTCTCCCTGAGCGTATGGCTCACCAACTCCATACGGCATCTGCAACCCGAAGAAGTCGTCCGCGGTGCTGAACTGTGCCGGGTGCTCAACAGCGGCCCTGTCCGCCAATGGCTGACAAGCAGACCCAACTTTGAGGTGCTGCGCGAGCCCGTTGCCACTGGTATCCAAGGCAGCGACGGTCAGCCGCTGCCTGAAACCCTTGTGACGTGGCGGGAGAATCCTCTGCAAGGCACAAACGCCGCCAATACGGAAATGCTTGCGACCCTCCTGCAGGACGACCCGCGCAACGGCGAGTCCCGTCTTTCCCAGAGACTCCACGCAGCGCAAATGACGCCGGACCAGACACAGCAATGGTTCTTGCGCTATCTGAATGTCGCCGTAGCGCCCTTGCTGGAAGCCCAATCGCTGTTCGGCATTCTGTTCGGCGCACATCAACAGAACCTGGTTCTACAATTGCACGGTATCTGGCCGCAACGACTGTTTTTCCGGGATTGCCAGGGAACAGGCTTTACCAGTCTGGCCACGCACCGCCTGGGTGATGAGTTGAGTCATCTTGCCAACGACAGCGCCAACCTCTTACCCGATGATCTGGGCATCCGCCTTTTCTGTTATTACCTGTTCATCAACGCCACCTTTAACGTCATAGCCTCCCTGGCCGCCGGTGGGCTCGTGCACGAAGCCGACCTGATTCAAACCCTGCGCGACTGGTTGAGCGCCCGCCTGGATGAACAGCCGCCAGACGACCGCGCCATCCGTTATCTGCTTGAAAGCCACTCGCTCTACGCCAAGGGCAATTTCCTGTGCACGCTGCGGGCGCTGAACGAGACCACCCTGGATGACGTTTTCTCCATTTATCACCCCTTCACCAACCCACTTCACAGAGAGAGCCACTGCCATGTTGCATAGTGATGCCAAAATCCACCTCACTGCCAGCGCCGACGGCCACCAGGCGCAGCTGCACGCTGGTGGGCAGAGCTGGCAGGTCCGACTGAGCGGTGAAAGCCATCACCGCACCCTTTCTGACTGGGAAGGACCCAAGCCGGACGACAGCCTGATCTACTCCCTTCTGGATCGGCTTTTTTACGGTTTCGATCTGGATTCGCTGGCCGTGAGCGCGCGTATTGCCGAATTTTGCGGGCTCAGCCATCCAGCATGGCTTGTCAGCGAAGATGGCACGCAGTGGATCGACAGAACCGCTTTCTATCAAATCCGCGAAGCCTGGCTGGCACCAGCCCTATGGCCAGTAATGCCAGAGGTTCCGAATCAGACCGGGACGATCGCTCACCCAAAACGGCCAAGGCTCCCGGACGCTACCCTTTACCGGCGCTATCACCCCGGCCTTGATCAGGTGATCGAGTTGCGCCCGGCTAGCATTGAGAAAGACGGTGAACGCTTCCACCGTTGGCAGAACCTGCCCCGCGTTGCGCGTTTCTGGGAATACCCATTCAGCCGCGAGCGACTGGACGCCATGCTGGCGGAGCGCCGCGCCGAGGCGAACAGCTTCCCGCTGATCATGGAAGTTGATGGGGACCCGCTGGGCTATTTCGAAACCTACTTTGTGGCGGAAGACCGGCTCGGCCCCTACTGCGATGCGGGCCCCTTTGACCAAGGCATCCACGTGCTGGTTGGTGAGGATCGTTACTGCGGCAATAGCCAGGCTCCGATCTGGTTCAACACGCTCACCCATTACCTGTTCCTGACTGACCCTCGGACCACAACCCTTTATGGCGAGCCAGATGCCGCTAACGAAGCGGTTTTCAAGCAATTCCAGCACCTTACATGGCGCAAACGGTATGAATTCGATTTCCCGCACAAGCGCGCCGCCTTGGTAAGCACTAGCCGCGCCGAGTTTTTCAAACATACCCGTTTGTAACAGGACACCAACGATGGACACACAAACCCTGTGGAACCACGCCAACCAACGGTTGATGGCCAAGATCATTGGCGAGGCCCATTACGAGGGCTGCTTTGATGTTGAGGCCCTCGACGAGGCGTGGTTTCACCTCATCCTGGCAGGCAATGATTACAGCTTTCGAGCCCAGTTCAGCTGCTGGGGGTGGTTACGCGTGGCGCCCGACACCCTCAAGCGTAATGACTGTCCCGCCACCAGCGCCACGCAATTGGTCGTCGATGCCCAGCAGTCTCTAGGCATGAACGACATCGTTCTCGGCCAGTTCCTGGAAGAGCTTCAGAATACCCTTGCTGGTGACCAGATCCAGCAGCAGCACCTTGCCACTTTCACTGCAGAGCACATGCTGGCGCTGCCGGAACCCCAGTTACAGAGCTTGTTGGACGGTCACCCCAAGGCGCTTGCCAACCGCGGCCGTCTGGGCTGGAGCCAGGCAGACCTGCACACGTACAGTCCGGAGGCCGGCAGGCCGTTCCAGCTGCGCTGGCTGGCCGTTGCCCCCTCTCTGACAGGAACCCATGCCGGCACCCCCCCGCTTGACCAATGTCTAAGCAGCAGTGAACAGACTGCGCTGGTACATGGCTCGCAGGCGGCCGGCCACTGGCCCCTTATCCCCGTCCACCCCTGGCAATGGACGCACTACATCCAGATCCAATACGCCCAGGCTCTGGCGCACGGATGGATCCGGGACCTCGGCCAGCATGGCTACTGGTACCAGCCGCAACAGTCACTGCGGACTCTGAGCAACATCAGCATTCCGGAGTACTGTGATGTCAAACTGGCGCTGACCGTTCTCAACACCTCCAGCTACCGCGGCATCCCTGCACGCCCCATCGCCATTGGTCCGGAGCTGTCCCAATGGTTATGGAGACAGAGCCAAAGCGACACCGAATTGGTGGATGCCGGGCTTGAGGTCCAACGAGAGCTGGCCGGAAGCCACATACCTCACCCCCAGCACTCGCAGGTCGCAGGCGGCGCCTACCGGTACCACGAAATGCTGGGAGCTGTGTGGCGCGAAAGTCTCCCAGGCAAAACAGGGTGCGGCGAGCACTCCATGCTCCTGGCAGCCCTGATGCAGTGCGATGGCGCCGATCACCCGCTGATCGCCACCCTGATCCGGCATTCCGGATTAAGCCCTAAGGTCTGGCTGACGCACTTTTTCGACCGCGTAACCGTGCCGCTCTATCACCTGTTATGCACCTATGGCATTGGGCTGGTCGCCCATGGCCAGAATCTCGGATTTATCCTCAAAAGCGCCATTCCCGAACGGCTGGTTATCAAGGATTTTCACGGTGATCTGCGCTGTGTCGACGAGCCGATCCCAGAGCAGGCCGGCATGCCGCAACACCTTCTGGCAGAGTTAACCCGGTTGCCAGCCGCTTATCTGATCCATGACCTCATCACCGGCCATTTCGTGACAACACTGCGATTCATCTCGCCACTGCTGCCCGACGCAGGGTTATTGCCGGAGGCATCCTTCTACAGCCTTCTGGCCGAGCGCATCCGTGCGTACCAGAGGCGCCACCCCGAATTAAGCGAACGCTTTGAGTTGTTTCCTCTGCTGACACCAACGTTCGAAAGGGTCTGTATCAACCGCGTTCGCTTCCGAATTGGGTATGAAGACCACGCCGACCGACCCAGACCGGAGCTCGGCAAGCCACTCTCGAACCCATTACTGACAGGAGAGACCCCATGACTGCACCGCTGGATCTTGCCGGACTGGGTATCGGCCCATTCAACCTGAGCCTTGCCGCGCTGTTACGGGAGGTGCCTCATCTTGAGACAGCCTTTTTTGACCGCAAACCGCATTTCAACTGGCATCCGGGGATGATGCTGCCCGGTGTCCGTCTCCAGACCTCTTACCTCAAGGACCTGGTGACTGGTGTCGCCCCGTGGAGCCCCAACAGCTTCCTCAACTACCTGGTCCAGAACGGCCGCTTCTACGCGTTCATGAACGCTAATCTACCCGCCGTCAGTCGGGCTGAATTCGCCGATTACATGGCATGGGTCGCTCAGGGTCTCAACAGTCTTCATTTCGGCCGCAATATCGACCACGTTGACTTCGACGGCAACCTTTTCCATATCCACTGCCATGGTGAACAGCGTCCTGTGCTCGCGCATAACCTTTGTTTGGGCACAGGGAAAACACCATCGCTTCCGGAATCCTGCCGACCATGGCAAGGCGATGACTGCTTTCACAATATGGAGTTAACCCTGAGGCAACCCGATGTGAGCGGGCAACATGTCACGGTGGTGGGGGGCGGCCAATCCGGTGCTGAGGTGGTACTGAGTCTTCTCCAGGGCGACTGGGGCACGCCCGAGTGTATCCACTGGCTTTCACGACGATCTAACTTCGAGCCCCTGGACGAAACGCCTTTCACGAATGAGTACTTCACTCCCGGTTACGTGGATACGTTTCATGGACTCGAGGAGGCTCAGCGACTCACCCGAGTCAACCACCAGAAACTGGCATCTGACGGAATATCGACCGACACCCTTAATGCCCTTTATCAACGGCTTTATGAGCACCGTGTTACTGGCGGCCCCAGCCCGAGAGTTGTACTGCAACCGGAAAGAACACTGGAGGCGGTCGCAGGCCCGGCGCCTTATGCGCTAACAGCCCGCAATGAGCTCAATGGTCACCACGAGCAGACCACCACCAACCGCCTTATCCTGTGCACCGGCTTTGACACGCAACTGCCAGGGTATCTTTCACAGCCCCTGAGGCAGGGCCTGGAAACCGATGACCACGGTGAGTTAAGGCTCGGGCATCACTTTGAGGCCACATGGGACGGGCCACTCAACCGCCACATCTATGCCGTCAATGCCGGCCGCCACTCTCACGGTATCGCCGAACCACAGATGAGCCTGATGTGCTGGCGCTCAGCCCGGATTATCAACCACCTGGCCGGCGAGCGCCTTTTCCCGGTCACTGAGGGGATCCGGCTCGTTGATTGGGACGGCACCGAAACGGCCACGGCGCCAGAAGCTGAGCCGGCGTCACTGGCAGCACTCATCCATAATACTCTGTGATAATCATTTGCATTTTCGTTGCGCTCTGTTAACCTCTCACCGCTTTCCATCTCAGTACAAGGAGCTTTTTCTATGCGGAAATCAAACACCTGGTCGCGCAATCCGCTGGCAGCCCTTTTCATCACCGGCGTCGCCATGGGAACAACGCCTGCCGTGCTCGCGCAGCAAACCATGGGTGCTCTGGATGAGCTTGTGGTTGTGGGCAATCGCGCACCGTCCCAGATCAGTGAAGTACCGGGAACCGTCTGGGTACTGGAAGGCGAAGAGCTGCAGCGTCAGTTCGACAGCGGCAAAAGCCTCAAGGACACTCTGGGCAATCTGGTACCCGGTATGGATCTGGGCACCCAAAACCGCACCAACTTTGGCCAGAACCTGCGTGGCCGCGGCGTGCTGGTGATGATCGACGGCGTCTCGCTCAACTCATCCCGCGGCGTGAGCCGCCAGTTCGACAGCATCGATCCGTTCAACATCAAGCGTATCGAAGTGCTTTCGGGCGCTACCGCCATCTATGGCGGCGGCAGTACCGGCGGCATCATCAACATCATCACCAAAAAGGGCGAGTCCGGCGGTCCGTCTTTCGAAACCGAGATTGGTGCCACCAGTGGCTTCAACAACAGTAATGACCGTGATCTGAGGGCAGGCCAATCGATCAGCGGGGGTACGGACTTCGTGAAAGGGCGCCTCGCGATCGCCGGTCAGGATAACGGTGCCTTTTACGATGGCGACGGCGACCCCATTCAGCCGGACATTACCCAGACGGATCTGCAATACAACCGCACCCTCGACGTCATGGGGAATCTACAGTTCGAGTTCAGCGAAACCCAGAGCCTGGACCTGACCGCGCAGTACTACAACTCCAAATTTGACGGCAACAAAGGCCTCTATCTCGGCCAGGGCCTGTCTCAGCTGGAGAACCCGGAGATCCGCAGCGGCTTGAGCAGTGACCGGGACCCGGAAACCGACCGCTACCTTGTGAATGCGTCGTTCCGCGACACCGACTTCCTGGGGCATACCGCCTACCTGCAACTCTCATCCCGGCGGGAAGAAGTCAGCTTTCAGGGTTTCCCCGTTCAGGGTGACGAAGCGGCGCTTGCCACCTTCCGTCAGACCGGCTCCTTCCCACCTGACAGTGGTATCAATGAACTGGCGGATGTGGGCCTCAGCTATGTGGGGTCCTCCAAACAGAACACCGAACAGCACTCACTCAAGGCGATGCTGGTGAAGCAGATGGGGGACGTCCAGCTGACCTACGGCATGGATCTTGACCGCGAAGATTTTGACGCCAGCCAGATGATCTTCGATAGCGAGAAGGCCCTGAACTCAGGCCTGATGAACCTCCAGGAAAGTTACACCACTGCCCGTTACCCCTCCTTCCGTGTGGACGGGGTTGCCGGTTTCCTCAATGGGGAATGGCAGGCTTCAGACCGGCTTCAGCTGAGCGCTGGTATCCGGCACCGCCGAGCCAGTCTGGAAACAGGCTCCATCGTCCCCGTTCAGAAAGTCGTGAACACCAACGGCAATACCTTTGTCTCGGGTGGGCTGGCGTCCGGAGCGGAACCCGTTCCAGGCGGCAAGAACGACTACAACGTGTCCCTGGTTAACGCAGGCGCCATCTATGACCTGACGCACGATCAGCAGATCTGGGCCAACTACAGTCAGGGGATGGAGATCCCGGATCCGGGCAAGGCGCTGGGCAAAGGTGATTATTCTCTGGCAGCACCCGGTGCACAGTATCAGCTCCAGGATTATCTCGATCTGGACAACAACAACCTGCCGGCACTGGAAACGGACCAGGTGGAGCTCGGTTGGCGCCAGTACACCCCGGATTGGGACGCCCAGGTATCAGTGTATTACACCTGGAAGGATCAAAACGTCGAGTTCAACGGCGATGACCTGACCATTGATGTGGTTGACGACGAAACCCGCACCTACGGGCTGGAGGCCAGCGGCACCTGGCGGATCACCCGTCAGTGGCAGCTCGGCGGTACTGGTCACTACGTCAAGCAGGAAGCCAAGCGCAACGGCGACTGGCAGGATCAATCCGTCACGGACGCCAGTCTTCCCAAGACAACAGCGCACATCCAGTGGGGTAATACTGACACCAGTGTCCGCTTCCAGGGGGTGCACGCGTTTGATATCGACGACGCCCAGGGCAACGAGATCAACGGCCATACCAGCTTTGATCTTCAGGCAACCCAGCGCCTGGCTGGCGGCGAGCTGAGCCTTGGCATCAACAACGTCTTTGATAATCAGTACACCACGATCTGGAGCCAGCGTGCCGACGTCTTCTACGGCCTACCCGAGGTTACGGACTTCAAGGGCCGCGGCCGGACCTATTCGCTCTCCTACGCCATCAAGTACTGACGCCAGGTCAGTTCCCTTCCCTCCCCGGCCAAGGCCGGGGAGATCTTCCCGTTTCCCGTGCTATCCCAGACGCCGCCGCGTCAGCAGAAAGATGAAGTAACTCCCCCCGATCAGGGCCGCCATCAGACCGGCCGGTAACTGGTCCGGGTAAAGCAGCGTCCGGCCCAGCCAATCGGAAAGCGTCATCAGTCCCATCCCCACCATGGCCGCTAATGCCAGCTGGGGCCGAACACGGCGCGCGCCCAGAAGCGCTGCTACATGGGGAGCCAGCAGACCCACGAAAGCAACCGGCCCCATCAGCGCCGTCACCAGCGCGCAGAGCGCGCACACCACCAAAAGCAGCACCAGCCGTGCCCGGGCCACATTGACTCCTCGGGCCCGAGCCATGGGATCCCCGATGGAGATCAGCGTCAGCCATCGGCTCAACGCCACAACCAGCAGGACCAGGACCGCCACGCCAGCCGCCAGTAGCAGAGCCCTGTCGGTGGAGGCCCGGTACGTGGAACCAGACAGCCAGCCCAGAATGATGTGGGCGCTCTGGGTGCCCTGGGCCAGCACGAAATGCACCAGTGCCTCCATCAGGGCCGCGAGTGAAATGCCCACCAGAATCACGATACCCGGCGCATAGTGGGAGCGCCGCCCTACGAGCAGAAGAACGCCGAGCACCACCAGACTGCCCAGAAACGCCACGCCCGGACCGGCGTGATAGATGGAGGTGCCGGTCCAGATGGTGAAGATGACCAGGGCGAGTGTTGCGCCCGCGGACATGCCCAGAATATCCGGGCTGGCGAGCGGATTACGGATCAGGCGCTGAAGAATGAGCCCGGCCACCGCCATACCAACACCGGTGGCGGAGGCGGTCAAAAGGCGTGGCGCGCGCAGCGACCAGACCAGTTCCGAAGGCCAGGCAAAAGGCAGGCTGGACAACGACACCGGCGTGGCCGGCGTATAGGTAAGGGTGAGGATCACAAGCGCCAGTAGCAGGCACACAGCGCTGGCCCACGTCAGCCAGGTCGTCTGGCGCGCGCCTTGAGGCAGCGCCAACGCAGTCTGGTCTACATGGCCCAGCTTGCGGTGCGCGAACACCACCAGCGCTGGCGCACCCACCATGGCGGCAGCCGTTCCACTGGGCACCAGCTCCCCGAACCAATCGCCCGCTGCCTTGGCCAGCGAGTCCGTTGCCAGCAGTAGCCCCGCTCCCAGCACCGCGCTGTAGGCCAGCTCATCTCCAGCCCGGCGCGCCCCCATGGAGCGGGCTATGTTGGGCGCGATCAGCCCCAGGAACCCGATGATCCCGACAGCGGTGATACTACTGGCCAGGATCCATAACGCGCCAACGAGCAGCACCACCAACACGGGCCCATAGCTGAAGCCGCGCCCGCGTGCGCCGGCCTCCCCGAGTCGCATCAAGGTCAGTGGCCTGGGCGCCAGCACCAGCATCAAGGGCACAACCAGAAGCCGCGGCCAAAGCCATTGGACCCAGTTCCAGTCATTCTGGGTGAGGTCGCCCGCGCCCCAGATGAAGACACCCTGTGCGGCCTCCTGGTTCAGCAGAATGATGGCCGACGCCGCCGCTCCCATCAGCAAATGGGTTGCCATACCAGCGAGCACCACCGGCAACCCGCCGATGCCATTACGCCCGGCAATGATCAGGACAAGCCCCACCGATGCCATCGCGCCGCCCATGGCGACCAGTGCCCGTTCATCGGTCGCCAGCGCCGGCAGCCAGACACTGGCACACACCAGCGCCAGCCAGGCGCCGGAGGAAGCGCCAACCGTTAGTGGCGAGACCAGTGGGTTGCGGGTAACCTGCTGCAGGAGGCTGCCCACGATGCCAAGCACCCCTCCCACGAGGAGGGCAAGTAAGGCGCGCGGTAACCCAGTGTAGTAGAAACGGACCTGCTCAAACCCGCTGGGCTCGCCCCCTGTCGCCAGCCGCCACTGGTCGGCCAGCGCAAGGCCGTTGTCGAGCTGAAGGTGACACACCCCCAACACGAGCACAGCCGCCACGGCCAGCCCATAGCGCGACAACGGCGCTGCCAGCAGGGGCCAAGTCGCCTGCATCAGGGTTCAATGGTCAGAAGGGCATCCGTCATGTTCTCGGCCAGGTAGCGCAGCGACATGGCGCCGCCATAGACCCAGGTGGGCTCAATGGGGGCCACCCGCCCTGCTTCGACTACCGGAAGGGCGTTCCAGAGCGGCTTCTCCAACAGATCGCCGGCCAGAACCGTGGGCTTGAAATAAAGCAATACGTCCTCGCGGTCGACCTGATTCAGATCGGCCACTTTTCTCTGGGTCTGGCCCCACTGGCTGGCCGGCTGCGGCATTGCCGATTCCAGGCCCAGCTGGCGGAGGGCGTACCAGGGCATACTATTGCGCCCAAATACACGCACCACGGTCGGGCTGGCAAAGCCCACGCTGGTAACCCGGGGCAGCTCGTCCCCGAAATGATCACGGATACGGCCACGCAGCCATATCAAACGGGCTTCCAGCGCCTTGAGTTTATGCCGGGCCTTGTCCTCGCGCTCGAAGAGCCGGCCCAGTTCCAGAAAGATTGAGCGTGCCTTTTCAGCGTTACTGTGATCCTTGCGGAACGCATCGAAAAACAGCACCGGCGCCACCCGGCTCATCTTGTCGGCCAACCCGGCCTGGTCCGTGGAAAGCACAATGACGTCCGGTTCCAGGGACGCAATCTTCTCCATGTTCGGTTCCGAGCGCTTACCCACATTGGCCACCGACCCCGGCAGTTCTGGGCGCACCACCCACTTGCGGTAACCGGCGACGTCCGCCACGCCAACGGGATCAACGCCAAGCTCCACCAGGTTCTCCGCCATGGACCAGTTCAGCACCACCACGCGCTCAGGGACCGATTCGAGCGTCTGCTCGCCCCGGCTGTCGGTGACGGTAATCTGCGCCTGAGCGGCAAGCGTCAGGCCAATGCCCAGGATCAGGGTCAGGTAATGTTTCAGTTGCAGAGCCATGAGTGCGGGCAACTCCTGTCAGGCGACCACCGCAACCGGGCGCTGTGTGCCGGGCTGGGCGATCAGGTTGATGTCGATGCCGTACAGCATCGTAAGCAGCTCGGACGAAAGCATCGCTTGCGGGGTGCCATCAAAAGCCACCTCGCCCTGCTTGAGCGCGATCACCCGGTCGGCGTAACGCGCCGCCAGATTCACATCGTGCAGGATCACCGCCACGCCACGACCAGCGGACTGGTTAAGGTCGCTCAGAAGCGCCATGCATTCGTACTGATGGGACAGGTCCAGCGCTGATGTGGGCTCGTCCAGCAACAGAAGCGGCGCCTCCTGTGCCAGCAGCATGGCGATCCAGGCACGCTGGCGCTCACCGCCGGACAGTTCATCCACCAGGTGGGTGGCATAATTCGCCATACTGGTCTGTTCCAGGGCCCAGTCCACCGCCGTGGCATCGTCGCGGTGCCAGCGCCGCACCAGTCCCCGCCAGGGAAAGCGGCCCAGGCGGACCAGCTCACGCACATCCAGCCCCGCAACCTCCGGCAGCTGCTGTGGCAGGAAGGCCATGCGACGGGCCAGCTCCCGCTGGCTGTAACGCTCGAGGAGCTGGTCATCGAGCCGGATCATGCCCCCGTCCGGTTTCATCTGCCGCGCCATCACCTGCATGAGAGTGGACTTGCCGGAGCCGTTGTGCCCAAGGATGGCAGTAAACTCGCCATCACGAAGCGTCAGTTCATCCAGAGCGAGTATGGCGCGCCCATCCCGATGAACGCGGATGTCAGACAGCGACAGCGTCATGGCTCAGCTCCTCCAGTTGACGCCGAGTGCGTTCAGAATGGGTCAGTTTGGGGCAGGACGAGCAGTAGCAGCCGTCATCCCGCCGGTAGTGCATGCAACAGGCGCGGCGCTCCAGCCCCAGAACCTCCCGTCCGCTGCTGAGAGTCAGGAGCAGATACCGGCTCTGGTCTTTCAGCCCCATCGCTGCCAGCCAGACCTCGCCGAGCGTCTGCACACGCTCATTGGTGAATCCGGGCAGGGTCACCGCCAGCCGCTGAAGTGCCATGAGAAGGATATCCGCCAGCAGTCGGTTGGCCGTCAGCGGCTTGATGCGCACGATCTGCCGCAAATCCGCCAGTAGCGCATCCCGCACTGCCATCAGGCGGGCAGCCGCCTCATGAATGCGCTCGCTTTCTTCCCCGGCCGCGGCGGGCCAGTCCTCGGGCATCCGGAAACCGGCCACCACGCCCTGTTCAACCCGTTGCCAGAGCCGGCCCACAGGCACCACGGCATCGGCGCCGTGTACACCCAGAACGGAGAGAAACACCGGTTGCCAGACCAGCAGCGTCCAGGTGCGTACAGACGAGTACGGCTGCCCCGCCTCTGGATAAGCATTCGCCCAGATGCTGTGAACCGTGCTGATCACCGGCGTATTGTCAGCACCATGGGACAGGCCCGGTTCGGGGGAAGGCGTCGCCATGCCGTTCAGCCCCGGGTGGACCCGGGCTGCCAGCGCCAGAAAGGCTGATGTATCCCAATGATCCGATGCCTGCATAACGCGCTCGCGGGTCCGGTAATCAGAAAGGAAAGAACACCGCTTATTGTGCAGCGGAGAAAAGAATACCGCAAATACGAATCCGTATCATTCTATCGATATGGGTCGGCGACGGTTGCTTACTTCAGACCTCTTCGCTAACCTGACTATGTTATTTCAATGATCGGGAGAGCGTCCGTGACCGCCGGACTGAAAGAAGCAACGCTGATCGTGCACCCCGCACGCTGGGCCAACCCGCGCTGGCGATGGTAAAGCGTCACCATTGAGCGCCCGTGGCGAAAGTCACGATCCTATAATGCCCATGCTTTTTTCAGGAACGACCCATGACGCCCGAACAGTTCGACGCCTACGCCGGTGAAGGCTATAACCGCATCCCCGTCCACCGCGAAGTATTTGCGGATCTCGACACCCCGCTGAGCACCTATCTCAAGCTGGCTGACGGCGCCTACTCCTACCTGCTGGAATCCGTCCAGGGCGGCGAGAAATGGGGCCGCTACTCGATCATCGGCCTGCCGGCCCGCGAGCGGCTGCGGGTAAGCGGCCACCAGGTGGTGCATGAATCCGATGACGGCACCATTGAAGAGCTGACCGCCGAGGACCCGCTGGCGTACATCGAAGCCTTTCAGGCCCGTTACCATTCGCCGGACCTGCCGGACATGCCCCGCTTCAACGGTGGCCTGGTGGGTTACTTCGGCTACGACACCGTGCGCTTCATCGAGCCCCGCCTGCATGACTCGGTGCCGCCGGATGAACTGGGCACGCCGGATGTGCTGCTGATGGTCTCTGATGAGGTCGTTGTCTTCGACAACCTGCGTGGCAAGCTGCACCTGATCGTCCAGGCCAGTCCAGCCCTCCCCGGAAGCTACGACACAGCGGTGGAGCGGTTGGACGCGCTGGAAAAGCAGTTGCGTGAGACCCGTGTCACCAGCCCTGTCTCGCAAGCCACGGGTAACCGCATTGAAGAGCGGGACTTCCATTCGGACTTCAGTCAGCACGATTTCGAGGCAGCGGTCGAGCAGATCCGCGAGTACGTGCTGGCCGGCGATGTTATGCAGACGGTGCTTTCGCGGCGCATGTCCGTGGCCTTCGAGGCACCGCCTCTGAACCTGTACCGCGCCCTGCGCTGCCTCAACCCATCGCCCTATATGTATTTTCTCAACCTGAAGTATTTCCACATTGTGGGTTCCTCGCCGGAGATCCTGGCAAGGGTAGAGGACGAAGAAGTCACGGTTCGCCCCATTGCGGGTACCCGCAAGCGCGGCACCAACCGCGAACAGGACCAGGCGCTGGAACAGGAACTGCTGGCTGATCCCAAGGAACGCGCCGAGCATCTGATGCTGATCGACCTGGGGCGCAACGACATCGGCCGGGTGAGTGAAACCGGATCGGTAAGCCTGACGGATACCATGACGGTGGAACGCTATTCTCATGTCATGCACATCGTCTCCAACGTCACCGGCCGGCTGCGCGAAGGCCTATCCTGCATTGACGTGCTGCGCGCCACCCTGCCGGCAGGGACGCTGAGCGGCGCCCCCAAGATCCGGGCGCTGGAAATTCTGGACGAACTGGAGCCGGTCAAGCGCGGGATCTACGGCGGCGCCGTGGGCTACCTGTCCTGGAGCGGGAACATGGACACCGCCATCGCCATCCGCACCGCCGTCATCCAAGACGGTACCCTGCACATCCAGGCAGGCGCCGGGGTAGTGGCGGACTCCGTACCCAACCTGGAATGGCAGGAAACCCAGAACAAAGGCCGCGCGATTTTCCGGGCCGCCGATATGGCCCTAACGGATTTCGACCACTGAGGAGAAGGAAACCAGCATGCTTGTGATGATCGACAACTACGACTCCTTCACCTACAACGTGGTCCAGTATCTGGGCGAACTCGGCGCCGAAGTGATCGTGCACCGCAACGATGCCATCAGCGTTGATGAGATCGAAGCCATGGCACCGGAGCGGATCGTGATCTCGCCCGGGCCCTGTTCACCGGACGAGGCCGGCATCTCGCTGGAGGTGGTGCGCCGCTTCGCGGGTCGCCTGCCGCTCCTGGGGGTCTGCCTTGGGCACCAGTGCATCGGCCAGGTCTTCGGCGGCAAGGTGATCCGTGCCGGGCAGGTCATGCATGGCAAGACATCCCTGATCCACCACCGCAACGAAGGCGTCTTTGCAGGGCTCGACAACCCGTTTGAGGCTACGCGCTACCATTCCCTGGTGGTCGATAAGGACCACTGGCCTGATGACGAACTCGAGATCACGGCCTGGACCGAGAATGAGGACGGCTCCATGGAAGAGATCATGGGGCTGAGACACCGTCAGCTGGCCATCGAGGGGGTGCAGTTCCATCCGGAGTCGATCATGACGCGCCACGGGCACGAACTGCTGCAGAACTTCCTGAATATGCCAAACCAAGAGTAAACCACCATGGACATCCAGACCGCCATCGCCAAGGTGACCGAACGACAGGACCTGAGCACCGCGGACATGAAAGCGGTGATGCGCACCATCATGCAGGGCGAGGCTACAGAGGCTCAGATCGGCGGTTTCCTGGTCGGACTGCGCATGAAAGGCGAGGCCATCGACGAGATCACCGGCGCCGTGGAGGTCATGCGTGAACTGGCCACCGACGTCACGCTGAAGGTGCCCAATGTGGTGGACATCGTCGGTACTGGCGGTGACGGTGCCAACCTGTTCAACGTTTCCACCGCCGCGACTTTTGTTATCGCTGCCGCCGGCGGGCATGTGGCGAAACACGGCAACCGCTCGGTATCCTCGCGCAGCGGCAGCTCGGACCTGCTTGACCAGGCCGGACTGCGCCTGAACATGACGCCGGAGCAGATCAGGCGCTGCGTGCACGAGCTGGGCGTGGGTTTCATGTTCGCCCCCAACCATCATACCGCCATGAAACACGCCGTGGGGCCCCGCAAGGAGCTGGGCATCCGCACGCTGTTCAATATCCTCGGCCCCATGACCAACCCGGCCGGCGTGAAACACCAGGTGATCGGCGTATTCAACGGCGATCTCTGTGTGCCCATGGCGGAAGTGCTGCGCCGGCTCGGCAGCGACCACATACTCGTCGTGCATTCCGAGGACGGCCTGGACGAGATCAGCCTGGCCAGCCGCACCCGCGTGGCGGAACTCAAAAATGGCGAGGTCAGTGAATACCACATCCGCCCCGAGGACATGGGGATCAAAGCACAACCGATCTTTGACCTGCAGGTGGCCGACGCCGCTGAATCCCTGGCACTGATTCATGAAGCGCTGAGCCCTAACCCGAGTCAACGGGCCGCCCTAGCTCGGGATATGATCGCCCTCAACGCCGGCGCCGCCCTCTACGCAGCCGACCTGGCCGACACCCTGCAAACCGGAGCGCAAAAGGCCCTGGCCGCCATGGCCAATGGCTCGGCCCAGCAACGGATGGAACAGCTCGCCACCCTGAGCCAGCAAATGGAGCAGCAGGGATGAACGACACACCCACGGTTCTGCGGCGCATTATCGCGCGCAAACACGAGGAACTGGCTGAACGCCGGCGGCGCCTGCCCCTTGAGGCATGCCGTGCCGAAGCCCGTGAGCAACCAGCAACACGTGGCTTCGCCGCCACTGTGCACAGGCACATCGATGCCGGGGGTCCGGGGGTGATCGCCGAAATCAAGCGTGCGTCTCCCAGCGCTGGCGTGCTCCGCGACCCCTATGATCCGGCGGTGATTGCGCGCGACTACGAAGCCCACGGTGCTGCCTGCCTGTCCGTGCTCACCGACAGAGACTTTTTTCAGGGCAGCGAGGCCGATCTCCTGGATGCCCGCAACGCCTGCACGCTCCCCGTTCTTCGCAAAGACTTCATGGTGGATGATTACCAGATCCATGAAAGCCGCATTGCAGGTGCTGACTGCGTCCTTCTGATCGCGGCCTGCCTGTCGCTCACTCAGATGCAGACCATGGCAGGCCTTGCCCGGGAGCTGAACATGGATGTACTGGTGGAAGTGCACAATCAGGCGGAACTGGATCAGGCGCTGCAGGTGGATTGCCCCCTGCTCGGCATCAACAACCGCGACCTGCACACCTTTGAGGTATCACTGGCGACCACCCTGGATCTGCATCAGCGCGTGCCGGAGGATCGGCTTACTGTCACCGAGAGCGGCATCCATACCCGGGAAGACGCAGAAGCCATGCGCAAGCGTGGCATCCATGCCTTCCTCGTCGGGGAATCGTTCATGCGGGCCGAGAGCCCCGGCGACAGGCTGGCGACGCTGTTTACCTGATGTCTGATGGAGCCACAAGCAAGCGCTCCCGGCTCTGATCTGAACGCAGCGCCCTGCTGTTCAGAGGTATTGATCCAGAATCTTATCGCGCTCTTTTTCTGACAGGGCATCAAGCGCATCCTGAAGGCTATCGACCACCTTATCGGGTGTGTCTTTGTGAAAGGCATAGAACAGCTCGGATTCACTCAACACATCAACGACCTCGTAATTATCCGTATCGTAGTCTTCGCTGTTAAGAAGCCAGAAGGCGACGTTCGCCTCGTAGGCCCATGCATCGACTCTGCCAGCAGCTAGCTTGCGCATCGCAGGTTCAGGCCTGGAGGTGACGTCAAGATTGTTATCCTGCGCTCCTTTGTCTCTGACAAGGCTTTCCGCGACGTCATCCCGCACCACGGCAATCGTTGGTGACGCGTAGTCAGACTGGTTTTCAAATGACAGATCGGCGCCCTTGCGGGCAATCAATGCCACGCTGGTCTCGGTTATGGGCCCCGCCCACCGGAATAGATCCTCGCGACTCTCGGTGCGCGTTGTGGAGAACAGCATGGAGCCTGGCTGTTCCTGAACATTTTGGTACCCCCTTGCCCAGGGCAGAAGACGGATATCATCCCTCGACAGCCCCAGCTCGCCTTTCTGGGACGCTGCCAGCAGCATCTCCACAGCAATCCCCTTCAATTGACCGGACTGCTTGAAGTTATACGGCGGGTAGGTTTCCGTCATAACGTCATAGTCTTTGAGCTCTGCGAGGCTGTTTGCCGCGAACAAGCCCGTTACCAGAAAGGCTGCTACTGTCAGAAACGATTTGAATATCCGCATGTCAGGCTGCTCCAAGTATCGACCTACTGTCGATCTAAGTGTGGTCCCGAATCAGTTATCCAGCAAATAACAGTACGACTCCTTAAACGAGTAATCCGTTAGCAATGCTTCCGGTCGCGACGAAGCAATCAGAGACGTTGCGCCAGGAATTGCCCCGATAAGGGACTTCTTAACGAAAGCCCTCGATCCCCGAGCCGCCTCACTGAGCCCGGAAATCTGCTATCGTCACTTTATATACTGACCCGAACGAGCCCCGTTCATGCCTGCTATTGCGTCATCCCTGCCCCGGCTTGCCGGCCTTTCAGCTCTCCTGCTTTCTTTGTGCGCGGCAGCGGACACCCTCACGATCACAGTTGAAGCCAAGCAATCCGGCAAACCGATCAGCGACGCCGTGGTCACCATCCCGGGATCCGGCGCGCCACCCCCCGGCAAGTACACCATTGCTCAGAACGGCAGGGCCTTCCAGCCGCAGGTTCTGACGGTACCTGTGGGCTCCGAGATCAACTTTCCGAATAAAGACGATACCCAGCATCATGTCTACTCTTTCTCGCCGGCTAAAACCTTTGACATCGAACTCTACGCAGGCAAGCCGGAATCCCCCATCCACTTTGATAAACCTGGGATCGTCGAGCTGGGCTGCAACATCCACGACCACATGCAGGGGTTTGTGATTGTTACCAAACGCCCCCACTACGGACGCACGGACAAGAACGGCCAAGTCCGTTTCGAGCACTCTGCTTTTCCCGAAGGACAGCCCATCACTGCGCGCGTCTGGCATCCGCAGCTGAAAGATACCACGCAGTTCCGGAAAGCAGCGGTCACCCGCGAGACCACGCGCGTCACTCTGGCTCTGCGCCCGGAGCCCGCGCCCGATGAGGAGCTGGACCAACTCCAGCAGGAGTTCAATAACCTGTGATGGGATGGCTGCGAGCAACCGGATTCCGCGCCAGACTGATGCTCGCCATGCTGACGCTGGTGATACTCAGCAGTGCCAGCGTGACTGGTGTGATGCTGTACAACCTGTTCGAGGAAGAACAGGCCCGTGCCGAAGAGCAGCTCGACGTAGCCCAGCGCGTGGCCAATCAGGTGATCACAACGCGCACACAGCTCCTGGTCTCCAATCTGGAAGTGGTTGCCCGTGATTACGGCTTCAAGTCGGCCATCGGTTCACGGGATACGGCCACCATCACCAGCGCGCTCCGCAACCACAGCCGCCGGGCCAATGCGGATCTGGCAATGATTGTGAATGCCAAAGGGCGCCTGATCGCAAATCTTTCCGACCTCGATAACGCTAGCCCGGCACCATTCCAGGCCATTATCCAGCAAGCCCAGGCTGAAGAGGGAACATCCGCAGCCATGGGGCAATGGAACGACGGAGTCTATCAGGTGCTGGTGGTCCCCCTTGAGGGTGCGGGGTTGCGTGCGTGGTTGATTGCCGGGTTCCGCCTGGACGACAGCTTTGCCAAACTCATTGCCGACCTTACCGCCACCGACGCTGTCTTTCAGATGACCGATAGCGGCGCCCTCCTTGGTTCAAGCCTGGCCGCTGATGCCCTCCCTTCGCTTGAGCCCGGTGACTCCACAGAGGGCCAGGCATCATTCAGAGGCGGCAGCGACTATTTCATGCGCGCCGTGCCCATCGACGGTGTCCGCGGCACCGTTGCGCGCCTCTGGCTACTCAAGGACCGGGGCAACGCCTTGTCGCGCTACTACGCCCTGGCGCTGGAAATGGGCGCCGTTCTCGCAGCCGTTCTGGGAATCGCGGCGGCAGTGGTTCTGGTTACGGCAAGAACCCTGGGGCGCCCCATTTTCACGCTCGCCCGTTTTGCCAACGCTCTGGGGCAGGACCGGACGGCGGAGCCACCAGCGCTGCGGGTTTCCGGCGAACCCGGCATTCTCCTGCAGTCGCTTCTGGCTATGCGCGACAGCATCATCCAGCGCGAAAAACGGATTGAGCATGCCGCCACCCACGACAGCCTCACGGGCCTGCCCAACTGGCGCGCGCTGCGGCTGCAGCTGGAAAGTGATCTTTGCCAGGGCCAGTCGGCGGCGGTTGTTGCCATCCACCTTCCCGACATCAAGACCATCAACGAAATGCTGGGCTTCCGCTTCGGTGATGAGACCCTGATTGCCATCGGCCTGCGCCTCAACGGTGTTCTGAAACGCCCTGGTCAACTGGCACGGACCGGTGGCAGACAGTTCATGGCAATCCTGCCATGGGCCGCTGAAGAAGAACTCCGCCAGCAGGTTACGGATCTGAAAACGCGGATGGAAACATCCGTTGAGATTCTGGGCAGTCCTCTTCAGATCAAGTTGGACCTGGCCGCCCTGTGGATCCCTGATCACGCTCATAGCATCGACGAGATCCAGCGCCGACTCGACCTGACGCTGGCACAGGCACGCCACAAACCTGAACGCATCGCGTTCTACGAACCCGGTGGTGACGAGGAGCATCTGCGCGAAATCCGTCTTATCCGCGACCTGAGCGACGCCATCCAGCAACGCGAGCTCCATCTCAACTATCAGCCCAAGCTGGCGCTGGAAACCGGCGAGTTCGAGGGCGTGGAAGCTCTGATTCGCTGGCACCACCCGGAGCTGGGCTTCATCAGTCCGGAAGAGTTCATACCGCTCGCTGAAAGTTCCGGGCAGACCCTGGCGCTGACACGACTGGTGCTGTCACTCGCAGCCGGGGATTGCGCGGGCTGGCGCTCGCACGGGCTGGACCCACACCTTGCCATCAACCTGTCGGCCCTGGATCTGAGCAATCCGGCACTGGCGGAGGATGTGCGAGCCTGTTTCCAGCACGATCCGGAACAGATGGACAAGCTGACCTTTGAGGTCACCGAAAGCGCGGTCATGAACGATACCGGCCTTGCCCTGCAGACGCTGGAAGGGCTCAGGGCGCTGGGGGCCTCAATATCCGTGGATGACTTTGGCACTGGCCAGTCATCCCTGTCTCAGCTGCGTAACCTGCCGGTACAGGAGCTGAAGATCGATAAATCCTTTGTACTGCACCTCACGAGCAGTGATCAGGACCAGCTTATCGTGAGCTCCACCATCAACCTCGCCCATGGATTGCGCCTGACCGTCTGCGCTGAAGGCATTGAAGACCAGGGGTCCTGGGACATCCTGAGGCAATGGGGCTGCGAGCGGGCTCAGGGATTCTTCATGGGGCGCCCCATGGCACCGGAAGCCATACCGGACTGGGCCTTGCGCTACAGGCGCTGGGCAGCCGACCACGGCCTGTTTCAGAAAGGAGATGAAACATGATCTTTGACCACCCGAAGACGCATCTCACGGTTTTTGGTTTTTTATTACTGGCGGGCCCAGCGGCTGCCAGTGACCCCGGAAGCCGCCTCTGGGGCACCGGCGGCGTAACCAGCATTGAAGGCAGCGCCGGCGGCGGCATCAGTCCCTGGGCGACACTGGCCGGCTACGCCAGCGACGAGGAATCGGGCGGCACTGTCGCCCTCTCCAGAGCCAACACTCAGGACTATACGCTCAATGTCCAGAGTGTAGCGTTTAACTGGCGTAACCGGATCGAGCTAAGCTTTGCCCGCCAGGAGCTCGAAATGGACACGCTCGCCTTCGCACTGCCGTTCGGGGAGACGGATCTCAAACAGGACATCTTCGGGCTTAAGGCACGCCTGGCTGGCGATGTAATCTACAGCCCCTATGGCCAGTGGAGTCTTGGCGCTCAGCACAAGCGCCACCGGGTGTCCGAAATTCCCGCAGCCGTGGGCGCCGAGGACGACGCCGGCACCGATATCTACCTCAGTGGCAGCAAACTTTTCGTCGCCGGCCCCTTTGACCGCAACCTCGTGATCAACAGCACCCTTCGTGCCACTCGAGCCAACCAGGGCGGCCTGCTGGGCTTCGGTGGCGATGGGCGGGACCGCCACGAGCTAGTCGCCGAAGCCAGCGTTGGCCTTTTTCTGCGTCGTGACTGGCTGGTCGGTGGTGAATACCGTCAAAAACCAGACAACCTGGGCTTGGCTCGGGAAAATGACTGGTGGGACCTCTACGTCGCCTGGATCCCGGACCGGCGCCTTACGGTCACCGCCGCCTACGTGAACCTGGGCGATATCGCCGGACTGGAGTCCCAGGACGGCGCTTATCTCTCCATTGAAGGGAGCTTCTGATCATGCAAGCCCATCGCCATGCCCTGCTCGTGCTGCTTCTGAATGGCTTCATCCTGATGCCTGTCCACGCCCAGGAGTCGTCTTCCGACGTCTACCAGGCCCTGGGTGAACGCTCCGGCATCGAGACCATCGTCAAGGATCTGCTCGGCCGCATCGCCAATGACGAGCGCCTCGCTGCCCAGTTCAAAAGCATCGATGTACGTCGATTCCACCGCAACCTGAGCGATCAGCTGTGCCAGCTCAGCGGCGGCCCCTGTCGCTATGGTGGTGACGACATGCGTTCGATCCACGCCGGCATAGGTGTGACCGATACCCAGTTCAATGCCCTGGCGGAACAGCTGGTGCGAGCGATGGAAGAGGAAGGCGTGCCCACCTGGGCACAGAACCGGCTGCTGGAGCGGCTGGTGCCGCTGCATGAGGACATCGTGGATGTGCCGGCGGAAGCCGCGCCTACCCAGTAGGCGCGGGCGCCGGCTCTGTCAGGCCCTTGCGGATTCGCGCTGGGAAACACGATCATACCAGGCCTTGAGGTTGGTCTGATCGGGCTGGATGCCGATACTGTTCACTTTATTAAAGTCGACGGTACACAGAGCGCTGATATCCGCCGCCGTGAAGTGGTCACCCACAATGAACTCGCGCCCTTCCAGGTGTTTGTTCAGAAAGTGCATGAACTTTTCGACGCCCTTGCGGCATTCCTCGCCCCATTCTGGAATCGGCGTCATGCGATCCTTGAACACACCGCTGGTATGCTGAAAACACATCCCGGTAGGCATAAAGAAATAGAGCTCAAGCCAGCGAAGCCACTGCTCCACTTTGGCTTTGTCCAGCGCATCCTTCCCCAGTAGCGGCGGCTGAGGGTGCAGCTCCTCGAAGTAGCGGCAGATGGCCATAGTCTCTGAGACACAGGTGCCGTCGTCGAGCTCCAGAACAGGGACTTTCTTCATCGGGTTCTTCCCGGCGAATTCGGGGGTCAGGTTCTCGCCCTGCTGAAGATCCATCTCGACGAATTCGGCCTGATCGACGATGCCTTTCTCGGCCATGAACATACGTACGCGCCTCGGGTTGGGCGCCTTTTTCATCTCGTAGATTTTCATCATCGGGTTCCGTAGACAACCATGGTTTTACCGGATACCTGTACCAGGCCCTGATCTTCGAGTGTTTTCAGCACACGGCCCACCATCTCGCGGGAGCAGCCCACGATGCGGCCAATTTCCTGGCGTGTGATTTTGATCTGCATGCCATCCGGGTGCGTCATGGCGTCCGGCTCCTCGCACAGGTCGAGGAGGGTACGCGCCACACGGCCGGTCACGTCGAGGAAGGCGAGATCGCCGACTTTGCGAGTGGTCTGGCGCAGGCGCGAGGCCATCTGCTCGCCGATGAAATACAGCACCCTGGGGTCTTCCTGGGAGATCTCACGGAATTTCGTGTAGCTGATTTCAGCGACTTCACACTCAGTCTTGGCCTTCACCCAGGCACTGCGCGAGTCCATGTTGTCGAACAGGCCCATTTCGCCGAAGAAATCGCCGGCGTTGAGGTAGGCCATGATCATCTCGCGGCCGTCGTCGTCCTCGATAATGACGGTGACGGAGCCCTTAACGATGTAGAACAACGAATCGCTTTTATCACCGGCATAGATAATGGTGCTTTTTGCCGGGTAACGCCGTCGGTGACACTGTGACAGGAAATAGTCCAGGTGCTTGGTCTTGTCGTCGACGGGTCTGGCAATACTGGTCATGATCGCATCCTGATTCTGTTATTGACGTTTCCATTCCAGCCCCTTGGGGCAGTTCCCTGTTGATAGCACTCAGTATAGAACAGCACAAGGGGTTCGTCGTCCGGTGCGATACCCTCTTGTTTTCCGCCTGTGGTAGCCTTCGCGGTTCCTAGCCCTGAAGGAGATTGCCGCTGTTATGGCCATGAACACCACAATTAACTGGACTGGCGCCGCCAGCTTTAAAGCCACCACCGGCTCCGGCCATGACATCCAGCTGGACGGCCCGCCCGACCACGGCGGTGAAAACCACGGCGCACGGCCCATGGAGATGATGCTCGTCGGGCTCGGCGGCTGCACGTCCTTCGACGTCATGAGCATCCTCCAGAAATCCCGCCAGACCGTCACCGACTGCCGCGCCGAAATCACCGCCGAGCGCGCGGATGCAGTGCCCTCTGTCTTCACGAGGATCCATATCCATTTCCACGTGAGCGGACAAGATCTGAACGAGAAACGCGTGGCCCGCGCCATCCAGCTCTCGGCCCAGCAGTACTGCTCGGCTTCGATCATGCTGGAGAAGGCCGGGGTTGAGATCACGCATGACTACACTATTCATGAAGAATAGAGATCAAGGAGCTCGAGCCAAAGGAATGAGCTAGCGCTACCTGCAGGACTCGGGGTTCAAAGGCTACGGGATGACTTGGAGGGACGCTCGGTGGCCATGGATGGCCACCGCGCAGCCTACATGGATGTACTTGTGGCGATTCCCGGACAGTTATCCCGCAGCCTTTGAAACCGGCAGAAGCATCCGCATTCTTGTGACAGAGGGCTGGAGCAGTCCGGGAAATCCCTGAGCAAACCAATGGTGTTCAGCCCAGAGCGACGCAGGCATAATACGCGGCTTTACCGGCACTGTGTGCAAGAGAGTGGAGGGGCATGCCGATGGAATCCAAGCTGGAACTTCACGGTTTCAACAACCTGACCAAGTCCCTCAGCTTCAACATCTATGACATCTGCTACGCGCGCACCGAGGAACAGCGCCAGGCGTACATCGAATACATTGATGAAATGTACAACGCCGAACGCCTCACCCAGATCCTCACCGATGTGGTAAAGATCATCGGCGCCAATATCCTCAATATCGCCCATCAGGACTATGACCCCCATGGTGCCAGCGTCACCATGCTCATTGCCGAGCATGAGGAAGCCCCCGAAGGCAACACTG
This sequence comes from Salicola sp. Rm-C-2C1-2, assembly GCF_040196175.1. Taxonomy (NCBI): domain Bacteria; kingdom Pseudomonadati; phylum Pseudomonadota; class Gammaproteobacteria; order Oceanospirillales; family Halomonadaceae; genus Salicola; species Salicola sp. Rm-C-2C1-2. Next base: position 117,222 of record NZ_JBEFNF010000002.1, on the reverse strand, counting down.
GCGAGGCCTCACCGGGCCCGCTACCAGAAACCCTGGTCGGCCATCTGGACAAGAGCCATGTAACGGTCCACACCTACCCGGAAAGCCACCCCTATGAGGGCATCAGCACCTTCCGGGCGGATATCGACGTCTCCACATGCGGCCTCATTTCGCCACTTAAGGCACTCAATTATCTGATCCACAGTTTTGAGTCCGACATTGTCACCGTTGACTACCGTGTACGTGGCTTCACCCGAGACGTGAACGGCAAGAAGCACTACAGCGATCACGAAATGAGTTCCATCCAGAACTACCTCACTGAAGACACACGCTCCGCATATCAGATGCTGGACGTGAACGTGTATCAGGATAATCTGTTCCATACCAAGATGATCCTGCGTGAGTTCAACCTCGACAACTATGTCTTCGGCGTGAACGCCTCCGACCTGGACGACCAGGAAGCCGAGGAGATCCACCAGCGCCTGCAGAAAGAAATGCTGGAGATCTTCTACTCCCGCAACCTTCCGTAAGCTCTTATCTCTGCTGACCCGGCACCCGGTCCCGGGTGCCAATGGCTAGACCGTTGCTTATAATTACATTGGGTAATGTCACTTTCTTCGATGAAAGTCTTTACATCCAGGTATACATTCGTCTACTTTAGTAGACAACTGTATACACGTAAGCAGGGAGACACCCCATGGCCCAACAACAACATGGCACCATCGCGAGCAAACACACCCAGGTGGCCATCATCGGGTCCGGTTTCTCCGGGCTGGGCATGGCCATCCGACTCAAGGGCGAAGGCCGGCACAGCTTCCGGATCTTTGAAAAGGACGGCGGCATTGGCGGTACCTGGCGACAGAACCACTATCCGGGCTGCGCCTGCGATGTGCAGTCCCACGTCTACTCCTATTCCTTTGAGCCGAATCCCGAGTGGACACGCATGTTTGCGCCTCAGGAGGAAATCCGACAGTACCTGGAGCACTGTGCCGACAAATACCAGGTTCGCCCCCACATCCACCTGAACACAGCCCTGACCGAGGCCTGCTGGGATGACGCCCAAGCCCTTTGGCAGCTGAAGGACAATCACGGTCGCGACTTCACCGCCAGTGTGCTGGTCTCCGGCATGGGCGCTCTGTCGATCCCCGCCTCCCCCAACATTCCCGGTAGGGACAATTTCCAGGGCAAAGCTTTCCACTCCCAGGACTGGGATCACAACTACGACCTCACCGGCAAGCGCGTGGCCGTCATCGGCACCGGCGCTTCGGCCATCCAGTTTGTGCCCGAAGTCCAGAAGGAAGCCGGCCAACTCTACCTGCTCCAACGCTCCGCGCCCTGGATCATGGCCAAACCAGACCGTGAGATCAGCGAAACCGAACGCAGTATCTTCCGACGCCTGCCCAGAGCCCAGATGCTTGAACGCAAGGCGCTGTACTGGATGCTGGAGAGCCGCATCGTGCCCATGCTGATCAATCCCAAACTACTCAGAGTCGCGCGTTATCTGGCCCGTTCCCACATCCACCGCCAGATCAAGGACCCGGAACTGCGGGGCAAGGTTACGCCGGACTACGAGTTCGGCTGTAAAAGGGTGTTGATGTCAAATAACTACTATCCGGCGCTGCAACAGCCCAACGTGGAAGTGGTGACCGACGGGGTCCAGGAGGTTACCGAAACGGGCATCGTGACGAACGACGGCCAACACCGGGAAATCGATGTGCTCATCTACGGCACCGGTTTCAAATCCACAGACCCGGTACCGCAGGGGCTCATTCAGGGCCGCGAGGGGCAGGATCTGAACGAGGTCTGGCGGAATGGCCCCGAAGCCTACAAGGGCGCCACCATCGCCGGCTTCCCGAACCTGTTCATGGTAATGGGCCCGAACACCGGTCTGGGACACAACTCCATGGTCTATATGATCGAGTCCCAGATCCAGTACGTGATGGATGCGATCCACACCATGGAACAGAAGAACATCGACTGGGTCGACGTGAAAGAAACGTTTCAGAACGCCTATAACAAGCGCTTGCAGAGCCGGCTCGGCGGTTCCATCTGGAATGATGGCGGCTGCACCAGCTGGTATATTCACCCCGAGACAGGCAAGAATGTGGTCCTGTGGCCGGACTTCACCTTCCGTTTCAGCCGCCAGACCCGTCAGTTCGACGCCTCCGCCTACCAGGTCGGCAAAGCTGGCGATCAAGGTCAGGCCCAGACAACCACCACAACAACACCCCTGGAGGAACAGCCCGCATGAGGTCCTTTTCCGGCAAGGTAGCCGCCATTACCGGTGCCGGGTCCGGCATCGGTCGGGCCCTGTCTCGCGCGCTCGCAGCCGAGGGCTGCCACCTGGCCCTCAGTGATGTGAACGAGGAAGGTCTGGCTGAAACCGTCCGTCTGTGTGATCAACAGGCCGTGAAAGTGACCCACGCGAGCGTCAATGTGGCCAAACGCCGGGCGGAGGCCATGTGATCAGCACCTCCAGCATCTTCGGGCTCTTCGCCCAGCCGGGCATGAGCGCCTATAACGCCACCAAATTCGCGGTCCGCAGCCTCACCGAATCCCTGCGCCAGGAACTGGACATGGAAGAAAGCGGTGTTTCCGCCACCTGCGTACACCCCGGTGGCATCAAGACCAATATTGCCCGCACGGCACGCATGGATGAGAGCATGGCCGGGCTTATGGGCGAGGACACCGGCACACTCCAGGCCAACTTCGAAAAGCTGTTCCGCACTTCCGCAGATGACGCGGCACAGGCTATACTCAAAGCGGTCAAGCGCAACCGCCGCCGACTGCTGCACGCCGGCTACCAGGGTTTTGTAACCGGTGCCCTGAAGTTCAACCGCCAACGCCAGAATGGGTCACGGAGGCGCTGATGGAAGCGACCACCTTCAAAGCGATACTGGACTCGCTGCAGGAAGTCAGCGACAGCTATCTGAACGCACCCTCGGCCCAGCCCGACTCCGCCACTCTGGACCGCTGGCAGCCCTCATCCAGCCCCTGGCAGAAGCTGCAAGCGATCAGTGGCTGGTTGCCCGGTATCCAGGCCGAAAGCATCGAGATCGACGGCCACCGTATCCAGCACTGGCGCGTTGGCTCGGGCCATGGAACGCCGGTGATTCTGCTCCATGGTTTTGGTGCCAGCAAGGAGAACTGGGCCAGCCTGATTCCCGTCATCCGGCGGCACAACATTACACTTTACCTGCCGGACCTGCCCGGTTTTGGGCAGAGTGACTATCAAGCAGACGCCCGCTACACCTATGAGGTCCAGGCCCGGCGCATGGCGGAGTGGGCCCGGAGTTTGGCCCTGCCAGCTGCGTTCTGGATTGGTTCCTCTATGGGAGGTGCTGTGAGTGCCACCCTAGCTGCCAACCACCCTGAGCACGTCGCCGGCCTGATCCTGATGAATGCCGCCGGTATGGGCAGCGCTCGCCACAGCCCTATGGAAAACCAGCTGATCAAAGGCCATAACCCACTGATCCCGGCTGACACGAATGAAACCCGTGCGCTCTTCCGGTATGCCACCTGGCGCGGGCGTGCCATTTTTAGTCGTGTCATGCCTCTTGCCATGGGCCCGGAAATACGCCACAGACGCCCGGTCAATCAGCACCTGTTCATGGACATGATGCAGCCACGCGAGCGTATTCCAGAACTGCTGGAGCGGGTCCAGGCCCCGGCCCAGGTGATCTGGGGTGAGCGCGACCAGGTTCTGGACGTCTCCTGCGCGCATCACTACGGCGCACTTCTGGGCAACGCGCAGGTGAGCGTGTTAAAGGGAATCGGTCATCTGCCCATGCTGGAGGCGCCATTGCAGACCGGTCGGCTTGTGAGGCGCTTCCTGCGGGATCAGGGCTGAGGACGAGGGCTACCAGGCGTAGCGCTTGTGTTCCATCAGCTCCAGGATTCGGGGCCTGAGAATCAGATCGATGGCCAGCGGCAGCTTGGGCCCCGGAATCACGATCGTATCCTGACGTGACATAAAACTCCCGGAAATCATCTGTAGGAGCCGCTGGAAATCCACATCCAAATAATGGCGAAAGTGAACCACGATCATGCTCTCATCACTCGTGGGAACCTCACTGACCACAAAGGGGTTCGAAGTGTCCACAGTGGGCACGCGCTGAAAGTTGATATGGGTATTGGAGAACTGCGGGACGATGTCCTGAACGTAGTCATCCATGCGATTAATGATCGTCTCCACCACCTCGTCCTGACTGTAGCCGCGGTGGTTGGTGTCCCGGTGGATCTTCTGGATCCATTCCAGATTCACGATGGGCACCACCCCAATCAGTAGATCCACATGACCGGCCACGTCATGCTGCTCGGTCTGCACGCCGCCATGTAATCCCTCGTAGAAAAGCAGGTCGCATTCCGTCGGCAGATTCTGCCAGGGCGTGAACCCCCCTGGCTCATAACCCGCGGCTATCAGCTCGCGGTCATCGTCATGCACGTACTCCCGGTACTGGCCAGCCCCGGTGTTGGCGAAATCCTGGAACAGGGCCTCCAGTTTGTCGATATGGTTGGCTTCAAGATTGAAGTGGTTGAGATCACCATAATCACCGCGCTCGGCGACCAGCGCCATCTCTTCACGGGTATAGCGGTGAAAACTGTCCCCGCTGACGGTGGCCGTACGCAGCCCCTCGCTATCGAAAAGCTTGTTGAAGGCACGGCCGGTTGTGGTGGTGCCGGCACCAGAGGATCCTGTGACCGCGATGATCGGATACTGGCTGGACATGGTTGGGTAACCCGCTCTGCACTGGGAGTCCCGGTTTCGGGAATCCGCTATGGTGCATGGGGCGCCAGCGGCTCGCAAGCCTCAATGAGGCAGCAGCCTTGGGCGGGCAATAGCATCACCCTGAGCATAGTCCAGGCCAAGCTCGCGCAGCCGCTCAACCCGCTCAGGACGGCTGACCCCTGAGGCGATCACTTCCGCCCCCATCTGATGGGCCGCCGTCACCACAGCCGCCAGCCTTGAGTCATGACCACGACCGTCTTCCTCCGAGGTCCTGGGGCGCAGCCGGACCAGATCGACGGGCAACCGCCTGACCAGTTGTGCTAACCCGACGTCCGTTTCATCTGCATCCAGACAGATGCGGCAGCCCAACTCGCGCACCTCACGCATGAACAATGCGACAGTGTCCGGATCGGCCAGTGCATCCGCACCCGAAATGCTGAACCAGAGACGTTCCACCGGGCAGGGCCGGATCCGGAAAACCTCATGAATGAAGTGCACAAGCCCGGACTCGGTAAGGGTGTAGCCAAGCACCGGAATACAGATCCCCGGCTCGACTTCCGGAAGTGTCTGCATCGGTCGGGAAAGGCAGTCCAGAGTCGCCTGCATCAGCCATTCATCCAGATTCCTGCCCCCCGCAAAACGCTCCGCCAACGGAATCAGCTCCTGCGCTGTCATAAGGTTGCCGTCTTCGTCCGGCAGTGTCATCAACAGCTCATACTGCGCCGACATTCGGGTTGCCCCATGAAGGGGAATGATCCGCTGAGCCTGGAGCATGAGTTCTTCCCGGCGTAGCCGGCCATTTCCCGCCAGCCTGTCTACCAGCCGACGTATGTAACGGCTGCGTTCAGCGGAAATACTGGCAAAGCGTAAGGCGGGCGGATCTTCAAACGGTGCCTGCCTGGCAGCTTCTTCCGCCAGATGGTACCAGTGAGCCGCCGTCACCATCGCAGGGTCCCCCACGGCCACACCGGCACAGACATGATTGCCGCCACCCGCGACCAGCGCATTACAGCGTTGCATCAACAGTACCAGCCATGATTCCAGCCCCTCGCGATGACACCAAAAAGCTATCCGGCGGGGCCCTACCCGCCCGCTTATCCGGTCACTGCCCAACTCACGACGCAGTTGCCCAGCCAGCGCCACCGCATCAGTAGCCCTATCCCAAGTCAGGACCACCAGCGCCTGCTCACGATCAAGCGGGGCAGTATGGAGAACCCGTTCCAGCCATCCCAGGAAGGCCTCCCGGTCCGCGAGACCGGTAACGGCATCCGTAGTCGCGTTCCGGATACGGCGTTCATAGAGCCCCTCCAGAAGCCGCCCCAGGGCTTCATCTACAAGAGATTGATCATGGCGGGTTACCGGTGTAAGAGCGCTTTCAGCCAGATAATCGGCCATCTCGGTCAGGCCGAGGTCATACTGCTTACGCCCTGAGGGAGTCACCAGCACAAACCGGGTGTGCCGGGAATTTGTCCATGCCAGGCGCACCGGCGGTTGATCGTCCTGCCCATCCATGAACCAGCTCCCAATCGGTAAACCCTCCAGGGCAGGGCGCCACTGGCGCAGGCGTTCATCATCCGCTTGCTGCCCTTCATCTTGGGCAAACCCCTCACTCAGGCACACCAGTTCCTGAACGCCAGTCTCCTGCAGGCAGGTATCGAGCATGTTTCGAGCCGACTGACTGTCCCCCTGGTCACCACAGAGCGCCTCCAGCCTTACCCTTATGGTCGTAGCACTGCATGCGTCAGGGAGAGCATGATAAGCCAGCACAGCGTCCAGAAGGGCCAGAGCTTCCAGCCAAGTGCTTCCCGACTCACCCTCGTGCAGGTGCAGAAGAACCAGGCGGTTACGCCACTCATTCTCCACAAAGCGCAAGACTGCCAGTGGGACCGGACCTCCCAGCAGACGCTTATCCAGCGCTCTGTTGGTAGCCGCCTCCGCCTCACGCAGGCGTTCGCTGCCTGCCACAGCCTTGGTCACCCGGCGTAGATTACGCCGGTGAACATCGTCCCGTTTCTGGATTTCAGCCCTAAGGATGGCGGCCGCCTCGGCCAGTGCTTGCTCATCCTGCACCTCTGGGGAGCGCAGCACCCGCAACATCGCCTCTGGCCAAGGCCCCGGATTCTCGTGATCCGCCGTTTCAATATGGCCGATGCGGTTCAATAGGCTTCGCAGCGTGTGGCCGCCGCTGGTCAGTGCCTCAGGCGTGCGTGCGAGACTCCGTTCAATCACCGGACCCAGCCATTCAAGCAGCGTTCGGCCACGCGCGGTCATACGGGGGCTCTTTCCCATAACCCGGATCAGTTCCGGAACCAATGCCCCTGGGAAATCGTTTCCAACCATCTCGCTTGGGTTATAAAGGCAGGCAATCGCCTGGTGTAGGGAAAGCCCGCCAATAGCCTGCTGGCGCATGGTTTCCGGTTCGATCAACGACGGCACGGGCGGGATCACAACCTGGCGCACGGCCACGTCGGCCTGGTGGCCACGAGCGCGGGCGGAAAGGGCCCGACAAGGAACCACACCGGGCGCCTGATGCTGGCGGGGAGAGGCCAGGCCGGACTGCGCAAGCAGGGTCTCAAATCCGCGGAGGGCATCTTGCGCAAAACGGATGATCAACAAACCCGGATCCGATCGAACCACATGACCCTGTATGGTCTGCCATCGATCCAGAACGCCGTGATGGAACTGGAGACGGATGGCGTCTCCACCTGAATCCAGCCAGCTCCGGACAGCTGGCTCGCGCGAGGCCGGGTAGCGTACCGAAACCGCTTCCGCGGAGAAGTCGGTTACCTGACAAAGCCAGGAAAGCCCGTGCGACGTCACAGCCCTTACCGCGAGGCGAATATTGTGACGGCGCGCATCACGGCGATCACCGCTACGACTGAGCAGTCCTGCGTTTCCCCTATCCATGAGGTGTTTCCTGCATTTCCGATCACGGAAGCAGCCTAAGGCGACACCACATGGACAGACCATTACGGGTTTCCGTATCGCGGTAATCCGAGGGTCAGAGCTGCTTCACGAAAATCCGGGAATTGCGACTCGTGTCATAGTCACGGCGCTTTTCCGGTGGTAATGCGTCGGCTCCAGCCGGCTCAAAACCACGCTCTGCAAACCAGTGGGAAGTCTGGGTGGTGAGCACAAACAGCTCACCCAGCCCTTCCGCCCGGGCATGGCGTTCGACCATGACGAGCATTCGGTCACCCCGCCCGCCGCCCTGGTAGTCCGGACTCACGGCAAAACAGGCCAGCTCCATCATGGCGCTCGCGGGGTAGGGATACAGCGCGGCACACCCCACCACCTGACCGTCACGCTCGTCCACCAGGAAACGGTCAACCTCGGTCTCAATCAGGTCGCGGGGCCGGCTGATCAGGACCCCCTTAGCCTCCAGCGGCTGGATCAGCGCCTGGATGCCGCTGATGTCTTCTGGTGTGGCAACCCGGATATGTTCATAGTCGTCATCAGTCACCAGCGTGCCCAGACCATCAAGGGTGAACAGCTCCTCCAGAAGCGCGCCTTCACGGCCGTAGCTGATGATGTGAGCCCGCCGCACGTTGCGGTCGCAGGCATTGGCCGCAGCACCAAGGGCTGCTGCATCGTCCTCACCAAGGTAGTCACCACCGAGCAGTTCCCGGGCGTGAGCGACACTGAGCTCGCGGATGAGGTCGCCTTGTGTATCCGCAATACCATTACGACCGCTGAACAGGATCAGCTTATCCGCTTCCAGCGCCCCCGCAGCTTCCCCGGCAACCTCCTCATGCGAGAGATTGAACGCATCGCCCGTGGCGGAATAACCCACGGGCGGCAGCATGACCACCTGCCCGAGCGCCAGCTGCTCCCGGATGCTGCTCGCGTCCACCCGGCGCACCCGCCCAGTATAGCCATGATCAACACCCTCGATAACGCCAATCGGGCGGGCGGTCAGCCAGTTGCCGCTGGCAACCCGGATCTGGGCACCATGCATGGGTGAGTTCACCAACCCCATGGAAAGGTGGCTTTCAAGCATCGCCCGAACCCGGCCCACCGCTTCAAGCACCAGCGGTAGCTGGGTTTCTGTGGTCACACGTAACCGACCCTGATACCCCGAGGTTTCACCCGCCTCGTCGAGGCGTTCACGGATCTGCGGGCGCGCCCCGAAGGCCACTACCAGACGCACCCCCAGGCTCGCCAGCAGAGCGATATCATGGATGATGGTTGTCAGATTCGGATGGGCCAGTGCATCACCGCCCAGGGTGATCACGACCACCCGATCACGATGGGCATTGATATAAGGTGCGGAATGGCGGAACCAATACAGCCAGTTGTGGTCACTCACGTGGGGCTCCTCCCTTGATGCAGCATTGTTCGATCAAACCGGTCAGTATAGTCACCATGGGCTCGATCTGGGAGAGGGCCAGGAACTCATCCGGCTGGTGCGCCTGGTCGATGGAGCCTGGCCCCAGCACCAGGGTCTCCATCCCAAGCTGCTGCAGGAAGGGCGCTTCGGTGGCAAAGGCGACCCCTTCCGCGGAATGACCGGTAAGACGCTCACAGATTCCCACCAGACGCGCCGTCTCCGGTTCCTCAAACGGCGGAACTCCGTCAAAAAGCGGTTCAAAGGTGCAACTCAGCCCCCGTTGCTCGGCTACTGGCTGCACTCGCCCGAGAATACACTGGCGCAGACCTGCCGGGTCCATTCCCGGCAGCGGACGTAGATCGAAGTGGAGTTCACATTCGGCACAGATGCGGTTGGGGTTGTCGCCGCCATGGATATGGCCCGGGTTCAGCGTCGGGTAATCCACCCGGAAGCCGGGATGGCGGTAATCCCGCTGCAATTCGCCGCGGTAGTCCAGAATCCGCGTGAGCGCCTCGTTCATGCCCTCCAGCGCGTTGCGGCCAAGCATGGGATTGGACGAATGACCGGACTGGCCGCGGAAGACAAGCCGTTCCATCATAATACCTTTATGCATGCGTACCGGACGCAGCTCCGTGGGCTCACCGATCACCGCATGCCGCGCTTTGGGACGGCCAGCCTCAATCAACGCGCGCGCGCCACCCATGGCGCTTTCCTCATCGGCCGTCGCAACAATCACCAGCGGCTCTGAATGATTCTGGCCCTGAGTCCGCCAGGCGGCCTCCAGCGCCAGCGGAAAAAAGCCCTTCATGTCACAGGTCCCCAGCCCGTACCAGCGATCATCGCACTCGGTCAGCGCGAAGGGGTCACTCTGCCACCGTTGGTCATCAAAGGGCACCGTATCGGTATGGCCCGAGAGCACCAGCCCTCCCGGCCCCTCGCCGCGGGTGGCGATCAGGTTAAACTTCCCGGGTGCGTCGGGAATGGGCATGGTCTCCACACGGAAATCCAGATCACCCAGCCATTGGGCCAGATGGTTGATCACCGCTTCATTGCTCCGGTCCCATGCCGGACTTACGCTGCTGATTGAGGGGGTCGCGATCAGCTCGCCGAGCATTCCCCTGATGGCCGGAATCGGGCGCTGCATATCATTCCTCCCTGGCGCCGGTTGCCGACGGAATCGGCTGCATTTTGCCCAGGTCCGGGTTCAGAAAATCATCCAGCCCCGGGCCATCATCGCCAGCGGAGACGGGGCGGCCCATGTCATCGGCACGACGCCAGACCTCGAACTTGTCAATATCCGTCACCGGGAAAGGCGCCACCAACGAACCACCCTCAAGAGTCCGTCGGATATGCAACTGACTGCCTTCCCGTGCCACAAGCTGACCTTCGATGCGACGCCCTGAGGCCAGCTCCAGGCGCACGCGGCGGTCGATCCAGGCACCGGCCCGTTGCGTGTCGGATTCCCGGAAGGCCATTTCCGGCGCGGATTCCTCAACAGGTACCAGCGGCGCGCGATCCACCGCCTCCGCAGGTTTACTGGGCTCGCTCAGGCTGAATCCAATGTCATCCAGCTCCTGATCATTATGGATAACCCGGAACCCTGTCTGAGACCGCCACTGCGCTGCTGAAACTCCATTCTGTGGCCAGGTGTCATCATCCAGAGCCCAGCCGAACGCCAACTCTCCCCCCTCATGGAGCCATCGCCGGTACAGCGCTGTCGTTGACGCGGTGGGCGCCAGACCCTGATTGCTCATGGCATCGGCCCAGTGACTGGACGCGCGATTGACCCAGTCTTCCACCGGCTCGTCCTCCGCCGCTGCGCAAAAGGAAGACAGGCGCCGCATCACTCCAGCATCCCGGACGACCATTTTCGCTTTTGCTGGCATTGCGGGCATTTCACCCGGCCCCGAGACCACCGGCAACTGCAGTTTCTGCGAACGCCAGGCCAGTGACAGACTGCCGAGCCGCCCTGCCTCCAGTTCCGCTTGATAACGGTATTCGCTTGCGCCACTCCCCCGGTCTTTGAGTGTTATATCACCAGCGATCCGGTCCACGCCCATACGCAACAGATCCGCGGGTGTCAGCGCGGGCTGTTCACCACAGCCATGAAAATACAGCGGATGACGCTTCAACGAGAGTGCGCGACGAGTGCGGGCCCAGGGCCGGAACAGATCCGGTTCGACCATCAGTTCCACATCGTCCACCCGCAGCCGCCAACGGGAGGGCTGTTCACCACCCAGAAGCCATTGGGGCAACGCGAGCAAGCCGGGCGTTTCAAGAGTCACTTGCCGTACCGTTACCGCTCGCGTGATATCAAACCAGTGCCACCGCACCCCCTGGAGCTTGATATTAGCGTCCCAGGTCGGTCGGATAGCATCCCAGTGAAGATTACCCCAGGGACTGACCGCATCCTCCATGTCCGAGACGGTCTTCCGGGCACCGTACCAGAGCGTCGCGTAGAAGGCGCTCACTGCCAACAGCAGCAGGATCACAAAGGCGCCGAGAGTTCGTTTCATGGTCGACCGTCCGCGGGCATGGCATGATAAAGCGTAGAAATCATCCTATCGTACCTGATCAAATGGTGATAATGCGGCAACCGTCGCACAGGCTTGTCTTTCGCCGGGCAAACGTCATGGAATTCACTATAGTGGGGGGTAGGAGGCAGAACGAAGAACTGTCCCCGGTTACCAGGAGGCGTCATGAACGCACATCAGAATCCGGGTCGGACCTTCATCCGGCACCCCATCGACATGCCGATTGATGTGGAACCGCGCGAAGGCGAACACTACTGCGAAGAAATGCGCAATCTCAGCCTTGGTGGAGTCTCGTTCTCATCGGAGAACCCCTGGCGGCAGGGGATGCCGATACGCATCACCATCAGCTGCTGTACACCATGCGCAAGCATGGAGGGGCATGTGGCCTGGTGTGAAGCCTGTAATCATCATTATGAAGTGGGCGTGGCCTTCGAAGATAAAGCAGATGCCTACCGAATGCGGCTGGTTGAACAAGCTTGCCACATCCAGCAGTACCGGCTCGACCAGGTAATCCAGAACGCGCGCTACCTGACCCTCGATCAGGCCGCCGCGGAATGGATCCGCCAGTACGCCCCTTACTTCGCGCCCGTGGATCCGGAAACGGTCAGGACCGGGTGATCAGGGTCCCCACACCCTCATCCGTAAAGATCTCGAGCAGAGTGGCATGCGCCACCCGGCCATCGATGATATGGGACGATGTCACACCCCCTTTCACGGCATCCAGCGCACACTGGATCTTCGGCAGCATCCCGCCCTGGATGGTACCGTCCGCGATCAGCTCATCCACACGCTCAGCGGTAAGCCCCGTCAGCACATTGCCATCACCGCCCTGAAGGCCTGCCACATTGGTCAGCAGGATCAGTTTCTCGGCCTCCAGCGCCGAGGCCACATGACCGGCCACGGAATCCGCATTGATGTTGTAGGCCTTGCCATCATCACCCACACCGATGGGCGCAATCACCGGGATCACATCACTGGCGGTGAGCATGTTGATGACCTCGGTGTTCACAGACACCACCTCACCCACATGGCCGATGTCGACGATCTCCGAACGGGTGACCTCGGGCGAGGGATCGCGCACCTCCAGCTGCCGCGCCCGGATCAGACCCGCATCCTTGCCGGTGAGACCAATAGCCCGGCCGCCGTGCTGATTCATCAGGGAAACGATCTCCTTGTTCACCCGGCCTCCCAGAACCATTTCAACGACATCCATGGTTTCGCTGTCAGTCACGCGCATGCCGTTGACGAACTCGGAATGGATCTCGAGCCGCTCCAGAAGTTCCCCGATCTGCGGGCCACCACCGTGAACGATGATGGGGTTCATGCCGACCAGCTTCATCAGCACGATGTCCCGCGCGAAGCTGTTCTTCAGCTCCTCGTTCTCCATGGCATTGCCACCGTACTTGATCACGATGGTTCTGCCGGTAAACCGCTGGATGTAGGGCAGACCCTTGCTGAGTACCGAGGCCACCTGCATGGCCGTATCACGATCCATGGTCATGTAATGCACTGTCTCCTGAAATCAGAACGGAATCTGCAGTGACGGCTCCGCCTTCTGCAATTGTTGCCGGAAAACCCCCTTGATGCGCTCCAGTGCCTCGCCACTCTGGGCCTCAAAGCGCAGAACCAGGTTGGGCGTGGTGTTGGAAGCACGGCACAGCCCCCACCCATCCGGGTAATCCACGCGCAGGCCATCAAGATCGGTAATGCTGGCCTCGCCGAAATCGCCACCACTGGCAAGGCGCTCAATCAGAGCGAACTTGTCGTCATCCGCCACCGCCAGATTGATCTCGGGAGTGCTTTCGTCCTCCGGGAATTCCGCGAAGATGGTATCCGCCTCACGGTCCTCGATGCCCAGTATCTCCAGCAGGCGCGCGGCAGCGTAGATGCCATCGTCAAAACCGTACCAGCGTTCCCGGAAGAAGATATGGCCGCTCATCTCACCCGCCAGCAGCGCGCCCATCTCCTTCATCTTCGCCTTGATCCAGGAGTGGCCGGTTTTCCAGATCACTGGCCGACCGCCATACTCATTCACCACGCTGGCCAGCCGACGCGAGCATTTCACATCATAGATGATGTCAGCGCCCGGGTTGCGCGAGACAACGTCGCGCGCGAACAGCATCAGCAGACGATCCGGCCAGATAATCTTGCCGCTGTTGGTGACTACGCCCAGACGGTCACCGTCACCGTCAAAGGCAATACCCAGATCCGCGCCCTCGTTCTGCACCGTTTGAATCAGGGAGGCCAGGTTTTCCGGCTTGCCCGGATCCGGGTGATGATTGGGGAAGTTGCCGTCCACATCGCAGTAAAGCGGTGTTACCTCGCAACCGAGCTCCCTGATCAACTCCGGCCCCAGTTCTCCAGCCACGCCGTTGCCCGCATCCACGACCACACGCAATGGCGCTGCCACAGCGATGTCGCCGACGATAGTGTCAATGTAGGCCTTGCGGACATCGCGGTCGCTGCGCTCGCCCTGCCCTTCCTCCAGCTGATTGTGGCGAATCCGGGTAAGCAGATCCTGGATGGCATCACCGGCCAGAGTATCGCCACCGAGCATCATCTTGAGGCCGTTGTATTCTGGCGGATTGTGACTGCCGGTGATCATCACCCCGGAGCCGGTTTCAAGATAGTGGGTGGCGAAGTAAAGCACCGGTGTCGGCACACGGCCAATGCGGATCACATCCACGCCCGTGGCCAGAACACCCTGAGTCAGGGCCTCGGCCAGATCCGGACTGGAGTGGCGCCCGTCATACCCCACACAGATGCTGTGCTGGCGGCGCTGCAATGCCTCGCTGCCGATAGCCCGACCAATAGTTTCCACGATCTCCGGGGTCAGACTGTCACCCACCACACCCCGGATGTCATAGGCGCGGAAGATGGAATCCGGCACGTCCACTGTTGCTGCCGCGTTTTCCTCAAGGCTCATAGTGTCCCCACCACTGTCACTGTCTCCAAGTCCAAGCACATCCTCATCGCCGTTGAGCATGTCAATGTCGAGCGCATCATCCCCGAACAACGGCTCGCTGTCACTATCGGTCTCCTCTGGTAGGTCCGCCTCTCCGCCTGTGGCCGGCGCTGCTGCCGGACCACTGGACGCTGCCTTCCTGCGGCTGCCGCCGCCTGCTCCAGCAGAGGCCGCCGGTCGCTCCCTGGCAAGTCGCTGCAGCGTCTCGGCCAGAGCCCTTACAGCAGGAACCCGGAGCTCCGGCGGTTTCAGGCGGTCGCCCTCAAAGGCTTTCTGGGCCCACTGACTGAGGCCGGACACATCCTGCCGTAGCTGCTTCTGAAGCCGACCGAAAACCATCCAGATGCCACCCACAATGAGGACGGCCACTACCGCAAGTACGCCCCACAGTGCCGCGGGGGTGATCAGCTCCGGCGCCCGGGAGGCGGGCCTATAGCGCACCGACCAGCCGCTGATGGCCAGATCCCGCGTCACACCGTCACCCTGGCCACTGCCCTGGGTGAATACCGGAACCTCACGGCCTTCCACCCGCTGGCGCAGCGCCACAAAACCGTCCAGCACCCCTGCTGCCGAAAGCACAGGATCCATCACTGAATCATCGAAAATCACCAGCAGGCTGCCACCACCGGAGCCGCCCACCGGTGCCGCAATCTGGACGAACCAGCTGCCATCGCGCTGGAAAGCATCCATCCGCGACTCACCGTCGCGCTCGGCCTGTCTTGCCAGGTCAATACTGGCAAACCCCAGCTCCCAGCTGCGGTCTTCCGGCTGGCTCACGTTTCCGGGTTCAAACAGAAAAACGGTTTCAGCAGCCGGCAGTGTGTCCTGGAGGATTCGGGCAGCATTCTCGCGGTCATCACCGCCAGTGACAGCGGCGCGGATCGAATCCTGGGCCGCAAACGCGGCCACCACATCGTGCAGATAGTTCAGATGCTGGTTGAATCGTGATCTGAGCGCATCCGCCCTCTCCTGGGTGTTGTCTTCAAGCACTTTTTTTTCCGCTGGTGTTACCAGCAGGAAACTAACCAGCAGACCCACAAGTGCCAGTCCGCCCACGACAATCAGCGACTGCAGCACCGGGATCCGTGAAAGCGGAAAGGAGCGGGCGCTGCCCGATTCGGATTCCGGCCCTGAAGCGGCCTTTCTGAGTCGGAATTTCATGGTGTCATCCTTGCATCTGGGAGGGGTTATCAGGCCAGTATAGATGGCTGAAAGGTGATTGCATCCTTATTGCCCCCCGGTGGAGCCGAAACCTCCTACCCCGCGCTCAGAGCCCGAGAATGATTCGACAACCTGGAAATCGGCCTGCACGACAGGCACCACAACGAACTGCGCAATACGGTCGCCAGGCTCGATGGTGAAAGCGATGTTACCTCGATTCCAACACGAAACCATGAGCTCGCCCTGATAATCCGAGTCGATCAGCCCGACCAGATTCCCCAGCACAATGCCGTGCTTATGCCCCAGCCCTGAGCGCGGCAGGATCATACCCGCCAGTCCCGGATCAGCAATATGCACCGCCATGCCTGTGGGCAGAAGGTTCGTCTCGCCAGGCTCCAGCGTCAGTGATTCCGGCAGGCAGGCTCGCAAATCCAAGCCCGCGGACCCCCGGGTAGCGTAGTCAGGCATGGGAAAGCGATCCCCCAGGCGCTCATCAAGGATCCGGACTTCAATCGATTGGTTGGCCATGGTGGGCTGGCGCTCCTCTACAGTTGGGATGGTGGGTTGCTCTGGTGTGCCTGGAAAAGACGGATCAAATCCCGCGCCAGTTCGCGCTTCGGGCGGGCCTCGAAGCGCTCGCTGCCATCGGCCCAGAAGACCTCAACCGCATTACTGTCACTGTTGAAACCAAGGCCGGGCGTTGTAACGTCATTAGCAACGATCAAATCCAGACCTTTGCGGCTGAGCTTGTCGCGGGCATAGTCGGCAACATCGCGGGTTTCGGCGGCAAAACCGATAGTGAGAGGTCGCTGTTCCGTTCTAGCGGCAACACTGGCGAGGATATCCGGATTTTCTTCGAGCTCGACAACAGGCGCATCGGCGTCAGGCTCCTTCTTCATTTTCTGGTCAGCAACGGTTATTGGCCGGTAATCGGCCACCGCCGCGGTGGCGATGAACCAGTCAGCGCCGGCAGAGACCGCCTGATCCACCGCCTCCTTCATTTCCAGAGCCGAGGTCACATCAATGCGGGCTACACCCCCGGGGGTGGGCTGCTCCACAGGGCCGGCTACCAGCGTCACTTCCGCTCCCTGCTCTGAGGCCGCTTGCGCCAGGGCAAATCCCATGCGCCCGGAACTGTGATTGGAAATATAACGGACCGGATCCAACGCCTCACGGGTGGGGCCAGCGGTAATCACAAGTCTGCGCCCTGCCAGCGGTTGATCCGCCATGGCGGCCACCTCCTGCGCCAGCACCGCCGGTTCCAGCATCCGCCCCGGCCCTGTATCACCGCAGGCCTGATCCCCTGCTTGCGGGCCCCAGAGCCGGAGCTGGGGGTCCGCCGCAAGCAGGCTCCGGTTGCGCTGGGTACGGGCATTGCGCCACATGGCCTGGTTCATAGCCGGCGCCAACGCAATCGGAACCTGCGTGGCTAGGCAGACGGTGGTCAGCAGGTCATCCGCCAAACCGCCGGCCAGCTTGGCCATCACGTCCGCCGAGGCGGGCGCCACCAGCACCAGATCCGCCCACTTCGCCAGTTCAATGTGGCCCATCCCGGCTTCGGCTTCCGGCTCAAGCAGGCTCTCCCGCACGGGGTGGCCACTCAGTGCCTGAAAGGTGAGCGGCTGCACAAACGCGTGCGCGCCGTTGGTCATCACCACCTGAACCTCATGACCCTGACGGCGCAGCTCGCGCACAAGCTCCGCACTCTTGTAGGCGGCGATGCCACCGGTGACGCCGAGAAGAATCCGTTTACCCACTTTCGCCTCTGGGAACTGTTTTGATGGCCAAGATACCAGATCCCTGCCCGGTATTGGCAGCGGCAGGCAGTAACGCTAGACTTGGCCGTCACCGCCGTCAGGGCGGTGATCTGAAGGATCAGGACCCAACAGCGAAGGAGCCGCCATGTCACTGAAAGACCTCCCGGCAGCGGAACGCCCGCGGGAAAAACTGCTGCACCACGGACCGGACAGCCTCACGGATGCGGAACTGCTTGCCATTTTTCTGCGCACAGGCAGCGCCGGGCGCCCCGTCATGACGCTCGCACGCGAGCTACTCAGCGGCTTTGGCAGTCTGCGGGCGCTCACCGGTGCCTCGTCCGAGCGCTTCTGCCAGACGCCCGGCCTGGGCACCGCCAAATTCGCCCAGCTGCAGGCCGCACTGACCATGGCCGAGCGAGTCATGGAATCGCCGGTTACCACGGGCGACCCGCTCACCTCACCAGCAGCCACCCGCACCTACCTGAAAAGCAAACTGGTGACACGCCACCATGAGGTCTTTGCCTGTCTGTTCCTGGATACCCGACACCGGGTAATTCGCTACGAGGAACTGTTCACCGGCACTATAGACGGGGCCGCGGTCTATCCCCGGGAAGTGGTCCGCCGCGCGCTGGAGACTAACGCGGCGGCCGTCATCCTGGCGCACAATCACCCTTCCGGCGTGGCTGAGCCCAGCAGCGCCGACGTCAATCTCACAGAACGATTGCGTTCCGCACTGGGCCTGATCGATGTGCGGGTACTGGATCACATGATTGTGGGGCACAATGAAGTCAGCTCTATGGCAGAGACCGGGCACCTGTAAAAGCGGAAACCTTTGCGTCAGACAGCCTTTTCTGGTATAAAACCCGCCTTTTCCGGGAGCGTCAGGCGCAAGCCGCCAGCGGGTGCACAAAGGCGGCAGGGCACCACGGGGCGCGGGATTCGTTTTCAATCAATATGACCAACGCTCAGTTGGAGGCCGAATATGTCCAGAGTCTGTCAGGTGACCGGTAAGCGCACGGCCACCGGTAACAACGTTTCACACGCCATGAACCATCGTAAACGGCGGTTTCTGCCCAACCTGCAGACCCACCGTTTCTGGGTGGAGAGTGAGAACCGCTTCGTGAAGCTGCGCGTTTCCACCAAGGGTCTGCGCACCATTGATAAAAAGGGTATCGAGACGGTCCTGAAAGACCTGCGTGCCCGCGGCGAGAAGGTTTGAGGAGAGTACCATGCGCGAAAAGATCAAACTGGCGTCCACTGCCGGCACAGGTCACTTCTACACCACGACCAAGAACAAGCGGAACACACCGGACAAGCTTGAGATCAAAAAGTACGATCCGGTTGTGCGTCGGCATGTTGCGTATAAGGAAACCAAGCTTAAATAAGTGATTCAGGGCCTGGAAAAACCTCGTTTCCGGGCCCTTTCAAGTTTTAACGAGTCCCTACCCCTCTCTTATTGACGCCTCTGGACCCCCGGGAATTTCGATCTCCATACTGATCGGCAGGTGATCCGACACCGGATAATCCACAACCTGTGTGTCATGCACATCGAGGCTGGGACTGACCAGAATGTGATCGAGCGCCTTTTCCGGCCGCCAGCTGGGGAAACTCATTGCTGATCCGGGCAGAGGGATCAGCTCCGCGGAACGCAGCGGGGAATGGGTGAGCAGCTGTTCGGCGTGAGCATTCATGTCACCCATGAGCACCACGTGCCGATAGGGGGCAATCAGCGCCCGGATATAGTCCAGCTGGCGGTTCTGGGCTCCCTTGCTCAGTGACAGATGCATCAACACCAGCACCAGCGGATCATCGGGATTGCCATAGAAGGCCATCATGGCGCCGCGCCCCGGGATCAGGGCCGGCAGGCGGTGCTCTTCCACTCGCAGGGGCTGATATCGGCTGAGAATACCATTGCTGTGCTGGGCGATACGGCCGAGATTGCGGTTAAGCTGCTGACGCCAATACGCGAATCCCCCCTGACACGCCAGATACTGGACCTGATTGACGAAACCACTTCTCAGCGAGCCACCATCACACTCCTGAAGAGCGATCACGTCGTAATCGCACAGCAGTTCCGCGATGCGATCCAGGTTATCCCGGCGCCTGGAATGCGGTAGCAGATGTTGCCAGCTCCGGGTGAAATAATGGTGGTAGGCCCCCGTGGCGATGCCAACCTGGATATTGAAGGTCAGCAACCGGATGCGGCCCGTCTCGGCCAGCGAAGGTGCCCTGTCAGAGTCTGACGCCGCGCCCCGCGAGCGACCGGAAACGGCCATTCGCCGGACCTGGTCACGCAGCTTCGGATACAAAATCAGTCGCCGGTGCGTTCCTTTTCAAGCAGGTGCTCCGCGATTGCCAACATGTTCTCGTAGTTGCCTGCGCCCCTGACCGAGATCACGTATTTACCTTCCACCACGAGCGTCGGCGTGCCTGAAACTTTAGCTCCCTGCTGGAACTGACGGCCACGTCGCATGGCGGTATCCACGGCAAAACTGGCCCAGGCATCGCGAACCGTCTCTGCGTCCGCGGCGCCCTGATCCTCGAAGAAAGCAGCTATCGCATCAAGATCGCTCAGGTCACGCCGCTCGCCAGCCAGCGCATCAAACAGTTCGGAGTGGACCTGGTCCAAAACGCCCAGTTCCCGGGCCGCATAGAACGCCTTGGCATGGGGCTCCCAATCACCCCGAAGGGAAGCTGGCACATGACGCAGATTAACGTCCTCGGGTTTGCCCTGCTGCCACTCCTCAATCACAGGCTGCATCCGATAACAGGAGGGACAGCCATACCAGAACACCTCGGCCAGCTCGAGCTGGTCTCCGGAGCGGGTCTCAACAGGATTGGAAAGGGTCTGGTAGTGGGTCCCCTCCTCCCACTCAGCCGCGACAGCGGCTGGCACCATAGCAAGGAAGGCCATCAATGCAATCAGGCTGCGATAGAGCATGCCATTCTCCTGCGGTCACAGACATTGAAACTCATATCCCATTCAATCGGACTTTGAAGCAGCCCGCAAGGGAGACTTTCAGGGAGCCGGTAGGACTCAGTAGAGCCCCTCAACATACTCGGCAACCGCTTGCATTTCATTGTCGGTGAGCTTGCTGGCAATATCGCCCATGATCTGGCTCTGCTCGTCATAGACACGGTCGCCAGAGCGGTAATCTTTCAGTGATTTAACTACATACTCAGCGGACTGACCGCTCAGCCGCGGATAACCGGCAGGCTCGTTGCCCAGCCCCTTTGGCCCATGACAGGCAATACAAGCTGCAACGTCGCGCGACAGGTCACCGCCACGGTAGAGCGATTTACCCGCGTCAACCTTCTCGGAGTCCGCCTCACCACGAGGCATCTCCTGCTCGTTGAAATAGGCTGCCAGATTGCGCATGTCCTGTTTATCAAGGTTGGCGACGATGCCCATCATAGCCGCCACGTTGCGGTCACCGCTTTTGATGTCGCGCAGCTGTTTGAACAGGTAGTCCTCACCCAGCCCCGCCAGCCGGGCGTAGTTCGGCTGCAGCGGTTCAACGCCATTCTGGCCGTGGCAGGAAACGCACTGGTTCTGCGCGATTTCTTCGCCGGCACTGGGATCAGCCGCCTGGGCCAATCCGGCCAGGCCAAACGTCAGTACAAGACCGGTCAGCAATTTTTTCATCGTGACACCACTCGGATTACACATTGTCCGTTCGGCCGACCCCTTAAAAGCGGCGCCGGCCCCGTAAACTGGTGTGGTATTATACATGTTTCAACACCGACTGAAATCAATGGACGAAGGCCACGCCGTGACCGGACTTTCAAGCCCCATCGCCTTCAACAGTGCCCGCTTTCTCACCAGCGCCGCCCGGCTCGACCAGTGCCCGGAGGACACAGGACGCGAGGTGGCATTCGCTGGGCGCTCAAATTCAGGCAAATCCAGCGCCATCAACGCTATAACCCGTATTGGCGGCTTGGCACGCATCAGCAAGACGCCGGGCCGTACTCAGCTTCTCAATTTCTTCTCATTAAGTACGCCCGGCACTCGCCTAGTGGATCTGCCCGGCTACGGTTTCGCGCGCGTCTCGCGCAATACCCAGAAGCAGTGGGAGAAACACCTGGGCGACTACCTGGCCCAGCGACAGTCGCTGGTGAGCATGACCCTGATCATGGATCTGCGCCACCCGCTGTCGGAGTTTGACGCCATGCTGATCGAGTGGTGCGAGCACCACGGGCTGCCAATGATGCTGCTGCTCACCAAGGCGGATAAACTCAAGAGCAACCCCGCACGGCGCCAGATAGAGAGCGTCCGGCGGGACCTTGAAGGCATTGAGTGCATTCACCACATCCAGCCATTTTCCGCCCTCAAGGGGCAGGGCGTGGAACCGGCCCGCAACCACCTCAGTGACTGGCTTCTCGGTGCGGAACCGGCGTCAGACTGACACACCGGGATCCTCCAGCCGGCCACTCTCCTCCATGACGGTGAGATCCGGCCGGTACTGTTCCCGAATCGCCGCTACGCGCTCGTAATACGCCTCCGTCAGATACGGCATTTCCAGCGTCAGAACCTGGTAGATGCCCTGCTTGAGCTCGCGCTGGCTGTTGCCGTCATGGCCATCATCCACACTCGCGGTCTTGAGAAAGGCCATCCAATTGGTCACCACCAGCCACACGTTCAATGCCATGGCCTCGTGCTCCTGTTCAGCATGCGGCCGGAGAATGCCCGCGTTCTGCAGTCCCTTAAGCACCGCCCGGATTTCACCCAGGCAATGGAAGGTAAACGCCCTGTAATCACGGCGGAGCCGCTCATCCATGGTCAGCAGGTATTCCAGATCACGGTGGAAAAAGCGGTAATGCCAGAGGCCGTCGAACACGGACTCCAGATAGAACATCTTGTCCTCAACCGTGAGCGTTCGCTCCCGCGGGACCTTCAGATAGCGATCCACCAGCCCCCGGTACTGCAGGAACAGCGAATAGATGATGTCCGCCTTGTTGCGGAAATGGTAATAGAGATTCCCTGGCGAAATCCCCAGATACGCGGCGATATGATTGGTGGTCACATTGCGTTCGCCCTGTTCATTGAACAGCTGAAGACTGGCTTTGAGAATCCGGTCACGGGTTTTCATGGAAATCCAGGGCCCTGTCGACACATTTCATTGTCGGTAGTGCATTGACTGTTAGAGCTTATGCTCTAATATTGATCCTAGAGTACTTGCTCTAAATCTACCACCCTAAAACCTGCGGAGAAGGTTTGCGGCAGAGGCCGGAACCATACAGGAGAACCAGTCATGGTCGCCAACGTTGTTCAGCTGACGGATAACCGGAAGCAGATCCAGCAGATCAGCCGCGCCTTCAGCGCCCAGCGTGAGGCTTTCAGGGCCCACCCCATGCCAACCGCCACCGAACGCCGGGAGCATCTGAAACGACTCAAGCGCATGCTGCTTGCGAATCAGGATGCACTCTGTGAGGCCATGAGCGAAGACTTTGGCGGCCGCTCATGGGATGAGAGCCTGCTTGCTGAGGTTATGCCCTCGGTACAGAACGTCAACTACACCCTGAGCCATCTCAGCAGCTGGATGAAGCCGGAGAAGCGCAAAGTCCACATGCTGTTCCAGCCGGCACGCAACGAAGTGCACTATGAGCCCCTGGGCGTAGTCGGCATCATGGTGCCCTGGAACTACCCGCTGTTCCTGGCTGCCGGGCCATTGACCGCAGCACTGGCCGCCGGCAACCGGGTTATGCTCAAGCTTTCCGAGTTCACCCCGGCCACATCGGCGCTGCTTGATCGCCTGCTGCACGAGACCTTCCCCTCCGATCTGGTCACGGTCATCAATGGCGAGGCCGATGTAGCGCAGGCCTTCTCGTCGCAACCGTTCGATCATCTACTGTTCACCGGCTCTACCCCCATCGGGCGCATGGTGATGAAAGCGGCGGCCGAGAACCTGACACCGGTGACGCTGGAACTGGGTGGCAAGTCCCCCGCGATCATTTCCCATGAAGTACCCATGAAGGATGCCGCCGAACGGATTGCCTTCGGCAAATGCATCAATGCCGGCCAGACCTGCGTGGCACCGGACTACATCCTCTGCCCACGGGATCGGGTCAACAGTTTCGTGGACAGCTTCCGCAGCGCGGTTGCCACCATGTATCCGACCATCAAGGACAATCCGGACTACACCAGCATTATCAACGAGCGCCAGCATGAGCGCCTGACCAGCGTGCTGGCAGACGCCCGGGAGAAAGGAGCGGACATCATCCAGATCAACCCGGGCAACGAGTATTTCGGTGAGGACACCCGCAAAGTGGCGCCGCACCTGATCCTCAATGCCACGGAAGACATGCAGGTGCTGCAGGATGAGGTCTTCGGACCGCTTCTTCCGATCGTACCCTGTGACGGTGTCGAGGATGCACTGACCCATGTGAATGACCGGCCCAACCCCCTGGCCCTGTACTATTTCGGGTATGACCGTGTGGAGCAGCGCCGGGTGCGCGAACAGACCCACTCCGGGGGCATGTGCATCAACGACACGCTGGTGCACGTAGGCCAGGATGATCTGCCATTCGGCGGTGTCGGTCACTCCGGCATGGGCGCCTATCACGGTCGCGAAGGTTTCATTACCTTCAGCAATCCCAGAGGGGTAATGAGCAAACAGCGGCTCAACAGCGGCAAGGTGATCCACGCACCGCATGGCACACTGCTGCACAGGATGATCTACAAGCTGTTCATCCGCTGACCGGAGCAGTGCCATGGAAAGCCCATTACCGGATCCGGACCGCCGCCGTTTTCTCCGCCTTGGCTTCCAGGGCGGCGTAGCTGTTGGCGGTGCCTTGGTTGTCGCCGGTCTCTCCGGCTGTTCAGTCCGCCCTGCGCATGATCCCATGGTTCCGGCCACTGAGGGCGCGCCCGAGCGCCAGTGGCACTTCATGACCGAAGCGGATCGTGTCGTTATGGCCGCACTACTGCCAGCCATCGTGGGCTCGGGTATGCCGCGCGAGACACAAGCGCGCAACGCCGCCCTGTCTGACACCCTGGTCGCTATGGACGAAGCCTTCCACGCCATGGGCCCACCCAACCAGCGCCAGTTCCGCCAGCTCTTCGATCTGCTGGAATCGTCCATCACCCGGCTGACGCTCGCGCGGGTGTCCTCCTACTGGCCCAATGTCTCCAATGATCAGGCGGAGGCTTTTCTCCAGCGCTGGCGGAGCAGCATGTTCAACACGTTCAATCAGGCCTATCTGGGGCTGGTCCAGGTGAGTAACGCGGCCTGGTATGGTCAACCCAGCAACTGGGGGAGGATGGGGTATCCCGGCCCACCGGCCTATACCTATGACGCGCTGCCCCAGATGCAGCCATCATCCGCCTGAACGAAACGCGGTAATCCAAAGACGGAGCCTCCATGGCCAACAACTTCAATCTGTACGGCGAAGGCATCAAAAACGGCTGGGACGTGGTGGACGCGGCCCTGCTGGAGGATGACCGCACCCTGGAAGCGGACGTGGCCATTATCGGCACAGGGGCGGGCGGTGGCACCACAGCCGAAATCCTCGCAGGTGCGGGGCTCAAGGTGATCATGGTAGAGGAAGGGCGGCTTTATCACGACCCGGACTTCACCATGAACGAGCAGAAGGCCTACAGTCAGCTCTATCAGGAGGGTATGACCCGCGCCACCGCGGATGCCAGCATTGCCATACTGCAGGGGCGATGCGTGGGCGGCTCCACCACAGTCAACTGGACGTCCAGTTTCCGCACACCGGAGCAGACCCTTAATCATTGGCAGAGCACCCACGGCGTCCGCAACTGTGAGCCTGAAACCCTGGCCCCCTGGTTCGCCAATCGTGAGCAGGCTTTGAACATCCAGCTCTGGGAAACAGAGCCGAACCGCAACAATGACATCCTACGTGACGGCTGTGAACGTATGGGCTGGGAATGGCAGACGATCCCACGCAATGTGCGCGATTGCTGGAACCTGGGTTATTGCGGCATGGGCTGCCCCACCAACGCCAAGCAGGGCACGCTCATCACCAGTGTACCCTCCGCCCTGGGCGATGGGGCGACCCTGATCCATTCGCTGCGCGTGGACCGGCTGAACCATCAGAGCGATCGTGTGCGCGACCTTCAGGGAACCGCCCTCGGGGCGGATGGGGTTACCGTCACCGGCCCGAGAATGCGCATCCGGGCCCGGCACTTCGTGGTGGCCGGCAGCGCCATTGGCTCGCCCGGGGTACTGCTGCGCTCAAACGTACCCGACCCCCATGATCGCATCGGTCGCCGCACCTTCCTGCATCCGGTCAACGCCACCGTGGCACGCATGCCGGAGACGGTCGCGCCTTACTACGGCGCGCCCCAGTCGATCTACTCGGATGAATTCCTCTGGCGCGACGGCGTCACCGGCAGCCCCGGCTACAAGCTGGAAGTGCCACCGCTGCACCCGGTCATGGCCTCGGCGGTGCTGCCAGACCACGGCGAAGCCATGATCGAGCAGGCCCGCCATTTCCCGCAGACCCAGTCCATCATTGGCCTTGTGCGTGACGGCTTCAACAGCGACAGCGAAGGCGGCACCGTCACCCTGCGTGACGACAACAGCCCTCAACTGCATTACCCCATCAGCGATTCGCTGTGGTCCGCTTTCCGCCATGCCTGGCTGCGCATGGCCGAACTGCAGTTCGCCGCCGGGGCCGAGGCGGTCCGCGCCGTGCATATGGACGCCCCCTACTGGCGGAGCTGGCAAGAGGCTGAAAAGGGCATCCGGGATCTGCCACTGGAAGAGCTCCGCGCCCGACTCTTCACGGCACACCAGATGGGCGGCTGCGCCATGGGCGAGGACCCGACCCGCAGCGTGGTCAACAGCTGGGGTGAGCACCACCACCTGAACAATCTTTCTGTCCACGATGCGTCGATCTTTCCCACCAGCCTGGGTGCGAATCCGCAGCTGACCGTGTATGCTCTGGCGGCACGCAACAGCCACAGACTGGCTGGGCGACTCCAGAGCAACGCATAAGGCATTGGGAGACGCTGATGAACACTGCCATCTATCCGGGCACTTTTGACCCTGTCACCAACGGGCATACGGACCTGGTCCAGCGCGCAACCCGCATTTTCGACGAAGTCGTGGTCGCCGTTGCGGCCAGCACCAAAAAGGGTCCGCTTCTACCCCTGGAGGAGCGGGTAAGACTCTGTGAGTACGTGCTCTCGGACCTGCCCAATGTGCGCGTCGTTGGATTCAGCAAACTGCTGGCGGACTTTGTTAAGGATCAGGGCGGCAACATCATTCTGCGCGGTCTGCGCGCCGCCTCGGACTTCGAGTACGAGTTCCAGCTCGCAGACATGAATCGCGAGCTTGCTCCCGGGGTTGAAAGTATTTTCCTGACCCCTGCCAACCACCTCTCTTTCCTGTCCTCCAGCCTGATCCGCGAGATTGCCGGGCTGGGCGGAGATGTCAGCGGTTTTGTGGACCCCGAGGTGTCGCAGAGCCTGCATGACCATTTTCAGCAGCGTAACGGCTGAGGAGCCACCCCGTGGGCCAGCCCGCTCCCCGGACTAAGCAGGCGGTCGACTCAGAGTAGAGGCGGCACCTCGAAGCGCTCGTCGTTGACCTGCAGCTGCATCGATTCCAGACGCAGATCCAGATGATAGCGCCCATCGCGGGGAGTCACTACATGGTTCTGCTCCAGGCGCGTAAGAACGCGCTGGGCAGCCCTTGGGAGTGCCCAGACCATGCCACGGTCCACATTCAGGACACCTTCGGCCCTGGTATGCCGCAATAGGCTCACGGGCTGCCCCCACTCTTCCTCAGGCAGGCTCGGATAAGAGAGGTACCCCTCTCCTTCCACAGTACCATCAGGCAGGGTCAACAGCAGTTCCTCCAGGTTCAGGCGCCCCCCACGCACCGACAGCGACTGCAGACTCTCTGACAGCCGTGTATACCTTTCCATGAGCGCCTGCCCTTGATCCGCCTGGCCGCCCTGTGCTGCCGCTTCCGCAGAGCGCAGCTCTATGAAACTGTCCACCGCCTTATCGAGACTGCTCACGTGCAGGCGTTCCGCTTTCAGCGACAAAGCCTGGCGACCCAGGGAACGCCCGGCATTCCGGAGTTCTCCAATAACCGCCTTCAGACTGGCATCCAGGGAGCTTTCCTGGGCTGCGGAGAGAAACCGGAAACGGACGTCATCCGCCACAACCGGATCATCCAGAACCGGATCCATGGTCACAGAATCCACCTTCAACCGGCTCTGACCCTGCCAGAGCCGTTCACCCAGGGAGCTGAGCTGATGATCCAGAGTGACAGCACCCACTTGAATGCGCGCATCACCCAGATCCATGGAAAAGCCCGGCCACTCAGTAACCAGTTGCTGGTGGTTCCCCGGCGACCAAGTCCCTTGCAGGTCTACAGGCGCGATCTCCCCCCCTGACCCTGCGAGTTGGGCAACCGTTGTATCCGGCCCCCATTCGAGCCGGGGAATATGCAGCCGGAAATCGGCGGAGCCGCCTATTCCAACTTCAACGCGGAGCCTGGGCTCCTGCCCCTCGGGGATCAGCGGCGCCAAACGGGCCAGCGTCTCATCCGCCAGACGCGTAACCGCACGGACATCCGTCATGCCGTGATTGAAGCGCGTCACCAATGGAAGTACCTGTTCGCCACCGTTGCCTGAGGCCCATCGCAGCTCATAGCGGGCAACGGCATTAAGGTAGTATCGTTCGTAATCCAGATTGGTCAGCCCCCAGGCGCGCCCTTCCCTGTCGAGATCACGCATAACGGAGCGGAACTCGGACTCTGTAAGCACCCCCAGACCGTAGGGAGCGCCAACGGCGATACCGATCAGAATTACAAGCGCAATCAGCGGCAGCCAGCGCATGGGTCAGCCCGACCCTGCGAGACGCTGCATCAGGGCCTGTTGGGAGGCGACCCGTTTCTCACCCGCCGCGGGCTGTCTCTGGGTATAGCTGCCATCAGGCTGCAACTCCCAGCTCTGGGCATTGTCGCGCAGGTGAACCTCCAGGTCCCGGCGCAGACGCCGGGCCAGCCGCCGGTCCTCGACTGGAAAGCAGCTTTCCACCCGGTTGATGAGGTTGCGCTCCATCCAGTCAGCACTGGAACAGTACACTTCCGGCTCGCCAGCATTAGCGAACCAGTAAACGCGGCTGTGCTCCAGAAAACGCCCAATAATGGACACAACGCGGATGTTTTCGGAAAGCCCTTCAACACCGGGACGCAGACAGCAGATGCCGCGCACGATCAGATCCACCTGAACGCCCGCGCAAGAGGCACGGTAAAGAGAACGGATGACTTCCGCTTCGGTCAGGCCATTGATCTTGACGATGATGCGTGCCCGTTTGCCTGCCAGAGCATTCGTGGTTTCCCGCTCAATCAACTCCAGAACCCGCTGATGAAGAGTGAAAGGAGCATGCAGCAGCTTCTGGATGCGCAGGGTTTTACCCATGCCGGTCAGCTGCTGGAAGACCTTATTCACGTCATCACCCAGGGCGTCGTCACAGCTCATGAAACTGTAGTCGGTGTACAGACGCGCATTGCCGGCGTGATAGTTACCGGTGCCAAGGTGCACATAGCGCTTGAGGCGCCCGTTCTCGCGCCGCACGATCAGGATCATCTTAGCGTGAGTCTTGTAGCCCACCACCCCGTAGACCACAATCACACCCGCCTCCTGGAGCCGGCTCGCCAGCTCCAGGTTCTCGGCCTCGTCAAACCGGGCCCGCAGCTCAATCACCGCGGTCACCTCCTTGCCCCGACGCGCCGCCTCGGCCAAAGCCTCCACCATCTCAGAGTCCGCACCGGTGCGGTAGAGGGTCTGGCGGATCGCCAGCACCTGCGGATCCCGTGCCGCCTGCCGCAGGAAGTCCACCACCGGCGAGAAACTCTCATAGGGATGCAGCAGCAGAACGTCCTGCTGGCGTACGGCATCGAGAGTGCTCCCGCCACCTTTTAAGGCTTTCGGCAGGCCTGGCGTCATAGGGGTATTCTGTAGGTCCGGGCGATCCACCAACTCACTGACAGCAGTCAGGCGCGCCAGATTCACCGGCCCGTTGGCCCAGTAGAGCTCACGTTCCGTGAGGCCAAACTGACGCAGCAGGAAATCAGCCAGGTGGCGCGGGCAGTTATCCGCCACTTCCAGCCGCACGGCATCGCCGAAGCGCCGGCTCAGCAGCTCACCGCGCAGGGCCGAGGCCAGATCCTCAAGGTCATCCTCCAGCTCCAGGTCCGCGTTCCGCGTCAGGCGGAACTGATAGCACCCCTTGATGCGCATCCCCGGGAACAGCAGATTGGCATGAGCGTGGATCATGGATGAAAGAAAGACGAGGTTATCACCACTGGAGCAGACCTCATCCGGCAGCCGAACCAGCCGGGGCAGCGAACGGGGGGCCGGTACAATGGCCATGCCGGTCTCGCGGCCGAAGGCGTCCTTGCCTTCCAGCTCCACAATGAAATTCAGGCTTTTGTTCACCAGCCGCGGCAGTGGGTGCGAGGGATCCAGACCGATGGGATTGACCACCGGCATGATCTCGTCCCGGAAGTAGCGTGCCACCCAGTCCGCCTGGGCCCGGGTCCACTCCCGGCGGCGCACGAAATGGATATTCTGTTCGCGCAGTTCCGGGATGATGCGCTCATTGAGAATCCGGTACTGCTCTGCAACGTAATGATGGGCAACATCCGAAATCTCACTCAGTGTCTGCTGCGGTGCCCGCCCGTCCGGCCCCGGGACTTCCCGACCGTACTTGAGCTGTTGGCGCAGGCCGGCAGCCCGGATCTCGAAGAACTCGTCCATGTTACTGCTGAAGATACAGCAGAACATGAGCCGCTCCAGAAGGGGATGGCTCTCATCACAGGCCTGGCGCAGCACCCGATAGTTGAACTGCAGGTGGCTTATCTCGCGATTGAAATAGTTCTCCGGCGCCTTGAGGTCCGGTAGCTGCAGACCTCTGGTGTCAGTTACCGACTGGTTCATGATGCATCCTTATCCATTGGTGCCTCTCAGAATGCGCGCCGCTCGGAGCGCGAAGTAGGTGAGTATGGCATCGGCGCCAGCCCGGCGCAGCGCGGTCAGGCTTTCCATCATCACAGCTTCGGCGTCCAGCCAGCCCTTTTCGCCAGCTGCCATGTGCATGGCGTACTCACCACTGACCTGATAGGCAAAAACCGGCACCCGGAATTCGTTGCGGACCTGGTTGATAACGTCTAGATAGGGCATGCCGGGCTTGACCATAACCATATCCGCGCCCTCGCCCAGATCCAGCGCCACCTCTTCCAGTGCCTCGTCGAGATTTCCCGGATCCATCTGGTAGGTCCGTTTGTCACCGCCGCCCAGACTGGCCGCTGAGCCCACCGCATCCCGGAATGGCCCATAGTAGCTGGAGGCGTACTTAGCAGAATAGGCCATGATCCGGGTGTTCACATAACCTTCATCCTCAAGCGCCTCGCGGATGACCCCAATGCGCCCGTCCATCATATCCGAGGGGGCCACCACATCCGCCCCGGCACGGGCATGGGAAACCGCCTGGCGCACCAGCGCAACCAGCGTCTCATCATTTAAGACATAGCCGCTGTCGTCGATGATCCCGTCCTGGCCATGGCTTGTGAAAGGATCCAGGGCCACGTCCGTCATGACGCCCAGCTCCGGGAAGCGCTGCTTAATAGCCCGAACCGCCTGCTGGGCCAGGCCATTCGAATTCCAGGCCTCGGCGGCATCCGTACTCTTGCACTCGGCAGGCGTTACCGGAAACAGGGCCACCGCCGGTATGCCAAGCTCAACCACTTCTTCCAGGTGAGCCAGAAGACGGTCAATGCTGTGGCGTTCAATCCCGGGCATGGAAGGGACCGCCTCTGTCTGGCCCTGACCAGGAAGCACGAACACCGGATAGATCAGGTCATCGACGCTCAGGCGGGCCTCGCGCACCAGCCGGCGCGAAAACGCGTCACGGCGATTGCGACGCATGCGGGTTGCAGGGAACGCTCGGCTGTTGCGGCTCAAGGCTGCCTCCTGTTGCTGGTGATCCGGATACATAACAGCATTATGCCAGAGAGGTTGCGCAAGGCGTGCATTATCCCACCATCGACCCCTAGACTCTTCAGCCCGGCCTTGTGCCCGACTTTTTGCGGTCATTCCAATCGTTTCTGATAAACCTTGCCCGAAGAAGTGAACTTTGCTTCAATTGTTACATACTGTCGGGGTTCAGGAGCACCCATGGCTTATCGCGAAACGCCACGCATGCGGGCGCGCAAGGAAGCAACGCGCCAGCGCATCCTGGCTCAGGCCCACGAGCTGGTCGCATCCGGTGGTTTTGGTGCCGCTTCGGTAGCCCGCGTTGCCGAGGAATCCGGCGTTGCCATTGGCTCCGTCTACCGCCACTTTGACTCCAAGAGCGAGCTCTTCGCAGAAGTATTCCGGCGCGCTACCGAGGTTGAAGTCCACCGCGTTGGTGAGGTTCTGGATGCCACAAACCCGGCTGACCAGGCAATGGCCGAAGCGCTGGAAGTCTTTGCCCGACGCGCCCTCCGCCGGCCCACCATGGCCTGGGCGCTGATTGCTGAGCCCGTGGACCCCGTAGTTGATGAACAACGCCTTCGTTACCGCCAGGCTTACGCGGAGCGCTTTGAGAAAGCACTGATCCGGGGGATGCGTGAGGGATGCTTCCGCCCGGACCAGAACCCCAAACTCAGCAGTGCCGCTACTGTCGGCGCTATTGCCGAGGCACTGGTCGGGCCCCTGTCGCCCGCTGCGGACGGGCTGCACCAGGAGCACGCCGAGCAGCTGATCCATGACATCGTACAGCTCTGCCTGCAGGCCGTACGAACACCGGGAGGATAGAACAATGAATACACCCTTTGACAGCAACCAGGACAGCGCTTTCCTGGCGGACACCCACGAGGTCTTCAATCAGCCGCCGGCTCTGGAGAACTACAACCTTTACCGCGAAGATCGCGCCCTTCAGGAAGCAGTGCGGCGTGAAGGCGCCAACTGGGCGGAGAGCGAACTCGACGTCTACGGCGCCATAACCGGGCGTTCAGACGTTATCGAACTCGGGCACAGTGCCAACGCCAATAAGCCAGAGTTCTATCCCCATGACCGCTTTGGTCACCGTATCGACGAGGTCCGCTTCCATCCTGCCTATCATGAGCTCATGACCATGGGGCTGGAGGGGGGACTCCAGAGCGCGCCCTGGACCGATCCCGGCGAGGGGGCGCATGTGGCCCGGGCGGCACGCTATTACATGCACGGCCAGGTCGAAGCCGCGCACTGCTGCCCGCTCACCATGACCTTTGCGTGTGTACCAGCGCTCAAAAAACAGCCTGAGCTGGCTGAATACTGGCTGCCCAAAATTCTCAATCGCCATTACGATCCGCGCAATGTCCCGGATTCCGAAAAGCAGGCAGTCACCATCGGCATGGCCATGACCGAAAAACAGGGTGGTTCGGATGTGCGCGCCAACACCACCAAAGCCTACCCGTTGTCAGAACAGGGTCCGGGCAAGGCCTACCAGCTGGTGGGACACAAGTGGTTTGTTTCAGCGCCCATGAGCGATGCTTTCCTGGTCCTGGCCCAGGCGCCCGGTGGCCTGAGCTGCTTCCTTATGCCGCGCTGGCGGCCTGACGGCACCAAGAATGCGATGCAGATCCAGCGCCTCAAGAACAAGATGGGCAATGTGGCCAATGCCTCAAGTGAAGCGGAGCTGCGTGGCGCCCATGCCTGGATGGTGGGCGACGAAGGCCGGGGCGTAGCCACCATTATTGAAATGGTGGCAATGACCCGCTACGACTGCATGATCGGTTCGGCTTCCGGCCAGCGCCAGGCCGCCGCCCAGGCTCTGCACCACTGCGCCTGGCGCGACGCCTTCGGTGGCCGTCTCAACCAGCAGCCGCTGATGCAGAATGTGCTGGCCGACCTGGCACTGGAGAGCGAAGGCTCTGTGGCCCTGAGCATGCGCATGGCTCGCGCAATGGACAACCAGCATGATCCGGAGGAACGCAACCTCGTACGCCTGGTTACCGCCGTAGGCAAGTACTGGATCTGCAAGCGCACTCCCCAGCACGCCTATGAAGCCATGGAATGTATCGGCGGCAGCGGTTTAATGGAGGACTGCATCATGCCCCGGCTGCTGCGCGAATCACCGGTCAATGCCATCTGGGAGGGCAGTGGCAACGTCCAGTGCCTGGATGTTCTGCGGGCCATGAAGAAGGAACCGGGCGTGCTCGACAGTTTCTTCGCGGAAGTGAACCGCGCCCAGGGGATGCATGCGGACTTCGATACGTTTACCAGCGAGCTGGAGCGCGAGTTCCGCCACAGCGACAACCTGGAGTACCGCGCCCGCAACCTGACAGACCGCATGGCGCTCGCCATCCAGGCGTCTTTGCTGCTGCGGGGTGACAGCCAGACCGTGGCGAAAGGCTTCTGCGCTGGCCGCCTGCGCCAGCGCGATCACTTTCAGTTCGGCAACCTGCCGGACGATGTCGACTGCGCCGCCATTATCGAGCGCGCCACTCCGAACATGGAGGATTGATGGAACACCCGCATATTGCCGTCATGACCCTGCGATTCCAGGTCTATGGGTGTGACACCGTGCGGGACAAGAGGCGCGTGTTCGCGGCCATGCGCCGGATCTGGGGGAAACAACCGGATCTGGCGGTGGCCGAGATCGCCGACCAGGACGATCCCGGTCTCGCCACCTGGAGCGTGGCAACCGCCGGACCGGACCCTCAGCTGCTCCAGCATCGCCTGCAGGAAGTGGAAAAGGCGATCCTGGCACGCATTGACGCCCCGATTCTCGACACGGAGGTCGAGATCGACTGAACGAATCTGTAAGAAGCCCTCTTACAGATCCTCGTTCAGCGAGATCATCTGGGTCTTGCTGATACGGTGCCTGTAGATCTCACGCAGGTACTTGATCGCCTTCTTGATGTTGTCCCGGTTCAGCCGAATGTCGTTGATCGAGACGAAGTTGCTCCGGTCATGGCACATCTCGCGGTACTTCTTCTCGTACATCGGCTTGATCGCATACCAGTTAGTATCAAGGATCTTGGCCGGGTTCTCGAACTCGTTGAGCATGTCATCGACCATTGACTCGTCGAATTCCTCATTCCGGATAAACTCGAGCATGCTCCGGTCCAGCGTGTCATCAAAGCGCGTCTGCTCATTGGCGAAACAGCGCTTGATGTAGGCTGTGATCAGCGTGAGGAAGTCATCACTCAGGCACGGGCTCTTCACCACCAGAGTGGTCAGCGAGAGATTCGCTGAAGCCCCGATTACCAGAGCGTAGCGCTTGAGCGTGGTATTCGGGAAAAGCGCATTCAGATGCGTCTTTAGGCGATTCAGATCCATGTAGGACAGCTTGTAGTCCTTGGGCAGCGACACGATCGAGACGATGGACGAGCAGTTCTGGAAAAAGTGCAGGTCGCTCAAAGTCTCGGCATTATAGCCTGAATCCCGGAAACGCTTGAGCCGCTCACGGTAGCGTTCAGACTCAATCGGCAACAGGCTCACACCTTCAATGGCCTGGGTTACCTTATTGAAGTGCGGCAGGTCGATGGACCGATAGAAGAGGTCATCAATGTCCAGCCGTGATTCATCGTTGAAATGGCGCCGGTCGCTGACATCCTGGGGCGCTGTTGGCACCACGGATTCCGCATAGGCAACCGCTACCGGGCCCGCCAGGCTCATAAACAGATCATTGGCATCCAGGCGGATGGTTTCGCCGATATCAACGCCGGCACGGCGGAAGTAATCCTCATCGTAATCAGTGGTCACCGCCTGGGCGGTGAGGATGTTGAAGATCTGCTGGGAGATGTACTGGTTCGCGTACTTCTCCATGGCATTCACATCAACATCCTGAATGCGACCGTCATCCGTCTGCTCCGCATAGCGCATGATGTCGTTGGAGATCAGCATCATGGCGTTCCACGGTCGAATGCGATTCATCATATTATCATCGCTGGTCTCCTCCGCATCGAAGTTGTAGGAAAAATCCCACTCCTCGGAGAGGTACTTGCAGAGCAACCGGCCCGCGTTGATATGCAGCGCCTCGGACATTTCCACGCGATTGTCCTGGATATTGGGAAGGATGCAGATGCCACTGGTGAAAATGGGCTCAAAGATAAAGGCATGATCCTGATTCTGAAGGCCTGTATCCTCAAGCTTGGGATCAAACGTCTTGCGCATGTAAGCGTACTGCTGCGCCAGTCCGAACTCCGAAGCCATACCGGAGCCGGTCCCGCCACCAGCCGAAAAGATGTAGAAATAGAGCCGCGACTGATTAGCCTTGATGCCGCAGGAATCGATCAGGTAGGAGTGAATGTATTTCCAGTCCTGATTGCTGAACTGGTGGGTATCTTTATTCAGGATGATCTTTGCCAGATACTGCCCGAGAATCGGCGCGTTACCCGCACCGCCGGCATGCACCTCGGACAGGTCCATGATCTTGAGCTTGTTGTAGTCATCCAGCAGGTAGTTGTCGTCTTCCTTATTATGCGTCAGCTGGATGCGTCCCTCGATGTCTTTGTCCAGATCCCCGAGCATGACCATGGGCTCGATCAGGAAGACCGGCTTCACCGAGTGAGGCGTTGGCAGGTTGAGGCTGTTACGGATCCAGCGCACGGGGCCAACTTCCTTCTCCCTGCTGCGTCGCTCTTCGTTGTTCAGCTCCTGCAGGTAATGGGTTCGGGCACTGTGCACCAGCGCCGCGACATCCAGCGCGATGTTGGATCCGCAGCGACCCAGCCCAATCAGGCATACCGATGGGAAAACCTGATCATTGCGACCGGTTTTGTCAGGCGCAGCCCCAGTAATGGTGCTGGGAAAAACCTTGGCCCTGAGTTCGTCCAGATTCGAAAGGATCTGATCAAGATCCTCTTCCGTAAAATACATGTAAGATGACTGTGGCGAGGCCGTAGTCTGGCTGCTGGCGGAGCGTCGACGCGAGCTGCTGCGCTTACCGGTGCCGCTGTTTTTGGCTTGGCCGGAACGGCCTTTCCTGGTGTTATCAGTGGTCTCTTCGGTCGCCTGCCCGGTGTGCCCTTCCTCGGACGTCGTATTCGACTCGCTCATAACCTGATACCTGTTCTGCGCCGTGCTGCATGAATAGTTACGGTAATTTCACCCTCTTTCAAGATAGCGTGATCCGCGTGATTCGCAATCCAACGGTTGCAATTCGACACACACCAACGTCCCGGGCTACGAACAGCGGGTGCTGGTCTGGCGCGGGCTCAGTCCTTATACTTTCCTTTTTGGGGTGTCTGCAGTGAAGCACCCTGCAACCAGTCCGGAGCCCAAGCATTCATGAGCGGCCAGAGAAAAACCGCACAAGCCAGTCTCGAGGCGATGTACCGGATCTTCACGATCCCGGAGGCTCCGGACTCCGCGCTCAGCCGTCTCGACCAGGATATCTCCCGGAACCTGACCGGTTTCCTGCAGGACCACATCGTGGCTCTGGAACGGGAAATGGGGGAAATGGAACGGGACTTCCAGGACCCACGCGTTCCTGAAAAGCCCATCTTTGTCTCTGAACAGGCGCAGTTCCTGTTGGACAAGCTGGTCTCCCAGTCCGTCCATACCGCCTCGCCCAGTTTCGTAGGCCACATGACGTCTGCACTACCGTACTTCATGCTGCCGCTTTCAAAGATCATGATCGCCCTCAACCAGAACCTGGTGAAGACCGAGACCTCCAAGGCGTTCACACCACTCGAACGCCAGGTTCTGGGCATGCTGCACCATCTGGTGTATGGCTGTGAGGAGGCATGGTACCGCGAGTGGATGCATGATCCACATCACGCGTTGGGCGCCATGTGCTCGGGTGGTACCGTTGCGAACCTCACAGCACTCTGGGTGGCTCGCAACAAAGCTTTCCCCGCTGAAGGTGGATTCCGCGGGGTGCACCGTGAAGGGCTGTTCCGCGCTTTGCGCTTCTACGGGCATGAGGGCGCGGCAATCCTGGTCTCCGAGCGGGGACACTACTCGCTCAGCAAAGCGGCCGATGTTCTCGGTATCGGGCGAGACAACCTTATCCCGGTAGCGACGGATGCCGACAACCACATTGATCCGGATGCGCTGCGCGACCGCTGCCTGCAGCTCCAGCAACAGAAGATCAAGGTTCTATCAATTGTGGGTATTGCCGGCACCACCGAGACCGGCCACGTGGACCCATTGGAACCGCTGGCGGATATCGCCAGAGAGTTCGGAGCTCATTTCCATGTGGATGCCGCCTGGGGCGGTCCGACCCTGTTTTCCCGCCAGCACCGCCACCGGCTCAAGGGGGTCGAAAAGGCGGACTCAGTCACCATTGATGCCCATAAGCAACTCTACACCCCGCAGGGAGCGGGCATGGTTCTGTTCCGCAATCCCGCCTCGGTGAGCGTAATCGAGCATCATGCCCAGTACATCATCCGCAAAGGCTCCAAGGACCTGGGCAGCACCACGCTGGAAGGCTCACGACCCGGCATGGCCATGCTCATCCATTCCGGGCTGCGCATCATCGGGCGGGAGGGGTATGAGATCCTCATCGATCAGGGCATTGAAAAGGCCCGGTCCTTCGCGGCCATGATCCGGGAACACGAAGACTTTGAACTCATCACAGAGCCCGAGCTCAACATCCTGACATACCGTTATAGCCCGGTTCGTACCCAGAAGGCATTGAGCCAGGCGGATGAGGCCACGGCAGAGCGCATCAACGCCAGCCTCAACCGTATCACCCGGTTCATCCAGAAAACCCAGCGCGAGCGGGGTAAATCTTTCGTATCACGGACCCAACTCGAACCGGCCCAGCACGCCCATTATCCCTGCGTGGTTTTCCGGGTGGTGCTTGCCAACCCGCTGACCACCCATGAAATCCTCAGTGACATGCTGGCGGAACAGGCGGCCATTGCGCGGGAAGAGCGCATCGCAGGGGAGCGCCGGGCACTGGACGCCGCCGTGGCCTCAGTAATGGAAGGCGCGGAACAGACGGCTCAGTAAAGCGCCTGTTCTTCTTCCAGCACCTCGTCGATCACGTCCAGAAAAATCTCATCCGCCTCACTGTGAGTCTCGGGAATCCGGACAATGGTCTGAGCGCTGATTTCGGAAGCGATCTGCTCCCGCGCGTCCCGGTCATGGCGATGCTGGCGGGCAATTTCCATGCAGCGTGCAGCCACGGTAGGCTCACTGAGTACCTTGCGGATGAATCCCCGGAGTTCATCAATGATCTTCTGCTGGCGGCTTTCGGTTGGTGTTGTCATCAATTGCTCCTTTGCGGGCGCGCTTGCTGGCTGATCACTCCGATCCAGTATAGCAATGCATCAGACGACCATGCCCAGTAATGTCAGGTGGAACATCGAAGCCTGAAAGGCGAGGGGCCATGGAAATTGGCGAACCCCATCACGTCGGGCGCTGGCGGATCAGCGCTTCCTGCGCCACGGACGCCACCAGCTCCCCGTCGCGATTGAACAGGGTTCCCCGATTCATACCCCGGCCGGATGAGGCGCTGGGGCTGTCCATGTCGTAAAGCAGCCAGTCGTCCAACCGCAGTGGCCGGTGGAACCAGATGGCGTGATCCAGGCTGGCAACCTGCATTCCCGGCGTCGAAAAACCCACGCCATGCGGGCGGATGGAGGTTGCAAGCAGCCCAAAGTCTGAGGCGTAGGCTAGGATAGCTCGGTGCAGAACAGGATCATCCGGAAGCGGCCCGCGCGCTCGGAACCAGCTCTGGCTGCAGGGGGGGCCGGCCTCGGGCCTGAGCGGATCCATGCGGTTAACCGGACGGATATCGATGGCACGTTCCTTCATCATCTGCTCACGCCGCTCCTCCGGAATCAGATCACGGACCTTTTCCCGCAGGGTCTGTTCTGGCGTAAGCCCTTCCGGCGCAGGGGCACTGGGTGCTTCGAACTGATGCTCGAAGCCCTCTTCCGCCACCTGGAATGAAACCATGGCCGTCAGGATCTCGCGATCATCCTGGCGGGCGATGACACGCCTGACGGTGAAGGTGCCGCCGTCCCGCACACGCTGCACCTCGTAATCAATGCCGCGATGCGGATTCCCCGGACGCAGGAAATAGGCATGCATCGAATGCGCCAGCCGACCCTCAACGGTGCGGCTGGTGGCCATAAGCCCCTGACCAAGCACCTGTCCACCGAACACGTTGGGAAAGCCGAGGTCATCACTTTCACCGCTGAAATGATCGTCCCCGAGAGGGGCAACATCCAGCAGCCCCACAAGCCTGCGCGTCACCTCTTCCATTCTGGCGTTCCCCGTCATCAACCTGCTCCTCAGGCCGGCAGAATGGCCGGCACCTCCTTCGACAGCGACTGCTTTTCGCCCACGCAGTCACCGGTTACCGCAAACCCGAGCAGATTGCCCTCTTGTGAGCGGAAGAGAGCCCGCAGATTACGCCCATCAGCCTCGATCCACCATTGCCCCTCAGCGTCCGCCGGAGGCGGGCATACAGCCAGCGGACAAGCAGGCGTTTTGACTGTCACCGGCATGCTGCCGTAGTGCACCGGTGTCCGCTCACGGGTCAGGGTTTTCGCCAATGCACGGCCCGCCGCCATCAGAGGCATCACATAGGGCAGCACATGACCGCAGACCTCGGCGCAGTCGCCCAGGGCGTAGACGTTGGGCATGCTGGTTTCCAGATACTGGTTCACCTGGATACCACGACCGCACTCAAGACCGGCGGCATGTGCCAGTTGCGTACGGGGTTTGAGGCCTACGGCGGCAACCCCCAGATCCGCCACTATCTCAGTACCGTCATCCAGAGTGACCAATACCCCGTCCGGCGTCCTGTGCACCGCAGTGGCGCTACGCTCAAGATGGAATCGCACACCGGCTTGCGCCAGCCCGGAACACACCGCTTGCGACGCAGACTCCGGGAGCAGCGCCGCAAGAACGCGTGAATCCGGAGCGACAACCTCCACTTCAAAGCCACCATTGATCAGGTCGTTGGCGAACTCACAACCGATCAGGCCGGCCCCCAGAATAATCACCCTGCGCGCACCGGTCGCCGCCTCGCGGAAGCGACCATAATCTTTCAGGTCATTCACCTGGTAAAGCGCCTCGAGGCCATCGCCCTGAAGCGGAATGCGGATGGGGTCCGCGCCCCAGGCCAGAATCAGCCGGCCATAATCAACAGGGCCGGCATCGGTCGCGACTCGGCCCGCCTCCGGCTCAATGGCCTCAACACGGGTGTGAGTCATGATGCGCGCACTGAGCGCCCCGGCTTGCGCATCCGCGTCCGCCTGAGCCAGCTCATCCGCAGTCTTACCCTTGGCAAAACCATTGGAGAGCATGGGCTTGGAGTAGCTGCGGCCATCATCGGCCGTTATCAGCACCAGCGGCGTTTCCCCGTCCAGCTTGCGCAGCTCGCGGGCCAGAGTGTAGCCGGACAGTCCGGTGCCAATAATGACAATGGGCAGAGTCTGATTCTGGCTCATGAGCGGGCTCAGTCGATCTCAACCATTTCGAAGTCTTCCTTGCCCACACCACAGTCGGGGCAGGTCCAGTCCTCAGGCACATCTTCCCAGCGGGTGCCCGCCTCAATGCCATCCTCAGGCCAGCCCTCCGCTTCA
The DNA here is from genome assembly GCF_040196175.1 of Salicola sp. Rm-C-2C1-2. NCBI lineage: Bacteria > Pseudomonadati > Pseudomonadota > Gammaproteobacteria > Oceanospirillales > Halomonadaceae > Salicola > Salicola sp. Rm-C-2C1-2. Next base: position 76,263 of record NZ_JBEFNF010000002.1, on the reverse strand, counting down.
TCATAAATGAAGCCACAGACTACGCACTGCCATTTTTTCATGCCCTACTCCTTACTGAATGACAAATATAACGCGCATTCTAACCAAACACCCCCCTCGGATTACACCCGACAGTGTCAGAATCGGGACAATCCGGCCCGGCGGCGTTATACTCGCGCCTTTCCAAGCCACCTATGCCCATGAAGAGCGCGACCAGCTATGTCCCGTAATACAGCGGTAATGCAGCAGGTCTACGACGAAGCCGACTGCATCTATACAGAGAGTCAGGTCAGCAAGGCCTTGGATCGCCTGGCCCGACAGGTAACGGCCAGCATTGGCGATCAGGATCCTGTCATCCTCTGCATCATGAACGGGGGACTTGTGGTGGCCGGTCAGCTGCTGCCGCGGCTGGCTTTCCCACTGCAACTGGACTACGCGCAGCTTTCCCGTTATCGCAACAACACCACCGGCGGGGAACTGGAATGGAAGGTGCACCCGCAGACGGCGCTGGCGGGGCGCACAGTGCTGATTGTTGACGACATCCTTGATGAAGGCGACACCATGGTTGCTCTGGCCGATGCCTGCCGCAGCGAGGGCGCGCAACGGGTCCAAACCCTGGCGCTGGTGGAAAAGCTCCATGACCGTAGGAGCCAGCCGACCTTTGAAGCTGATTTCATCGGTCTTGAAACGCCGGATCGCTACCTTTTCGGTTACGGCATGGACTACCAGGGCTACTGGCGCAACGCACCGGGCATCTACGCGGTCCGGGGCCTGTAACCCCATGGAGGGAACCACCATGGGTTTCCGGCCACACCCCTGGCACTGGCTGCCCCGCTACCAGCGCCGGGTGGTCCGCCATCGTGGTTCCCTGACAAGGCTGCTGCGTGGCTTCACCCGCAACCATTTCCGTGTACGGGTCCTGCAGGAGGGGTATCGTCTGCCCAAACCGGACGAGGCCAGGGAGCTCGGCCTGCCACCGCGCCAGAGGGCCTGGATACGGGATGTCCAGCTGATCGGCGACGGCACCCCCTGGGTGCAGGCGCGCACGATCATCCCCCTGCATTGCCTGACAGGTCCCAACCGTCGCCTGCGCCAGCTGGGCAGCCGCCCGCTGGGCTCGGCGCTTTTTGGCCGTAACCCCTGGTCCCGGGAGGCATTCACCTGCGGTCAGGCGCAACCGCTCGGACACGCCACCCGGTACCCGGCGCGACGCTCGCGTTTCCGCCGCGGCCGAGGTACCCTGCTGGTCACGGAGTGCTTCCTGCCGCCGCTTTGGGAAGACATCAGCAACCAGGCCGTGCGCCGCTACCCCACCTACGGGGACAGCCTCCGGCCACTCTAGTCACGGGCCGCAATGGACAGGGAACCATGACGACGACACGCCTTCAGCCCAGACTCCAGCGGGCACTTGAGCGCCTGCCGGATTTCATACAGCTGATGCGGATCAACCGACCGATTGGCAGCCTGCTGCTGCTCTGGCCCACCTGGTGGGCACTATGGCTGGCCGCCGACGGCCTCCCGAGCCTGGCCAACCTGGTGATCTTCACGCTCGGGGTTTTCCTCATGCGCGCCGCCGGCTGCGTCATCAACGATTACGCGGATCGCAACCTCGACGGTCACGTCAAACGCACCCGCGAACGCCCCCTCGCCACCGGCCGCGTGCGCCCGGGCGAGGCTATCGCTCTGTTCCTGGGCCTCTGTCTGGTTTCCTTCCTGATGGTGGTATTCTTCACTAACCGTCTCACCCTGTGGCTGTCATTCGGTGGCGTGGCACTCGCTTTCATCTATCCGTTCATGAAACGCTACACCCACCTTCCCCAGATTGTACTGGGGGCAGCCTTCTCCTGGGCCGTTCCCATGGCCTGGGCAGCAGAGGCCGGCGAGGTCACCCGGATTGTCTGGCTGCTCTATATCGCCAATCTGGTCTGGACCGTGGCCTATGACACGCTCTACGCCATGGTGGACCGGGACGATGACCTGAAGATCGGCATCAAATCCACGGCCGTATTATTCGGGGATATGGACCGCGCGGCAGTCGCCATCCTCCAGACTACAACCCTACTGACACTGCTCCTTGTGGGCCTCCAGACAAGCCTGGGTGGCCTCTTTATGCTGGGACTTGTGGCCATGGGCGGTCTTTTCGGCTACCAGCAATGGTTGATCCAGGGCCGGGAGCGTGACAGATGCTTTCAGGCCTTCCTGAACAACAACTGGGCCGGCTTCGCCGTGTTCCTGGGACTGGCACTGGATCTGGCGCTGTCATGAATCTGTCACACTAGGGCTGTGTAATGACGCGGTAACCCAATCGAAAGACGTGACCTCCATGACCGAAAAAACCGTCCTGATTGTTGATGACGAGCCCTCCATCCGCGAGATGATCGCCGTAGCGCTGGAAATGGCAGGTTATCACTACCTCGAGGCGGGCGATGCCCGCCAGGCACACGGCCTGATCGTGGATGAACGCCCGGACCTGATCATCCTGGACTGGATGCTGCCAGGCACCTCCGGCATCGACCTGGCACGCCGTCTAAGACGCGACGAGGGCACCGCCGAGATTCCCATCATCATGCTTACGGCGAAGACCGAAGAGGACAACCGGGTACAGGGTCTGGAGGTGGGCGCTGACGACTACATCACCAAACCCTTCTCACCCCGGGAAATGGTGGCCCGTCTCAAAGCCGTATTGCGCCGCTCCACACCACCCGGAACGGACACCCCGGTAGAGATCGGTGGCATACACCTGGACCCTGTGGGGCACTGGGTGACCGTCGACGGTGAAGCTGTCAATATAGGGCCCACTGAATACCGCCTGCTTCAGTTTTTCATGACCCACCCGGACCGGGTTTATACTCGTGAACAGCTTCTTGATCAGGTCTGGGGGGCAGGCATTTACGTCGAAGAGCGCACGGTGGACGTGCACATACGCCGCTTGCGCAAGGTTCTGGGCGAGGTTCACGGCAAACTTGTGCAGACAGTGCGGGGTGCCGGCTATCGGTTTTCCACGCGTAAACAGTAAATAGGCAGGCATGCCATGAGTACAGGCCTGAAAAAGCATCTGCGCCGACTGTCACTTCTGCTGATCGCGTCGCTGCTGATCGGGTCAATGACCAGTCGGCCCGCCCTGCTGCTCGCCGTGGCCTTGGCAGTCTACGCCGGCTGGATGCTGCACCGGCTGATCCAGCTCCAGAATTGGCTCAAACGCAGCAGCCGCGAAGCCGAACCGCCAGAAGCCCCCGGACTCTGGGGTGAGATCCTGGACGACATCCACCGCCTCCAGAAACGCCATCTGCATACGCGGGACCGGCTCCAAAGCATGATCAATCGGGTCCGGGAATCCACTAATGCACTGCGTGACGGCGTCATCATGACCGACGCCGACGGCGCCATGGAGTGGTGGAATCAGTCAGCAGAAAACCTCTGCGGCTTCGACAGCCGCCAGGACCGCGGCGAATTCATCCATAACCTGATCCGTACCCCCGAGTTCCGGGACTATTTCGTGGCGAAGCAGTATTCGGAGCCGCTCGAGATCGAATCACCGGCGCGGCCACGCACAAGGCTGCAAATTGAGATCAATCTGTTCGGCGAGGAGGACCGGCTGATCACCGTCAAGGATGTCACCAGACTCTACCAACTCGAGACGATGCGGCGGGATTTCATCAGCAACGTCTCCCACGAGATGCGTACACCGCTGACAGTACTGAACGGCTACCTGGAAACGCTTGCGGAGCAGACTGACCGCATGCCGGCTGGCTGGCAGCGCCCGATGGAAGCAATGCGCCACCAGGCTAACCGTATGGAAGCGCTGATCACAGACCTGCTGCTTCTGTCGCGTCTCGAGACCAGTGACCGTAATACCAGCGATGCGCAATGTGTGCCGGCGGATCTGCTGCGCCAAATCCAGCAGGATGCCATGGCCCTGAGCGGCGACCAGGGGCACGAGATTGCGCTGCGCATAGGCGACAACCGCAGCATACGCGGCGACGCGGAACAGCTTCGCAGCGCTTTCTCAAACATCATCTTCAATGCGGTGAAATACACCCCTGACGGCGGCCATATCCACATTGACTACAGCGCCGCAGCCGAGGGCATCACGCTCAGTGTCACCGATGACGGCCCCGGTATTGACCCCGAGGACATTCCCAGGCTTACAGAACGCTTCTACCGTGCCGACCCGAGCCGCAGTAAGGAGACTGGCGGCACCGGGCTCGGTCTTGCCATCGTCAAACACATTCTCTATAACCATGACGGCTACCTGACTATCGACAGTACGCCAGATCGCGGCAGTACCTTCCGCTGCCATCTGCCAGCCAGCCGCATCATCCCTGAAAGCGGGCAATGAAGTGGCTCAGATCCGCCAGTTTCTGGGGATCGTCATCCACAAACCGCACCACGATCTGGACAAACCTGGTGTCCGGGTGTTTTTCCTGAGCCTGGAGCTGGTAGACGTAACCGTTCAGCCGAGCCATTTTGTCTCCAAGATCCATATCCACCACAGCCTGCTCCAGAATGGCGGGAAGCTGTTCATCACGTTTCGCGCTCACCCGGGCCTCGTTCAGTGTCACAGCCCTGAGCACGCCCCTGAGCGTCGCCTCCGCAAAACGCAGGTCGACCGTTGTGGCCTCGCTACCCCGGGGTTTCGCTGCTGGTCTGGAAGCGCGCCCATCCGCGGCACCTGTATCAGCTGGTGCCTCGGAGGGCGGTTCCGGGGCCTTCTTCTGCTCCTTCTGGGACCGGCCTCCGCCAGTGAGCAGGTCAGCGGACTGGCGGAAGGCATCGCTGGACGCTGACGCCCCCTGATCATGATCCTCCAGCTGGCTGCCGAGCACCTTTATGATCTTCTTGCTCAGAGATTCCGGACTGAATGGCTTGCCAAGATAATCGGAAACCCCCTCGCGGATAGCCTCTACCACATGCTGCTTGTCACCCCGGCTCGTCACCATCACGAAAGGCGTGTCACTGTACTGGCTATGACCCCGAGCCCATTGCAGCAGTTCCAGCCCGGAAACCTCAGGCATTTCCCAGTCACACAGGATCAGATCAAACCGCTCGCGCCCCATCAGCGTCTGCGCCTTACGGCCATCCGCCGCCTCGTGGAGCTCAATGGTAGGAAACTGAGAACGGATGGTCCTCCTTACCAGATCCCTTACGAAGCTGGCATCATCAACCACCAGGGCCTTGAGTTTGCTCATTACACAACGTCCGACGTCAGTTTGCGGAGATGACTCTCACTATAGACCCGAAAGCCTGACGATGCCCGCAGGTTTTCCCTGTCAGCATTTTCCCATGCCGCGCGTAAGAGATTTCTTACAATACTGTAGGAGATTGTGGTTCTGTAGCGTGCGTTACAATGACCCTGGCTGGATATTGTTTTATACCATCCTGATTATAAAGATCATCTATGGTAAACCCGGAAAGGTAACAGCCGATCCGGCGGTATTGACCGCCGCAACAGGTGCCACTGCCTTGGTATTGTTTCATCTGTCAGCGGACGACAGGGAAAGGACGCTACAGGGATGGTTTCCTCAGAGGAGCTGAGGGGAAGCAGGGAATAAAAGGACGTAATGCTTAAAGGACGCTGAACCCAATAGCCGGCTCGGACGCTGGCTGCCATGGAAGGCTGAGGACAGCCACAGGGCGTGATGCCCGGGCAGGACGCCCACCGCTTTCGTCGGAAAGCGTTTTCGCCAGCTTTGAGGGATGGCTCCGGCCATCCCTTTTTTATGCGTTATGCTCCACCACTGGCCTCGGCTCCGGGGGCCCAGTAAAGTCGTACGCGATTGAACTCTTCGAACTCGTTGAGATCCGGCCAGGTTCGGCCCTGCACGGTGGTGATCAGTCGATAATCCTCATTGCCAAGGTGGCGCAATCGTGAGTCCGCCATCAGAACGGCATCCGAACCAGCCTGGAAATCCCACAGCATAGGGCGGTTCTCCGGGTCATAGAGCACATCCGCAGCCAGCAGAACCTCCGCGCGCGGCATCTCACGCCAATTCTTTGCCAGGGTCACCGTCACCCCGTTATGACGCGCATTGAGTTCCGTGGCGGTAAGTGCATCCGCGTCAATGTCGGCGGCAATTACCTCACGCGCCCCCGCCTTCGCCGCAGCAATCGCCACCACGCCACAACCACAGCCAAAATCAAGGACGCGCTGACCGGCAACCCTTGCCGGATTATCCAAGAGCCATTGTGCCATTATCTGACCGCTGGCCCAGCAGAACGACCAGTACGCGGGCTCGGCCACCACCGACTGGGCTTCCTCATGGCTGAGCGGGCCTTCGAGACAAGCCGGATCAAACAGGCACAGCTCTATGGCAGGGCAGCCCGCTGGGCGGCTCCAGCGGGTACGTGCACGCGGCAGGCTGCGCCTCAGCAGGGCATCAAGACGGTTGTGATCCATGGCGGCGCATACTAGCGGGCGCACCGGGTAGCGTAAAGCGCGGGGCGCTGGGTTAAACTGTAGCTTCATTGCACCAACGGGATCATCACCGTGGCCTCCGAACTGGCGCTGACTAACGACTATGCTGACCTTCTGCGCAACGGGCACCCACTACTGGACGTGCGCGCACCTATGGAATTCGCAGAGGGTACCCTGCCCACGGCTCACAACCTGCCTCTGATGACGGACCGCGAACGCGAACAGGTGGGTATCCGCTACAAGGAAGCCGGCCAACGCGCTGCCATTGAGCTCGGCCATGAGTTGGTCGGAGGCCAGGTGCGCGAAGCTCGGATCGCCCAGTGGGTGGATTTTGTGAACCGACATCCGCAAGCGCGACTTTACTGTTCCAGGGGCGGACTGCGTTCCCGGATCGTTCAGCAGTGGCTGAAGGAGACCGGTGTAACCATTCCCCGGGTCGCAGGCGGTTACAAATCACTGCGACGCTTTGTTCTGGATGAGCTGATCGGACACCGCATCCCGGAGCTGCCACTGATGGTGGTTGCCGGTCGCACCGGCACCGGCAAGACACGCCTGCTCCACCAGCTTCCCAACCCTGTGGACCTGGAAGGGCTGGCCGCTCACCGAGGCTCCAGTTTCGGACGCACGCTGACACCGCAGCCTACCCAGGCCAGCTTCGAAAACGTGGTGGCCACAGCCCTTTACCAGGCCCATGCTCGGGGCGTCCCCGTTCATGTGGAGGATGAAGGGCGACTGATCGGCCGGCGGGTACTGCCCCTGCCTTTACAGCAACGTCTGGCCGAATCGCCACGCATCGTGCTTGAACAGCCCAATGAGACGCGGGTTGAAAACATCCTCGAGGACTACGTTATTGATATGAGCCAGGCTTTCATGGCGCGCGACGGAACCGAGGCTGGCTATGAGGCTTTCCGCAGCTTTCTTCTGGACGCGCTCGGCCGTATCCGCAAACGTCTTGGCGGATTACGCCATCAGCAGCTTGAGGCCGTGATGCAGGAGGCTCTCACGCGGCAGTGGCATTCCGGGGAGCTGGATCGCCACCGTGACTGGATCCGGACGCTGCTGACCGACTACTACGACCCGATGTACGATTACCAGCTCAGTCAGCGCGATAGCCGAGTCCTGATCCAAGGCGGGTTCGATGAACTGATTGAATGGGCTTCGGAAACCAGCCTGCAGCCCCCTACAGCACAAAAACCCAGAAGGAGCGCCTGAATGACAAGCATTATCCCTGACGCGGAGCGTCTAGCACAGCTGACCGATATGGCTGCTGCCATGGCCATGAACTACCTGCCGCAGCTGCTGCTCGCTGTTGTCACCCTGGTCGTGGGCTTGTGGCTGATCAATCGGTTTGTCACCGCCATTGACAAAAAACTGACCGCCAGGGATCCGACCCTTGGGCGCTTCGTAACAGGGTTGGTCTCCATCCTGCTCAAGGCCATCCTGCTGATTTCCGTCGCCTCCATGATCGGTATCGCAACGACCTCCTTCATCGCTGTGCTGGGTGCCGCTGGTCTGGCGGTCGGGCTCGCTCTGCAGGGCAGCCTCTCCAACTTCGCGGGCGGCATCCTCATCCTCGTTTTCAAGCCGTTCAAAGTGGGTGACATCATTGAAGCCCAGGGATATCTGGGCACCGTTAACGAAATACAGATCCTGTACACGCTGATGGACACTTTCGATAACCGCCAGGTTGTCATCCCGAACTCATCGCTCTCCAATGACTGCCTCACCAACTACAGCGCCTATGCGCACCGCCGTTTAGATATCAGTATTGGCATCAGCTATGGCGATGATATCCAGAAGGCACGCGAGCTCACCCAGCAAACCCTGGCTACAGACGAGCGCATCCTCCAGGATCCGGAACCGATGATCGTGGTGGGCGACCTTGGTGAAAGCTCCGTGGACCTCAAAGTGCGCTTCTGGGCCCACGGTGATGTGCTCTGGTTCTGCTACTGGGACATGCTCGAGAAGATCAAGGTGGCCTTCGACCACAACGGCATCACTATTCCCTATCCGCAACGGGGCATACACCACTACCAGCCATCAGAGTGACTGTACAAAATGTAACCTTTTTTGCGGGGATACCTCCGGCGAGCCTGGTCTAGCCTGACAAAAGAATCTGCGGATTCTTGGGTCACAGCCCTGTGCCAGGAGGAGTTGCCATGCCCGTACAGACCCTGATCGGATACCTGAAAGCTCGTGGCGCCGAGTTTCGGTGCCTGAGCCATCCCCCGGGATTCACCGCCCATTCACTTGCCCATCACTGCAACGTGCCCGACGACCAGGTGGCCAAAACAGTCATCATCGAACTCGACGGTCGGATGGCGATGATGGTGATGCCCGCCAGCTTCCGGATCCGCTGGGATCGGATAATGGACGTGCTCAATACAGACTTCGTGGAGTTGGCGGACGAGGAGGATTTCACGGATCGCTTCCCGGACTGCGAGGTTGGCGCCATGCCGCCTTTCGGTAATCTGTTCGGAATGGCCACCTACGGCAGTGAAACCCTGGCCGAGCAGCCGGAAATCACCTTTGCCGCGGGCAGCCACACCGAGGCCATGCAGATCCGCACCCGGGATTATCTGGACCTGGTACAGCCGGTCATCATCGACCAGGGTTTTATCCGCCCCGGCACCCGTCGGCCCGCCTGGTTGAGCGGCAGGGCCCGCAAGGCCGGCTGAGCCCTGTCCCAACCGTTCACTCTGGCGTAAACTGCGCCTATGAGTGAACGTGAGCATGACATCGCCGTAATCGGTGCCGGCATGGTCGGCGCTGCCCTGGCACTGGCCTGTGCGGCCAGTGGTTGGCGCGTGGTCGTCATCGAGCCCAGTGCTCCGGAAGAGCCGACCCCGGAGAGCGACCCCGACCTGCGCGTCTCCGCCCTGAGCGCCGGCAGTGAAGCCTTGCTGCGCCAGCTGGGCGTCTGGCCCGCAATGGAGGCAATGCGCATGGCGCCCTTCGGCCGTCTGGCGGTCTGGGAGGCTCCCACAGGGCCACTGGCTAGCGTTCCCGGCGGCCGCCTCGTGGCTAACCAGGCGCGGACCGAATTCAACGCAGAGGCTCTCGGACGCAGCCACCTGGGTCACATTGTGGAAAACCGCGTGACCCGCTGGGCCCTTTGGCAGCGGATGGGCGACCATGACCGCATCACTCGGCTCTACCCGGCGACGCTGAAGACCCTGGAGCACACCAATGACGGTGTCACGCTCACTCTGGACACTGGCAACACCGTTCCCGTCACCCTGGTTGTGGGCGCTGACGGTGCCAACTCCGCAACAAGGCGGATGGCCGGGATCGGAACCAGCCGCAACCAGTACCGGCAACAGGCCATGGTCATCAACATCCGCCATGCGCCACCAGCCGAAACCATCACCTGGCAGATGTTCACCCCACAGGGGCCAAAGGCCTACCTGCCTCTACCGGAAGCGAACGGCAGTGGCTGGGGATCACTCGTCTGGTACGACCAGCCAGAAACCCTGGATGAACTCACGGCCATGGACGAATCACAGCTTCTGGCAGCGATCCGCAGAAACTTTCCACTGACGTTGCCGGACCCGGAGGCGGCTCCAGCGCGGGGACGCTTCCCCATAGCGCGCGAGCACGCGCACCAGTATGCACGGGGACGTGTGGTTCTTGTGGGGGATGCCGCCCATACAATCAACCCGCTGGCCGGGCAGGGCGTCAATCTTGGCTTCCGGGATGCAGCCGCACTGGCACGCTGCCTGGGCACGGCATCTTCGCGGAACGACCCCGGTGACGCGCGGATACTAACCGCCTACGAAACCGAACGCCGGCCGCACAACCGCCTGATGATGGATGCCATGGACCTGTTCTATCATCTGTTCAGCAACGCAAACCCGCCGCTTCACCTGGCGCGCACCCTGGGGCTCGGACTCGCCGGGCGCATCCCTTTCGCGCACGAGAGGGTTACACGCTATGCCATGGGGATTGACGAACACCTCCCCGCGCCCATTGAATCACTGATCAAACGACTCGCCTGACGACCAAACGAGGAATCCATGTCCGAAACCATCTTCAGCCGCATCATCAACCGTGAAATTCCAGCGGACATCGTGCACGAGGATGAGCAGTGCCTGGCCTTCCGGGATATCAACCCGCAGGCACCGGTACACATCCTGATCATCCCGAAAAAAGCGATTGCTACTGTCAACGACCTCACAGAAGACGATGAGAAAACTGTCGGTCACCTTTACGTCGTGGCAGCCCGGATCGCCAAGCAGGAAGGCATCGCCGAGGACGGATTCCGTACGGCCATGAACTGCAATGAGCACGGTGGCCAGTCCGTCTACCACATCCACCTGCATCTGCTCGGCGGCAAGGCAATGGGCTGGCCGCCCTTCCCTAACGGCTAAAGCCTGACGGGAGCTTTCAGCTCCCGCTGCTGGCATCGTCGCTGCTGGCCTCGAGCTCGCGTTCCGTCTCGGACAGAGGCCGGTGGCGAACATCCATCCCCCGGACCAGGTAGATAACCTGCTCCGAAAGGTTGTCCGCATGGTCACCAACTCGCTCCAACGCACGCAGAGTCCACATCTGATTGAGACAGCGCCCTATGCCTCGCGGGTCTTCCATCATGTGTGTGACCAGCGCCCGTGCTGAACTCTTGTATTCCTCATCCACGGACTCGTCTTCACGCATTACCTCGAGCGCGCTCTCGGCATCAAACCGCGCAAACGCATCCAAGGCGTCGCGGACCATAGCACGGACGTGCCCGCTGATGTTGCGCACTTCCACGAAGCGGCGCTGGGGCATGGCGTCGTCCATTTCATCCGCCATATCAATCGCCATCCGCGCGATCTTCTTGGCCTCATCGCCGATGCGTTCCAGATCAGCCACCATCTTCACCACTGACATAACCAATCTCAGATCACTTGCAGCGGGTTGGCGCAGCGCGATCACCTGGATGGCTTCCTCATCAAGGCGCCGCTCCATATCATCCACTTCCCGATCCCGGTCGCGCACTGCCTGGGCTTGTTCCGCGTCGTTGCCGACCAGCGCCTCCACAGCCTCACCGATCTGCTTCTCTACCAGTCCACCCATCTCCAGCAGCTGGTTCTTGAGTTCACTCAGCTCCTCATTGAACCGCTGGGAGATATGGCGGGAATAATTCTCTCGATCACTTATCATTGTTGCGCCTCTGGCCATGTCTCTCCCAAAGGATAAGACAGATATGTACAGATTGCAGAATATCAGGCTGCATCCAGAGCACCATCGCAAATACCACTGATGTGACTATACTGAGCCGCACAGCACGTATTCTGAGTGAAGCATCGGACAGACACCAATGAAAACACAACCAGAAAAACCGCAACCTCGGGGTGAACTGACTCTGCAGCTGGTCACCATGGCCTCCGATACCAACAACAATGGCGACATCTATGCGGGATGGCTGGTCAACAAGATGGATCTGGCCAGCGCCACTGCTGCCGGTCGCCTGGCCAGGGGCCGGACCGCCACCGTGGCCATGGAGGGTATGGAGTTCCTATCCCCGGTGCGCCTTGGCGCCGAGGTGGCTTTTTACACCCATCTCCAGGATATCGGCCGCAGTTCCATGAAGATCCGGGTGGAAGTCTGGACCCGGGATCAGACCGAACAGCATGCCCGCAAGGTTACCGAGGCGCAGTTTGTCAGCGTGGCAATCGATGAACACGGCCGCATCCGCGAGGTGCCCCAGCCCCAACAGAAACTTTAGACGAGACCAGTTTCATGACGACCCCGGATGACTACCGCCGTGGCGCCTGCCCTTCTGCCGGTAATCCGATGGCCAGTGGCGATGGCCTGCTATCACGGATCCGGCTGGTGGATGGCCGTCTCACGCCAGCAGCCCTGAGACAGGTAGCCGGGCTGGCGGAGCAGTACGGAAACGGCCTGATCGAGATTACCGGGCGCGGCAACCTGCAGCTTCGTGGGCTCTCTGAAAACGCTGAAGCCATGCTGACGTCGTCACTGGTGGCAAGCGGGCTGGCAACAGAAACACCCGCCGCAGAGGCTGCCCGCAACATCCAGTGCAGCGCCGCCGCCGACCTCGATCCGGATGCCCTGATCGATCCCGCGCCCGAAGCCCGAACGCTGGACGAACGCATCATCAATGACGAACGCCTCTGGACTCTGCCCGCCAAGTTCCGATTTGTGCTCAATGGCGGGGGATTGACACACCTGGCGCAGGCCGATGGCGACATCCGCGCCGACGCGGTCTCAACGCCAGACGGCATCCGCTACCGCATTGGACTGGGTGGCACGGCATCGACAGCAGCCATCCTGGGTAACTGCACATCCTCACGGGTGGTGGATGTGCTGGTGGATCTGGCGCTGATGTTTCTCAAAGAGCGCCAGCGAGTGATCACGCCCGCGCGGCGCATGCAGCAACTGATCAACGTAGCCGGCAAGGCTCCCTTCGCAGGGGGGTGTGAACTGGCACGCCCCGGAGGGATGTCGTTGGATGCCCCGCCAACTCTGGACCCCGGACCCACGCCAGCCGGTACGGTTCTGGGCATCGCTCTCGGATGCCTGAGTACCAGCGCTGCCCGGCAGATCGCTGAACGGCTGGAGATGTCTAATGAAACAGTGAGAATAACGCCCCAGCGTCGTCTGATCCTCAGCCACACGACAGCCTCAACGGCCAGTCTTCCGCAATCACCGGAGCTGATCCAGACTCCGGAGGATCCACGGCTTTCCGCCATTGCCTGCCCGGGTACGCCCGGGTGCGCCTCAGGGACCACCGCCACACGCCAGGATGCCATGAGGTGGGCAGAGCAGGTGCCGGAACTGTTCGACGGCAACACACCTGTCCATATCTCAGGCTGCCCCAAGGGCTGTGCCCATCCCGGAAAAGCGCCTGTGGTACTGGTTGCCCGCAACGGGCGCTATGACATTGTGCTCAGCGACCGGGCTCTGCCCGATCACGAACATCACCGGATAGCGCAAGATCTGCTGCCCGGAGAAGTACCAGAGGCACTGCGCGCCCTGGTCAGCACCGCAAAGCAACAAAGCCCTGACGACGAGCCCCTGACGCAAGCCCTGGAGCGCCTGGCTCAGGCGTCCCGGAACAGTCTCTGATGCGCGGGGTCATAGAGCGCGCTGTTGCAAAAGCCCGTTTCCCCCAGCGCGGGCCCTATCAGGATGATCGCTGAACGTTTCTCCGGGATGCGTTCCAGATCCTCTGCCAGCCGACCCAGTGGCGCCCGCAGCACCTGCTCATCAGGCCGGCTGGCGCGAAAGACCACCGCTGCTGGACAGGTCTCTCCGTAAAAGGGGGTCAGCCGTTCCACTACCGAAGCCAATGTGTGCAGCGAGAGGTGGATCGCCAGAGTAGTGCCGGTTGCCGCGTAGGCCTCCAGGGTTTCTCCTTCCGGCATGGACGAGGCCCGTCCTTGGGTCCGCGTGAGCACCAGGCTCTGGGCGACACCGGGCATGGTCAGCTCCTGGCCCAGCACGGCCGCCGCCGCTGAAAAGGCAGGAACGCCGGGCGTAAGCTCATAGGGAATTGCCAGCTCGCGCAGCCGCCGGAGCTGTTCCGCTACCGCCGAGTAGATGGCCAGATCCCCGGAATGAAGGCGCGCCACGTCCAGGCCCCGTTCATACGCGTTCCGGAATTCATCAATGATGTCATCCAGCGCCATGGAGGCCGTATTGACCAACCGCGCCTCCTCCGGCGCATGCGCGAGCACCTCGTCCGGAATGATCGATCCCGCGTAGAGACAGACCGGGCAGGCGGCGATGCGATCCCTTGCCCGAAGCGTGATCAGGTCCGGCGCCCCTGGGCCGGCGCCGATGAAATGTACCGTCATGGCGTTCCATCCTGTGCTTGTGGTGGTTTGGTTGTAGCCCAGATAGTGATCGGCCGATCCGCCTTCCAGCCGTTGAACCGGCCCAGAGGTTGGGTTCGGTCTACTGAGAGGCGGGTCAGCTGTCCGCCGTATTGACCCTGGGCCGCCAGCAACGCTGCTTCCCCCTCAGTGGTCACCGCTGTTGCCACACAGCGGCCACCCGCGGGCAAGGCGGACCAGGCGCTGTTAATCACGCCGTCACCGCTCGCGCCTCCGCCAATGAATACCGCATCCGGACGTGACAGCATCGGCATTGCCTGGATCGAATCGCCTGCAACAGCCTCCAGATGAGCCACGCCGTGGCGACGGCCATTGTCGCGTATATTGGTCACCCGCTCCGGTCGGCGCTCCACCGCAGTAGCCCGATTGGCCGGATCCGCCAGCAGCCATTCCACCGCCACGGCACCGGAACCGGCGCCCAGATCCCAGAGGTGCTCGCCACCACGCGGCGCCAGTTGCGCCATGACAACAGCGCGGACCTCGGGCTGCGAGATCTGACCATCGTGGCTGAACGCCTCCCCCGGGCGCCCCGGCACACGTGCCATCGGCCTTTCCGGATCATCGACCTGACATTCAATGGCCAGGGTGTTCAGACGGGCCACGGGTTGCGCCAGACCCTCTCCCGCCGTGGTCTCAGTAAACCGTTCCTCCGGGCCACCCAACGCCTCCAGCACCATCACGCGACTGGCCCCGTAACCACCCGCTGCCAACAGCTCGCATACGGTCTCCGGGCTCTGTTCATCATTGCTCAGCACCAGCAGGCGCCGACCAGGCACCAGAGCCGACCGTAACCGGTCCGGATCACGGGCTACCAGCGAGTGACAGTTTACCGACTGCAGCGCCCATCCCAAGCGCGCCGCCGCTAGCGAGAAAGCAGACGAACCCGGATGACAATCCATCACCGTTGGCGAAAAAGTGCGTGCAAGCGTTGCTCCCGCTCCAAACCAGAACGGATCGCCGCTGACCAGGACACAGACCCGCCGGCCCTGCCACTGGCGGATGCGCTCAACCCCCTGGCTGAACGGTGATGGCCAGGCCTCGCGCTGCTGGTCCGCCACATCCGGCAGGTGATCCAAGTGGCGCTGCCCGCCAATCACGAATTCAGCCCCGATCACTGCTGCCCTCGCCCCGTCACCCAACGCCGTCCAGCCGTCTTCGGACAGTCCCACAACGCTCAACCAGCGGTCGGTCTCCGGTTCTACACAAGACGTGTTCTGTGCGCTCACTGTATAATCCTACACCTGATCCATTTTCCGACTCTGGCAACTGCCCATGGCCTTTCGCATCCTGATCCTCGGCGGCACCCGCGACGCCATGACACTGGCGGAACAGCTCCTGGACAAGCCCGAGCTGGACCCCACCTACTCACTCGCGGGCCGCACCCGTCGCCCCCTGCCACCGGCACTGCCGACCCGCAGGGGCGGCTTCGGCGGCATCGAGGGCCTCAAACAGTGGCTCATGGAGCACGACATCGCCGCCGTGGTGGACGCCACCCACCCCTTCGCCGCCGAGATGTCCCACAACGCCGCCATCGCCTGCCAGGAACTCGACCTGCCCCTGGGCCGACTCGAACGCGAACCCTGGGAACCCCAGTCCGGCGACGACTGGCACCCGGTCGCCGACCTCCATGAAGCGGCCAGCAAAGCCACCGAACTGACCGCCCCCGGGGACGCCCTCTGGCTCACGACCGGCCGAACCAGTCTCCCAGCCTTCGAAGGCATCGCCGACCGCCACCTGCTCGTGCGCTGCGTCGACGCCCCGGACCCGCAACCGGCATTCGACCAATGGACCCTGATCGAAGACCGCGGCCCCTACCACCTCGAGGACGAACGCCGCCTCATCAGCGACCACAACGTCGCGGCCCTCATCACCAAGAACTCCGGCGGCCAGGCCGCGCACCCTAAACTCGACGGCGCCCGAGAGGCCGGCATCCCGGTCATCATCATCGACCGGCCGCCTCTCCCGCCGGCCACCCACTCCTTCCAGTCTCCAGAAGAAATTACACAATGGCTGGAACAGGCACTAAGAGTTATCGAGGCGTATCAGACGGGGTCCGGAGAGCTCTGAACGGGAAGCTCTGGAGCCAGGGGTTGGCCCGATTAAGGGGCAACCCAGGACCGGCGCGCGAAGCAGGAATGCGCAGCGCGACGGGCGGAAGAGCAGCCTACAGGGACGTACTCGTGGCGATTCCCGTTCAGAGCTCCCCGGAGCCCGTCCTGCAAGGCGCTACAAATAATCCCGGGGACTGTAAACAAACCAACGATCCCCATGACGCACATACCGCCCCCGGGAATTCCCAACCAGAACTACCGTCCGCATATCCACCTCGGTCGGATCCGCCTCCGCCAGCGTTGTCATCCGCACCCACTCATCCGGCCGCCCGATCGCAGCCGCGAACACCACCGGCGTCTCCCCCGGCTGCTCCGCCCGCAGCAGCGACAGCGCCTCGCCCAGCTGCCAGGTCCGGCTCGAGGAACGCGGGTTGTAGAAGGCCATGGCGAAATCCGCCCGCGCCGCCAGCTGCAGCCGGTTCGCGATCACTGACCAGGGCTTGAGATTGTCCGACAGCGAGATGGCACAGAAGTCATGGCCCAGCGGCGCCCCCACCCGGGCAGCCGCCGCCTGCAGCGCTGACACCCCGGGATGGACCTCAAACTCAACATCCTCCCACTCCGGGCGTGCCTGATGATCCAGCACCTCGCACAGGGCCGCCGCCATGGCAAAGATTCCCGGATCACCGCCCGAAACCACCGCAACATGGCGCCCCTGCGCCGCCAGATCGAGCGCCTCAGCGGCGCGTTCCAGTTCCTCGCGGTTGTCCGAGGGATGGCAGCGATGGCGCTGCGAGGCCAGCCGGTCCAGATAGGGCCCGTACCCCACCAGATCCGTCGCTTGCTCAATCAGATCCCGGGTCTCAGGCGTTACCCAATCCGGGCCCGCCGGGCCCACGCCAATCACATCCAGCCGATTCATGCCCGCACTCCGGGTCCCGGGATCAGCACCATGGAGAAGTACGGCGCCTTGCCATCCGGCGCCTCTACCAGCGGCATGACCCGCTCCTCCGGCATGCTCGCCTTTTCCACGTACCAGGCGCGCTCTTCAAGCCCCAGATCCTTCACGATGTGACGAAGCAACGGCAGGTTGGTGCCAACTTTCATGATCACCGTAGCCCGTTGCGGATCGATGCCAGCCCGTAGATCATTTTCATCCATCGTTCCGGGAATCACCCGCAGCTGGTCATCGCGCATCATCAGCGGGTGCGGTAGCAGGGCGCCACCAGCCATCATGGCACCAACACCCGGGACAACAGAGCTCTCGAAGCGATCTTTGAGCCGCAGATAGATGTGCATGAAAGAGCCGTAAAAGAACGCATCCCCTTCATTAAGGACCGCCACGGAGCGCCCCGCCCTGAGCTCCCGGGCAACCGCCTCAGCGGCCTCCTCGAAAAAGGTCTCGATCTGCTGACGGTAGGCCTGGCTGCCGTGCGGAATCTCGTTGGTAACGGGATAGACCAGCGGCAGCTCCTGGTGACCTTCCGTAATGTGGGCGTCACAGGACGTACGTGCACGGCCTGCGCCACTACGCTTGCAGAAGTAGGCCACGACCGGGCATTCAGAGAGCAACCGGGCGGCCTTGAGGGTAATCAGTTCCGGATCGCCCGGGCCAGTGCTGATGCCGTAAAGATGACCGTAACCATCGCCAACTGTCGGTGTTGCCAATACATCATTCATTGTGTCATTCCGTTTCACTGGCCAGGGCGTTCACGGCAGCGGCAGCCATGGCGCTTCCGCCACGCCGGCCATGAACGGTTAGAAAAGACAGGTCCGTAGTCGCCGCCAGCGCTTCTTTGCTCTCGGCGGCACCAATGAACCCGACCGGAAAACCGAGGATGGCAGCAGGGCGAGGCGCCCCATTGGCCAACCGGTTCAGTAGATGGAACAGAACCGTGGGCGCATTGCCAATCGCCACAACACTGCCCTCAAGATGCTCATCCCAGAAGTCCACGGCGGCCGCACTGCGCGTGTTGCCAATGGCGACTGCATGATCGGGAACGCGTTCGTCCCGCAGGGTGCAGATGACGGCGTTGTCCGCAGGCAAACGCTTGCGGGTGACGCCATGGGCAACCATTTCGCTGTCGCAGAGTATGGGGTTACCTGCCTGAAGCGCTGCCTTTGCCGCGCCAGCGGCGTCCGCGGAAAACGCCAGGTCCTCGATCAGGTCCACCATACCGCAAGCGTGGATCAGGCGGACCGCGGTTTTTTCGAGATCTGCCGGCACCGCTGCAAGATCCGCTTCATTGCGGATGGTCGCGAAGGACGCGCGGTAGATGGCGGCGCCGTCCTTTTCATACTCATGGAGTTCGTCCATTACATCGTCTCTCTATGTGCAATCCTCATGCCCTGTTCGGGCAGCGATACCCGAATGCTCAGGCAACAAACCAACATTCCTGTGTCCACGTTTAGCTGACTCATGGCTTGATCCGTACACCTCTTGCCACCAGCCACCAAGCCAGCAACCCGGTAATCCCTGTCACCACCGGCAGCACCAGAAACGTCCACCCGCCCCCGATCGTTCCCTCATCAAGCAGGCTGTAACGGAAACCGTCCACGATGTAGACCATGGGGTTGGCCAGGGAGACGGTGTCCCAGGGGGCCGGGAGGCGGTCGATGGGGTAGAAGACGCCGCCCAGGTAGATCAGCGGCGTCAGCAGGAAGGTGGCGATGACAGAGGTGTCATCAAAGCTGCGGGCAAAAATACCGTTGAGCAGGCCCGCGAAGGAGAACAGCAGGGCGCTCAGCACCGCCACCAGCAGGCCGATGCCGGGGTGCTGGAGTTCGAGCTGGGTCATGGGCAGGGCCACCAGCAGTACCAGTGCTCCGGCCATGAGCCCGCGCAGAACGCCGGCGGTGGCGAAACCGGCGACGATCAGCCA
The DNA here is from genome assembly GCF_040196175.1 of Salicola sp. Rm-C-2C1-2. Classification (NCBI taxonomy): domain Bacteria; kingdom Pseudomonadati; phylum Pseudomonadota; class Gammaproteobacteria; order Oceanospirillales; family Halomonadaceae; genus Salicola; species Salicola sp. Rm-C-2C1-2. The sequence continues at coordinate 57,095 of NZ_JBEFNF010000002.1, read as the reverse complement.
GGCGGGCATGGGGGCGACCAGCATTTCCTCGATGTGGCGCTGGAGCCGGGCGCCGAAGAACGCCAGGGTGGTGTTGTTGTAGGCGTTGGTAACCACGGCGAACAGCACCAGACCCGGCATGATGTAGTCGGCGTAGTCAGCACCGCCCACCTGCCCGAGATCGCGCCCAACGAAATGCCCGAAGATGATCATGAACAGCGTGGCGGTGACCACCGAGGGCAACAGGTTCTGGACCCAGGAGCGCAGGAAGCGGCGGACCTGCTTGATGACCAGGCCCTGGTAGGCGTTCCAGAGGATGGTGGCATTCATTGATTGCCCTCCGCGTCCGGGTCGCCTTTTTCCAGAAGGCGCAGGAAGCGGGCTTCCAGGCCCTGGTCACCGGTGCCGCTGCCGGCGTCGGCGCCAAAGAGGCGCTCCGGTGTGTTATTGGCGATCAGACGTCCTTCACGGAGCACAGCGACGCTCTGGCAGAGATCACGCATTTCCTCGAGGTAATGGCTGCTCATCACAATGGTAGTGCCGGCGGCATTGAGTTCCTGCAGCAGCGACCAGGTGTCGCGGCGAGCTTCCACGTCCAGCCCAGCCGTGGGCTCGTCGAGAATCAACAGCTCCGGCTCGTGCACCAGAGCACGGGCCATCATCAACCGGCGCTTCATACCACCGGAGAGGCCCCAGGGTTTGCGCTCGGCGCGTTCCAGCAGGCCCACGCGCTCGAGGACCACCCGGGTACGTTCCCGGGCGCGGCGGCGCGGCAGGCCGTAGTACATGGCCTGGGTAGCGATGATCTCGTTGATGGGCTCAAAACTGTTGAAGTTCACTTCCTGGGGCACCAGCCCCACCCGACGGCGGGCAGCGACAGGGTCGCGCTCCGGGTCATGACCAAAGAGCCGTACCGAACCGGTTTCGACCCGAACCAGGCCGGTCATCAAGCCGATCAGCGTGCTCTTGCCCGCGCCATTAGGCCCCAGAAGCCCCTGGAAGGTGCCACCGGAAACGCTAAGGTCCACGCCGTCGAGCGCTGACTGACCACCTTTGTAGGTTTTGCGCAATCCCTCGAGTTCAATGGCCGCGATCATCCCGCCTCCTCGGCGAAGCCGACAAGTTCACTCCGGCGGCTTACAGCGCAGACACTCAGATGATGATCACCAGGCAGATAATCACGCGCGCGCGCCAGACTCACACCCGCGATGCGGTCGCCCAGGGGAATCCCCGAGTTCTGACAGGCTTCCAGGGCTTCGATGCTGGTGTTGGCGTTGCGGATCCATTCAGCCAGCTCCTGGCCGGCACCAACCGCCACCGCCTCATCAGCGATGAAGTCAAAATCAATCGCACAGCGACGGCTATGAGTGTCCGGCTCACCGGCGGCGAACTTGCTCAGTTTGCCGAAGCCGCTCGCCAGCGTTACCTGGCGCAGTGGATGCTTTTTCAGGTACTTGAGCAGAGCCCCGAACATGTCCCCCATCTCCACAATGGCACCATCCTCCAGACCGAAGTGTGAGCGGGCAAAGGATTCACTGGTACCACCGGTACAGCCGGCGATATGAGTCAGGCCGTTAGCCCGGGCCACATCCACAGACTGGTGAATGGAGGCGATGAAGGCGGAACAGGAGAAGGGTCTTACCACGCCGGTGGTGCCAAGAACGGAGAGCCCACCCTGGATGCCAAGCTTCCCGTTCATGGTATTCCGGGCGATGGCCTCGCCGTCGTCGATGCCCACGGTCACGCTGAAGCCCCCCGCGAACCCCGTTTCAGCGGCGAGGTCTTGCAGGTGCTCGGTAATTAATTGCCGTGGCACCGGGTTAATGGCCGGCTCACCTCTAGGCACGGGCAGTCCGGAGCGGGTCACGGTTCCAACGCCCTCGCCAGCCCGGAATTGCACCCCGGTTTCGCCCATCAATTCCACACAGACCCAAAGCCGGGCTCCATGGGTGGCGTCCGGATCATCCCCGGCATCCTTGATAACGCCTGCCTTGGCGCTGGTGCCAGCTACGGTCAAATCCTCGATGGTCATAGCCGGTTCCTGGCCCCGGGGCAGGCGGATACGCACGCACCGGTCTTCGCTGCCAATCAGGAGCGCACGAGCCGCCGCTACCGAAGCAGCCGTAGCACAAGCTCCCGTGGAGAGCCCCTGACGAAGGGGACCGTTGTTTTCCGGGGTTTCGGAACGCATGATGCTCAAACCCTGAGCGCTCAACCGCTGTGCCGCCCGCACTGCGCGATACTGTTCCCCTGGGCCGGTCTCCGGACTCATGCTGGAACCAGTCTGGTTCGGGCGGATCGCCTTCCCATGATGACATCATCACAGTGGCGGGGATGATCCGCGCGCAGCATTCACCGTTGCGGGGGCAGTCCCGGAATCACACCGGGTTCCCGTTTCAGCCGCCATTTGAACAAATGCCGGCCACCCAGAGACGAGAGAGGTGTGAATGCTAGAGGATTGGGGCACCCTGGTCAAACCGCCACCAACTCATCCGCGGTTTTTGACTTCCGTCACACGATGCCCTAGCCTCCCCAGCGCTTCGGTCAGCGCTCCATCACGAGCGCAAGGGAACCCGGTGAGAGTCCGGGACTGACGCGCAGCGGTATTGGGGAACAAGGATCACAGGGGGTTACCCCCGGGCACTGTCCAAACCGGATGGGAAGCCGTGATCCAAGGCCAGCGCCAATCATTGGCGCCCGCCCCTGAGTCCGAAGACCTGCCGAAGCCCGACCCATGGCACAGATGGGCCGGAAGCCGAGCCTTCGCGACTAAGGTGTTCGGGCCACCAACGGGGCGGTATTACAACCGCTGCTCCGCCTGTCGGCCTGCCCGCGTGAGGGCTCCATCACTAATGGACTCAGTGTATGGAGACCTTAAATGAAACAATCAGGCGTAGTACTCGCTCTTTTATCCCTGCTTCTGCCCTCAATGACTGCGATCGCGGCTGATCACCACATGACGCTGGACGAGCTGGTGGTCCCGGGATCGGCCCTGGAGGAAACCCTCCCCTCGGAGTTATCCGACTACGGCGCTGAACTGGAAGTGATCGACAGTGAAGAACTCGACAGGACCGGTGTCAGCGACATTGGCCAGGCTCTTCGCGGTAACGTGCCAGGGCTCTATCTGGACCCCAAGACCGGCCGGGGCGACTACGTGGACGTCCACCTCCAGGGCTCGCGCGGCCAGGACGTGCTCTGGCTGGTGGATGGGGTGCGCATCAACAACCGGCTCTTCGGCAGCACCTCGCCACTGGACTCCATCAGCACCCATATGGTCGAGCGCATCGAGATCCTGAAAGGTGGCCAGGGCCTGTTCTACGGCACCCAGGCAGTGGCCGGGGTCGTGAACATTGTCCTGCGTAAGCCCGAAAAGGACTCCGGGGGCAACATCACCGGCGCGCTCGGATCACTAGGCGACCGCCGCCTTGCCGGCCATGTCAGCAATCGCAACGAGTACGGGCGGTGGCTGGTATTTGGCGAACACGACCATTCGGACGGCTACCGCCCCTACCGGGACAGTGAGCTGCTTGAAAGCGCCCGGCGTCAGAAGCGTGGCTTCACCCGCAGCTCCTACGGCGGCCGCTACCTTCTGGATGCGGGCGAGGGTAAGTCGTTAAAAGCCCTCGTGGTCCGCAACGATGTGGAAGCCGATTTTGCCCGGGGCAACAGCAACTTCAAGGCCGTTAACGACCGCGATGAGAACATTGTTTCCCTGAAATGGGATCATCAGGTCAACGAACGCAACGGCTACTTCATCAAAGCCTACTGGCACGACTGGTGGACCGATTACACCCGCCTGGGCATGGACAGGGACGGCACCGTCAACCTCATTAACGACCGGGCCGAATGGGGGTTCGATGACTATGGCGTCAATCTGACCGGTCGCCACACCACGGATGGCGGCTCCCAGCTTCTGGGCGGCGTGGATTACCAGCGCTATCAAGGCGAGGACTATTCGCTGCGCATTGACGGCAAGACCGAAGCCGTTACGGCGGGCTTTGTTCAGTATCGGCCCCACCTGAGTTTCTCGCCCAGTACCCACCTGGCCCTGGGCGCCCGCTACAACCACTCCAACTTCGCCGATGACCACAGCATCTGGAACATCAGCCTGAAGCAGCCGCTCCCCAAAGACCTCCACCTGAAAGCCAGCGTGGGCACCAACTTCCGGCTGCCCTCGGCCTTTGAGATGTTCGTGATTGACGAGGACTTCCCGGCCGGGAATGAAAATCTGGAACCGGAGGAGAGCATCAACAGCAATGTGTCGCTGACCGGTCACATCGGTAACCCTGTGACATGGCAACTGGGTGGCTTCTACCGCGAGATCGACAACCTCATCAAGGTTGCCGATGGCCAGTACGCCAACAGCAACCAGACGGTCCGGGTCCACGGCGCTGAGGCCGCGCTCAGCCTGGGCGATGACCGCGGCTGGCAGCTGGATCTGGACGCCACCTGGGCCGATGCGCGGGAAGGTGGCAGCGATGAGCAGATCGCTGATATCCCCGAATGGCACGCCAACGCCACGCTCAGCTGGCAGGGCGACAATCAGGGCTGGGAGCTCAACGCCCGCCACACCGGCGACGCGGCCACAAGCACGGCGGACATTGGCAGGCAGTCCTACGGCGACTACACCCTGTTGAGCGCCAGTGCCTGGCGTGAGTTCGGGGTCGATGGCGCCAACCGGGTCACCCTGCGCCTGGAGAACCTGAGGGATCAGCAGTACGCCAACGGCGTCGCTCAGGTGACGCCCCCGGATGGCGAGCCGTACCGTCAGGACACTCTGGGCCCGCCCCGCAACGTTCAGCTTGAGTACAGCCGGAGCTTCTGATGGCAGGCTGGCTCAAAAAACGGACCCTGCGCTGGCTCATCCCGGTTCACCGCTACCTCGGGCTCGCGATGAGCCTGATCCTGCTGCTGTGGTTCGCCTCGGGCATCGTCATGATGTTCGAGGGCTACCCACGGACCCCGGCCAGTGATCGCATGGCGTGGCTCGCCCCAATGGACCCTGGCCAGCTCGCGGCAACGCCCACCAGGGCGTTGGCCGCGCTGAATCTGGAAGAACCCGCGGCCCTGCGGATCAACCAGCCCGGCGAGCGCCCCCGGATCCATGCCATGAACGCCCAAGGGCAATGGCGCAGCGCCTTCGCCGACACCGGCCAACCCGCGCCACCACTGAACCGGCAACAAGCCCGTAAGCGGGCGCGTGAACTCAGTGGCGCCGCCGTGGCCTCGGTCACGCGGCTGGATGGGCCGGATCAGTGGACGGTGAACAGCCACGTCCGCGCCCCGGCGCCACTCTGGCGCGTGGCACTGGCGGATGACGCCGGAACCCATCTGTACCTCTCACGCCCTACCGGCGAAGTCATCCACAGCACCACCTTCCATGAGCGGGTCTGGGGCTACGCCGGCCCGGTTATCCACTGGATCTACCCGACCCAGCTGCGCCAGCTCAGCGGCGTCTGGCGCCAGGTCGTGCTCTGGGTTTCCGGCATCGGGACCCTGGCCACCCTCAGTGGCCTCATACTGGGGCTCATGCTGATGCGCTGGAATAAGCGCCGGGGCGGCGTCAGTCCCCTCCAGGGCCTGTTCCGGTGGCACCATTACCTGGGTCTGGCCTTTGGCACACTGGCGGCAACCTGGGTGTTCAGCGGGCTGCTGTCGATGACCCCCTTCTATTGGACCTCGGCGGACCGGGACCCGGCACTGGGGCAGCGCCTGGGCCACAGCAGCCCGGCAACCCATGAGCAGGCCAGTGCCCCAGCACAGGTTGGCGGACTTGCAGGCGCTACACCCCGCGAGCTGCAACTGCACCGGTTCAATGGTCAACGCTACTACCGCACCATGGACGCCAGCGGGGCCGAACAGTTGTACCCCGCCTCGCAGGCCGCCGCTCCCGTGGGAGAGGACGGCAACCTGCCGGCAAACCGGGTCAGGGAGGCCGCCAAGGCCGGGGACAGTGAATTAACCGCCTTCCGGAAGCAGAACGCGTACGACGCCTACTACTACGCAGGCCGGGCAGCCCGTATTGGCGGGGAACAACCCACCCTGCCGGTCTACCGCGCAACCTATGATGACGGCGCCCGTCTCTACATTGATCCAGCCACCGGCGGGGTGCTCCAGCACTCAACGCCGCTCACCCGGCTCAACCGCTGGCTCTACAATGGCCTGCACAGCCTGGATTTCCCGGTACTCAACCCTGGCAGCGTCGCCTGGTATGCTCTGGTCCTGGCGCTGTTGAGCGGTGGCACCCTGCTCTGTCTGAGCGCCACCTGGCTGTCCGTCCGCTATCTGTGGCGCCGCAAGCGCGGCCGCTGAACCCTTCGACTAACCACAGCGCCATCACACAATGGTGAGATGGCGCTATTCTTTCCCCGGCTTCCGCGCTAAAATGCCGTTTTCATTCATGAAACGGCCAGAGACCGCCCATGGCGCAGAGCGGTAATCAGGAATCCGGCGAGTTTTCCATCGACCAGCTGGCGCGCGCCAGCGGCATGACGGTGCGCAATATCCGGGTCTACCAGGAGCGCAGCCTCATACCGCCCCCGGAACGCCGTGGACGTAAGGGTATCTACAGCGAGACCCATCTTTCGCGGCTGCGCATCATCGGCCGATTACTGGAACGCGGCTACACGCTCAACAACATCGCCGAACTGATGGAAAGCTGGGAAAAGGGCAACGGCATCGAGCACATCCTTGGGCTTGAGAAGGCCGTGGTCAGCCCCTGGTCGGACGAACTGCCCGAATACCTCACGAAACGTGAACTGGTACAGCGCTTTGGCAGCATTTTTATGGGCCGTGCGCTCAAGCGCGCGCAAGAGCTGGAGCTCATCATTCCCGAGGGCCGGCGCTACCGCATTCCAAGTCCACGCATTCTGCACGCCGGCTCGGAACTGGCCAAGACCGGCATCCCGCTTGAAGATATGCTGGATGTGGTAGCCTACCTCCGCCATAACGTTGAGCAGGCAGCCGAGGAGATGGTCAAGCTGGTGGAGCGCCACATCTTCAGCCGCTACGGCCAGAATCTGCCGCCCCCTGGTGAGTCCGAAGAGCTCGCCCAGCTGATTTGGCGCCTTCGTCCGCTGGTGGAGATGGCTGTACTGCCGGAAGTAGCACGGGCTATGCAGAAAGCCGCGGATCGGCATCTGGGCGATCGGCTGGCTTACATTCTGGATCATCTCAACCTCCCCGAATCCCAGAATCACACGGAATAACCTTGTATCGCCCACCCACGTGATTGACTGATATGACGTCCAATTGCGTCATCTCAGACTTGCTGCACCCCCGAATACTGTTACATTGAGCATTGTGACTTTCATCAATGTAATACTGATGGAGGCTGACAATCATCAAGGGGAGGGCCGCCATGACAGCCGCAACCGCAGCCAAAGAACACGCAACCGACGAGAACATCCAGGGCCCGGGCGACGACGGTATGGTAATGCCAGAGCGCCGGGACCTGCATTTCCTGCCGCCAAAGGAGCGCATCCACGACTGGCATGCCCAGGGGGCGCACATGACGCAGTTCATGAATGCCCTCTCCCTGTTCTTCCCGGCCGGCGAGCGGCTTTTCATCGACGCCCTGCGCTCCTACCGTGACCAGATCCCGGATCCGGACCTGAAGAAGGCCGCCACCGCTTTCATCGGCCAGGAAGCCATGCACAGCCGCGAACACATCGAGTACAACAAACTGATGCAGGAGGAAGGGCTTCCGGCGGATAAGCTGGACGCTTTCGTGTGGTCTCTGCTGGACTTCCTCAAGGATCGCACCCCCAAGAGTATGCCGCTCAACGCCACCATTGCCCTGGAGCACTTCACCGCACTCATGGGCGGCTTCCTGCTGGATCATCCCGAGGTTATGCAGGGATCCCAGGACGACTATCTCCGGATGTGGCAGTGGCACGCCATGGAGGAAGTCGAGCACAAGGCGGTGTGCTTTGATGTCTGGGAAAAGTGCATTGGGCGGGGGCCCACCGCCTACCTCAAGCGCGCCTTCGGCATGAGCGCCGCCACCGCCATATTCTGGCCATTGGTCGTGGGCTTCTATTTACAGATGGTGAATAACAGCGACGCCTGCCAGAAGGAAGGCTGGCGCGGCCACCTGACCGTGCTCAACACCCTGCTTGGCAAGCCGGGTGTACTGCGCCGCCAGATTCCCGAGTGGCTGGTGTACTTCAAATACAGTTTCCATCCCTGGCAGCAGAACAACAGCCACCACATCGCGCACCTGAACGAACTGGCCGAAGAAGCCGAAGAAGCCTATCAGAAGGCGATGACCGGGGAAGGTCACAATCACCACACCCATCACTGATCTTCGGGACGACAAAAGTTCTCCAACCCCTTGGCCCGGTTCACCCGGGCCTTTTTCCACCCGCTCGCCAGTCTGACGCTTACCCGCGTCACCTCAGTCTTGCCCCATTACAACGCCGGGTTACGGTGAGTGTAAGACCCAGCGAACAGGGAGGACGTGCCATGGCCACATCCACCGCCACCAACGATCAGCACACATCGGATGCCGGGCAGGACAACATGGTTATTCCCGAGCGCCGGGATCTGCACTTCCTGCCACCGAAAGAACGCATCCACGACTGGCATGCCATGGGCCCACACCTGAGCCAGTTCATGAACACCCTGTCGCTGTTCTTCCCGGCCGGGGAGCGGCTGTTCATCGATGCGGTGCGCGCCTACCGGGATGAGATCCCAGACCCGGACCTGCGCAAGGCGGCCTCTGCCTTCATCGCCCAGGAGGCCTACCACAGCCGCGAGCACGCCGAATACAACCAGCTCATGGAAGACGCCGGGCTGCCCGCAGGGCGCCTCGACCAGCATGTGCGCCAGATGCTCGACTGGTTCAAGAAGCACGGCAGCCGCCAGGACCTGCTGTGCGAGACCATTGCGCTGGAACACTTCACGGCACTGATGGGCGGCTTCCTGCTGGACCACCCGGAAATCCTGGAGGGCTCGCAGGAGGATTACCGGCGCATGTGGGAGTGGCATGCCATGGAAGAGGTCGAGCACAAATCCGTCTGCTACGACGTTTGGGAGAAATGCGTGGGGCGCGGTCCGCAGGCCTATGCGCACCGGGTGGTGGGCATGCTGCGCGCCACCACTCTCTTCTGGGCCAACGTTACCCGCTTCTACTTGCAGATGAGTGCCACCAGCGAGGCCTGCCAGCGCGAGGGCTGGCGCGGCCACCTTACGGTGCTCAACACCCTGTTCGGCCGCCCCGGCCTGCTGCGCCGCCAGATCCCGTTATGGCTGGAATACTTCAAATACAGCTTCCACCCCTGGCAGCAGGACAACAGCCGCCATCTGCAGGGGCTGGACGAGCTGGCCGAGGAGGCGGAAAAGGCCTACCAGCAGGCGGTTGCGGGCCACACCACTCCCCGCTGAAGCAGAAGGACCGGGCCTGAACGCTACATCAACAGGCCCCGAACCAACGCGATCGCCCCGCCAAGCGCGGCTACCCCCAGAATCAACCCGCGCAGACGCTCGCCATCAATACGCCCCACAAGACGAGCTGACAGCAGGAAGCCAGCAATAACACCGGGAAAGGTAACAAGGAAAAGAAGCCATTCACGCGCACCCAGATAGCCGGAAAATGCCAACGCGCTCAGACTCAGAAGACTGGCGAAAAGAAAAAATGCAGACATGTTGGCACGCACCAGTGGGCCGCGCTCGTTCTGATAGATCATGGCAATAGGCGGTCCCCCAACTGCCGTGATGGTGCCCATAAAGGTGGACGCCATGCCTGCCAGAACGCTGCTGCGCCCGCTCAGACGCGGACGCCAGCCCGCCACGCTCAGCCCCACGGCAACCAGGATAAGAACCCCGAAAATCAGCTCAAACCCACGCGGTGACACCGCCATGAGCGTGACCGCCGCCAGACAGGTTCCAACCACACCGCCCCCGATGGCGATCCGCACCTCGCGTACTCTTACAGCTGTGCGGTTGCGCACGAGCATCATGATAGTAAGCAGAGTGGCATTGAGTGTCAGCGGTCCCGGCACCAGGACCGGGCTGATGAGAAACAGCAACGGCGCGGATAGGGTGCCAACACCATAACCCACCACACCCTGAAGACAGGCGCCGGCAAGCACGACAAGATTGGCAAGCAGGATCTGGTACAGTGCCAACTCCACCATTATCCGGAACTCCTCTGAGGTGGGCGTGCAGTCTACCAGACCCTGCTTTCAACAGCTGTCTTGATATAACGCAATGCAGCAGCGGACTGCTTCCCGCACTGTCACTCTGGTGTATTACACTGTCAGCTGTTTTGGGCCGTGCTGGCTCTGCTTCACCAAAAACAAAACAGGGAACTGCATCATGATCCTTAATCACGCGATAGGCATGCTCTTCCGCCCTGAAACGGAATGGGCCGCCATCAAACAGGAAAAACCCACGCCAATGGCGGTCTACGGCCTCTACATCCTGCTTTTAGCTGCCATAGGGCCGGTCTGTGCCTACATCGGCACTGTCGAAACCGGCTGGAACATCGGTGACCGCGTCATCATGCTGACCCCGGACAGCGCCATGCAGCTGTCGGTGCTGACCTACCTGGCCATTATTGCAGGCAGCTTTGCCCTGGGTTATGGCATCAACTGGATGGCCACCACCTTTGGCGCGGCGGAGCGGGATAACGGCAACAACGCTCTGGCGCTCGTGGCCTATTCCCTGACGCCCATGTACATTGCCGGACTGACCCTGCTCTACCCGGATCCCTGGGGCAATGCGATGATCCTGCTGGCAGCCGCCTGTTACGGCGCTTGGCTGATGTGGAAGGGCGTTCCCGTGGTAATGGGGATGAGCAAAGAACAATCCATGGTCTACTGCGGCGGGATCCTGACCCTCGCACTTGTGCTGCTGGTCAGCACACTTGCCACCACTGGCCTGTTGTGGAATTTCGGTTTTGGTCCCACATTCATTGAGGCAAGCCTGTAATACCTCCGAAAAGGAGATGCTATGACCGTAACGGCGCTGGTTCCCATTGCCGACGGCAGCGAAGATATCGAGTCCGTCACCATCATTGATGTGCTCCGGCGGGCAAGCGTAGATGTGACTGTAGCCAGCGTTCACGCTGACCCAGCTGTGACGGCAGCCCGCCAAACCCGGATCACGGCGGATGCCCTAATCACCGATTGCACCGGCCGCACCTTCGATCTGATTGCACTTCCAGGCGGCATGCCGGGAGCCCAGAAGCTCGGTGAATGCCAGTCACTGGCCGCAATGCTGCAGGCCCAGAGACAATCGGGCAGGCTTTACGCGGCCTTGTGCGCCGCCCCAGCGGTGGCGCTGGAACCCAACGGCCTGCTGCAGGGCAGGGCCGCAACAGCCCACCCCGGCTTCCAGAACCGGCTCTCCGATCAGTCCCGGATTTCACAACGGGTGGTCGTTGATGGCCACTGCATTACCAGCCAGGGGCCAGGGACTGCGCTGGAATTCGCTCTGACGCTGGTTGAACACCTATGCGGTCAGGCCAAACGCAATGAAGTGGCGGCGCCAATGGTACTACCCGGGAGATGACACCACACGCTTAACCAGCAGTGGACCGACCAGCTCAAACACAATCGTGGAAGTCACCACGGTAGCCACGATCAGGCTGCCGTATTGCGGATGACGTTCTGCGGCCAAAAGCGCCATACCCATGGCAACACCGGCCTGCGGCGTCAGCGCCAGCCCCACATCACGACTCATCCTCTGCCCGTGCCGGCCAAGCAGCGCCAGACCCGCACGTCCACCCGCGTAACGCCCCAGGACCCGGAGTCCGATGTAGACCGCAAGCAGCATCCCTGCTGAGCCGAGATAATCAAAGTCAACGCTCGCACCGGAAAGCACAAAGAAGAAGACCAGGAAAGGCCATTCAATGTGCTCGATCTCCGCGAACGAACGCGTATGGTGGGAAGATGTATTGACGATCACGAACCCTGCCACCATTGCCGTCAGCAGTGATGACAGGTGCATGTATTCGGTGATCCCCGCGATCAGGAAAACCAGGGCCAGTGCCTCGGCCTGGGTAGGTTCACCCGGGCGCAGCCTACCCGTGAGCCAAGCTGCCGGAGCACCAAGCAGCACACCTGCAAGCACGGCTCCACCCAGTTCCCAACCGGCTGTCAGCAGAGTTGCGGCGCCTGCATCACCGGATGTCACAAAGCCCAATCCTGCCATGGCGAGCCCGAAAACAAGGATACCCCAGGCATCATCAATGGCTACAATGCCCTGGATTACCTGAACCTGGATGCCCTCCTGACCACTGTCCCTGATGGCCTCGCTTACCGCGGCAGGATCTGTAGCAACGGATATCGCCGCCAGCGAAAACGCGACTGCAAGCGGATAGCCCATGGCAATGAGCCCGGATGCCACTGCAATGGCACCCACAACAATTACGCTCACGGAAAGTACAACAATGACAGGCCCGGTTGTTCGCAGCCGCTCCAGCGTCAGCTCACCACCCAGCAGGAACGCCACCATAACCAGTGCAATGTTGATCAGAGGTTCGCTCAGCTCTCCGAGCGGGCGGGCTTCCCCTTGCCCCAGGATACCCTGTTGGAAGGCGGCCACACCGACGCCGATCAACACCAGCAGGGAAATGCGGGGCAAACGTGTGCGGGTAGCAACCACATCCGCCAGGATGCTCAAGCTCAGCAGCAACCCGATAAAAAGCAGATGCGTGGTGCCTGGGTCAGGATTGGGCATCGGGGCCGTTACGCCTCAACGCAGTCAATGCAGCGTGTCACTGTGGGATCGACACGGAGGCGATTCGCTCCAATGGGTTCACCGCACACGAAGCAGTAACCGAAATCGCCGGTTTCAACCCGGCGCAGTGCACCTTCAATGCGCGTGAGCATTTCCTTGCGCCGCCGTGCCGAGGCCTGCGCCATCTGCTGCCCTTGGAGCGCATCCATGCGCGAAAGACGTCCCATGCGCTGCTGATCCAGCTCCACGGTGCCGGCGCAATCGGCTTCATCACGCTCCAGTGCCTCGATCTCGTCACGGAAATCCAGAAGTTGCTGGCGCCAGGTATCCGGATCTGCTTCCTCAGTCATTGCCCCGATTACTCCAATACACCTTAATCAATTGCTGTTTATGACGTTCCAGGACTTTTTTGATGCTATCAGGATCCACTGGACGGGTTGCCTCACGCATCAGTTTCACCGAAAACCCTGGCACCACCAGGACAGAAATCATCCTGGACATCCACCACGATGAGCGCGTCATCACTCATGTAGGACGGGCTCATTGGAATCGCCTCCGGGCCGTTTTGAACCTTTACAGTCCCGACTATGGGGTCAGCGCCCATCTGAATCAAGCGCCTTGAGCTGACACTAACACGACAACCAGAGCACTTAGGGGTCCCTTCGGGGGGCTTGAAATCTTCTCTCAAGCCGGTAGGGTGTCAACAAAACCCGCAGGTCCCCACTGCTTGAAATCCCACCCCGTCTTCGGGGGTGATTGGTCTGGCCTCACCAAGAGGCCGTTGTACAGGAAAGCTGACCGCATGATCCAGTCTGACGTTCGTCGGACACTTGCTGGACACTTTACCTGGCCGGAAGAGCTGATTCAGATGCGACAGGAAAGCACCGCTTCATCAGCGTGCGTGTAAGCTGACAACGTCATGCTGTGACGATGGGTGGGTATGCCATCGCACGGCCTGAGGGCGGTATGCGGCATCAGCCGCTGCCCAGTAAGCCGTTTACCGAGGAAGAACCCATAGACTGAGGAGGTCTGATCTCATGACCGACAAGTACGACAGTGAAGCCGTCAACACGGCCCGGGAGTATTACAACAGTTCCGATGCGGACAACTTCTACTTTCATGTATGGGGCGGCGAGGATCTGCACGTCGGCCTTTACAAGGACGACAAAGAACCGATTCTGGACGCCAGCCGCCGGATCGTGCAGCACATGGGCGAGCTGATGGAGCCCTACGTGAACTCCGGCCAGAAGCTTCTGGACCTGGGGTCCGGTTTTGGCGGTTCCGGGCGTCATCTGCATCAGGCATTGGGTCTGGAAATAACCGGTCTCAATCTTTCCGAGGTGGAGAATGAACGCAACCGCGGTTTCAACAGGGACGCGGGCCTCGCGGACAGGATTACAGTCGTGGATGGTAACTTCGAAGAACTGCCATTCGACGACAGCAGCTTTGATGTGGTTTTCTCCCAGGATTCGTTCCTGCACAGCGGCAACCGCGAGAAGGTGATCGAAGAGGTTGGTCGGGTTCTGAAACCCGGTGGTCTGTTCATCTTCACAGACCCCATGATGACAGATGATTGCCCGGATGGCGTTCTGCAGCCGATCCTGGACCGTCTACACCTGGATACGCTGGGTTCCCCGGGCTTCTACCGTGACGCCTGCAAGCGTAATGGCATGGAGGAGATCGGCTTTGAGGACAACACGCCCCAGCTGCCGCGTCATTACGGTCGCGTCCTGGAGGAGACCGAGCGGCGGGAGCATGAACTGGTTGAACGCGAACTGGTTTCACAGGAGTATATTGATCGCATGAAGACCGGGCTGAAAAACTGGGTCAACGGGGGTAACAGTGGTTACCTGACCTGGGGGATCTTCCGGTTCCAGAAAAACCAGTGATCGCTTTGCGGTGATTCTGGAATGATGAAAGCCGGCCCCGAAAGGCCGGCTTTTTGTGTGCTTCATCCCCCGATCGAGCCGATGGCCAGGGGATGCTCTCCGGGAATCGCCACCAGTAGCTCCATGTAGGCTGCGCGGTGGCCATCCATGGCCACCGAGCTTCCCTCCAAGCATCCCCTGCCCATCGTCTCTACCCCAATGCACTCCTTCTAGTGGGTCGGGTCGGTGATGCGGTCCGTCCTGAGGCGTTGTCGCTGATCAAACAGTCGATAGCTCCCCGCCGTCACCGCCAGCATAGTGCCAAAACCGGTTCCGGCGGCAATGGTGAACATCAGCAGTATCTGGTACTTCACCGCCAGGGCGGGTGGGCTGCCGGCCAGTATCTGGCCTGTCATCATACCGGGGAGGCTGACCAGGCCGGCAGCGGCCATCATGTTGATGGTGGGAATCATGCCGGAGCGCATGGCTTCGCGGCGGATGTCGCTGATCGCTTCCTGCCAGCGCTGACCGAGCATCAGGCGGCCTTCAATGTCCTCGCGCTGGCGCCAGACGGTGTCGGTAAGGCGGTCAAGGCTGAGGGCAATGCCGTTCATGGTATTACCGAGCATCATCCCCAGCAGCGGTATGGCGTACTGCGGCTGATACCAGGGGTCCGGGCGGATGACAATGAGCAGGGTCATGACGGCGATGGTGAAGGCGGAGACAAACATGGCGGATGTACCGATGCCGAAAGCCCAGCCGCCTCTCAGGCGGCGCCGCTGACGCATCATGACCTCACGGCCAGCCAGTATCACCATCACCACCCCCATGAGGGCAATCCAGCCAAGGGCACCAACGCTGAACAGGGCTTCAAGGATAAGGCCGATGAGTGAGAGCTGAACGGTTGTTCTTACGGCGGCGATCACCAATGAGCGGCCAAAGCCCAGACGGATCCACCAGGAACACCCGGCGAGAATCAGTACCAGAGTAGAGGCGAGCGCAAGCTGCCAGTATTCAAGCTCAATCAGCTCCATGGGGAACCTCTTCCAGCTGGCGGCCATTGATGTGGTAGTGGGAGTCGCCTACGCGGGCGATCTGGTTCGGATCATGGGCGACCCAGAGCGTGGGCAGGCCCTCGTCATGGATGCGCCGCACCAGCCACTGCTCCACCCGCTCCCGGGTGGCTTCATCGAGATTGGCGGTTGGCTCGTCAAGCAGCAGCGCTCCCGGATCCAGTGACAGAGCACGGTACAGGGCGAGACGTTGTTTCTCACCGGAGGACAGGCGGCTGACTGGCCACTGGTGAACGCTGGCCTCAAAGCCCAAGGCCGTAAGATCGGATTCACGGAGTGCTCCACAGTGTTCACCCACAGTATCGTGCCACCAGCGGCTTTCAGCGGGCACCAGCATAACCCGGCGTCGCCACGCGTCCGCCATGAGGCTGTGTGCTGGCGTATTACCCAGCCTCACCTCTCCGTCATGGGGATCGAGATCCGCCACGGCGCGCAGCAATCGTGATTTGCCGGAACCTGAGAAGCCTGAAAGACAGACAATATGGCCGGACGCCACCGTCAGGTTGATGGCATCCAGCTCGTCTGTAGCAACGCGGTCGAGGGTAAGGGTTTGGTTCATAGGGTTGTCTTCAGCCTGTAACGGTCATCATCTGAGGTGGCACCCGGTACCGCCGCCCTCGGCATGGGCCGGTTCCATCCACGGTGCAGGTGCGTCGGTTCACACGCCGGATACGGCCCTGCAGCCCTGGCCCGAAGCGAACCTGAGCGCCTACGGAGAAATCCTTGAGGGCTGTCTCGGCAGCGACACTGACTCGATCGGTTCCCAGCACCCACCCCCGAGCTTGTGCCTCGTCAGCCAGATGCGCTCGGAGCGAGTGGGCAGTGCCGGCGCCGTGAAGGCGATCCAGCCACTGGTAGAACGCCGCGTTATGGACCTCCCCGTACCGCCTTCCGCCGGAACGGGTCTGGAGCAAATGAGCAAACTCGTGGCAACAGCCATGAGTCAGCAGGTTCAACTCTGAAATCCCGCCATCAAAATAGCCCCGTCCCTGAATCTCGCGAGCTGAGAGCCAGCCACCACAAAGAGCTGGTTGAGCCTTATCCGCCACCATGCGTAGACCAATGGTGATGCAATGCTCATCAGGGCGTGGGTCATAGCGATGCCAGGTGGCGCGACCGGAACCGATGCGCGTGCGCAGTCGGCACGCGGGCGCCCAGGCGCTGTGCAGTTCATGGCAGGCGTCCGCCATAAGGCCGGCAATGACTCGAGTTCGCTCCAATAACCCCCCTCCCGATCAGACCGCCCATTATAGAGAGCCTGCCCACCGGTGACGAATCCACAGGAAGTACCAACCGTCTAGCTTTCACTCACAACACCCGAGGTAGGCCAGCAGGCCTGACCTTGCCTGCCCAAAGGGCACCTGCCACGCTGGCCCAACGAGTCTGGCCAGATTGAGTAATCGCCTATACCAGCTACGGCGTAACGTAGTTGCTGGAGTGAATTTTTCGGGAGATACCCCATGAACGAACCACAGCGCCGGAAGATTCCGGTTGGTATCAGTTCCTGTCTTCTGGGCGAGGAAGTACGCCATGACGGCGGACACAAACACAAACGGTATCTGACCGAGGTGCTCTCGAAGTTTTTTGAGTTCCGTTCACTTTGCCCAGAGCTGGAAGCCGGTCTGGGGGTACCACGTCCCGCTATCCACCTGCGCCGTTATGACAGCGGTTTGCGACTGATCACAACCAACGGCGATGCGGATCACACCGAGGCCATGGAGGGCTGGATTCAAGCCGTTCTGCCTGCCCTTTCCGGCCTGCGCGGCTTCATCCTGAAAGCAAAATCTCCCAGCTGCGGCATGGAACGGATCCGAATCCACAATCAGGAAGGGGAGATTACCCGGCGCGACGGTCGCGGTCTGTTCGCCCAGGCGCTGATGGACGCCTACCCGCTACTGCCAGTGGAAGAGGAGGGCCGTCTGAACGACAACCACCTGCGCGAAAACTTCATTGAGCGCGTTTTTGTTTACGACGACTGGTGCCGCATGATGGAACAAGGCTTGACCGCGAGTGGCCTGCTCAGCTTCCATACACGCCACAAGTTCCAGCTCCTGGCCCATTGCCAGAAGACCTACCGGGAACTTGGCCCCATGCTGGCCAACCTGCGAGCGGAGCCGCTGGCGGATCTGGCCGAACGCTACATCAGCTCTTTCATGCAGGCCATGAATCGCCAGATCAGCCGTGGCGACCATGCCAATGCCATGCAGCATCTTATGGGGTTCCTAAGAAACACCATGAGCGATGCTGACAGGAAAATGCTGCGCGAGCAGATTGACCTTTACCAGCAGGGTCAGGTGCCGTTGGTCGTGCCTATGACACTTCTACGCATGGCCCAGAGGCGGGAACCCGTTGCCTATCTGAAGCAGCAGGACTATCTTACTCCCTATCCGGATGAGCTCGGCCTGCGCAACCACGTCTGATGGTTGCGTGGGTCGCATGGTACACTCAAGCGACAGGTTCCCGTTTTGCGCAAAACCTCACTGTTACTGACCGCACTACTACTGGCCGCCTGCGCGGCCCCCACTCTGAAAGATGCCAATCAGCTCCGGGCTGACGGCGATCACAAGGCCGCCGCTGAACTTTATCGTGAGCTCGGCAATCCCGGGGCGCGCATGGCGCTTTACGAACTCTACCGGCAAACCGGCGTTGGATTTGAATCCGATGCACAGGCCCGTGCCGCGCTCGAGACACTGGCAAACGAGCATGCAATCGCGCAGGCCCGCTACCGACTCGGGCGCAAACTGCGGCAGGAGCGGGAACTTGAAGCAGCCGAAACGCACCTTAAGGCCGCAGCGGATGCTGGTTACCAGCCGGCCATTGACTACCTTGAAAAGGATGCCGGTCTGCTCGCGCGGGAGATCCGGATCGGACGCAGCTCACCGAAACGCCAGAAGCAGCTCGCCGACGAACTGTTTGAGGGGCGCAATGGGGCCCCGAAAGACCGCGAATTGGCTGCCTACTGGTACCAGGTAGCAGCAGAGCGTGGGCATGCCAGCGCCCAGGCGATGCTGGCATTCGTCCATTTCCGCGGTGAAGGCGCCGGGAAAGATCCCGAAACCGCCTACCGCTGGTACCGGAAAGCCGCCATGCAGGGTCATGTGGGTGCCCAGGCCAACCTGGGTTACCTCTACGGTGAGGGCCAGGGCACGGAACGCAACCTGACAAAAGCCTATGCCTGGTCAACCCTGGCCGCTGAGAACGGCAGTCCCCAGGGCCAGAAGAACCAGCGGCTGTACCGGGATGCCATGAGCAATGAGGCACGCCTGGACAGCCTGGACGAGATCCGCCGCCTGGAAGAGGTCATCCACGGCGATTGACCCGTCACCCGCTGCCTGAAACCAGAAAACCCCGCGCCGGAAGCACCGAGGCGGGGTTTTGTGCTTTACCGGTGATCAGAAGGCAATCACTCCTCCCAGATCACCTTCTTTTTCTGCTCATACCATTTCGGCAGCCGATCGGCGTAATGATCTTCGATCACGTTGCGCTTGATCTTCATGGTTGGCGTCAGCATGCCGTTCTCCATGGTCCAGGGCTCCTTCACAACCACCCCGAAGGCCAGCGTCTCGTGGTCCTCCACCTGACTGTTAACCCGATCAAGCTCGGCTTCCAGCTCCTTCTCGATGGACGCATGATCGCCCCCCTTCTGGAGTTCCGCCTGGGCTTCCTCAGACAGAGTGATCAGGGCACATGGCTGGGGCTGGTTGGCGCCGGCCACACAAACCACCTCGACCTTGGGATGAGTGAAGCGACCCTCGATGGGTACCGGTACCACGTACTTGCCCTTGGCGGTCTTGAAAAGATCTTTCACACGACCAGTGATGCGCGTGTACCCGTTCTTGTCGACCTCCGCCATGTCGCCGGTCCTGAGGAATCCATCCTCGGTGATCTCCTCCTTTGTTTTCTCATCGTTTTTGTAGAACCCGAGCATCTGCCCCGGGCTCTTCACCTGCAGCTCACCCTCATCCGTCACACGGTGTTCCACACCCGGGTTGGGTAGACCCACAGTGCCAACCTTGGCGTCACCCGGGCGATTGGCATGGGAGTAACCGAAGTTCTCTGACATGCCGTAGACCTCCAGCAGCTCCAGGCCAATGTTGCGATACCAGTGGATGATTTCCGGCGCCAGCGGAGCGGCACCAGTCAGGGCTGCACGCACCTGATCCAGGCCCAGCTGCTTGAGGATTTTGCGCTTGACTAAGCGATTGACCAGCGGAAACCGGAACAGGACTTTCTGTTTCTTTGGCGGCAGCTTGTCACAGATCGTCAGGTAGAACTTCATCCACAGCCGCGGTACGGAGAAGAACAGCGTCGGGCGTGCCCGCTGCAGGTCTTCCTGGAAGGTATCCAGGGAATTGGCAAAGTACAATGGAAAACCGAAGTACAGCGACGACGTCTGGACCGCTGCCCTCTCCGCCACATGGGCCAGCGGCAGGTAGGAAAGCATGCGGTCATTCTGGTCCACGGGGAAAATCTGTTTGAGCCCTTCCGCCACCGAGATCATGGTGCCGAACGAGTGCATCACGCCTTTGGGCCTGCCGGTGCTTCCGGAGGTATAGACCAGCGTCGCAAGCTCATCCGGTGATGGCAGATGGGGCTCGGCCAGCGGCTCAGTGCGGGCGACGATGTCCTTCCACTGTTCCGTGTCTCGGCGCGGTGACATCGGCATTGAAATGATCGGCAGGTCCGCGGGCAGGTATTCCCTGATGTCGTTCCAGCCGTCGGCGGTGCCGTCGAGCTTACCGAGCATCATCAGTTTGGCCTCGCTGTGCTCCAGCACATAGGCGGCTGTATCACCATTGAGCGTCGGGTAAAGCGGCACCGAGACATGACCGGCGGCCCAGATCGCCAGATCCGCCATGATCCAGTGGTCACTGTTTTTGCCCAGAATGGCAATACAGCTTTTCTCCGGCAATTCCAGCGACTTCAGGTAGGCAGCCATGCGCAGGACCTGATCCGCTGCCTGCTTCCAGGTCGTGTGCTGCACCGAGCCGTCCGGGTAAGGCTGGTGCATATAGATCATATCCGGGGAGCGCTGGGCCCAGTAGAAAAGGCTGTGCAGCGTCGTGGGCCTGTCATCGACTTTGATCATGCAAGAGCTCCTGTTGTTATGGTTTATTGATCAGACGTAAATCCTGAAATGCTATGTAGCGACCTCTCCGGCCACATTGGCCTCTGCGGAACATTCTCGCCAGAATCTGAATCAAGGGGTGGAAGCCAGTCACAAACGCAGCACCCACCACGATTCACGATGCGTTCTGGAAATCTTTGTAGCGTCCAGGCTTACCTGCGGGAGGACGCCCGATATCGATCCCCGCCATCCTGAGCTCTTTTTTCAGATCCCGCCGGAACTTGTGGTAATCCACCTCGGTTGAATGACGCCCGCCAGCCTCAAAATCCAGGTGAGGGTTCGCGATTTCTTCCTCGATCGCCTGACGCATGTTCGCAGGACGCGCGTAATAACCCAGGATCTCCCGACAAGCGAGCTTGGCCTGATAATCCGCTAACGGCCAGATGCAGCCCAGAGGCTGGAACAGGCCAATGAAGTAGAGGTTGGTGAAGTCCGCATGCATCATCTTCCGATACAAAGGCACCCGCTCGGCATCGCTGAAGTCGATAAGAGCTGGATCAAAGAACGGAAAACTGATCCAGAAACCAGTACACGCGACCACCACATCAAAGGCCTCTTCACGGTCGTTCTGGAAGATCACGGTATCGCCATTGAGTTCTCGGACTGCCGGGCGGGGATGGATGCGCCGATGGCGGACGAAATCCAGAAGGTCGGAATTGATGGTTGGATGGTGGCTAAGCGCCAGCCGGCGCGGGCGTGGCAGGCCATAATGGCGATAGTAGTCACCTTGAAGCAGTTTCAAAAGACCCGTAAACAACAGCTGACGGATACGGTTCGGAACCCAGGTGGGCATGTTCGAGCCCAGCACATCGGTGGGCCTGCCGAACATGAACTTGGGCATGAACCACTGGCCGCTGCGCAGACTCAGCGCCACATGATCCGCCACCCGAGCTGTTTCGACCGCTACATCACAGGCTGAATTGCCGGCACCGATCACCAGCACGCGTTTGCCGCGCCACTCATCGCTGACGCCCTTGAAATCATGGGAGTGCAGCCAGGTGCCATTGAAGTGTCCCGCATAATCGGGATTCTTGGGCTTCCAGTGGTGACCGTTTGCCACCATCAGATGCGTGAAGTCCTCCTCCACAACGGCGCCGTCAGGCCGGGTAACTTTCAGATGCCAGGTGCCATCCTCATTGCGGATGACATGATCCACCCAGTGCTCGAAACGGATGACATCCAGGATGCCGAAATGCCGGGCATAGTGCTCAAAATAGGCGTGCAGTTGGCGATGGCTGGGGTATTCGGGGTAGTCGCTCGGCATGGGAAAGTCTTCGTATTCCGACCACGCCTTGGAGCTGATGATGTGGGTATTCTCGTAGACACTGGAATGGCCGGTGCGACTGTTGAAGACCCAGTTACCGCCGACCTGGTCGCTCTGTTCAAATACAGTGACATCAAGGTCGGCCTCAAGGCAGTTTTTCGCTGCCGTGAGGCCGCTGGGCCCGGCTCCGATGACCGCGACCCTGGAGGGTTTTTCCATGATGGGCTCCGTTGTGTTGTTTTTGAAATGCCGGATAACACCCTTTTCTACCAGAAAGATTCAGGCGTGATCCAGTCATTCCAGCCACAACGGGCCCTCAGACCATCAATTCGCGGAATCGACCAGGCTGTAGTCCAGCTTGTTCTCTTCCGGAGAACTGTTGATGCTGCGCACGGTATCCCAATGACGAGTGATGATGTACACCAGACACGCGAAATAGATACCAATCACCAGAGCCCCGACCCACTGGATCTTGAGGAACTCCAGCTGAAACAGCAGCGTAAGAGCGATCATCGCTACCAGGTTCCCCGCAAAATAGGGCCACTTGCCGAAACGCTTGACCGTCAGGTTCAGATTGTCGGTATAGAGCCGGATCAGCGAGTCCAGGGAGTTGATAACCATGGTGATGCCTACTGTGACCATGAGCACGTTGAAGATCCCCGCAGTGGCGATCTCTTCAACATGGTAGTAGTACAGCACAGTAAACCAGATGCCGATCGCGATTGACGGCAGGAACAGCATGGCCAGCAGCAGCTGCCAGGTGCGGAGACCGCCCACAAAACGCGAGGTGAACTGGCCAATCATAATAGACCAGGCAAACCACCAGAACAGATAGAAGGCGTGATAATCACTGAGCGGCAGCATGAACTCGTGAATATTGCCAAAGTACCCGCCCAGAAGGCTCAGCGTACTGGTGAAATCCCCGAAGGTTCCGTTGTCGGTCATGAACGCGAAATACCAGAAAAGAAGGATCAGCCCGATGAACATCCAGCTGGTGCTCACACTCAATACCCGTACGTACTTGAGGCTGGTACTGGAGTAGACCGCCATGCCGATGGAAACAAACACAATGCCGTAGAAGACCATCTGCGCTGTCTGGTTCTCGCCCATTTCCGGCAGATACCACGGCAGGTTCTTCAGCAGAAGATAAGCGGTAAAGGCACAGGTGCCAATGATCACCACATTGTTGATGACCTTGACCAAGGGAATCTCGAAAAACTTCACCCGCGGCTCAATCACGCAGAAATAGAAGCAGGTCAGGAAGTAGAATCCCCATATCAGAAAAGCCCAGAATCCGAACTCAATGGCGAGCGGATTGGTCACACTGTAGTCCTGCGAATAACCACCGAACTCAGTGAGCGGGAACATGATCAGGCCCACATCGAGCCCGGAGGTAAACAGGATGGCCATGAACGTGAATGTCCGGACCGGTGTAACACCTACCACCTGCAGGTTGCCCCACCGCAGCAGGACCACTGCGATCATGGTAAAGGTGAATATCAGTCCGATACTTAACCAGGTTAACATAAACCAACTCCTTTGCTGGTTGCGGCGTCTTTTTTATGGCAATAGTTCCCCTCCCGGACAGCCTGGAGCCGTTACAGACTGCCCTGGTCAGCACTGGTTGCGCTGGGGAGGAGA
The DNA here is from genome assembly GCF_040196175.1 of Salicola sp. Rm-C-2C1-2. NCBI lineage: Bacteria > Pseudomonadati > Pseudomonadota > Gammaproteobacteria > Oceanospirillales > Halomonadaceae > Salicola > Salicola sp. Rm-C-2C1-2. Next base: position 33,455 of record NZ_JBEFNF010000002.1, on the reverse strand, counting down.
AAGGGGTTAGCGGACCTCGCGCGCGGGCTCTCCGGCCCGCTGGCGGACCCGCCAGTGCTCGTCCATACCCACCGGCACGTTGAGCGGTGCTTCAGGCTGACGCCCGCGGATAAGATCCGCTGCCCGCTCGGCCACCATGATGGTGGGGCCATTGAGGTTGCCGTTGGGAATGGTTGGAAATACGGAAGAGTCCACTACGCGCAGGCCACCAATGCCGTGAACCCGGGTATCCGGATCCACCACCGCCTGCTTATCAGTGCCCATCGGGCACGTGCAGGAGGGATGGTAGGCACTTTCCACGGCCTGGCGGACGAACGCATCAATGGCCTCGTCAGAAGTCGCATCCGCACCCGGTTGGATCTCTTCACCACGATAATCGTCCATCGCCGGCTGATGGATGATTTCCCGGGTCAGGCGCACGCAGTCGCGGAACCCTTCGCGATCGTCTTCATGCTGCAGGTAGTTGAACAGGATTTCCGGTGCCGCTCTGGGATCTGGCGAGCGTACGTACACGTGGCCCCGGCTTTTCGGCTTATTATGGCCGACATGCACTTGGAACCCATGCCCATCGAAGGCCTCCTTACCGTCATAACGCATCGCCGCCGGCAGAAAGTGATACTGCAGATCCGGCCATTCAACGCCCGCTTTGGATCGAAGGAAGGCACAGGACTCGAAGTGGTTGGTCGCGCCCAGACCATCCTTGTTGAGGATCCAGCGGGTTCCTATCAGCGCCTTGCTCAACGGATTCAGTTTGCCGTTAAGCGACGCAGGCTGTTTGCAGCGGAACTGGAAGTAGAATTCCAGGTGATCCTGCAGGTTGGCGCCCACTGCCGGCAGCTCATGATTCACCTCGATACCGGCTTTTTCTAGTACCTGGCGGTTGCCAATGCCCGACAGCTGGAGAATCTGGGGCGAACCGATGGAGCCGGCTGACAGTATGACCTCACTGTTGGCCTTGACATCATGCACCTTGCCGCCGCGTTCATAGCGCACACCCACGGCCTGCTTACCATTAAGCAGAACTTTATGAACCAGCGCACCGGTCATCACGGTCAGGTTCGAGCGTTTCATGACAGGGCGAAGGTAGGCGTTGGAAGTGGAAGAACGGCGACCGTTTTTAACGGTCATATGCATGGGGCCGAACCCTTCCTGCTGGTGACCATTGTAGTCCTCGGTCACGGGATACCCCGCCTGTTCACCCGCATCGATGAACGCCTGGTACAGCGGGTTTTTCATGTTATTGCCGTTGTTGGTACCCAGAGGGCCGGATTCGCCCCGGTAGGTATCGCCGCCGAACACCCAGGTCTCGGCCTTTTTGAAGTACGGTAGGCAGTTCTGGTAGTTCCAGCCTTCGGCGCCGTGGGCTTCCCATTCATCAAAGTCTTTTGCATGGCCACGCACATAGACCATGCCATTAATCGATGAGGAACCGCCCAGAACCTTGCCGCGCGGGCAGTGCATACGGCGGTTGTCCAGGTAGGGTTCGGGTTCCGTATGGAACTGCCAAGCGAACTTTTTGGTGTTCATCGGAATCGACAGCGCAGTGGGCATCTGGATAAAGATACTCCGGTCGCTGCCGCCGGTCTCAAGCAGCAGAACCCTGTGATGAGGGTCCTCGGTAAGGCGGTTAGCCAGCACACAACCGGCTGAGCCGGCACCGACGATGATGGTGTCGTATTGGTGTTTACTCATGATGATTATCCGGATCTGTCGTCTCGGGGCGGGCTGGAAGCCCACCCCTCGCGGTCCAAAATCATGGGGCGAAGGCCATCAGAACGGCGCTTCGATATCCCTCATGCCTACATAGACGGATTTCAGTTGGGTGTAATGATTGATGGTCGCTGAGCCGTTCTCGCGGCCGATGCCGGACTGCTTGTAGCCCCCGACTGGCATTTCGGAGGGTGATTCGTTGTAGGCGTTGATCCAGCAGATGCCAGCCTGGATCTGGTGAATGACGCGGTGCGCTCGCTTGATGTCGCGAGTAAAGACACCGGCGGCCAAGCCATACTGAGTATTATTCGCGCGACGGATGACGTCGTCCTCATCGCGGAAGGCCAGCACGCTCATAACCGGTCCGAAGATTTCCTCGCGCACGATGGTCATATCGTCGGTGCAGCCGGTGAATACGGTGGGTGCCACAAAGTAGCCGCCTTCTACTCCGGCCGGAGCCAGTTCCTCACCACCGCAGGCCAGAGTCGCGCCTTCTTCGATGCCTTTGCGGATATAGTCCATAACCAGATCCCTGTGGCCGCTGGAGATCAGGGCACCAAGATTGGTTTCCGGATTCAGAGTATCGCCGGCCACAATGTTGTTTCGGCTGCGCTCCAGCACCTTCTCGATGAAAGCCGGATACAGGTCCTCCTGCACAAAGACCCGAGTGCCGTTGGTGCAGATTTCACCCTGGGTATAGAAGTTGGCGAGCATAGCTGCGGAAACGGCGTTATCGAGCTCAGCGTCATCAAAGATGATCAGCGGCGACTTGCCCCCCAACTCCATGGTGACTTCCTTGAGGGTGGTAGCGGCGCCGGCCATCACCTTCTTGCCCGTGCCTACCTCACCGGTAATGGAGACCTTGTCGATGCCCGGTTCATGGCTCAGCCAGGCGCCAACTTCGCCGGCGCCCTGAACCACGTTGAACACGCCCGCCGGCATGCCTGCTTCCATCAAGACCTCCGCCAGTTTCAGCGCCGTCAGCGGCGTTTCCTCGGAAGGCTTGAAGATCATGCTGTTACCGCAGGCCAGCGCCGGTGCGGACTTCCAGCAGGCAATCTGCAGCGGGTAGTTCCAGGCGCCAATGCCAGCGCACACGCCCAGGGGCTCGCGCCGGGTGTAATAGAAGTCGCCACCCAGGTCCTGCTGATTGCCTTCCAGAGCCGGAGCCAGGCCTGCGTAGAATTCCAGGGAGTCCGCGCCAGTGTTCACATCCACCTCACTGGCCTCCTGCCAGGGCTTGCCAGTGTCGAGCACTTCCAGCTTCGCAAGCTCGTCATTACGCCCACGCAGAAGAGCGACTGCCCGGTTCAGGATACGGGCCCGCTCCATGCCGGTCATGGCGGACCAGGTTGCAAATCCCTCGCGAGCACTTTCGAGCGCAGCCTGACGCACGCCTTCGTCCGCTACCTCCACTTCGTAGATCACTTCACCCGTTCCAGGGTTAACCACTTCGAAGGTTTCACCGGTACTGTTGGCCATGGGTTGGCCAGCCACAAAATTCTGATAGCGGTTCAGAGGCATGGTTCGACTCCGTGCTGTTTCAATGTATTATTGATAAATGCTTTACACAGGGCTTCACTTTCCAAAAAACCCTGTTCCTGATCGGGCCCAAGGGCACTGCGCAGCCAGAACCCGTCAATCAGCCCCGCCGTCTGCTTGGCTGCGTCTCGTGCCACCTCCGGCGGCAGTAGCTGCCTGAATGAGTAACACAGGTTGCTGTAGAGACGACGGTTGTTGATGTGCTGGAGCCGCGCCAGACCTGGTTCGTGCATGGCTCGTGCCCAGAAGCTGAGCCAGGTGCGCGTGGTGGCCGCAGAACGCTGAAAGTCACTGTAGTTGGCTTCCACGATCGCCATTAGCCGCTTTTGCGACGTCAGGGAGCTGGATTGCGTGTGTTCCAGCAATGCCAGTTTCAGCTCTTCAAGCAGCTGACGCAGCGTTGCTTCAATCAACGCCTGTTTACCACCGAAATAATGGCTGATCAGCCCCGAGGACATTCCCGCGGTACGGCTGATGGCACCGATAGTGGCACTCTGCAGGCCAAGCTCACCCACCACATCGAGTGTCGCTTCAATGAATTGGCGCCTGCGTTCTTCCTGGACTCCGACTTTGGGCATAAGCGTTTATTGATTGACTGATCAATTAAAATAAAGGATAGCCTTATATTCCCCATGAATCAACAGGTCAACAACCAAACAATACGGTATTACCCTGATACATCGTTAAAAATCAGCAATCTGGAGACAATGCAAAATCTGGGGAGAGGACTTACTGACCACCATTAACCACCATGATCGGTGGTCAGATTGCTCACATTGCCCGTTCAGGGATGGTATTAAGGCAGGGTATTAAGCGATAGCGGAAAGGCCCACCATCAGCAGTCGCCTCTCCAGACGGCTACGCAAGCTATCAGGTTCCGACAGGCCCATGCGCTGCAGCAGGCGTAACTGCTCCGCATCGGGCTCGGGCGCCCGAAGGGCCTGCAGCAACAGCTGGATCCGTCCCCTGGTTGTTCCGCCTTTGGCCCTGAGACCCTTAAGGACCTTACCCAGCTTCAACTCATCATCAGTGAAATCACAACCGAACGGGAATCGCGGAAACAGCTCATGGGACTCCTGAAAGTCACCGATGATGGCCTCAATACGGTCAGGCGTATTGTTACTGAATGCCGCCGGCACCTCCCAGTCCTGGGGTATTTTTCCAGCCTTTTTAGCCTCACGGACCAGGTTAGGCTGAAAGCGGGAGTCCGCGATCTTGATCAGCTCCTGGAACACTTCGCTGTCCGGTTTACCCCTGAGATAGGCAATACCGTACTCGGTAACGACAAAATCCCGCAGGTGGCGGGGAATCGTACAGTGTCCATAGTTGAAAACAATATTGGAAACTGGCTTGCCCCCGGAGTGGCGCACCGAGCGCAAAGTGAGGATCGAATGCCCCTCGGGCAGCTCATGGGCCATGGCAACGAAATTATACTGGCCGCCTACGCCACTGAGCACCTGGCCACTGTCCAGGCCGTCAGAGACTGCGGCCCCGTTGAGCGTCACCATCATGGCCGAATTGATGAAGCGGGCGTGACGCCGTTGGGCCTGTTTCAGGGACTGGGCGCCGTAGGCATGATCGTAGAGCTGGTTGATGAAACACACACTGGTCATGGAAATACTGTCTCGCTCTTGCTCAGACAGCTCACGCAGACCTTTATAGAAGCTTTCCGGCCCGATGTAGAAGCCACCATGCATCACCACCCCGCCACTGAGTCGTTCGCCGAGTGCGTGTGCCTCAATGGCCGTACGGCTTCCGGAATCGTTGAGATCCGGGGTAATGGCCTGGTCATCCACAAGCAGCTGGCCGCCCTTGAATCCGCACTCCGCCCGGAGGATTCCAAAGCGCTGCAGCCAGCTCAGATCCCTGGCCCGCAACGGAGAGCGGATAAGCCCTTCCTGTACCAGGGTATCCAGGGTCTGGATCGATACCTGTTTACCGATACGTGCGTCATCAATCAGACGCTGCAGTGTCTCGTCCTCGAAGACCTCGCGCGTCAGAACCCCGTCTTGAAGCAGGTATAGGAATCCATCCACCATCATCTCGCTGCAGCCATAGAGGCCATCGGGGAGCGGGTCTGTTCCGCCCACCTCGTTCACGATGGGGAAATGGCGTTCCAGCCCCACCTTGTCGGCGGCTTCGACATAGCGCGCATTGTCATGGTGCCGCATGAGCGTACTGTAGACGACGGCATCGCCCAGGGAACCGATGCCCACCTGCAGGGTGCCCGCGTCGCGGATCAATGAGCTGGCGTAAAAGCCGATCATGTGATCTTCAGGCACAACTGGCATCTTGGGCGCAGAAAACAGCGGATGGTTGCAGTCATCGCCCGCCAGAACAAAGTCAAACTCATCCATGGATCGGTCCGCATGGTGCCCCATCCAGGGCAACCGGTCGTTGACCTCGGCCATGATCGCAACCGGCTGGCCAGCAGCCTCGCGTTCGCGCATCACAGGAATGAGGTCAATGGACAGATCCGGGTTACAGCTGAGGCTCACACGCTGCTCGCCGGCAGGATGCGGTGCGACCATCTGCCCCACCACGTTGATTCCCTGAGCCATAAGGTCGCGCACCGCATGGGTGTAATTGGTGCAGATGTAATTCTGTTGCTGTTCTTTGTGGCCGATCCAGCTGCCCGCCTTGAAAAAGAACTCGGAGACCTGGACGTTGTCCGGCAACGTTCCCTGTCGCAGAGCGATTACATAATCAAGATCCGGGACATCCTTAAAGACACGATCGACGAACGGCGCCATGAACCGACGTTCCAGAGACTCGCCACTCAATGGCTTTTCAAGGGAAAGGGCGGTGAAGATATGCAGCTTTAAGGCCGGGTCCTCCCTGGCGCGCTGGTAAAGCGCGTTGACCAGGTTCACCGGTTTGCCCAACCCGAGCGGTAACCCCAGGCGGATGTCTTTGCCCACCTTCGCAATAACGGCGTCGACACACTGCTGAAGGCTTTCGAAATTCTGATGTGTTTTTGTTGTTGTCACATTCAGTCCTTTTTTTGGTTCTATACTATACGGCGCTTCACATAGCTCCCTGGTGCATCCTCGATAACATCAAGAGCCCCGTCCCCGGGAATTCGCTGTGCGACCTCATCGCCCTGAAACTCACTGACCCACGCCTGCCAGTGGGGCCACCAGGAACCCGGATGACGATGCGCTTCCTCAAACCAGGCTTCTGGCTCCTGCGCTTCCGTGTCGTTCAGGTAATAGCCATACTTATCGGCGTGCGGTGGATTGATGATCCCGGCTACATGCCCCGACTCTCCCAGCACGAAATGCTTCCGTCCCTGGGGCAGGCGATAGCCCGCGTAGGTGCTCTTCCAGACAGCGATATGGTCCTTGATCGCGGAAACAAACATGGAGGGCGTATCAATGCTGCTCAGATCAATAGGGGTTCCCGCGATCTCCAGGGCGTTCGGCTCTTTCAGACGATTATTCATGTACATCTCCCGCAGGTAGAACTTGTACATGGCCGCTGGGAGGTTGGTGGAGTCCGAGTTCCAGTAGAGAAGATCGAACGGCAGCGGATCCTGGCCCTTGAGGTAGTTATTGACGAAGAACGACCAGATCAGGTTGTTTTCTTTCAGTGTTGAGAAACTGAACGCAACCAGGCGCCCATCGTAATAACCCAGCCGGTCAATGTACGACTCCATGGCCTGGACGATGCTCTCGTTGATATAGATGCCGATCTCGCCTGGGTCCTTGAAGTCCAAAAGCGTCGCCAGAAAGGTAGCGGAGCGGATGCGCTCGTCTTCGCCCTTCTTCTTGAGGTGAGCCAACGTGGTCGCCAGAAGTGTACCTCCCACGCAGTAGCCGATCGCGTTCATTTCACGCTCACCGGTCGCGGCCTCCACGGCATCCATCGCTTCCAGCACCCCCTGGGTCACGTAGTCGCTGAAAGTCGTGCCCGCATAGGAGGCATCCGGATTAACCCAGGACATCATGAACACGGTATGCCCCTGGGCAACAAGCCAGCGCATCATGGAATCCTCCTCGGTAAGGTCCATGATGTAATACTTGTTGATGAACGGCGGCACCACCAGCAGAGGGCGCTGGTGGACTGTCTCGGTGGTTGGCTGGTACTGGATCAGCTGGAACAGATCATTCTGGTACACCACCTTGCCGGGGGTAACCGCTACATTCTCGCCCACCCGGAACGCACCGGTATCCGTCATGGAGACGTTGAGCATCTGCCGGGAGCGGCGCATGTCCTCCAGGAAATTTTCCAGCCCCCGAACCAGACTCAACCCCCAGGTCTCACGGCAACGTCGCACAGCCTCCGGGTTGGTCAGGAAGAAGTTCGTCGGCGCCATGGCATTGATGAACTGTCGGGTCAGAAAACTGAGCTGGCGGTGATTATGCTCGCTCAGTCCTTCCAGATCATCCACCATTTGCTGGAGATAATGGGCGTTGAGCAGATAGGTCTGGCGGACGGCGTAATAGAGCGGATTGCGCTCCCACGCCTGATCGTCGAAGCGGTGGTCGCTTTTGTCCGGTTTGATCACCGGCTCAGGATGGCGGCCAAACAGCCGTGCCGCGACATTCTGTGACAGTTTCACATACCCCTGGGCCAATGCCACGTTGTCTGTAAAGGCCTTGGATGGATTGACAGCCGCCTCGCGGAAGGTATCCATCATGGTGGAGCTGACATCCAACAGGAACGAGGTATCGGTGCTGGGCAGGTTCCGGGGATCCAGGTACCGGCTGGTGGTGTCCATCAGCAGTTTACCGAGCGCTGGCACGTGCTCGCTAAACTCGCTCTTAACGCGTTTGAAAACTTCAATCATGGGCAACCCTCGGGAGTGCGGCGCCGGAAAGACGCCTCCCGCACCGCACTGCTCATGGCACTCCTGTTACTGGCTCGATTGTTCAGACGCTTTCGCCTTTCCTGCCTGGCTCTTCGCGCCCGTGGACGACGACTTGGAAGTGCTGGCGTTGCTCGCCTGAGATGCCTTCTGCCCCTGACTTTCGTCTTCTTCCTGTCCCTCCTGGAACACCTCGGTTGCTTCTTCCCGGAATTCATCCGCCAGACGCGAGAGTTCATTCATATTCTCACTCGCCTTTTCAACAATGTTGTTGAACATCTCAGCCTGGTCGCTGAGGTACTTCTGGAAGTCCTCATAGTCACGGATCTGGGTCGCAGCCTTCGTCTGTTGGCCGGCCATGCTCATGAAATCCCGGAGGGCTTCCATCTGCATCTCGCCCACCTTCGCTACCGTGCTCATTGTCAGCTTATTGAACTGGGTAAGAGGTTCAGCTGTTTTCTTGAGGTTATCAAACATCATTACGCTCCTTTTGATTCACATCCTTACACCACTGACGTAAGGGTTCAGTGCATGTGCATACCGCCATTGACCGAATAGTCCGCTCCCGTTATGAAAGCCGATTCATCGTCCGCCAGGAAACGGACGACCCGAGCAACTTCCTCAGGCTGCGCCAACCGCCCGATCGGGACCTGGCTCAGAATCTTTTCCCGCGCTTCTTCAGGCACCGACATGACCATATCCGTTGCTGCATAGCCGGGTGAAACCGTGTTCACGGTGACGCCCTTGCGGGCAACTTCCTGAGCCAGAGCCTTGGTAAAACCATGGATCCCGGCCTTGGCGGCGGAATAATTAACCTGCCCAAACTGACCTTTCTGCCCGTTGACCGAGGATATATTCACAATCCGTCCGAACCCCTGCTCAAGCATCTGGTTGAGAAACGGATGCGTAACGTTGAAAACACCGTCCAGGTTGGTGTGGATAACGTCGTGCCACTGCTTCACGGTCATTTTCTTCATGACCGAGTCGCGAGTGATGCCGGCGTTGTTAACCAGCACATCCAGACGCCCGTAACGCTCAAGCAGCTCTTTGGCTCCTTGCTGGCAGCTTTCGGGGTCAGAAACATCCATACAGACCAACTCAATGGAGAGTCCATCCGACGCCATGGTTCGTTGCCACTCCAGGGCATGCTCTTTGCGCTCTGGTGACCGGTAGGTCGACACCACCTGATAACCATCGCGCGCGAACGACTTGCAGATAGCGGTGCCGAGTCCACCGTACCCGCCCGTAACCAGTGCTACGCGTGTCGTCTCTGAATCTGGCATTGCCCCTCCTTGTTGACAAAACTTTACGATCTACAGAAAGACTAACCAAACCAGCAAAGACACAAATTGACTTAAATCACCAACGAGACACTGAGGCGGCTAAATCTTGCGCAGTGTGACCCAGGCCCAGGTACAGTTGTTAGCCCAACGCCCCTGAGTCAGTGCGGGGAAGAGACAGCTGGCCTAGATCTCCGCCCCATGGCAGAGAACGTGCTGCGGATAGATGGCCAATTCGTGATGGTGGCGCGCCGAGTCTGGATCAGACTGAACCGGGGTCTGCAGGATGCGCTCCACATAGTCATCCGGGAAAGCATTCTCACGGGCACCAATAAGCACATGGGCCCGGTACCAGCTGAAAGGCACCAGCCCGCTCGCCACATCTGTGGCAGCATACATGCGCGCCTCCAACGGCTCCCCATTGGTTGCCTGCAGCCGTATCAGGGCTTCGTCGTAGCCATTACCCAGTCCCTCGATGCGATCCAGAACCGGTTTCTCCCGCCCCGGGATGTCGTAGACCACGCCCAGCACCCAATCATTCGGATCACCCGTATGAAAGGCATCACACTTAGCCGAGTGATCCTCGCGGCTACGCTTATGGAACAGCAGACGGTGGCTCTGCAGCCAACCGACGGTGAGCAAGCGCGATTCCGGAACCCGTGCCTGGAGGCGACGGATGGACATGTTCGAACCGTAGGCAAAACAGAGCATCAAGAAACCTCCCCGGGATGCATGCAGGGCTAGAAGCTGCCACGGTTATCCTTAGCGGGCAACAGGTGGGATTGGAGACCATTATAAACCTTTGCCTGACCATCGAGGTGTTTTTCGGACTAGCATCAAAAGGTATCTCGGACAGGAGACACAAGCGCCATGAACGTTGAACCGTTCACACGATGTTTTGTCGGCATTTACTTCCTCCTGATCTGCCTGGTGGCGGGTATTGTGGTTCTCAGGCGCCAGGCCCTGCTCAGGAATCAAGTCTGGAAACAGTCCACGGCTCAGATCATCAGCAGTACCGCGAGCGAGTATCGCGCTGGCTCTGAGCCACTCAGAGATCAGTTTTCATTGGGCTGATAACCCAGCCGGAAACCACCCCAGTGCGCTCCGTTCACGTAGACAGGCACGGAGAGATCGTGCATGACCTCTCCTGTATCCCGCCGATAAGTCTGCAAAAGCATATCGCGGGTATGGCTCCCACACCGGGCGCCAGTGCGGTCATTGAAAAGACGTTTACTGCGACTCTTCACCAGATCCACATCGGGATCACCCGTTGGCTCATAGGCAAAGACGTTATTGTGAGTCGGCACATAACCATCGGGCGCGGCCGTAATGGCAAAGACGATGGGCTCGATTGATGCCACCACAGGCTCTTGGATATCAGGCAGATGCCTGTCGGTAAAGGTGTCGAACGGACTGTGGTACTTCTGCGGCTCGGTCCCCGGGATGGGAGTACGCTCCCCACTGAACAGCCCCCCCTGAGTGATCTCACCACGCGCCAGCGCCTCTTCAAAGCAGCGCCCGATAGCTGCGGTGCCATCTTTGGCAGCCTCATAGAAACGGCGATGGTAGCTTTCGGTGCTGTAAAGCGCGAACTCAGCGTTGGTCTGCTCAGCCAGCTCCATCAGAGTTGTGGCCTGTTGCGCCAACCCGGCCACGGCCTCATCGCTGTCGCGCATCTCATCCCGCAGCCTCTCAATGGAGCCGAACATCTGCCCCAGGCTCTGCTCGTTATGCTGATCGCCTTCGGCAATCCCCCGCACCTGCTCCTCCACCTTCCTTGATCCCGCGTTGAGTTCATCCAGCTGGCCGCCAACGGCCTCCACCGAAGCAAGGCCGTTCTCAACACTGCTCGCCAGCTCTTTAACCCGGGTAACGATATGGCCGGTGTCCTGCTGGATGGCTTCCAGAGTACTGGAGGCCTCCTGGGTCGCCTCAGAAGTGCGGCCGGCCAGCTGACGCACCTCATCCGCCACCACCGCGAAGCCACGGCCCTGTTCACCAGCGCGGGCGGCCTCAATAGCCGCGTTGAGTGCGAGCAGATTGGTCTGCTCGGCAATCCCCTCGATCACGGAGGTCACGCTCTGGATTGTTTCAGACTTGTCGTTCAGGGCCTGGATTAGCGACACCGTTTCCGCGGATTGTTCGTGTACCCGCCGGACCTGCTCGATCGCTTCCCTGAGGGCTGCCTGCCCCTGATAACTGACCTCACTAGCCTGACTTGCCGCAGCCGCGGCCTCCGAGGCCTGTTCTGCAGACTGGCGGATGGTTTCCATGATCCGACCACTGTAGTCCGTAATATGGTCCGTATTCTCCACCTGACGGTCGAGGCGACTGCGCAGGCGGTCCGCGGCATGAGAGACCTGGGCGGCCGAAACCGCGTTAGCGTCAGCCCCCTCCACCAGAGTTCGCTCCAGTGCCTCGCCAGTCCGTGCCTTGCGGAAAATGGAGGGCATGACAGCCTGCAACAGAGGATGCTCCACCTGGGCATCCGCGTTCACCTCCCCCTGCAAACGCTGCAGCAGGGCCATCAGTGGAAGAGTTGCGGCTAGCGCGCCGAGCACCCCCGCCAGAAGGAAACGGAACAGCTCGGGCACGGGCAGCAAGCCACATGCGAAAGCCACCAGCACACTCGCGCCAATACCGATGCCGAACCGCAGTACTACCTGTTTCTGAAGCGTCCCCATGCCAGCCACCCTGTACCTGTCTCATTATTAAATGATCACAGGGAAAGTTAATATATAACCAGCACGGATGCCCTTATACTTTCGGATAAGCTGGCGCCTGCGACTAAAGCGTCAAAAAGGGCGCCAGAGCCAGGTAGAGGATCGCGCCAATCCCGATCAACGCACCGATGAAGGCCAGGGGGTTATGGCGGTATCGCTGACCGGGCGTCTCGATCTGCCCGCGCGCAAGCGCCTCATCTTGGGCCACTCGGGCCTTCTCGGCGCGCTCGGCCTGGTAGTCGGCAAGCAGCTGCTCCGCCTCCTCAATCCGTGATACGTCCGCAAGCCAGATGCCACCGAATGAAACCATCCAGCGGCTGGGCTCCGTCTCGTAATACGGTATGGCGTGCTCATCGAGAAGCGCTTTGACTTCGATGTATTCGTCCTCGGGCACATTACGCAGATTGAGGAGCAGATGCCCCATGTCAGGACCTCGCCGGTTCCGCTATCATATGGGCCCATTGTAACAGGCACCCGTGGTGGAGTTGCGCGCCCATGAGCAAACACAAACGCCGTCCCGTCCCGGTCTTTGAACATCCGATCATCGAGACCCACTGCCACCTGGATTACCTCCAGGGTGAACCGGTGGAGGACGTGGTCATGGCAGCTGAACAGGTCAACATCGAACGCCTGATCACGATTACTGTCTCACCAGGCAACCTGGAAACAGTACAGCACCTAGCTGGCGCCCATCCACGCGTCTACGGCACCCAGGGCATTCACCCGCACGAGGCAGACAACTGGCACGACGGGCTTGATCCCTTTATCCGCGACGCCATGGCGGCGAGCCCTAAACGGCTGCTAGCCATTGGCGAAATCGGATTGGACTACCACTACGATTTCAGCGACCGCGAAACCCAGAAGTCGGTCTTCCGCAAGCAGCTGCAGATGGCCTCGGAGCTGGACAAGCCGGTGGTGATTCACACCCGCGAGGCGGACGAGGACACCATCGAGATCCTTAAGGAGTTCGAGGGATCGCTGAAACAACGCGGCGTGGTGCACAGCTTCAGCTCGGGGCCGGAGCTGGCTCGCTACGCGCTGGAACAGGGCTGGTACATTGGTTTCAACGGCATCTGCACCTTCAATAAGGCGGAGAACGTGCGTGAAATCATTGATATGACGCCGGCGGAACGGATCCTGCTGGAAACGGATTCCCCCTTCCTGGCGCCGGTGCCGTACCGGGGCAAGGAGAACATGCCCTACTATCTGCCGTTCGTGGGGGAGTTCATTGCCCAGCACAAGGGGCTGGAAGTGGAAGCCTTCCTGGCGCAGGCTTACCGGAACAGTGAGGCGGTGTTTTTCAGTCAGCCCGGCTGAACGAGAACCCAGGGGGCGACAACCAGGGCCCAGACCGTCGCATCCGAATCATGCCAACCCTGAGCCTCATCAGGCTTAACCTCACCCACGGACCCGTCCTGGATCCACTGCTGGAACCGGGTCTTGTCATCCCGCACCAGTGAAACCCCAACCTCGATCAGATCCTGCCCCGGCGCCACGCGCACGACATTGCCGCGAGCGTAGAACCGCTGCAGTTCCACCCACCCGATCTGGGCGGTTTCCTGGTGGAGTTTGGCGCGAAGTTCGTCGTCGTTTTCGGGGATACCATCGGTTTCCAAGGACATCGGTCTATTTCCTTGTGGCGTTATAGAGGCGTTGAAAGAAGATTATCAGTCTGGAGACAAACAAAAACGGGTGGCCCGAAAGCCACCCGTTTCCGCGAGTCAGCCCACCGAAGAGGCTAACCCATCAACCGCCATCAATCACTTGGCGATCATGTTGCGCAGCACGTAGTGCAGGATGCCGCCATTAAGGTAGTAGTTCATCTCATTGGCGGTATCCACACGGCAGACCACCTCTGTTTCAGTGCTGCTACCATCCGGGCGCTCGGCTACGAGCTTCAGCACCTGGCGCGGCTCCAGATTCTCATCCAGACCCTTGATGCTGATCTTCTCGTCACCGGTCAGGCCCAGCGTCTCACGATTCTCGCCTTCCTTGAACTGCAGCGGCAGGACACCCATGCCAACCAGGTTGGAACGGTGGATGCGCTCGTAGCTCTCGGCAACAACAGCCTCGACACCCAGCAGGCGGGTACCCTTGGCCGCCCAGTCACGGGAGGAACCAGTACCGTATTCCTTGCCAGCGATCACGACCAGCGGCGTACCCTGCTTCTGGTACTCCATGGCCGCGTCGTAAATGGCCATCTGCTCGCCGGTGGGTACAAACTTGGTGAAGCCGCCCTCGACGCCGTCCAGCATCTCGTTTTTGATCCGGACGTTGGCGAAGGTGCCGCGCATCATCACTTCATGGTTACCACGGCGCGAGCCGTAGCTGTTGAAGTTCTTGGGATGCACGCCTTTTTCCTGCAGGTACTTGCCTGCCGGGGAATCCGGCTTGATGGAGCCGGCCGGACTGATGTGGTCCGTGGTGATGGAGTCACCGAACAGCGCCAGGATGCTCGCACCCTCGATGTCCTTCGGCGGCTGCAGCGGCTTCTCGATGCCTTCGAAGAAGGGCGGGTTCTTCACATAAGTGGACTCATCATCCCACTGGTACGTCGTGTCCTTGCTGAACGGAATGCCCTGCCAGACTTCGTCGCCCTTGAAGACGTCGGCATATTCCTTGCGGAACATCTCGTTGTCCACCTTGGACACTTCCTGGGCGATCTCGGCATTGGAGGGCCAGATATCCTTGAGATAGACCGGTTTGCCACTCTGGTCGTTGCCCAACGGCTCATCCACCAGATCCACGCGGGTGGTACCGGCCAGGGCATACGCCACAACCAGCGGCGGTGACGCCAGCCAGTTGGCTTTCACATCCGGGTGAACCCTGCCCTCGAAGTTCCGGTTACCCGACAGCACAGAAGAAACCTGCAGGGCACCTTCGTTGATGGCGTCCCCGATTTCGTCCGGCAGTGGGCCCGAGTTGCCAATGCAGGTGGTGCACCCGTAGCCCACGAGGTTGAAGCCCAGCGCGTCCAGCTCTTGGCTGAGGCCAGCGGTATCCAGATAGTCAGTGACAACCTTGGAGCCGGGTGCCAGCGAGGATTTAACCCAGGGCTTGCGATCCAGGCCCTTCTCGCGCGCCTTCTTGGCCACCAGACCAGCCGCCATCAGCACGCTCGGGTTGGAGGTGTTGGTGCAGGAGGTGATCGCGGCGATCACCACGTCGCCGTGGCCGAGGTCGTAGTCCTGGCCCTTGACCGGAACGCGCTTGTCCTTGTGCTGGACGCCGGCATCATCCAGCAGCTTCTCGAAGGTGCTCTTCATGGCCGGCATGTCGACCCGGTCCTGGGGCCGCTTGGGACCGGCCAGGGAGGCTTTCACATCACCCAGGTCGAGCTCGAGCGAGTCGGAGAACTTGGGCTCGGGCTTGCTGGAATCGCGCCACATGCCCTGAGCCTTGCTGTAGTCCTCGACCAGCTTGATCTGTTCGTCGCTGCGGCCGGAAAGCTTGAGGTAATTCAGGGTCTCGTTGTCGACTGGGAAGAAGCCACAGGTCGCACCGTATTCCGGCGCCATGTTGGAAATGGTCGCACGGTCGGCCAGCGGCAGGTTGTCCAGGCCAGGGCCGTAGAATTCGACGAACTTGCCCACCACGCCCTTTTCACGCAGCATCTGCGTAACGGTCAGCACCAGGTCCGTGGCCGTAACACCTTCCATCATGGCGCCCGTGAGACGGAAGCCCACCACTTCCGGGATCAGCATGGAGATGGGCTGGCCCAGCATCACGGCTTCCGCCTCGATGCCGCCGACACCCCAGCCCAGGATGCCCAGAGCATTGATCATGGTGGTGTGGGAGTCGGTGCCCACCAGGGTATCCGGGTACACCTGGGTTTCGCCGTCCTGCTCCTTGGTCCATGCAACCTTGCCCAGGTACTCAAGATTGACCTGGTGACAGATGCCAGTACCCGGCGGTACCACCCGGAAGTTATCGAACGCTTCCTGGCCCCAGCGCAGGAACTCGTAGCGCTCGCGGTTACGCGTCATCTCGATATCGACATTGGCCTTGAACGCGTCGGAGGTGGCGTACTGGTCGACCATGACGGAGTGGTCGATGACCAGGTCCACCGGCGACAGCGGGTTGATCTTCTCGGGGTTGTCTCCGGCCTTCTTGACCGCGTCACGCATGGCGGCAAGGTCCACAACGCCGGGCACGCCGGTGAAGTCCTGCATCAGCACACGCGCCGGGCGGTACTGGATCTCGCGGCTGGAAGAACGGTTCTTCAGCCAGCCGACAATGGCTTCGACATCATCCTTGGTCACGGTCTGGTTATCCTCGTGACGCAGCATGTTCTCGAGAAGAACCTTGAGAGAGACCGGCAGCTGCTGTAGATCACCGAGGTGCTTTTCGGCTTCCGGCAGGCTGTAGTACCGGTACTGTTTACCGCCAGACTCGAGGGTCTGGGCAGTCTTGAAACTATCGACAGGCGACATGGCATCCTCCCTAGGTAGGGTTATTCGACGGGCTATTCATACCAGAAAGCAGGTATGGAATTCGCCCGGATCGGTGCCGAATTGTACTCGAAATGGACAGAGAACTGTAGGTGTAACCCGAGATCGGTTACGCGGGGTCAAATCAGTAACGGATCGTCATTGCGTTGTAAACCAGCAGACCACAGACGCCAACAAGTGCCAGCCAGGTGCCCACAACGCCCGCCACGCGGGCCGTGTGCCAGCGCCCCTGGGCTTCATGCATACCCCAAGCGTGGCCGATCCGGCTCACCAGGAACAGACCACCCACGGCATGCAGCGCGGTATAGGCCACCCCGTTCATCTCCGCTATGAACATCAACACCAGCATCAGCGGCATAGCTTCAATGTAGTTGCCATGGATGCGCGAGGCCACATTCAGCTCCTGATGCCCGCCATCGCCGACGCCCACACCCAGCTTCTGACGCAACGCCACGACCCGCGATACGAGGATCAGCTTCAGGACCACAAAGACAACGGCATAGAAGGCGGTGGCGGGTGCGAGCATGGACTCTCCTCAGTTCAGGCGTTTTCGGGCGTGGCATCCACTGTGGGCTGGCCGCTTTCAGGATCCACCGACACAGTCATTACCAGCGGCTGGCAGCAGACGAAGCAATCTTCCACATAGGTCTGGTCACCCAGCGAACAGTCGACCAGAACGTCGAAAACCTCGCCACAGCACGGGCAGGCAACAGGCACTGTTTCAGTCAACGACATACTACTTCATCCCTCCGAGCCACTGGGTCGGTACCACGTCTCGATCCATCCGGGCACCTGCTCTTCCGGCATGGGCCTGCTGAGGTGATAGCCCTGCATAATGTCACAGTGCATATTTCTCAGGAGCTGGGAAGTACCATCGCTCTCAACGCCTTCGGCCACCACCTCAAAACCCAGATCATGACACATGTTGATGGTGGTGCGCACGATGGTCGCATCTTCCCGATTGGCATCCATCTCCCGCACAAAGGAGCGGTCAATTTTGATTTCATGTACAGGCAGCTTACGGATATAGGACAGCGACGAGTAACCGGTGCCAAAATCGTCGATGGCCAGGCGCGTCCCGGCATCGTAGAGGCCACGCAGCGCCTTCAATGCAGTCACGGGGTTGATCATGGTCGCGGTTTCAGTCACCTCCAGAATGAGGCGTCCAGCCGGCACGCCGTGTTTGCCCAGCAGCTCGAGAACCTGATCCGCAAACGCCGGTTCCTCCAGGTTCAGCGCCGAGATATTTACCGCCATGCGCACGGGGTAACCAGCTGCACCCATACTGGCACCAAACAGCAGCGCCCGATCCAGTACCCAGTGGGTCAGCGGGCGGATCAGACCGGTCTGCTCCGCCATGGGAATGAACTCGTCCGGCGGAATGAAACCATAATCCGGATGATTCCAGCGCAGCAGCACTTCAAAGCCACAGACCTCACCGGAACTCAGCCGCACCTGGGGCTGAAAATAAAGCGTCAGATCATCCTCGCTGATCGCCCGCCGCAACTCCGTCATCAGTGTCAGGCGGCGTTCACTGTAGGGATTCATGGATTCAGTGTAGGTTGCCACATGGCTGACCCCGCTTTCCGCTTGGTCAAAAGCAATGAAGGCGTGGCGCAGCAGGGTGACTATATCGGTACTGTCATCCGGGTAAAAGGAGCAGCCACCAACCATCCGCATATCTAGACTCAGCCCCCGGAACTCAACTGGCTGGCGCAGTGCTTCCATGAGGGTCTCCATCTGCCCGGGCATGGCATCCCTCTCCCGGGGATGGAAGGCACAGGCAAACGTGATGCCTTCCACATGAGCCACGGTACAGGGACCGCTACGCGTCTGTTCCATAATGACCGAGTCAGGGAGATCAAGTACGACGCTGTTCATCCGCCAGGCAAGCTTATGGAGAAGCTCGTCGGCATTCTCATGTCCCAGGGTTTTGTTGATGTCATCAAAGCCTCGGAAATGAATCAGTACCAGGGCCAGATCACAGTCACAACGCGCATCAACCCGCTCAATGCACTCGGCCAATACGGCTTCCAGCAGGTTACGCCCGGGCATCCCGGTCAGCCCATGATGGCGAGCCTGCTCCAAAAGGCTCTGCTCCATGGATTCACGCTCTTCCATGGCTGTGAGGCGTGCCCGCTGCTCCTGACTGAAGCGCTGCCCCAGCGCAAACGTCAGAACCAGGGCCTGGGCAATCACGCCCAGCTCCACGCCGTATCGGGTCACGAAATTCGCTGGCGCCATGCCGGCCACCAGCAGTACCCACGCCATGGCTCCCACCAGAAGCATGACCCAGGCGCTCATGAAGTAACGCGCTGCCCTGTGCCCCTGGATCATCATCACCAGGCCGATCACAAGCATGACAGCGCTTACCACGCCAGCCAGCACAACAGAAAAACGCGTGGACAGCTCATAGCTGATGAAAAAAGCCGCCACAGTGTTCAGGGCCGTTACAGCTGTTAGAGCATGAAACACCCAACGCCGAAAGCGCATCTGACGGGTAATGTTGAGAAAGGTACGCCCGAACAGACTGAAGAAGAGCGCAATCACGGCGGAGGCCACCAGTATTACCCGCTCATTGAGCTCCGGGTAATCAGGATAGAGAAACTGGAAGGCAACACCATGCAGGCTGGCCATAAGAACCAATAGGGTGGTGTTGGTGAACACATAGTAGAGGTAGCTGCGCTCCCTCAGGACCGCATACAGGAAGATGTTGAAAACCACAATGATCAGAAGCATGCCATAGAACATGCTGCGGCCGACCATATCCTTTTCATTCGCCTCGTAGAACCTCTCCGGTTGCCAAAGTGTCAGCGGAATCTGATGGGACCCTGAGGTCATGACCCGAAGATAGATATGGCTTACCGAGTCCGGCTCCAGATCCACCGGCAACACAAAACTCCTGTGAGCCATGGGCCGGGATTTGAAAGGGTAGTTGTCGCCAGTCAGGTGGCTCTCAACGATTTCTCCCTCCCGGACCTGATAGAACTCAATGTGATCCAGGAGGGGATAGCCCACTTCCAGAAACCGCTCAACCGGACTGCTGAGCGGGTTCTCCACGCGCATGCGGTACCAATGCGTACCGTCAGTGTAACCGAAGTTAACCATACGCCCTGCCACCGGCGACCAGTCCGGGGTGACGCCTCCATCAAGGATGGCGGGCATGTCGACGTCGCCTTCAGAGCGCTCCGACCAGTGCTGGACGGCCTTCGTCGGGTTCTGGCTACCGTTTCCGGGCAGCACGGTGATGGTACCTGCGGCTGAGAAAGACACAGTCGCCAAAACGAGCACAAGCACCAGAGTGGTCTCAACAAAAGCTCGACGGCATATCATCCAGCTGTTCAGCGCATTTGTGCCCATCACCACTCCTGAGCCTGTGTCCTACAAGCTGAAGTATAGACAGTGAGCCACACCCATGCTGCCCGTATACGAAAAAGGCTCAGCGCAGCTGCTCCAGTAGTGCCGCATGGGCCCGCATGCCGCGATGGAAGCAAGTCACCTCGAATTTCTCATTAGGGCTGTGCATGCCGTCATCCTCCAGGCTGAACCCCATGAGCAGTGTGTCGATGCCCAGAATATCGCGCGCCCAGGCCGCGATAGGGATGGAGCCGCCGCTGCCCAGAAGCGCGGGCTCGCGTTCATAGACCTCATCCAGCGCACTCAGGGCTGCTTTCAGATACCGTGATTCAGTAGGAATGCGAATGGCTGGCGCGCCGGAGTGTACCGTCAGCTCCATTGAACAACCCGCAGGCGTATGCGCCTCAATGAAACGGCGCAGGCCCTCAAGGATACGCTCAGGATCCTGATCCGGAACCAGACGGAAGCTGACCTTGGCGCTGGCCTCCCGGGGGATGACCGTCTTGGCGCCGGTACCAGTAAAGCCACCGATGATGCCGTTGATGTCACAGCTTGGTCGCGACCAGACGCGTTCCAGAAGGCTGCGGTCCGCCTCGCCGCCACCCGCGGTGGTCACGCCGGCGGAGGCGAGAAAATCGGTATCGTCCATGTTCAGGGCACTCCAGTCCGCCAGCTCTTGCTCGGAAGGTTCCACCACATCGTTGTAGAACCCTGGCACCTGAACCCGCCCCCCAGAGTCCTGAAGCGCACCCAGCACTTGGGTCAGACCATTGATGGGGTTTTCGATGGCACCACCGTAGAAGCCGGAGTGCAGATCATGTCCTGGGCCACGGCAGGTCAGCTCCGTATACAGAAGGCCCCGGAGCGTGTAGGTGACGGCCGGTGTATCCACGTCCCACATGCCCGTGTCACTCACCACGCACACATCCGCCTTCAGTTCCTGCTGGTAGCGCTCCAGCACCGGCCGCAGGTTTTTGCTGCCGACCTCCTCTTCGCCTTCAAGCAACACCGTTACCTTGATGGGAAGGCCACCATGCGCCGCATGCCATGCCTTGAGGGCCTCGACCCACATCATCAGCTGGCCTTTGTCATCCACCGCGCCACGGGCCACCATCCGGCGTCCATAGGGGCTGGCCTCCAGGGTCGGCTCGAAGGGCTCATTGCGCCACTCCGCCAGCGGCTCCGGAGGCTGAACGTCGTAATGGCCATAGTAGAGAACGTGGGTGGCGTCACCACCGGGCCCATCGTGATGTCCGATCACCACCGGATACCCCTCGGTCTCACGGATATCAATGCGGAATCCCAGCGGCGCCAGCTCGTCTCGCAGCCACTGGGCCGCCTCACGCATGGAGACCTCATAGGCGGGGTCCGTACTGACGCTGGGAATGCGTAGCAATTCAGACCAGCGCTCAATAGAGGCCTCAAGGCCATTGTCGATGCGTTGCAGGACAGATTCCAGCATGGGGGCTCCTTGTTTGGGTTGTCCGCAGCTCAGGATTATGAAGGATAGGCCAGCAACTATAGGCGAACAAGCATTTGAAGGCGGGCTCATGGCGCCTTACGCTCGCGGGAAACACCGGGAGGCCCGTAATGACAGAAACTGATGAGACAGCACCGTTCTGGGAACGCAAATCACTGGAAGCCATGAGCGAAACCGAATGGGAGTCGCTCTGTGATGGCTGTGGCCGCTGCTGTACCCACAAGCTGGAGGATGCGGATACCGGTGATGTCTACGCCACCCAGATCGCCTGCCGCCTGCTCGATTGCAGCAGCTGCCTGTGCTCGGATTACCCTGGCCGGCTGCAGCAGGTGCCGGACTGCCTCCAGGTAACCCCCGAAATTGCCCGCAACAGTGACTGGCTCCCCAAAAGCTGCGCCTACCGGCGGATCGCGGAAGGCCGGGGGCTGGCCTGGTGGCATCACCTGCTTTCCGGCTCCCGCGCCACTGTTCACTACGCCGGGATCTCAGTTCAGGGCCGTGTCCTTCCCGAACCTATTGTGGATCCAGACGACTACGAAGAGCATATTGTTGACTGGATTCAGGACGATCCAGAGTGCTGAGAACAGAATACACTTGGGATCACTCAAAATGAATCCTCGTCGGTTGCATCCAGCATCCGATGTGTGCCCGCTCTATTGCTGTGGTAGATTTAGCATTCATGATTCGAAGCCTGATCTACGACACGCTGATTCTAAAGCTGACGTCACGCTGGTACGCCGAGGTGCTGAGCCTGATCCCCGCACGCGCCACTGTTCTTGAT
This sequence comes from Salicola sp. Rm-C-2C1-2, assembly GCF_040196175.1. Classification (NCBI taxonomy): domain Bacteria; kingdom Pseudomonadati; phylum Pseudomonadota; class Gammaproteobacteria; order Oceanospirillales; family Halomonadaceae; genus Salicola; species Salicola sp. Rm-C-2C1-2. The sequence continues at coordinate 11,321 of NZ_JBEFNF010000002.1, read as the reverse complement.
GTCGGCATCGGTACGGCGGGAGCCCTGCTGGCCAATGCTGAACACGTCACCTCCAAACAGCTCCAAATAACCGGCATCGACATCGATGGCGGTTACGTCGCGCGTGCCCGGCCGCGGCTGAGCCAGTCCAGCCTGAAAGAGTGCGTGATGGTGTATCAGGAGTCGGTTTACGATCACCGGGGCGGCCCCTATGACGTTATCTATTTCTCCGCCAGCTTCATGCTCCTGCCAGACCCCGAGCAGGCCCTGCGTCACTGCTGCACGCTCCTGAATCCGGGCGGCCGTATCGTTTTCACCCAGACCATCCAGCATCGCCGTTCCCAGCTTATGGAAGCATTCAAGCCCTTGCTTCGGCGGCTTACCAGCATTGATTTCGGCCAGGTTACCTACGCTGAGGACTTCAGAGCGCAGATCCAGGCGGCAGGGCTGGAACTGGTAACGTTCGATACTCTTGAAACCCACGGCAATCGCGCCTCATGTCGCGCGGTGGCGGTGCCCGCCAGCCATTAAACCTTCCCCCCTTAGATGTCTTTGCGACATATAACGACCTATTCACTATAATAACCATTAGCAAGCACCGCGAAGCTCACCCTGCAGCAGCAACGGAGCGGCGCCCGATGGTCAGAGATGCCACAAACTCACCCCCCAGGGCGAACGCCGGAGCTAACGCGGAAGCCCTTAATGGGGGCGAACCGGGCAGGCAAGTCCGGATGCGCAGTGTTGCCAGAACTCTGGTCATCGCAGCGTTTTTTATACACCTCACGTTTCTCCTGCTGTTCGTTGGCCTTGGGGTCTGGATCCTGGCGCTGGTTAACGTTGCCAGCGTCGGCCTTTACGCATTCTGTGCCCGCTTGATCACCCATTGGGATCGGCTTCAGACCGTTATGAGCCTGGCCGGCGTGGAAATCATCCTCCATGCCGGCATCGCCTCTCCGGTCCTGGGCTGGGAGAGCGGTTTTCACTATTACGTGCTCGCTTTAGCCCCCTTGATCTTTCTTGATGCCCGCACTCAGGTCAGGGCCAAGATCACGATCATGGGCGTACTCATCGTGCTCTATCTCGGCATCAGCGTCTGGACTCATGAAATCGACCCGCTACGTCCACTGGACGCCCCCGTGGTTCTGGCGCTGCACTACGTCAACATGATTCTGTCGCTGGTTCTGATGGCGATGATTCTGGACGCCCATTCACACAGCATCCAGCGTGCTGAACGCCGGCTGCAGAGCCTTGCAGAAACCGACAACCTCACCGGCCTTCCCAACAGGCACGGCCTGCTCCGATTCGCCGAACAGTTTGAAGCCCTCCCTACAGAGCAACACTCCGAGGCGGCCGCCGTTATTATCGACGTGGATCACTTCAAGGCCATCAACGACCAACACGGCCACGGCTTCGGCGATACCGTCCTGAGAACCATCGCCAGTACCATGCAGATGCAGACCCGTGAACAGGATATCCTGGCCCGATGGGGCGGCGAGGAATTCCTGTTACTGCTTTACAACGCCGACCTGATGCTGGCGTTCAATGTTGCCGAGCGCATCCGCGATGCGATCAGCCAACAATCCTTTGAGGTGCAGGACCGGACGTTGCAGGTGACGATCACGACCGGTATCGCGCTCTGGCAGCACGGAGAGTCGTTTGAAATGTGCGTGGACCGCGCCGATGAGGCGCTTTATCACGGCAAGAGAAGCGGCCGGAATCAGAGCGTTGTCTACAGGGAGGCCCTTTCCCAGCCGCTTTGAGGGCCGATCACTTCATCTCAAAACCTCGCTTCACCAGGAAGTCCCGCATGTGGGGGCGGAGCTTGGTATCAAACAGAGGCGTCAGGTTCTGGGACCAGTTGCTGTCCTTGTTGCCACCGGTACGGGCGCGGTAGTAATCCCGCATGGTCTCATCAAAGGCATCGACCTGCTCCGCGTCATCGCTGTAGTAATCCTCCTTGAGGATCGTCTCCACCGGCAGACGTGGCTTCACCTCCGGGTCCTGCGCGGGATAGCCAAGACACATCCCGAAGACGGGATACACGTGCTCCGGCAACCGGAGAAGGTCGCTAACGGCCTCGGGATTATTGCGGATGCCACCGATGTAACAGATGCCCAGCCCTTCAGATTCAGCCGCAACCGCTACGTTCTGGGCCACCAGAGCGGTGTCCACGCTTGCCACAAGAAGCTGCTCGGTCATGCCGCGCACCACATTGGCGCCGGTGCGCTCCGCCGCGTCCGTGGGTCGTTTCATATCGGCACAGAACACCAGAAAGTCCGAACAGCTCGCGATGTAGTCCTGACCGCCGGCCAGTTCAGCCATGGTCTCGCGGTTGGCCGTATTGGTCACATGAATGACGCTGTAAGCCTGGATGTGACTGGAGGTGGCAGCACTCTGGCCGGCTTGCACCAGCTCGAGCAACCGCTCATGGGGCATCTTGTCGTTTGTGAACTTGCGAATGGAGCGGTGGGATTTCAGAAGATCGATGACGGAATTCATGGTACCTCACTGAACAATGAACATCTCTGTGTCAGGCACAGAATACTGGCGTAACCTTTCTCCGCCATCAACGCTCAAGGTCCTGTTTCATCTGCTCAAACTCCTCGCGGGTGAGATCGCCCCTAGCATAGCACTTGATACTACGCCGTCCGCCTTTAGCACGCACTCACAGAGATAGGTGAACGCCTGGCCGGAAGAAAGCCCTGGCGAGCGGGCCGACGGCGCTCACGCAAGCCTGACCTGTTACAGCTCCTGCTGTGTCGGCCGGATGATGAGTTCATTCACATCCACATCACCAGGCTGCTCAACGGCATAGGTAACGGCGCGGGCAATGGCGTCGGAACTGATCGCGACAGCGTAGACCTCGCTGGCTGCTTGCTGGGCATCCGGATCCGTAATGTGGTCGGTCAGCTCGGTTTCAACGGCGCCGGGTGAGATATTGGTCGCGCGAAGCTCACCGTTCGACTCCTGACGGATCCCTTCTGAAAGGGCCTTAACCGCGTACTTGGTGGCGCAATAGACCACGGACCCCGGATAGACCTTGTGGCCCGCCACCGAGGACAGATTGATGATATGGCCGGACTGCTGCTCACGCATGGTCGGCAGGACGGCTGCCAGGCCGTAGAGAACGCCCTTGATGTTGATGTCGATCATGGCGTCCCACTCATCAACCTTGAGCTTGTCCAGCGGCGCGAGCTGCATCAGCCCTGCATTGGCCACCAGCACATCGATACGGCCATAGGTTTCCCGGGTCTGGTCCGCAAGCGCCTGCATGGCGTTGCGGTCGGTCACATCCGCAACCTGGTAGCTCGCTTCGCCACCCGCCGCGTTAATGGAGTCAGTCAGGGTTTTGAGCCGGTCCTCACGCCGGGCCGCCAGCATCAGCTTGGCCCCTTTGTCCGCCAGCATGCGCGCGGTTGCTTCGCCCAGGCCACTGCTTGCCCCCGTGATAATAACGGTTTTGCCCTTGATATCGGACATGGTGCTACCTCCTCGTGATTGGTTTTGCCGGTTTGCTTGAGTTGGTGACCATCATGGCGAATCAACTAAAATTCAGCTAATTTATCTCTATTATTCGAGATATTTTGATTTGGTATATCCATGCGCTACGACCTGAACCTGCTCAGAACCTTCATCGCGCTGCTGGAGGAGCGCAGTGTTACCCGCGCCGCCAAACGCCTCGGGATCACCCAGCCAGCACTCAGCAACACACTGGCGCGCTGCCGGGAACTGTTTCAGGACCCGCTGTTCATCAGGGAACGCTACGGCATGCGGCCCACCGAAAAAGCCCAGGCCATTGGCCCTGCCATCCGCGATGCGCTGGGTGAAATCGACCACCTAGTGCTGGAGCAACAGACGTTCGACCCCGCAACCACAACCATGCGGTTTGTCATCGCCGCCAATGACTACGTGGAATACGTATTCGTGCCGAGACTCGTTGAACGCCTGCAACACAGGGCGCCTGGTATACAGATCCGCATCATTCCCTATGGCGCGGACCTCACCGAAACCGGTGTGGCCGCTGGCGATACGGCCCTGGTGCTGGGGCGGATCGTGGACCCGCCAGACAACCTGGTGGTTCAGCCCTTAATGGAGGATGGCCTGACCTGCGTCCTGCGGGCGGGCCACCCCTTCCAGGGGGATCAACTCACGCGCGCGGCGTTCGAGAATCTCAAGCACGTGAATATGCTGCCCCCTGGCCGCCTGAAAAAAGGGTTGTTCGATGCGTTCAGCCGCCACGGCCTGGAACGGGATGTTGCCGTCTCGGTAACCCACTTCCTTTCCATCCCTGAACTGATTGCCACCACCGACTACTGCACCACGCTGCCTGCGCTGATCTGCCGGCGTTTTGTCCGCGATCCGCGTTTGCGTGTTGTAGCCCCTCCCGCCGACCTTGGGACTTTCCCCGTGCACCTGGGTTGGCATGTACGCTACCGCCAGGACCCAGCGCACCAGTGGCTGCGTGAACAGATCCATGATGTGGCCAGAGAACTCATGGCGGAAGATGATGGCGCTCAGTCAGCGCAATAATCGCAGGCGTGTCGCTCCAGCATGCCCCCTGCTATAGTCTGGCACTAACTCAGTGGTGCTGGAGCCAGACATGTCGCAGAGTACGCAACTGAACGAGCGCGTGGAGCATATCCGCGACATGCCCGCCATGGACGCCGCGGAAGAGCTTGTGCGGCTGCCAACGGACGATATTCAGCTCATCCTCTCGCAGTTGCCCACGGACCAGGCCCTGACCATGGCCTCCCATCTGGGCGAAGCAGCCGCGCCTGATGAAGCGGCGACCCGAGCAGTGCTGTCCGGCATGGAGGAGAGTGTCGGTGAGCTGATGACACCCCCCACCGCAATTCTGCCGGCCAGCCACACCGTTGCCGAGGCGCTGACCTTTATGGTGAAGAGCGCCGACGTTTCCGAGATCAGTTATATCTTCGTCACCGAAAATCATCGCCTGGTCGGGATCGTAGGCATGCGCGACCTGATACTCGCCAGGCCCTCCGAGCCCCTTGCCAGCATCATGGCGCAGGAGCCCTTCGCCTTTCGCCAGGACACTCCGATCGAAGAGGCGGTCGACGATGTCCTGGCCCGCCATTATCCCATGTACCCGGTGGTAGATGATCAGATGCGCGTCGTGGGTGAGGTGCGTGGCTGGAAGCTGTACGAGCGCATCGCCTCGCAACTGAGCGCCCAGGCTGGCTCACAGTACGGTGTTGCCAAGGAAGAACAGATCAACACACCGGTGTTCGCTGCCTTCCGCATGCGCCACCCATGGCTTCAGGTGAACCTGATCACCGCCTTTGCCGCCGCCTTTGTGGTGGGCATGTTTGAGAGCACCATCACTCAGATCGTCGCCCTGGCGGCCTTCCTGCCGGTGTTGGCAGGGCAGAGCGGCAACACCGGTTGTCAGGCATTGGCGATCACCCTGCGTGGGATCACGCTGGGGCAGATTCAGGATTACCCAGTCAGCCGGTTACTGCGCAAGGAAATCCTTCTGGGCGCACTCAATGGCGCTGCTGTGGGGGTTATTGCGGGTGTCGCTATGTTTGCCTATGCCGTATCCACCGGGTCCGCCAACCCGGCCATGCTCGGTCTGGTTATTTTCATCGCCATGATCGGCGCCTGTATGGGCAGCGGCATCTTCGGCGTCGCGGTGCCATTGCTGCTCAAGCGCTTTGGGGCCGACCCCGCCACCGCCAGCAGCATCTTCCTGACCACCTTCACCGACATCATCGGCATGGGGCTGATGCTGTTTCTCGCCTCCACACTGGTGCTGTAACCGTGATCGGCATTAGCTCTCGAGGTGGCTGCGACGATGGCGCTTCTGCATCATCCGCAGCCAGAACCCAAGTCCTACAGCAACAACAGCACCAGCAACGAGCCCACTCAGATCAGCGGCGAACTCCGCGACGGCGGTGAGGCTGCCGGCGAATAAATACCCCAGACCCACATAGAGCGCCACCCATACCATCTCCCCGGCCGCGCTCCAGATACTGAAGCGTGCCCAGGGCATGCGCCCCGCGCCGCCCGCGAAATTGACATAGGGCCCGAGCGGGCTCACCAGCCATCGACTGAGAAAAACGCCCACCCCACCCCACCGGTCAACAGAAGCTCGTGCCCTGGCCAGCAGCATGGCGCGACTGCGACGTGCGTGCGCCCAGCGCTCCAGCCAACCGGCGCAGGACTGGCCGACGAGATACCCAGCCTGATCGCCCGCCAGGGCGCCACCATAGGCCGAGAGGCTGGCCGTAACCAGCGACATATCCCCGGATGCGGCAAATGCGCCCCCGGTTAGCATCATCAGAGACGCCGGCACCGGCATCGCCAGACAACTCAGAAAAGTGACGATAAACAGAGCCCCGCTGCCGTATTGAGCAACCAGGGTAAAAACAGTCTCCGTCATTGGCCGCGGCCCTCATGGGAACGAACCGCCTCATTGATACGCTGCTGGATTTCCGCAACAGTCAGCTCAGAGGTCGCCACAATGTCCTCCAGCGTGCGGGGCTCAGCGTCAACTGCCTCTATCTCAAGCACCTCCCGGACCACCCCGACCGGCAGATCGTAGGAAAGCGCAACATAACGCGGCGTCATCCACTCCTCCAGCGGCTGATCCTGATGGGCCGGGTCGGCCCAGTACAGGCTGAAAACCACCAAACGCAACGCAAAAAACGCCGTCACAACAAGCGCGGCAATGAATGCGATACACAGGAAACGGTGTTTGTGCCACAGATCACGGAGAGCGGTCAGCAATAGTCAATGTCCATATGAAAGGCATTCAGCATCATTATCTGGCAGCTTATCAGCACCCGGCAGAAGCAGGAAGGTTGCCCGGATCCCACACCACAGACCAAGGCAGGCGTGACGTCAGATACAGGCAGGTTTAACCTGTCCGGTAGACTTCCTGCCAGTAAGCGTGATCTTATGCAAAGCAGCTCAATTCGTCAGTTCGGCGGCTACCTGCGCACACACTGGGCCTCTCCACGCCGGGTCCGATGCTGGCTGCTGGTGCTTCTGCTGGCGTACACCCTCCTGGGTTTTCTGGGCTTGCCCTGGATCATCCAGTACGTGGCAATAAGCACAATCGAGGAAGACTTTGAGCGCGATCTCCGAATTGAGTCGGTACACGCCAACCCCTACACCCTCACGCTCCAGATCGACGGGCTCGCGCTGAACGACACCGACAACCGGCAGCTGCTTGGCTGGGACCGATTGTTCATCGATCTGGCCTGGGCGAGTGTGATCAACCGAGCCTGGACTCTCCAGACACTGAGTCTCGACAACCCAGTCATTCAGGAAGAACGCTTCGCCTCGGGCAGGACGCGCTTCTCCCGACTCGCCCCTGAGCCCTCGGACCAGGCCCCGGCCGAAGACGAATCGTCGCCCCTACCGGCTTTGAAGGTTGATGATCTGCGCGTGGAGGGCGCTGTTCTACGCTTCACCGACAACCTTCAGGCCCCGGCGGCAACCGCTGATCAATCCAACCAGGTGTCACTCGCACTGGAAGACGCTGGCTTCTTCGCAAAAGACCTGTCGCTGGAGGAAGGCACGCGCTTTCCGGTGCGCCTGGACGGACGGCTCGCGGGTGGCGGCGTGCTCGACTTCGAGGGGATGCTGCAGCTTCTACCAACGCCCACGCTCGAAGGCAACACCCGTATCGATGAACTGGCACTGAAGCAGGTCGCCCCTTACCTGCGACAGGTCGCGCAGGTCCAGCTCGATAGCGGGAGGCTCAACCTGAACGGCCAGATCAAAGCCAATACTCAGCAGCCCTTTACCTTCAAGGGCTCTGCCGGCATTAACGCTCTGAGCATTCGGAACGTTGCCAAAGACACACCACTCATCGGCTGGCAGAGCCTTCAGACGCAACAACTCGAGCTGCGCCTCGCAGAGAGGAAGCTCGAGACCGCTCCCATCATCATCGACGGCCTTTCCGGCCGAATCGTCATCAACGAGGATAAAACCACCAACGTCAGCCAACTCATGGTGACGACTCCCGCCAATAAAGGGGATGGGAAGAGCAACGCACGTCAGCAGCAGGAAGCAGCCCCTTTCGGTATCACTGTCGAAAGCGTTGAACTAACCAACGGCGCCCTGCGGTTCGCGGACCGCTCTCTGCCATTGCCCTTTTCAACCAGTATTCACAACCTGGCAGGTGAGGTGTCAACCCTGAGCAGTACGTCGGCGCAGCCGGCTGAAGTCGCGCTGGAGGGCGAGGTCGGCGAGTACGGCCTGGCGCGCGTGGACGCCACGGTTCACGCTTGGCATCCCATGCGCGAAACCAGCCTGAAGCTGGGATTCAGCAACCTGCAGATTCCTGAATACTCCCCCTATACGGTGCGCTTCGCCGGCCACAGGATTGCGGGGGGGACCATGGATGTGGATCTGGACTATACCGTCACAGACAAGCAACTCGACGGACGCAACAACCTGGTGCTCCATGATCTGAAACTGGGCAAGAAAATGGCCTCCAGCGACGCAATGGACCTGCCGCTGGATCTCGCCATCGCCCTGCTCAAGGACAGCGACGGCGTCATCGATCTCGACCTCCCGGTAACCGGGGATGTAGGCAGCCCGCAATTCGACATCACCCAGGTCATGCGCCAGGCACTGGGCCGAGCCATTACGTCTGTCGTCCAGTCGCCATTCCGTTTTCTGGCCAATCTCGTAGGCGCTGATTCAGAGGCGCTTGGTCAGGTTGAGTTCCCGCAAGGGCGATCCGAGCTTCTTCCGCCCCAGCGCGAGCGTGTCGCCAAGCTGCGTGAAGCGCTCCACCGGCGCCCAGCACTGGCACTGGAACTCGCCGGGCCCTACAGCCGGGTTTTCGATGGCCCCGTCCTGCAACGCCAAAAAGCGGTTAAAACCCTGCGGCAGAAACTGGCTGAAGCGGGTCGAGAAGGCGGAGATCCCAGCCTCACGGCCGAGGCCAACCAAGGCATTGTAGAGGCGATGTTCAGCACCCATTACCCGGATGCCGACCTGCAAGCCATCCAGGCGCGCTTCACCGAGCAGCGCAGTGACTCATCCGATAACACCCGTTTTGACGCTCTGGCCTATCGTAACCATTTGGCGGAACGAGTGATCGCTGCGCAATCCATTACAGACGCAGACCTCAGAGCACTCGCCAATGCCCGCGCATCAGCCGTGCGCAGGGTCCTGGTCAATACCAGCGCAGAGAACACCATCGCTGCCGACCGAGTAGATCTTCTGGAGCCACAGGCGATCGAGTCAGTCGAGGGTGAGCGCCTCGCCATGGATGTGGGTATCTCCGCGGACTGAAGTGAATAATCATGCTGACAATAGCCAATGGTGTGGAACTTGCTGACTGGGAGATCGACATCGCCCAGATCCGCGCACAGGGTGCCGGTGGCCAGAACGTCAACAAAGTCGCCTCAGCGGTACACCTTCGGTTCGACATCCTGAATTCCAGCCTACCGGTCTTCTACAAAGAGCGATTGATGGCATTATCTGACCAGCGCATCAGTAACGAGGCGGTAATCGTCATCAAGGCGCAGTCTTACCGTACCCTTGAACAGAATAAGGAAGACGCACTGCACCGCCTCAAAACGCTGATCCAGGGGGCAGTAAAACAAGAGAAAGCCCGCCGGCCTACAAGGCCGAAAAAATCCGCCAAGCGACGCCGCGTTGACAACAAAACACGCAGAGGAAAAACCAAAGCGCTGAGAGGTAAAGTAACGCCATGAGGGCCATTGATCTACCGGCCAGCGAACGCGTTCCCGCACTGGGCCAGGGCACCTGGCGTATGGGGGAGCGCGCCAGTGACCACGACCGTGAGGTCACGGCCATGCGCGCCGGCATTGAATCCAGCCTGACGCTGATCGACACGGCTTAAATGTACGGCAATGGCGGAGCCGAACGTATTGTCGGCGAGGCCTGATGTCCTGATCCCGATTGACGCGCTTGCTCTATAAGCGCCAGCGAATAGGCGTCGATTCGTTGGCGCTTACTTATTATTCAATGGAGTGACATCGGGTAGGCCCTGCGCGCACCAAAGAACGCCCGTCGTTTGCTGGAATCCGTTGCCGAGCTGGAGCAGGGCGGTAGTCAAGAAAAGGAACTTCTTGAATGAAACTCGTCTGCTCTGGGAACGCCTGGGCAGACTATCTGTACTGGCAGAAAACCGACAAAAAAATCCTTAACCGAATCAACAAGCTGATCAAGGAGACCAAGCGAGGACCATTTAAAGGTGTCGGTAAACCCGACCCCCTCAAACACAGCCTCGCCGGTTACTGGTCTCGGCGAATCAACGAAGAACACCGAATGGTTTATAAGGACACGGATGACGCTCTGCTTATCGCCCAGCCTCGGTAACACTACTGATTTAACGCCAGCAATAAACGGCGCCCTGACAAGGGCGTCCGGTGGAGGCCGTAGGCCGGAACGAATTTAATTGCATTGTTAGAGGGTAGACTACGCACCTGGCTTAGCCCCATCCCGCAAAACGTAATGCGCTTTCTTGGTAGCTTCCACCATTTCTTGGAGAACTTCGAGGGCAGGCCGGAGAGAGTCAACATCTGCAAGCACCGTCTCAACAGGAACGTCTAGTTCTTTTTCACGCACGTTAGATGCTGGAATCTTTGCTTTCCTCCGCTGCGTCCAAGTCATGGGCTGCACCCTCCAGCCTACATCTCGGTAGTTATTGCCAAAACCACAATCGACGATGCCCGAAGGAAAATCTGGCACCTGCTTCTGAAGCATAGCGCTCGTTATCTTGGTGAAGTTGCCGGTAGGTATCAGCAGCTTGTGCTTATCCATTACGTCTAAGTCGTGGATCAAACAAAGATTCCGATTACCACCGTCTCGGTATGGCTGAAGCTCTTCCAGTGCTGATGCAAATGACTCTGAAACCCTCGAAGGCAGCCCTGGTATCACAGATTCTTTGAGTGCTTTTTCAGTTGAAGTAATGGGGAACTGAATACTTCTCTTTTCGCCGTCTGATTTGGCGAATTGTTCTGTACAGTCCCAGTAGGTGTGGTCCAGAGATGAGCGAAGGTTGTGTATTAGATCACCAATTATGATCGCGGCATGATTAGCAACCTCTTCATCCCTTTTAGCAAACGTTGCTTTCTCGCCCGTCTTGAAATTGGTTTCCACGAAATATCTAAAAGGTCTATTTTTGCGAAGAAGCGCTGATAACTCAGCGTAATGCTTCTCTGCCCGTTGTATCTTAAGGATTGCGCTATCCATCGCTTCCCTCTAACGGTTAAGCTCAGCCGCGCAGCCTGTCTGCGTCGGCTGGAGCGCCTTGTTGTGTGGTCCAGGATCTTCGTAGTCGGGTGATCGTCTCCGATACAGCGGCAAACGTCTCTTCAGAGCTGCAACGA